>NZ_CP048386.1:0-600000 GCF_010365805.1 Spiroplasma sp. BIUS-1 | reverse complement strand
TTTGCAGGTACTTTAAATATATTTGGTAAGCATTTAGATACTGATCAAGAATTAAATGAAATGAATCTTTGATGAAAAGAATCTTCAAGGTCTATAGGTAGAATCCCTAATATTGTTTATATGCCAAGTTCTTGAGGTAAATTATTTGATAGTTATTGAAAAAATCACGTATCAAAAAACCCTAACAACCCAGATTATAATGCAAGAATAAAATAATTATCTATCAGCACATAAGTGCTGATTTTTTTGTATTTTTATAAAATCCTTTTATTTAAGAAAAAAATTATTAATATTGATTTTCTTTCCCAAATTCTTGGTTTTTTTTTTTTTTTTTATAATTATCGTGTTCTAGGAAAAAAGGAGGTAAAATGAAAAAAATATTAAATATATTATCTATTCTTTCTTTAACAGCATCACTAACTACAACTGTAGTTGCTTGTGGTAGTGACTCTGGAGGAGGAAATGAAGGTGGTGGCGGAGATCCAGAAGTAACTGAACCACCAGATCCTTTAAGCAGAGAAGAAGTGGTAAAGAAATTCACAGTAGAAGTATCTGATATTATTACAGTTCATATTCTAGAGAGACAAAGTTATTTATCTGGTTTAATTGAAGCTCAAGGAGAACAAACTTTAAATAAATTTTTAAAGAAATCTACAATTGATTATGTTCAAGAAGTTCAAGATGGTAAATTAAATGATAGAGATAAACAAAATCTAAGAACTGATTTTGATAACTTGGTTGATATTAAAACTTTAGAGAAAAAGATTAATAGTTTAGCTAAAAGAGAAGAATACAACATTATTTTATCAAAACTGCAAGGACCCATATTTGAGTTAACAATGATTGATTTTGATAATGCCAAAATAAAAAGTAACTATAAAACAGAAACTAATGATGGACTATATTTAGCAAATGTACAATTTGATTACAATATAAAAGTAAATTATGAAAAAAATGATGGAGAATTTGACTCTATTAATATAAAAAATAAATTTACTTATCAATTAACAGATAGTAAAGCCTTTAATGACGGATCTATCAGTATGATGCAAAATATACAAAAGGATGTTTTATATACAAGTGCAGAGTATAGTAATATTTATTTCTCATCTTTAAAAACTGATAAAACTGAGTTACAAAATTTAGATAATGAGATTCTAAATCATTATAATGAAAATGAAAATTTCAGCTCATTTATAACTAACTTAATTAAGACAAAATATTTTTCTGAAATAAATGCTCCTGTTGAAGCTGAAAAAGAAATAGTGGATAAAATTAATTGAAGTTTCACTTTTAGAGGTGGTACTACTTTAAATTCTGGAGGAAGAAACCCAAATGATTTCAAAAAAGGAACTATAACATCAAATAATTTAGATTATATTTATTTATATGATATGCAAAAAGCTTTTGAGAATGAATCTGGACAAGGGTGAGATAAATTAGAAGATTTTATTCTTAGTACAAATAAATCTGAAGAAGAACAGCTTACAAACTTTATCAGTAACTTTTATGAACAAAGAAAACTATCTAAGGAAGAATCAAAAATAGATCACAACTCAATAGTTAAGTTTGGTTCAATTAAAGTTGATGGTATTAAGTTAAGTTTCTCTGATGGTTCTTATATTCATGATTTACCAGACTTTGATTTATTAGTAGGTTATTCACCTAAAAAATTAAATAGCTTTGAAGAAAGATATTGATACATTGATCTGTATATAAAAAATATAGCTTGTGGTATAGGTGCATTTCAAAAATACTATCAAATAGATTTCAATAGAAGATACAGTGGTTTTTATGGAGCAATGCATAGAGGTTCGGTTTATAATTCTTGAAGTTGACCTGCTGCAGCTTGAAATCAACCTTCAATAGATAAAAATATAAACTTAAAAGCAAAAGCTAGTCAAACAGAAATTAGAAATAATTTATTGAGAGATTCTAGACAAAGTCATTTCTATTATTCGATTGCTTCAGGTTATGGAGCTGCATGAGGATTGAAAAAAGATAACAATAAAATAAGTTATGCTAATTTTACGAGTGGTAAAAGACAATATGTTTTTGCCTTCCAAATAGATTATTTCAAAATAAGAGTTACAGGCAGTTTAGATAACGCATCTACTTGAAATAATAAAACAGTAATAGCAGCAAGTTAATAAAGTAAAAATGTACGACAAAAAAATATCAAACTACATTGTTTTCAAATTTCAAGTAAAAAATCTTCTTTCGGATAAAAGTCTAATAATAATGTCTTTTATTTCAATTTTTTTTACACTAGCTTTAGCGTTTGCTCTTTTATTTATAGATTCATCAGATACTAAAGTTATTATTTTTAACTATTATGTTTTGATAAATGTTTCTGTAATTACAATTATTAATATACTAAAAACATCTATTTTTCTTTTTAATCAAAAAAGAGAAGATAAGACTTTAAATTTTATGGTTGCCCAAAACCTTCCTAGAACTAGAATTTTTTTCACAACTCTAGTTGTTATAACTTCAAATAATTTTTTCCTATCGCTTATAAATTACATTATTCTTAATTTAATTGATTTTTTATCAAGTATGAATTTTGATCATGTGATTTTAAGAATAACAACAGTGTATTTGGTTTATTCATTTCTAATAACTATACTATTAACTAATTTTATAGTTTTTCTAATATTTATGGTAAATACACAAATAACAACAATAGTAATGACTCTAATTGTTTCATTTGGTTTTATTTCATCCTTACCTTACCAGTTTTTAACATCATCTGAAAATATAAAAAACTTAACTTTCACTTCTAGTCAAAATACCTCTTCACTACAGAGGGTTAGTGATATTTACGACGCTTTTAATTTTCAAAAATATGTTAAATTAGGAAAATTTGCTTATCCTAATTTAAGCAAATTTATAAATAATGAATTTATAAAAAAAGAAAATCAATTTAGAACTTCATCTTTTAATTCAGAAGAAAATATAAATAAAAGAATTGAGATCTGAAAGAAATTAGGAATTATTAATGAGCTGAATATAGAAATTTTTATAGAAGATGTAGAACTAAGTTCTGTAAGAATAGATTCTGAATTGAGAAGTTGACAAACAGGAGATAAAATAGAATTACATGCCATATTAAAAAATACTTTTATATCTATGCAACAATTAGATAATCTAATAAAAAATAATCCAAATAATCCAAACCTTAATGTTTTAATTGAACTAAATGATTTTTCCAACTACTTAATGAAATATTTCAACGAGTTTCAAAGTAAATTTTACAACTTGTTTGATGATTTTATATTTTTTGGAAGTTGTGAAATTGAATATTCTTGTAATAGTAGTTTTCCAAATGGCTATATAAAAAATAAAACCAGACAAGAAATATTTAGTTTGCAAAAAGAATACTTAATAGATATTTACCAAAATAGTTTTGTAGTTTTAAATGGTTTAACTTTGTCTTATTCTCAAATTAATAAAATAATTTCAACGGATATGTCAAAAGGGGGATTCTTTAACCCTTTAATGATAACGATAAGAGTTTTAGAAAACTATTTTATAAAATACACATCCAATTATATTTTGGCAACAACTTATAAAGTTGAAACAAATTCTCAAAATTGAAAAGAATATAAATCTTCAAGAGATTCTTATAATTTATTTTTCTATTTTAATTTTATTTCAAACGTACTTATTAACTATACTTATTTTTCGGGTTTTAGTTATGATGATTTTTGATTTGATCCAAACTATATATCAAAAATATCATTTGATACTCAAGAAAATATTTTCCTTCCTTACGTAACATACACATTTAAGTTAGATGAAAACAATATTATAGAAGCTGATACATATAATAACTTCACACCAGTTTATTATTATTTAATATTTCAATTAGTTTTCCTTGCAATAACAAACAGAGTTTCACATTATAAATTTAAAAAACTTGATATTAATTAAAAGGAGTTATCTTATGAGTCATTTAATAACATTTGAGAACTTTGAAAAAGTTTTCAAGAACAATAAAATTGGACCAATAAATTTTAAAGTAAGAAAAGGTAAAGTTCTTGGACTGCTTGGAGATAGTGGTAGTGGTAAAAGTGTTTTAATAAACTCTTTGATAGGCACTATTAAAAAATTTAAAGGAAATATAAATGTAGACAATGTAAGTAGAAAATCAAGACACTATTATAAAATTAATAGCAAAATAGGATTTTATGTCCAAATGGATTTTTCATTATATGAAATATCTGCTTACAAGTATTTATTAAATATGTGTATCATATTTGGTATTAACTCAAACGAAGCTAAAAGAAGAGTAGAGCATTGATTAACATTTTTTGATTTATGAGAAAGTAAAAATAAAAAACTAAAAGATTTCTCATGAGGAATGAAAAATAGAATTAATCTTATAATGTGTTTTATAAAAGAACCTGAAATATTAATACTTGACGAACCAGGTGCTAATTTAGATTCGGTTTGAAGAAATAGAGTAAAAAACTTATTAATAAAATACACCAATGAAGGAAAAACTATAATAATAACTGCTCACAACATTGATGAGATTGCAGATATTATTGATGACTATGTTGTTCTTGAAAGTGGAAATAAAATATTTGAAGGATCTAAAGAAGAATTAGACATTTACTCAAAATTTAAAATATTTATTAAAGATAGTTTTGATATTGTTAGCTTCAGAAAATTTTTATCAGAAAAAAATATTAAAAGTTTTAAATATGATGAAAATGAAAACTCATTAGTTGTATCAATTAAAGACTATAAGCAACTTAACTATTTAATTGTCTATTTAATTAAAAACCTACTATTGTTGGAAAACCTAGTAAAGCTACCTGTAAATATTGAAGCTATAAATAAAGCAATTGAATCTAAGAAAAATACAGAATAATTATATTAAGGAGAAAATTTATGAATTATGTAATGTGCATTAACAATGAATTTTTGGTTCTTGATAAAAATATGAATGTAATATATAAGTTCAATAATTTTCAAGATGCTCAGCAGTTTGCTTGAGCTCTTAATTACCAAATTTCTTTTTTAAACAACACAAAACCGATTGGAAACTTGCCAATAAAAGAAAACGATATTATTTCAAATCCTCCAGCGGTTAGTTATGGAAACATAACTATAAATGTTCCTTACCAAAACCCAACTCCAATTGAATTGGAGAGTACAAAAACTTCAGAAAGTTATTCTAAAAATAAATCCGGTACATTTTTTAATAATAATATAAATTTACCAAACAAAGAAACTCACAGTAATAAAAAAGAAAAAAACAAAATTCGCAATAAAACTAAGACTAAAACGAAAAACTTTAAAAATAGAAAAAAACCTTACAAAAATAATGAAATAAAAGTTAAAAAAGAAATTGAAAAAACTATGGAGATCGAAAGAACAGATGTGATAAGTGAAAAAGATTTAGCTAACTTTTTAAAAAAATTAGAAGAGTAATAAAATACCTGATATTAATTTATAAAATACAAATAAATATCAAAAAACAATAGAAAATAAATTACTATTGATTTTTGATATTTAAAAGCACTAAATTAATGAGTGTTGAAATGTGATATAATCTTAATAGTGAAAATTTACTATTTTAAGTGAGGGTCAAAATATGTATTTTATAAATATAATTGATGGTATGTATTGTGTAGTTAATTCATTTACAGGTGTAGTAGTTTCTAAGTTTTCTCGTTTAATGGATGCAACAGCATATATACAAAATATGCAAGGGCTAAATAATGTTGCTCCACAAAACTATGGACAATTTTTTAGTATACCAATGATAAATCATGCTAACCATTGTTCAAATAACAATTCATGTCATGGATCAAATAATAATTCATGCTCACATAATAACTCAAATAATTTTAATAACTCACAAATAAATTCTTCTATTGAAAATAAAATAAAAGAACTTAGTGAAAAAGTTGATTTAGTTTTAGAAGATAATAAAGAAGTTTTAGAAGAAATTAGTATATTAAAATCTATTCTTTCAAATAGTAGAAGAAGTGGTGTTTCAAAAAGTGAACCAAAAAGATCTTCAAAAAGAAGTCATAGAGAATATAATGATTCAACAGATACATTAGACTCACAATGAAATGATGATACATACAGTGATGAGTACTTTGAAGAAAGAAAACCAAGAAAAGAAGAGAGAGTTTCTAAAAAAGAAGTAAAAGTTGTTAAGACTGAAAAACCAAAAGGTAAAGGTTTTAGAAATCTAATGATTGCATTGGCTTCTATCACTTTAGTTGCTGGAGTTGCAGCTGGAGGATATTTTGCTTACATAAAGTTTTTTGCAAGCTCAAATCCATTAGGAAAACCTGTTTTACCAAAAGAAAACCCAAGAGTTGGAGAACCTTTCTTTGTTGAAATAAAACTAAAAAAACAAGAAGGATTATCAGATCCTGAAATTAAAGTAGATGGACCTGCAAAAGGTGAATGAACTAATAATTACAATTCAACAGGTAAAAGTGGTGTAGTTTTAGAAGTAACCGGATCAGGTGAAGTAAAAGTCGATATAGTTTATGGGGAAAATACAAGAAGTTTTTCTGTTACTGCAAAAGAGGCCTTAATAGCAGTGGATGTTTCTGGAATTGAAAAAGAAATTGAAAGTAAATTAAGTAAAACCCCTTACAAAGATAAATTAGAAGCTGAAAAAGCAATAAAAGACGTTGATCTTTCTAAAAAAGGATTAAAAATCGATACTGTAAAACAATCAAGTAGCAAACAAAAAAGTGATTTAAAAGATGATGAAGATGAAACAATTACTTTTGCAGTAACACTTGCATTAAATGATAAAGATAAATACAAATTTGAAAAAGAAAGTGATAAAGGTCCTTACAATATAACAACTACTGTTAAAAAACCAGCACAACCAACAAGTGTATCAACTAAAAATGTTCAAACTCAATTAAATGAATCAACAAAAGATAAAACTTTCGAAAATGAAGATAAAGCAATTGAAGTAATAAAAAGTACAAATCTTGATGATGGTTTAAAAATCAAATCAGTTGCTTTAAGTAAAAATTATGGAACATCTACAAAAACTTTTGATGTTGTAATTGTTCCGATTGATGAAACATTTGTTTTGGCTAGTGGAAAAGATTCAGAAAAATTTGAAGTTAAAGCTAATATTACAGTCAAACCAGTAATTGTTAAACCAGAAGACCAAACATTAAATGAAGGTTCAACTATTGATTTAAATATTGAAATAACTAATCCAGATGAAAACACAAAATTAACAGCATTTTCAGATGATGAAAATGTAGTTAAAGTAGAGGTTAAAGACAAAACTTTAAAAATAGAAGCTTTTAAAGAAGGAAATGCAAATATAACACTATCTTACTCTGGAGGAGAAGATGTTACATTTGTTGTGAAAGTAACTAAAGATTCAACTCCAACACCAGAAACTCCAGTTATTTCTAAGATTGAAAATCAAAGTGTGGAAGTTGGCAAAGAACTCAAAGTTAAATTTACAGTAAGTAATCCAGGAGATGGAAAAACAACAGTTAATTCTAAAGATCTGCAAATAGCTACTGCTGAAATTGTAGGCAAAGAAATAGTTATTACAGGAATTAAAAAAGGAGAAACACAAATTACTGTTTCTCATACCGGAGCTTTAGATTTTACTTTTAATGTAAATGTAACAAAAGAAGATAGTGATGCAGATATTGACGGTTATGAAAATGAACTAAAAACTGTTGCAAATGGTCCTTTTAAAAGTGATGATGAAGCACTTGATAAATTAAATAAAGTTGATATCAAAATTTATGAAGGTATAGAAACAAGCAAAATAACCATTAAAACAAAATCATCAGCCGAAACAAAAATAACTACTTTTGAAGTTGTTTTAACTTTAAAAGAGGGATTTAAAGTTCCAGAAAATAAATCTCTTGAGTTTGATATCGAAGCAAATATTCAAGAAGAAGTAAAAAATGTAGCTCAAGTTGAAGAATATGAAGCTGCTTTAAATAAAGCTGTAGTTCAACCTTTTGAAAGTGAGAAAGATGCTTTGGAAGCTCTTGAAAAAGTAAAAGTATCTGATTTTTTAGGAATTGCAAGTTCAAAAATTGAAAAAAAAGTAAATTCAACTTCTTATGACGAAAAACAAACAGTCATTTTTACTGCAACATTAACTCTAAGTGAAAACTTTGATTTTCCAGAAGGTAAATCTAAACCGCTGGAAATAAGTGTTACAATAGAACCAAATTCTAGCGGAGAAGGAAGCGGAACTGATAGTTTAAAAAATAATAAAATTAAAGTTTCAACATATTATTTATTTAATACTTATAAACCAACTATATAGTTGGTTTTTGCTTTATTTTTTAGTAAAATAATAAAAGATTAAAAAAAAGAGGGCCAAATATGAATTTCAGATTACCAGCAAAGTATGCTTTATTAATAATTAATATAATAGTTTTGGCATACTTCTTTCTTTATTTTTGCTTATTAGGATTTGAATACCATGACTCATATAACAATGTAACAATTATTTTTAAAGGATTAGATTTTAATCCCAATAGCTTTATAGCGCCACAAATAGCTTTAAATACAACAATAACTGTAGCTTTTGGTCATATTCATTTATTAGTGGAAAGTTTATGGTCATCAAATGTAGGTATTTTTTCTTCTTATACTTCTATTTTTGATACATTTGTAGTTATTATGTTAAGTGTCCAATGTTTTTTAATATTTTTGAGTTTTATAAATCTATTCATTTGAAGAGGTTTTAAAAAAGCAAAAACAATTGATATAACTTCAAAAATATTAATTTTATTATTTGTTTCTTTATCAATATCTTGAATAATAATGATGAATGATCTGACAATTGGTTATAGTTTAAACAATAAACCAGGTTATGCAATTGCAAATTCAAATCAAGCTGCAATTTACTGAATTGGTCAATCATTAATGCCTCTGTTGTTTATGTTTATTCATATTTGAATGACAGCACCACTTTATAGAAAAAGAAATAAATAAAAGTAATAATAGACGAAAAAAATACGCTTTAGGGTAAGCGTATTTTTTTTATATATTATTAATCATGCTTTCGCATATGTAATTGATTTGCTAATAATTAAAAAGATATGAATGAGTAATGAAAGGTCACTTATAGACTATAACCAATACAAGTGACCTAATCGAAAGAAAGGATGTTATATTGAATTAAAGAATGATTCACAGATAAGTGATGTAACTGTGTTTTACATAGTTTAACCGTTATAGTCGTGTCCAAAAGGACATAATTAAATATATCAAAAAAAATTAGAGAAATCAAATTTTTTTAACTTTTTTTAACTTTTTTTATCAAAATAATCTTTTTAATACTAATTTATTTAATGTTTTATTGTTTTTTTAAAATATAATTATCTTAAAGAAAGCAAGTGATCAAAATGAAAGAAAATATTTGTGTGAATTGTAAAAAAACAGCTGATTTTAAAAAAGTAAATCAGCTAAATATAGTTACTTTAGTTTGTAAAGATTGTGCAATTAAAGAAACTAATTTTAAACTTACAAACAATGATAATTTAAAATGCGATAATTGCGACAATAAATCTAAATACATGTCTTTAACTCAATTAAACAGAATTAAAAATTTATGCGAGAACTGTTTATTAAAAGATTACAAAGCTATTTAAATGTAAAGTAAAAGCACATAAATATGTGCTTTTACTTTACTGAGCTATATAAAAAGGATACAAAAAAGAGTATAATATACTTAATGTTTTGAAGAGGTGCTTATGGAAAAACACTTTAATAAAATTTCTGGTAAAAACGGTTTTTATGACTTTGAAGATAAATTAAATTACTTCGAATATTTTGGCATAAAAGGTGAAGACTTAGAAAATGTTTTCTTACTATTTAAAAAATACGAAAATAATATGCATGCTTTAAAAACAAGTGTGGAAGAAAAAATAAAAGATAGATATGAGTTTTATATAAATAATTCTTATAATAAAAGTACAAAAAAATTTACAAAGATAAGAGATGCTGGAGAAAAAATAATTTCAAAAGCTCTCTTTACAAGTTCTATTTTTCTTGGAGCTAGATTGGTTTCTCAAGAATATGTTTTACTATCAACAATAAACAAATTAATTTATAATGTTGATCTTAGAGTTTTTAAATTTGGAAATGAAAAATTTAGTTATCATATTTATAAAAAAAGTTTAAAAGAATATTATGAAACACTTTCAACTTTCGGATATTTCATTATGGAAGAAAATGAAGAAACATTAAATATTTTTGAAAGAATGGATGAGTATAGCGAAAAGAATCTTTACTCACTTGAAGCATACAAAGATATTTTCTTATATCTTTGAATGTATACATACATTAAATTTTCTTGTGATCTAAGTGATTACAAATTTAAATATGATGATACAAAAAGAGTTTATCCAAAAATAAAAAATAACGTTTTATCTCCAATGGACTATGACAAATTTTTTGATGAAGAAGGTTTTGAAGAAGAAAACTTAAAGAAAGAATCAACAGTTCAAGATTTAAGAGACTGAAGTTTAGAACCTTACTACATAACTTTAGAAAATAAAATTAGAGATTACTATAAAGAATTAAATTTAGTTGGAACTGTAAGTTTAGATGAATACTTTATAGTGGCTGATGAGATTAAAAAAATATATTTAAAAAATACAAAGTATAATGTTTTGGAATTATCAAAAACATTATTCACTGAAGCAGGAGCGGTAAGTGAAAAAATATATACTAATGAAGAAATAGATTTCATAATTAAATACTTAACTTTTGATAGAAAATTTGAAGACTATAAAAATTTAAAATTAGATGATTTCTATAATGAAGTTTATAAAAGACCAATATTTGAATTTAAAAACTCTAATAAAGATATTGTCTTATTGTCTTTCCCAGAATTTATTTGAATGTCTTATCACATGCAAAAGCAATATCATTTCTTTGATAAAACTTTATCAAAAACATTTAATACAAAGTTAAGAAAAGATTATCATGAAATAATAAATGATCAATTATTAAGAATTGAAAAACGTTTTAAAGTAATGAAAGCACTTGACTTAAATGATATTCCTTTCTTTATAGAAAGTAAAATGCATACACCAGAAAATGTTTTAGCAAATACTTTGTTGTTTGATCCAACAGCAAACAGATTATTGTTTGTACTTACAAACTTTTATTCTGAAGAAAACATTGATTGATTAAATGCTAAAAGAACAATTGACACATTCTTGTCGGATGCAAAAATAGCTCAACAAATGTTTTCGAAAGTGTTTGGTTTTGTTTCAAAAGACATTAAGAAACTTAAAAAACAACTTAAAAAACTTGGTTTAGAAATAGATGAAAATGTTGATTTAAAAATTGAAGGTATTTTATTTATAAATGATATTTTAAATGCAATACCGAAAATAAATGTAAATGGATATACAGTTCATATTGCAGGTATTTCAACAATTGAGTACTTTACAACAAGTTTTATTTATAAAAAGAATTAGTAAAAATAAGTTTTTAAACTTATTTTTTTTATAACAATATTTTCAAAAACAAATTAATTATTCCTATATTATCTTGTTAAAATAAAAAGTGGAGGATATAAGATTATGAAATTACCTTATATTGGAAGTGATTTAGATGGAACTGTTGTAAAAAACAGTGATTTTAAAATATTAGATGAAACAGTTAATGATATAAATGAATACCAAAAAGAAACAAATAATAATTTCTTTATTGTAACAGGAAGAGCGTTTCAAAATATGAAACACTATATAAAACAATTAAATGTAACTTTACCTGTAATAAGTTCTAATGGAGGGGCAATTACAAATCCAGTTACTTGAGAAGTTTATTTTGAACATGTAATGGAAAAAGAACTTGTCATTGATTTATTAAACTATTCAATAGAACATGACCTGGATGTATCTTTGTACACTGCAACAACTCTAAGTTCACTTAAAACAGCTGAAAGAGTTAAAACTTATAAACAACTTTATGGTCATTATCCAGATGAAGACCAACCAGAATTTATTTTATATAATAACTATAATGAATTAATTGATGATGTAAAAAATGATGTTCACAGAGCAGTTAAATTAATGTACTCACTTGATTGTGAAACAGAAGTTGAAAAAGCACAACAGTTAAAAGATTATTTAAAATCAAAAGATCTATACCATCCTTCAACAATAATTCAATCAAGAATTTTAGTTGATGCTATGCCAAAAGGTGTGAATAAAGCAAGTGGTATTAAAAAATGAGCAGAAATAATGAATGTTGATTTAAAAGATATTCATGTTATTGGAGATAACAACAATGACATGGAAATGGTAAGTGAATTACCTTATGGGGTTGCAGTTGGAAATGCTGTTGAAAACTTAAAACAAGTCGCTTGAAAAGTTATTGATACAATTGATAACAATGGAGTTGGAAAATACTTAAAAGAACTAATTAGTAAAGGATAAGAAAATGAAAAGAATTGCTTTGTTTGGAGGAAGTTTTGATCCTGTTCACACAGATCATATAAATATTGTTAAAAGCTGTAAAGAAAACTTAAACTTTGATGAAGTTTGAATAATTCCAGCATATGTTAATCCTTTTAAAACACTTTCAACTACAAGTGTTACACAAAGATTAGAGATGCTAAAACTTGCTTCAAAAGATTTAGACTTTGTTAAAATTGAAACATATGAAATTTCAAAACAAACTTCAAGTTTTACATATGATACTGTTAAATATTACAAAGCAAAATATCCAGATTTACAATTCTCTTTTATAATGGGTTCTGACCAATTAGATAACTTTGAAAAATGAGATCACTTTAATGATTTAATTAAAGAAATTGATTTCAAAGTATTTTTAAGAACAAAAGATTTTAATAAAGAAATAGTTGAAAAATATAATTTAGAAACATTTGAGTTTGAAAACAACCACTTAAGTTCTACAAAAATTAGAAAATTAGAAGATTTACATTTACAAATAAAAGAAGTAAATGATTATGTAAATAACAACTTAATGTATTTACATGAAAGAGTTGAAGTTAAAATGGATGAAAAAAGATATTTTCATTCATTAAATGTTGGACAAATGGCTATGGAGCTGGCAAGACTTAACAATGTTGATTTAAACAAAGCTCTTGTTGCAGGAACACTTCACGATATTGCCAAAAGATGAAGTGAAGAAGATATGGAAAAATGCTTAGAAGAAAATGACAAATCTCTTTTAAAAGAACCAAAACCTGTTTGACATTCATTTGTAGGAGCTTATCACTTAGAAAAAGATTGACTTTTTAGTGACAAAGAAATTATAAATTCAGTTTATAATCATACTGTAGGTTCTAGGGAAATGACTACATTAGATATGATTGTTTTTTGTGCAGATAAAATATCTGCAGAAAGAGATTATGAGGGTGTTGAAAACTTAAGATCTCTTGTAAAATCAGATTTAATAACTGGTTTTAAAGAATTGCTAAAAAACCAATATGAAGTTGCTATTCAAAAGCATTCTGAAAATTCAATTGGTGCAAAATTAATTGAGTCTTATAACTATTGAATTAAAGGGGAAAACTAAAATGAAAAATTATGCAATTTTATTTGCTATGAAAGAAGAAGCTGAAGCGTTAATTGAAGAATTAGATGCAAAGCTTTTAGAAGATGAATTTTTTGAAATTTATCAAAAAGATAATATTTATATTGCAATATCAAAAGTTGGTTTAATAAATGCAACATCTTGTTTTGTTTATGTAAATCAAAATTACAAAATAGATATATTTATAAATGCTGGACTTGTAGGAACATTTTCATCAGAACTGGCTTTACTAGAACCAGTTGTTGTTGAAAACTCTTATTTAGGAAATGCAAATGCAACAGGGTTTGGTTACAAATTAGGACAAATTCCTGGTATGAAAGAGTTCTATACTTCAGACAAAGAACTTTTAAATTCATTTAAAGGATTTAAAAGAGTAGATATTTGTTCAAGTGATACTTTCATAAATAGCAACGAACAAATTGATCAAATAGTTAAAGTTTTAAGTGATTCAATTAAAGTATTTGATATGGAATGTTTTGGTTTTTACCAAGCAGCACATATCTTTAAAAGACCACTTATTGCTTTAAAAGTAATAAGCGATCACATTGATAATGGAAGCAATGAAATACAATTTAACCAAATATTAAGTCAAGGTAGTGTTAAAATTAGTGAAATATTATTAGAAATTATTAAGTAAAAATTTTTTTACTATATAAGTAATACAATAGTATTGAAAGGATGTGTCTTATTATGGAATGTACAAAAGATTGCAAAGATTGTAAATGTACTTGTGATTTGGATGATAACTGTGCAGAATGTCAAATGTGTGCACACGATACAAACCACGGTTAATAATTAGCATTAAAACCAACTAAATGTTGGTTTTTTTATTTTTTTAAAGAGCGAATTAATCAATTATAATTTAATTGTGATATTAAACATTAGTATCATTTATCGTGAAAGGATAAAAAATATGAAATGATGAATAAGTGACTATGATGGAACTTTGACATTAAAAGAAAATGGCTATGAACTAATTGAAAGAGATATCAATTTTGTAAAAAATTGATCAAAAGAAAATAAATTTGTAATTGCAACAGGAAGAGATATTGATCATGTAAATGAAATTATTGAAAAATATGGATTTGACGTTGAATATAAAATTACAAATAATGGAGCTGCAATGTTTAAGGGGAACGAAACACTTTATGAACTTTCAATTCCATTAAGTGAAAGACAAAAAATTTATGAAGCTTTATTAAAACTGCATAACTTTTGTGGAATCAAGATTTCAGATACTTTGAATTCAATTGAAATATCTGGAATAAAAGAAGAAACTCCAAGATATGAATCAACTATTGTTATCAAAAATTGATTTGAAAAAGAAGATAATTTCGATAAATATATTGATTCAGTTTTAACAAATGAAAAACTAAACAATATTGCACTTTATGCACATCCGCAAGACTTTGAATATATTAGAAGTCTATTCAAAGACTTAAAAGATGTAAAAATACTTCAAACAGTACCTTTTGTTTTAGAGTTAATGCACAAAGATGTTTCTAAATATAGTGGAATTAAATATTTAAAAGAAAAATACAATATCGATGAAAACAACATAATCTCTAGTGGAGATGGTGACAATGATTTTGAAATGTTAGATAATGTCAAAAACTCTTTTGTTATGAAAAGTGGAACTGAACTTGCTTTAAAAACAGGAAAAATAGTCATTAACAATGTTAGTGAAATAGGTCAATACATTAAATAAACCAACTTTAAGTTGGTTTTTTTAGTAAAATATTTATGAAAGAAGGAATGAGTATGTATATATACCAAAGAATAGAGATAAAGATTCAAAAAGATGTTATTGTAGATCTTAAAATGTTAGATGCTTTTCAAGATCCTTATTTATTAGTAGAAAACATTGATGAAAGTTTTGCTAATTTAGATGAAATGGAATTTGAACAATTAACAGAAAGATTGGGATTAAAAATAAAAGCTGCAGGTCCAATATTTTACAAAAAATTGGATAGTGAAAATGAAAGCTTAATTTTAATGTCAAAAAACAAAATTATTCAAAAGTAATACTTTTAAATAACAAATATATAAACCTAATAAGTGTTAGGTTTTTTATTTTTTTAAGAAAAAAAACACTTTTAATGATTAAATAATATAGGTAAATATAACAACGGGGGTACTTATGAAATTTATAAACTTGTTTTCAGGTATTGGTGCATTTAACCAAGCAATGAAAAAATTTGATGGAGAATGTGTTTGAAGTTGTGAAAAAAACAACTATAGTTTAGAAACATACAAAAAGAACTTTGGTATTGTTGCTAGCAAAGATATTAGAGGTATAAATGTAAAAGAAATACCAGACCATGATGTTCTTTTATGTTCTCTTCCACCAAAAACATTTAACAAAAGTGAAGAGAAAAGTTGATATGAATACAGTGACACTGATTTATTATTTGAAATGACAAAAGTTATTGAAAATAAAAATCCAAAATATGTTTTATTTGAAAATATTAAAAACTTAGCTGTTAATGAAAATGGTAAAACTTGAAAAAAATTAAAAGAGATGCTAAATAAAATGGGATATACTACAACTGAAAAACCATTATTATTAAGTCCTCATCATTTTGGTATTCCTCAAGCAAAACCTAGATCTTTTGTGGCTGCTATTAAAAAAGAATTTGTTAAAGATAAGAAATTTGAAATTAACTTTAGAAAAAAAGTTAAGAAAACTCAAAACTCAATTGAAACAGTTATTAATAGAGCGGATCAATATGATTTAAAATTATATGAAATAACTCCAAATGAAAAAGAAATCTTAGATGCATGAAATGACTTTATAAAAAATGTAGAAGTAAAAGATTTAGATTTTCCAATTTGAACAGATCATTTTAAAACAGCAAGTAGAATTGTTGAAAAAATGCCAATTTCAAAACAAAATGTTATAAATAAAAATAAAGAACTTTATATAAACAATGTTAAGTTTATTGATTCGTGATTGGCAAAAAACTATGACATTTTAAGAACTAAATCAGCTTATAGAAAATTAGATTGAAAATCAGATGTTAACATCAAAAACATTTATGATGGTTTAATTCAAATTAAAGCTTCAGGAATAAAAATTCAAAAACCAAATCTTGTTCAAAACATTAACTCAATTACAGAAGTTCCAATTTACGGACCTATGAAAAGAAGATTAACTTTAAGAGAATGTGCAAGATTACAAAGCTTACCAGAAGAATTTGAAATTACTCAAAACATTAAACAAGCATATAAACAGTTAAACAATACAGTTAACGTAACTGTTGTTGAAAACATACTTGAAAAACTTTTTGAATATAAATAATAAAAAGGAAAAATATGGAAAATCATTACAAAAAAATAAGTAGTTTAGTTTATAACTCAACAAAACCTCCAGGTACAAGTATTGATAAAGACTTAGAATTTTATAAGTCTCAACTATTGCCAATAGAAGGTAAAGTTCTTGAAGCAGGAGTGGGGAATGGAAGACTTTTCATTCCTCTTTTAAAATACAAAGTGGATATCGTTGGAATAGACAAGTCTCAAGAAATGATAGATCTTTGTAAAGAAAATTTAGAAAAAGAAAATTTACGAGCAACTTTAATTTGTGATGATTTAGAAAACTATAAACAAAAAGATACTTATGAATATATTATTGTTCCTAATGCAAGTTTTAATCTTTTAGAGAGCAGAGAAAAAGCTTTAAAAGTTTTAGACAACTTTTATTATTCTTTAAAAGAAAACGGAACTCTTATAATTGATTTAATTCTTCCAATAGAATTTAAAGCAGGATCAAATCATGAATTTACTCACCAAATTAATGGTGAAAATATAGTTGTAAAAAACTTATCTAAAGAAATAAATTGAGTAGAACAATATACTATCAATCAAATAGATTACTTTATAGAAGGTGAATTAAAAGAAACTCAACAGTTCAAACTGTCTTGATATGGAACTCAAGAGTTTTGTGATATATTATCTTTAAAAGGATTTAAAGATGGTTTGTTTATGATCAATTATGGTAATAAAACAAACTTAAATGTAAAAACAATTACATTTATCTTTAAAAAATAATTGAAAGGATAACAAATATATGAACAAATTAGCTATTGATATTGGTGGAACTTCAATAAGATTTGCATTAGTTGTTAACAATCAAATAATAAAAAAAGAAGTTATTGACACTGATCCGCAGGACAGAAAAAAGAACTTAGACTATATTAAAAAAACAGTTGATTCTTGAAATAGCAAAATAGATTATATTGGAGTTTGTTGTCCTGGACCATTAGACTTAAAAACAGGAACAATTCTTATAACTTATAATCTTCCGGATTGAAGTGGAAAATGTATTTTGCAAGAAATAAAAGATTTATTTAATGTAAGTAACGTAAAAATAAACAATGATGGAAATGTAGCTGCTCTTGGACAATACATAGTAAGAAAAGATTTACATTCACTTTTATACTTTACAATTTCAACAGGAATTGGAGCTGGTTTTATTCATGAAGGAAAAATCTTTGAAGGATATAATGGTACAGCTCTTGAAATAGCAAATGCATTACCTAATTGAAACAGTGAAGATCCATCAAGAAGTGGAATTGAATTTCAAGCTAGTGGTAAAAACATTTGTATTCAATTAAATAAACTTGGAGTTGAAGTAAAAGATACAAAAGAAGCTTTTGAATTATACAATTCAAAAGAAAACGAAATAGTTAATAAATTTTTTGAAGAAATAGAAAACAAGTTAATTAACTTAATATCTACTTCAATTTACTTTTTAAACCCAGAAATGATAGTTTTGGGTGGAAGTGTTGCTATGAAAAACCAAGAATTTATAAAAGAAGTGTTCAACAAAGTAAAACAAACAACAAAAGATACTAACTATGATGTTAAGTTTGAGTTTGCACAAGACTTAGATGATTCAACATTATTGGGCTGTTGTCAAATGTAGAGAAATCTACATTTTTTTAATGTAAAATTATAAAGATTTTTAAGGGGAAATAATATATGTGATTTTTATATTTGGTTTTAGTTATTTTAGCCATTACTTTTACTATTCTTGGTTGTAAAATGGCTAGTAAGGGTAATCCTTGAGGGATATTGGTTGCAAGCATAGGAATTATTGTTATAGGGACTTTAATTGCATATTGTCTTTTTGAACAATGAAAAAAAGAAAATTTAAAATCTGAGTTAGGTAAAATAAAAGAAAAATTAGGAATTATTGACGAAGATGAAAATGATGAAGACGAAGATGATGAAGACGAAGATGAATAAAAATATCTCAAAAGTTATAAATGTCAAATGTAGAGAAATCTACATTTTTTTAATGTAAAATTATAAAGATTTTAAGGGGGAAATTATATGGGGGAAATACCTGTTTGAGGTTGAATAATAATGCTGGCTTGAATATTAGGTTTTACAATACCTGGTATTATAAAGGTTAAAAATGGTAGTGTTTGAGGGATATTATTAGCAACAATTGGTCTAGCTTTTTTAGGAGCGGTTTGAGCTTTTTGTTATTATGAATTATATAAAAAAGATATTGAAATAAAAAGAATTGCCAATTTAGTTGCAAAACTTAATGCGGTTGAAGAAAAGATATCTGATAAACAAGATAATAACTAAATGCATTTTATGCATTTTTTTTATTCTCTATTTATTTAAAACAATAATCCTGTTAAACTGTTTAAAGAGGATATTATTATGACAAAATTTGAAAAGGGTATATATGATTTACTAATCAGAGAAGATGAAAAGTCTATATTTAATGAGTCTGATATCAGAGAGCTAGAAAATGTAGATGATGATTGACTTGTTAATCAGTTTTCTCGACAAATAAAAGAAGAAATATCTAATCTCAAAACTTTAGAAAATAAGATTGCTTTTTTAAATGAATTAACACATAAGAATAAATGAACCTCTCTAAGGGCTATAAAAAAAGATGTTGAGTCAAATAACACAACCAATATAAGCAGAAATAAGTTAATTAGTAAAAACCTATGAAAAGAATTAATCACAGAGTTTGAATCTTCAAATGATATTAAAATAATATCTCCTTTTATTTCAAATAGTATGATCAATAAATTAAGAAATATTTTAGAAAATAATGAAAATATAAATAAATTAAAAATAATAACTACAACATATGATGGAACTTCAAAGTATTTAGCATTAGAAGATTTAGTAAAATTAGTAAATGATTTCCCTAAAAAGTTAGAAGTTAAAATTGAAAACCTTTTCAATAAAAGTTCTTCAAGGTTACATATAAAATCTTATTTATTTAATAGAAACAATAATTTTAGTTCCCTATATATTGGTAGTAGCAATTTCACAAACTCTGGTTTAATTACTGGAAAAGAACATAATTTAAAAATTAGTGAATTTAGCGATAAGAGCATTGTTGAAGAATATAGAGTTGAGTTTGAAAATCTTTTTAATAAAGATGTGTTTGTAGATATAAATGATGAATTTCAAATTCAACAAATAATTATGAGACAAAAACTGGAAAACAGTAAATTTGAAGAAATGAAAAATATTGTAAAAGAAGTTCAAAATAATATGAATGAACAGTTTGACAGATTGAGTAAATCAAATAATTTCATTAAACCTTATGATTACCAAAAAGAAGTTGTTAATAATATTTTAAAAAGAATCGAAGAAGGTAAAGATAAACATTTACTAGTAATGGCTACTGGTACTGGAAAAACAAAAACACTTATTTTTACATATGAAGCATTATCTCAAAAATGAAAAAAAGATGAACCTAGTTTATTATATATAGCTCCAAGCAAGGAGATATTAGATCAAACTATAAAAGATTTTAGAGATTATTTTGAAATTTATGATTTTGGATTAGAACTTTACGATAGCAGAAATAATCATGAAGATATAAAAAAACATGAACATATTTTTACAAATATTGAAACATTAATAAAAAGAAAAGATAAAATAAAAGATAAAAAATTTGATATTGTTGTGTTTGATGAAGCCCATCACATAGAAGCTGATACATTCAAAGAAATTTACTCCTTAGTACTTCCTAATACAAAACAACTTTTTGGATTAACTGCAACTCCTGAAAGAACTGACAATATTAATGTTAATGTATTCTTTGGAGATGAATATGCAGCGAACTTAAGATTATTCGAAGCAATAGAAAAAGAGCTATTAAGTGACTTTGATTATTATTTTATAAATGATGATTCTATTGATTTAACAAATATTAATATTCAAGACTCTAATAAATTAAATAAAATTTTGGAATTAGAAAAAAGACACAGCTTTGTTTATGAACAAATTAAAAAATATATTGGAGAAAACTCAAAAAACATTAAGGCAATTATGTTTTGTAATTCTGTAAATCAAGCAAAAAATCTTTCAAAATATCTAAATGAAATGGGTGAAAAAAGTGAATTTCTAATTTCGGAAGAGGTTTCAAAAGAACAAAGAAAAGAAATATTAAAAAAATTTAAAGACGGATCAATCAATTTTCTGTGTGTAAGAGATATTTTAAATGAAGGTGTTGATGTACCCGAGGTGGATACCGTTATGTTCTTGAGACCCACTTCCTCGATGTTAATTTATTTACAACAACTTGGTAGGGGTTTGAGAAAGTACACAGATAAAAGATTACAAATATATGATTTTGTAAATAACGTTGACATAAAAGTTAATAAAAAATATAATCCGCTAATGGCTATAAATGTTTTAACAAATGATTTAAAAATAAGTCAATTTGAAAAAAATATAAACCAATTAAATAATTTTTTACCAGGAGATTCAAACTTTGTTTTTTCTAAACTTATAAAAGAGCAATTATTATTAAAGCTTAAAGATTATGAAAAATATAATCTATATTCATCAATTTTAGATGAATATAGAACTGGTATTTTTGAAGATTATGAATCATTTTTTAAAGACAAAGAAATTAGCATATATGAATTTTACAATTCTAAAAGAGCTTATTTTAAAGAAAATTGTTTAGATAAAAACTGCACAATAATAAGACAATTTGTTTTATTTAATAGTCAATATTTAATTAGAGAAATACTTAATATAATTGAAACTAATAGATTATCAAAAAATAAACTTATTAATAAAATATTATTAGCTTCTTTCCATCACTCCCCAACAAAAAAGGACGATTTCTATTTTGATTTAGATTTAGCCTTTAAAGATATTTTTAAAAAAGAAAATGAATTAATTCTTAAGGAAATAAAATTTTTATTAAACTTTAAATTAAAAAATGAAGTTTTATTAGAAAATAATTTAACAGAAGAAATTATCAGTTTTAAGGGAAATCATTTAAATCACAATCAATTACAAGCGCTATGTTCAATAATAGTAAAAGATAATAATTTTAAAGGAAAAGGTGTTGGTGGTATAATCAGTAACTTGGATGATAACATTTACGCAATAGATGCATCCACAAACACTATTTCTACAAGATTTGGTCATGGTAATGTTTTTGAAAAAGAAACCAATACTTTGTATTGAGATAGTCCTGATGAATGAAAGTTTGAAGTAAACAAAATAACTAAAACTCAACAAAATATGATGAATACAAAAGAATTTAAAACTTATGTTTTTTTCTCTGATGAAAAACTAAGGTCAGAAAAAGGAAGTAAGGTCAGAGAATTTATAGGTCAAATAGAATATATAATTGATAGAATTGAAATAAAAAATGGTTCAGAAAAGAAAGAACACACTAAACCTAAATTTATTTTCAAATTATCATAGCCTGGCTATTGCAAAAAAAAAAAAAAAAAACAATAAAATTACTCTTAGCGGAGTAATTTTTTATGAGTAAATTAAGGGTATTTGAAACATTTGCAGGAATCGGGGCACAACATAAAGCTCTAGAAATTTTAAAAAACAATATAAAAGATTTTGACTATGAAATTGCTGGAACTAGTGAATGAGATATGTGAGCTAATATTAGTTACAATGCAATACACCATAATAACAAAAATATTGCTCAAAAACTTACAGATTCCGAAATAAATGAATTCATAAAAAAATTTACTCTATCTAACGATGGTAAAAAACCTTGTGATTTTAAATTTATCAATAGACAATCAAGACAATTCAAGGAAATGTTATATAGTTCTTTAAAGAATTGTAATAACCAAGGAAGTATTCTAGAGATTACTGGAAAAAAATTGATTGACAATATTGGTGAATTTGACTTATTAACTTATTCTTTCCCGTGTCAAGATTTATCAGTTGCGGGAAGTTTTCATGGTTTTAATCAAGGAATGGCAAAGGGTTCTGGTACTAGAAGTGGACTACTTTGAGAAATTGAAAGAATTTTAAAGGATCTAAAAAAAATTAATAAACTTCCAAAATATCTTCTTCTTGAAAATGTAAAAAATATGATTTCAAATAAACATAAAGAAGATTATATAGAATGATTAGAATTTTTGGCTAGTTTAGGATACGAAACTAAAACATATATTTTGGATTCTTCAGAATATGGTATTCCACAAAAAAGAAAAAGAGTTTATGCTGTTAGTGTACAGAAAAATCAAGATAATGAAATAGATATTTCGAACTTCGTTAATAACAATGATGAAGTTAAAGATCTATCTAAGGAATTTAAAATAGATATGTCTTTAGAGGGTGTCTTAAAAGTTGATTATTCAATAGAAAAGTATGAGGACGAAGCTAAAAAGTCAACTCCAAACAATACACCAAGCAGGATAAAAATGTATAATGAAAATCCAACTTTGTATGAAATAAAAAAAGATAAACCTAGTTACTTGCAAAACGTAAGAACAATAACAACAAAACAAGACAGACATCCAAATGCAGGTATTATAGATCTTCAAAAAAGTTCGATAATAAAAGAATTAAAAAAAATTGGAAAGTCTAATTATAGATTTTTAACTCCAAGAGAAACTTTTCTACTAATGGGGTTTACTGAAGATGATTTTGAAAAAGCATCAAAAAATATAAAAAGAAAAGATATTTTGTATAGGCAAGCAGGTAATTCCATTGTGGTAAATGTACTTGTTGCTTTGTTTAACAACATGATGAAAGAGGGAGAAAAATATGATAAGTAAGAATTTTGATTTTTTAAATCAATATAGTAAATATAAAATTTATTACGCAGATATAAGCAATATAGAGGACTCACTAAAAAGTGGAGAGAAATATGTAATAAGGGTAGACTCTGCAAAATTAATTGAAAAGTTATTAAAAAATATAATGGGTTATCAAAGTTATCCTAGAACTTTAGGGGACTTAATAAATGAGTTTATAAGTTATTATAAATCTGAAAAAAATAGTTTCTTAGCTTCTGGTGTTATAGCTGCTCTTAGATCAATTTCAGCAAACAGAAATGAAAGTTTGCACCATAATGAAATTGATTTTGGAGAATCAGATTTGTCTTTTACAACTAAAATAAATATATTACAATATATAAGAAAAATTTTTCATTTTGTAATAATATCTTTTGAAGATTCAGATTTGAAATTAGATAGATTTAATGATCAAATCTATTATGAAAATTTAAACAACTTTGAAAAAATAGATTTAAGTACTCAATTTTCATATGATAATGATCAAATATTGATTGATAAAGTATCGATCGGAGATTTTGTGTTGAACGATAAAAACAATTTTGTGATTCCATCATATCAAAGAGATTATAGATGAACAGAAGAAGAGTGCCAAGAGTTAATTAATCAACTTATATATAAATATAAAACAAATGAACTAGTTTATTTTGGTACTTTAGCATGTAAAATTGATCAACTTGATAATGGTCAAAATGAAATAAGATTAATTGATGGACAACAAAGAGTTACTACTTCGTTATTATTATTTAAAGCATTTAATGATGTTCTTAAATATAAACTAATTGAAGCAGACCAAGCAAACATAGTTTTATCGAATGAGTTAACAGCTTTGTTTGAATTCAAAGAAAAAAATTCAAAAGACTATAGTGATTTAAGAATAAAGGAAAAATACATAAACTTCACATCAAACTCTGATAGTAATCAAGATGGTTTATATCATATACTTACTGGATATGTTTCGCAAGCAGAGTTTGAAAGAGGGATTAAATTATTTTCTAGAAGCTTAGTTATCGAGAATTATAAATTTTTCAAAAATCAATTAATGGACTATTCAATCGAAAATTTAGTTGAGCTATATAATTATTATTCAAATAATTTTGTTTTATCTTGCATTAAATTTGATGAAGAAAATACAAATGAGATGGAAGTTTTTGAAAATTTAAACTCAAAAGGTAAAGAACTTGATACTTTTGATATGATAAAAAACTATATGTACAATATGGTTGATAATGAAACTTTCAAAAATAGATCAAAAGAAATTGTAGATGAGTTTAAAAAATATTTCCGATTAAATGACATTCCAAAATTAAAGGGAAAAAAAGATGAACAAAATAAAAAGTATGAAGAATTTTTATTTAATTTTTTAACTTATAAAAATGCAATTTCTAACTTATATATTGGAAAAATTCAAAAAAATAAAAAAAGTCTTTTAAAAGCATTTAAGGCTTTTTATGATAGATCAAAAATAAGTTTTTCTGAATACGCAAGTGTTTGTGAAGAACTGGGTAGATACTTTAAAATCTATAGAACTACAAGAATTACTTTTGACTATGAAAATAAAAGTAATGAGTTATATTTTGTATCTGATATTTTGAAAAACCTATCTCACAAAGACTTTTCAATCGTCTATTTTAGATTAATAGACGTATATACAAATAGTTCTTGAAACAAAGTTGACCATAGATTATATCTGGAAGAGGAAGACGAAAACCTAAAGAAATGTTTATTCGAACTAGAAAAATGAGTTATTTTCCTGCTTCAAGTTAAAGGTACTGGTCAATCATTTAAAGAGAGTGTTTTGATTAAGTTAATTAAATTTACAAAACTTTATGAGGAATATGGTAATTTTAAAACAGAATTACCAGACAAAATGAATAAGTGATTTTCAAATAAAATTGCAAAAACTAAAGATAATGAAACTTTATTAATTAACGAACAAGAGCACGCACTACCAACGAGAGAGCAAATAATTGAATCGTTAAAAAATAAGGAAGTTCAAGATAATAACATTAAAAATGTATTTCTACTTAGATTAGAAAATTATTGACTGAACTTAACAACAAAAGCAAATCAAAAGATAGTCTTCAAAAAACCTACAATAGAACATATAATACCTCAAACACCTTCAATCGAATGAAAAGAATATCTATCAAATAATAAAGGTTGAAATGAAGATTTAAATGATATATTTAGAGATCACCTAAATAGAATAGGTAACTTACTAATTTTAGATAATTCAAATAATAGCGAACTTTCTAATTCTAACTTTGAGAAAAAGAAATTAAATTATACAAGATCTGAATCTAGATTAGCAAAAATACCTTTTAACTCTAAAGATGAAAATCTTTTAACAATAGATTATTTTGGTTTTGAACAAGTTAGAGATAGAAGTGCTAAGTTAGCAACTTTATTAGTGGATAAAATTTACAATGTCTAATATAAATAAAATACAAAGAATAATTGATTTATTCTTATATGATGAAGAGTTCAAATTCTGAAAAATAAAAACCAAAATAACAAGTATTATTGATAATTTTTTTAATAGATATACTTCTATTCCTAATAAAGACAAGCAAAATTGCGTAGTTTTATTTAATAATGATAATACATATAAAATTATGTGTAATAACTACAATGTAACACCATCTTCAGAACAAGAAAAGTGAGTTTCTAAGTCCGCAATGAGACAATACATTGATATATTAGAAGCTTTTAATATCTTAAAAGAATCTGAAGATGCAAAAACAGTCTATGTAGTTATTGATGAAGATTTTTTGAACTCTAATATGAACTTTGAATCTTCAAAATTAACTTCAAGGATAATAGATAATTTTCATAATTTAGAAAAACAACCAAAGAAAATATTCTACAGTGTTTTAGTTAGTTATTTAGCAACTATGGTAGAAAATGAAAACGAAGTACTTAAATTAAAATCAAAAAATGGAGGAAACACTACTATAAAAGCAATAAAGAAATATGCTCAAAATTGTGGGTACAACTTTATGCAAAATGAATTTTATAAATACGGAACAGACTTAGAAGATATTTATGAAACTATATTAAAAATGATTTCTAAAAGATAATTTGACCCCCTAAAACTATTTTGTTATTATAAAAAAAGTTAAGGGGGTTTTATAATGTTATTTTTAGCAAATAAAGAACTTGCAGGAACAATTCTTGGTTGAATTGGTTTTGCTACAAGTTTTTCAATGTTGTTACCTCAAGTTATTAAGGTTTGTATTACAAAAAATACAAAAGCACTTTCTCCAATAATGTTTTTCTTAACATTTTTAAATGCATGTATTTGAACAAGTTATGCATTTTTTACAAAGCCTGATAAACCAGATCTACAAGTTGGTTGTGCTAACTTAGCTGCTATGGTGGCTTCATTGTTTATTTTAATATTTATTATTTCAAATAAAATTAAAGAAAAAGTTATTTTAAAAAGACTTAAAAAAGACAAACAATTAAATGAAAATTTAGACGAAATGTCAGTAGTTGAAATTAAAAATGAAAACGAACTTTTAAGTGAAGAAATCATAAATATGCAAAAAGAAATTGAAAAATTAGAAGACAAAGTAGAAGTGCTTGAAGAAAAAATAGAGGAGTAAAATCCTTTATTTTTTTTGTACTTATTCATAATGTACTGCTTTTTTTCTTTTTATTTTAAAAAATAATATTTTTTGATTTTATTAAAAGATTTTCAAGTTAAATGTAGTTTTAATAATTACTTTTTTAAAAATTATAATATACATAAGCTTGAAATTGTTTCTCAGGTCACTTCAAAAATTTGGAGGAAATAAATATGAAAAAAATACTAGGATTATTAGCAGTCACTGCATTAGTTGCAACTACAAGTGCTAGCGTTGTAGCTTGTGGACCAAAAAATGAAGATTCAGAGGCTGTTAAATTACAAAAAAATGTAACGAAATATATTTCTGAAGGAACTGATAGATGAGATCAAACAAATACTGATGATCAAATCATTGAAGATGTTTACAAAGAGTTTATAAAAGATGATGTGGTTAAAGATGGCGATCCTTTAACACAAAAATCATTGATTTTAGTTGTAACAGCCCATGTTGATTCATCAACATATGCAAATGAAGATATAACTAAAACTTTTGATGTATTTATTTATACAACTAAATTAGATGTTGGAAATGCATATATTAAAGATGAAGCTTCAAAATTATCTACAACATCTTCAGTTATTTTAAAAGACAAAACTGATTGAAAAGATATCACTTTAGATAAAAATTATCTGTTTTTAAAAACTTCAGAATCCAAAACTGATCAATTTACAATTACAAATATGGAATTTTTAGAAGATGTAGTAGTAGTTTCAAGTGACGAAAACATTGTAATTGCTTCTCAACCAGGGAAAGATGGTATAGTTATTTTAAAAGCTATTAATTTAGGGAATGCTGAAATTATTGTAAAAGCTTCAAACGGTATTGAAGACAAAGTTGTTGATGTAATAGTAGGTTTTAGTTAATAAAAAAAAAGAAAAAAATAGAGAACTATATATTCTCTATTTTTTTCTTTAATAACATAAATTTGATTTTTTTTTTTTTTTTTTTTTTGAAAAAATAATATTATTTTATGTTATTAAAACATTTTTAGTTTAAATATAGTCTAAATATTTAAGGTTTTAAAAATTATAATATACATAAGCTTGAAATTGTTTCTTGGGTCACTTCAAAAATTTGGAGGAAATAAATATGAAAAAAATACTAGGATTATTAGCAGTCACTGCATTAGTTGCAACTACAAGTGCTACTGTTGTAGCTTGTGGAGAAAAACCAGCAGATAAAGAAGATATTATTTTAAACTCAGAAAAATTACAAAATGAATTAAAAATTCAATCAAGTGAAATCAAAGCGGATGGAACTATTACTTTGGAATTACAAGATAAATCAATCTTAACAGCTGAAGTTAAAAAAGATTCTTTAAAAGATGGAGAAGTTACAATAGTTGTTTCAACAACTGAAGATAAATTAACTGATAAAGAAGTTAAAGAAAGTGTAAAAGTGATGTTTACACCAAAAGACGGTAAAGAAGAAGATAAAAAATTGATTAAAACTGTTTCAGTAAAAGTTGAAGCTAAAAAAGTAGTGAAAGTTAAATTAGATGGTGTTAAATTAGATGGTTTCACAGCAACAAATGCTACAACAGATCAAGAAGTTATCGATGCTTTAAAAGCAGTTAAAGGACTAGAAAACATTGCAGCAGCTGACGTTAAAATTACTAAAGTTGAAGCTACTGAATCAGCAAAAGGTTCAATTACTATTGAAGCTACAAAAGATTCAAAATTAGTTGAAGGAAAATTAGTTTTAGAAATAGCTCAATTACAAGCTTCAAAAATTAATTTGGATACTGTAACACTTAGCTTAACAGCAACAAATGCTACAACTGATCAAGAAGTTCTTGATGCTTTAAAAGGTGTTGAAGGTTTAGATAAAATTTCAGCAAGTGATGTTAAAATCACAAAAGTTGAAGCAACACAAGACGAAGCTGGATCAATTACAATTGAAGCTGAATCAGCTTCACAATTAGTTGAAGGAAAATTAGTTTTAAGTATTGCTCAATTAACAATATAATAATAAAAATCAAAAAAATTCTCTTAATTGAGAATTTTTTATTTATCAAATATTACATTTTTATTAATTACAAATTCATAAGCAGGTAATTTAATTTCTTTATCATTAAATTTATATACGGCATATTCATTTTTTTTACTTTTTCTTAAACTAATTGATAAGTTATCTTTTGTTTTAGTAAAGTTAGGCTCATCAATATTTTCATTTAAAACTCTTTCGATTTCTTTTTTGGTGTTGTAATAAACTAATTGAGAGTTTTTTACATCTTGTTCACTTAAATTGAATAATTTAAAGTTTAGTATTTTGTTTGTTGATTTTTCAATTAATATTACTAAATAGTTTTTAATAACTATTTCTTGGAAAAATGTACTTTCTTCAAACTCATCTTTTAACATTTCAAATGGATCTAACTCATAGTTGGTAGTTATTTGTTCTTGTAAGTTAGAGTTATCTGTAAGTTTGTGCATTAACTTAAAGTTAGTTACTTTTAAAAAGTCATATAAGTCAGAATTGTTTTCTTTTAAGAAGTTAACAAAAGCCATTTGGTGTTTTTGATTTGCTTTTGATTCAGTATATTTTGAAATATCTGTTCCAATTACACTTTTTAAGTATTCTTCAATTTGTTCTTTTTTAAAGTCAACATTGTCTTTAACTTCTTTTTCATCAAATATTTCATTAATGTATACAACTTTGTTTTTGTGTCTTGAAATGATTTCTTTTAAGAAGTTAGTGTTAAATGAATAACTTCTAAATCTTGCAAGTACATTTGAGTAGGGTTGTTTTTTTAAATCAATTCTACTTTGACTTTTTGTACATGCAGATAAAACATTTGTGAATCCTTCATTTAATTCTTCTGCTTTTCCACGTTTTACTTTTTCTTGAATAGCTAATCAATCATTGATTATTAGGTAAAATTCTTTTTGTCTTGATATATCAATGATAAAAGCATCATTGATTTCATAATCTAAAAAGTCGTTTTCATAATCATGAGTATAAGTCATAATTAAAAGTAATTGATTTTTGTTAATAAATTTTGAATCTTTAAAAGTTTCATTTACTATTTCATCATAGTAAATGTCATTTAAAACTAAACGTTCTTTTACTATTAATTCTCCATATTTGTTTCTTTTTAAGGCAACTGGTTTTAATTCTAATTGTAGATCTTCAAAAGTATATTCCATTTTACTGTACAGTGGTATATTAAACACTGCTTGTTGTAAAACGTGTTTTACTTTTTCTTTATTATCAAAATATCTAATATTGTCTAAGTTATTTCCTGCTAATTGTCTTAAAGTTTTTCCTTTAGCTTTTTGAGCTATTTCAAAGACTTCTAATAAGTCTTGTTTATATTGTTTGTCATCCATGATATTTAAATGTTCCTCTTTACTAATAGATTATAAAGTAAAATAAAGCTCATATTTTGAAGACTTTAAATATATTTTTATACTCTTTTTTGTAAGTTATATTGGTTAGCAAACTAATTGACAAAGTGCCAATATTTTTATAACATTGAAATATAGGTAAAATAATGATTATATAAAATATTTTCAACATATTTTCCTAAGTTAATAATAATTAGATTGAATATTCTATGGATTAAGGAGAAAGATATGGAAAAATTTAAAATTGATATAAGCAACATTCTAAAAACAATGCCATATGATTTTGATGTACAATTATCAGAACAAAAAGTTTGGGAAATTGTTGATCTGGTATTAATTGAACTTAAGAAAAAGAACTTCTTAAATAAGGACAAAAGAAAAGTTATTACACAACTTATAAAAGAAGAAATAAATAAAGAAATGGAAATTAAGCATTATATTAAAAAAACCATAAAAAGAAAAATTAACGAAACTCAAAAGAAAATAGAAGAGGATAAAATAGAAAAATTTGTTATCGAAATGTTAATGAATAATGAAGATAAAAGATTGAAGTCTGAAGAAATAGTGAAAAAATTAAAAGAGCAAAAAAATTTAGTACATAAAGATTATTATAATCTTAGAACTAGAACTTTTGTTTACTCAATTATTTCGAAAAAAAGACGTGAATTAGAAAGTGAAAACTATCAAAACGGGTATATAATTTCAAAACATGATTTTTCTAAAAAAGACATTGAAAAAAAAGATGTTAGATTAAAAATAGATGGCTGAGAATACACTAAGAATTTTGAAAAAATTCAAAATTACTTTAAATGTGAAATTGAAGATTACACAAAATATGTTAAATCAATGCAAAAAAAACTTAAAGAATTTAATTTAAATAATGGTTTGGAGCAATAAAAAATGTTAAAAGATTTTAAAAACTATGAAGCAAAAGAGTTAGAAACTCAAGTAACTGAGTTTCTAAATAAAGATGACTTTACTTTACTTTATTTAGAAGAAACAATCTTTTTTCCTGAATCAGCAGGACAAGTAAGTGATAAAGGAGTTATCATTTTTAATGATGAAGAATATAAAGTATTGAGTCTTGCAATAAGTGATAATAAAGTTGTTCACAAAGTTGAACTAATAAAAGATATTCAAGTTGGTTCAAAAGTAATAGCCAAAATAGATAAAAACCACAGACTTTTAGTAAGTCAAAACCATTCAGCTGCTCACTTATTGTTTGATACATTAAGAGAGTTTTTCCCAACAAGTAAAGGAAAAGGTTACTTTAATGATGACAAAGGTTTTAGAATTGACATGCAAATTGAAGAAAAAATTGATTGAAATGTAATTTATAAAATCAATGAAGTTGTAACTAAAAAAAGAAGAACTGCTAAGTTTAGAAAAGATATAATAGTGGATGCAAAAACTGCAAAAGAACAATACAATCTTTCAATTGAATTCAATGAAAAAGAACTTGAAGGAGATTTAAGAATAGTTCAATTTGGAGATGTTTCAACTCAACTTTGTAGTGGAACACATGTTGAAAACCTTTTAGAGATTTTCAACTTTCTAATTTATGATTTTGAATCTAAAGGAAGTAAAGTTTTCAGATTCTATGCAAAAACAGATGAAAAACTTGTAAGAGAACAATATTCTGAATTTACTAAAAAAGAAATGGGTGAAATTTCTCGCTTGATTGGAGACTATGCAGGTCTAAACAAAAAATTTGGAAAAAATGAAAAAATGGAAGAAGTGTTAGAAAGATTTGCACAAATCAAAAAAGATCTTTTATATCCAAAATGAGAATCATATATAAAACTTAAAATACTAACAACTGATTTTAGAGAAGCAATGAAAGAATTTTCAACTCATGTTGATGCAAAAGTAAAAGATAATTTATATAACAAATATAAAGACTATCAACCTGACTTAGAAGGTGAATTCAATATCTTTAAAATCAATGAAAGAAACTTAGAAAGAAAAGATTACTTATTTATATGTGATGTAATCTTAAAAAATAATAAAAATGCTTATGTTGAAGTTGTTAATAAAGAAGCTGGATTGTTCTTTTGTAAATCAAACTGTGCAATCAACGCTTTTGAAAGAATGGATCAACACTTAGATTATATTGTCAAAGGTGGAGGAAACGAAAAAACCGCACAAGGTGTAATTATAGAAAGAGGAAAACTAAAAAACTAGTTTTTAAGGGTAAAAGATAATGGTAGAAGTATGCTTTTTTTGTACAAAACCTTTTAAAGAAGATGATCAAGTATTCACACCAAATATTTATTCAGGTGGTGGAAAATGTCATGTAACTTGTTATCGACAAAAACGAAAAAAAGGAATCAAGATAGCTATTATAATTCTTGTTGTTGGACTTATTTTAACAGCAATAATGTTATCTGTTGTCTTGACTATATAAAATTAACAAAACAATTAATAAATAAAAACACTAGTTAAAGCTGGTGTTTTTATTTATGATAAAATCTAAAAGTATAAAAAAGGGTAAATGATATTATGAATGAATTACAAATGTATGGTTTGTATGTAATGACATACAGAGGTTGTGGATTTAAATACTTTAAAGACACAGATTTCTTTTTTAACTTTCTAAATGAAAAACTAGGAGATAACTATTTTAAAATTTCTAATAAGGGTAGAAAAATAGCATATATTCAATGTTTTGATAATAGATTAAGTTGAAGAATTACAAGATCTAATGGAACAATTGATAGACTAGTGGCTAAGTGTCATAAGGTGTTTAGAAGAAATGTTGAAAGTGGAATGACAGATTTAAAAATGGCTACTCTAGAAGCTATTAAAGAAACTAATTTTGTTGCTAAATACTATAAACAATTTACAATTGGGGTTAAAAGAGAAATTAGTTTGGAAGATTTTAAGATTTTATTTACATTCTAAAAAAGGAGAAAAAATGGAAACAATAATTATAGTTTTATTAATTTTACTTATCGTATTAGTGATAACAATGATAACAATAATGCTTATCAAAAAAAATAACATAAAAGTTGAGGGTGTGGACAAAAAGGATCTTGATTTATTACAAGCTCAACTTTCAGATCTAAACAATAAATCTGAATCGCAATTAAAGGAATATATTAATAATTTAAATAACACAAGCAATGAAAAACTAAATAATTTTGAAAAATCTTTAAAAGAAGTTATTGCGAATAATGCAAATAAGAATATTGAAGATTTAAGTGGTTTGGGTAATCAAGTTAGAACTTGAATTGAAAACCAAACAAAAAACACTCAAGATCAGTTAACAACTTCAAACATGGAAGTTAGAGGTTTGCTAAATCAAGTAAAGGAGCAGTCTGCTCCAATCTTTGAAGTAAAAGAAAAAGTATCAAAACTTGACAATCTTTTAAGTCAAAACAATAAAGCCGGAAAAGCAGGAGAATATTTATTAGAAAGAATGCTTGGTAATTTAACGGGTACTAATAAAAATAATAATTTAATGTATGAAACTCAATATAAAATGAATAAAAAAGATGGCGAAAAAAGTTTGATAGTAGACCTTTTCATCAAAGGTGATGGGAGCAAGTTTGTAAATATACCAGTTGATGCAAAATTTCCATTTAACGCATATCAAAGTTTAATGGACTATGAAGTGACAAGTGATGAATTTAAGAAAAAATCCACAGAATTTAAAAGTGATGTCTTAAATAGGGTTAAGGAAACATCCAAATATGTTAGTGAAGAAGATAAAACTGTATATGCAATTATGTTTGTTCCGAGTGAAGGAGTTTTTTCTTATATAAACTCAATGCCTGACATAATAGAAAAAGCATTTAATAGTAAAGTTATTATAGCTGGTCCCAGCACTTTAATTGCTATTGTGCAATCTATTGATAAATACATGAGTTTATTTGAAAATATTAATCAGTATGACAAAAAAATAGATGATTTAGGCAAAGTTATTAAGTTTATAGAAAACTATGATGAAGAAATGGTTAAACTATTCGAGACTATAGAAAAATTAAATAAACAATATCAAAATTTAAAAACTAAGGAAAAAAGTTTGATGAAAAAGTACGATAAGGTTTCAAAGGGATAAAAGTTTTAGAAAATCTTTATTTTTAATTAATAATATAAAATTGTTTTGAAAATTTAAAAAATTTAGATTATTTATAACTTAGATATTTTAATAATCTATTTATATTTTCTTTTATTTGTTTGTTTTATGGTTGGAAAGTTAATTCTAATATAATCAAACTTAAGATACAAAAATGATAACAATGAAACTTTTGAAAAATTTAATACTTGAAAATTAAAATTAATTTTCTATACTTTCGATCTGTAAAATCTATGTCATGCAATTTTTATAATGGTGTAATAATATTTTGATTGTTCTAAATCTGAAAAATTTGCAAATTTAAAATATGTTGAAGATCTTTCTTCAGCAAAAATTTGACAAAACTCATTTCATATTTTTTCGTTACCATCTTTCATAAAATCGTCTTTAAAAAAATGATTCATTCCATTAATTATAATTTGTTTAGAAGAATTATCCTGTTCATTGTTTAAAGTTTCTTCTTTATTTTCTATATTATTATTTTCTTTTGATTTAAATAAATTTGAAATATAATCTTTTGGATTATTTCTGTATTCCTCATATTTTTTAAGAGTTTCTTCAGGGGTTAATTCTAAAAGTTGGAAAAATACTCATCAAGTAGAATAGCCATTTTCTTTATCGTTTTGACAGTAATATAAGCAATAAGCTAAATAGAAAGCTACTATAAGCAAAAATGATGAGTCACATATTACAACAATACCAAAAGCATCAATTGAAGAAGTGCTTAATATAAATATAAAGTTTATTAAAAATTTAGGTATTCAAAATAGAAAAATAGATCAAAATATTTTTCAACCTCTAACTATAGAGTTGTGAAATAAAATAATTGTAAATCAAATTGCTGCAGCAGGTAGTTGTCATGACAATCCCATCACTAAACCAGATCCGCTTGGGGTTAAATTTGCATCAACTGATAATACAGAAATCACTATTGAAGAAATTATATAATAATGAACTGCGATTAAAAAACTTAATCTATTTTTGAACTCTAATTTCGTTTTACTCATAAATTCACCTTTATAGATTATTATATACATTATTATTTTTAAATTATAAATTTCTTTTATGTGGTGATATAATTTTTTTAATGATAAGAGGGTAATTTAATGAGTGTTTTTGATTGCTTAGATAGATATGGATCTTATAAAAAAAACTATAAATATATTTTTTTCAACTATGATTATAAAATTGAAAAAGTTGTCGTTGGTCAAATTAGTGAAGTATATTTAGAAAAGCAAATTGACATATTTTATAATAGGATAGTAAATATTTCAAATAGTTATAAAAATTTTAGTAACTTAGATAGCAAACTTGGACAGATAAAAATAAACGGAAAATATTTATCCGTTTTAAAGTTTCCTTGTTTGATTCCTAAAAAAATACTTGAAAATGATATAAATAAATTAACCAATCGCAGCTACTTAACAAAAATAATCATGTATAGTTTTTATAAATTCACATACTATATTTCTGAATTATCTATAAAGGGTGTGCAAGATCAATTTCAAGATTATATAGAGTGAAATAATTATAGTGAGTTAACAGATAATATTATAAGACTCTCAAACACATCTTTAGAAAATTTTTTTGAAGTAATTATGAGGGAGGTTAATTTTAAAAAAAATTATGACTCATTTAATGATCACTCTTGAATTAAAAATATAATAGACTTAGGATCTAAAAAAAATTTATATGATGCATTTTATGATAAATTAAAAAAACTAATTGAAGATATTGCAAATAACCCCGAGAAGGTTAATAATTTACTAGGTAATAAAAGAGAAGAAAAACAAGATGCCTACAGTTATTTTGGACTGTCAAAAAATTGTTCATATGAAGACTTTAAAAAAGCTTATAGAGAAATGTCTAAAAAGTATCATCCAGACTTTGGGAGAAATCCAGATGAAAAAGAAATGATGAAAATTAATAAATTAAAAATGATTATAGAAGAAGATTTGAAAGGTTAGGTAATAAAAGATGGGTATATTTGATTTTTTTAAAAAAAATAAGGAAGTTAACAATCATTACTATGTGTTTTTTAGTTTTTACTTTGATGAAGAATATAGCAGTGATGGTGAGATTACTAAAAGATATTTAAGCAATTCAACAAAAGAGTGAATTCAAAAAACGATTGATTTAATTGATAAAAGTAGATGATTAAAAGATTTTAAAATATTAAATAAATCTATTTCTTTAAATGGAAATAAATACTCTATAAAATCTTTTCCTTGCTTAATATCATTAAATGATTTTTCAGAAAAAATAGATAAGGAATTTAATGAAGATTATGTCAAAGAACTATTCATAAATAGTTTACATAAATTTATTTATCATATTTCTGAAGTTGTTATAGAAGGAAATAATGACAATTTTGATTACGAATTTGATTGAACTCAAGATGAAATCTTTATTCAAAGTATCTATAAAATATGTGAAAAATATTTAAATGTTTTTTATACTAACTTAATTTCTAATATTGCAGATGAATATGATTCATATGAAGATCATTATGAAATAGTTGAAATAATAGATTATTCTAATAACCAAGATATGTACAGTGAGTTTCAAGATGAATATGCACAATTTTTAGAAGATTATTTAAATTCAAATGGTGATGAAGAAGGTATGGATGAATTAGAAGAAAATGATGAAATAGCTTATGCTTATTTTGGACTGTCAAAAAATTGTTCATATGAAGACTTTAAAAAAGCTTATAGAGAAATGTCTAAAAAGTATCATCCAGACTTTGGTACTGAAGCAAATGAAACTGAAATGATGAAACTTAATAAATATAAAATAATTATCGAAAATAAAAAGAGAGGTTAAATATGAAAGTATATGGAATTGATTTAGGTACAACAAATTCTTGTATATCTATAATGGAAAGTGGACAAGAAAGAGTAATTGAAAATGATGAAGGTAACAATGTTACACCAAGTGTTGTTGCGATAAAAAATGGTGAATGAATTGTTGGTGCGGCAGCCAAAAGACAACAAGAAGTTAACCCAAATACATGTGTTTCTATAAAAAGATTAATGGGAACTAATAACACTGTAAATCTTGAAGGCAAAGATTATAAACCTGAGTTTATAAGCGCTAAGATTTTAGATTACCTTGTTAAAAATGCAAATAAAAAAATGAATGAAAACATAAAAAATGTTGTCATAACAGTTCCTGCATATTTTGATGACTCTCAAAGAAATGCAACTAAGCTTGCTGGTGAAATAGCTGGTTTAAACGTTATGAGGGTTTTAAATGAACCGACAGCGGGAGCAATAGCGTATAAAATAGACAACAATGATGCTAAAAAGATTATGGCATTTGACCTTGGTGGAGGTACATTTGATATTTCGATATTAGAAGTTACCGGAAGTGATTATGAAGTAATTGCAACAGCTGGAGATAATAAATTAGGTGGAGATAACTGAGATGATATTATTATTGATAGAATAAAAAAATATTGTGTTGAAGAATTAAAGCTTGAAAAAAGTTTTATCGATTTAAAATCTACAGAAATGAGATTCAAAGTTGCTGCTGAAGGAGCTAAAATAAACTTAAGTCAAATGAACGAAGTTGAGATTAATATACCTTTTATTTCTATGAATGAAAATGGTCCTTTACATATAAATTTTAAATTGACAAAACAAGAATTTGAAAATGACTCACAAGAATTACTAAAAAAAGTAAAAAAAGTCTTTGAAGATATTATTGCTGATTCAAAATTACCTATAAAAAGTATTGATAAAGTTATATTGATAGGTGGATCTACAAGAATGCCTATGATAGTTGAGTTATTAAAAAGTCTTGCTGAAGAAAGTAAAATTAATCACGGATTAAATGTAGATGAATCGGTATCGATCGGTGCTGCAATATATGGTGATTCTGTTTTTAATAAAGATTCTAAAAACGAAATAATGCTGATGGATGTTACTTCAAGAAGTTTTGGAACTGCATTGGACAGAGATGTTTTTGATATTTTAATACCAAAAAACACTACAATACCAGTTTCTGTTTCTAAAAAGTATACTACTGTTTCTGACTTTCAAGAGCTTATTGAAATAGAAATACTGCAAGGAGAAAACCCTGTAGCTAGCATGAATAATTTAATTGCTAAATTTGATTTAAAAGATATTCAATATGCAGCTAAGGGGGTACCTTTAATTGAAACAACCTTTAAAATCGATGCTGATGGTATTTTACATGTTAGTTCAAGAGACTTGTCAACTGGATCTGAAAAAGGATTATCTATAAAGAATGCTTTACAAATTTCTGAAAAAGATAAAGAGCAATTAAAATTGGAATTTAAAGAATAATATTAATAGGTAATTTTATTTTTTTAATTTTTCTTTATACAGTAAATAGTCAATTTAATTAAAATAGAATATCTCTAAAAAATTTTAATAAGAAAAATGTTTTAATTAAAACCTTGTTAAATTATTTAAAAATTATTTTTTCACGATGATAAAAAAACATTTATAATATATTTTAAAAGTGAGGTTTAGTTATGACTAAAAAAGAAGCGTTAAGTAGAATCGAAAATTCTAGTATGGAATATCTTAATAATGATCAAAAAAGAATGGCAATAGGTATTATTAATTCTGTGCCTGAAGGAGAGAGTGTTGAAGGATATTTGGATTTTATTTTCAAAAGAACTGGATTAGGTTTTAAGTTTGATGTAGCTCCAGAGTTGGCTGAAGGATGAGTATCTATATTGGTTGAAAAAAAAGACAAAAGAATAAATCTGGATGACAAAATAGAGGAATTAGAAAATAAACTTATCATCGGTGAGAACTATGAAGCTCTAAAAAATCTATTAATAACTCATAGAGGGAAGGTTGATATCATATATATAGATCCTCCTTATAACACCGAGGCAGCAAGTAAAGATGGAAACAGTTCCTCTAAAGAAGGTCATGCTTCCAAATTTATTTATAAAGATAAATTTGGAAGAAATGGTTGACTAAACATGATGAATCAAAGAATGGTTTTGGCTAAAAAATTGATGTCTGAGGATGGTGTTATTTTTATATCTATAGACGATAATGAGCAAGCTTATTTGAAGGTACTTTTGGATCAAGTTTTTGGAGAACATAATTTTATTTCTTGTATGAACGCCTTAGATAACTTTTCAGGAAAAGCAAATGATAAATTCATTTCACTAAGTTCTCACTATATTCTGGCCTATGCTAAAAATAAGGAATTAATATCAAAAACAGGGTTTAATGAAGTTGTTAATAACGATATAAGTTTTGAAAAAAAATATAATAAAGAAGATTCTAAAGGGAATTACAATTTAGTATCATTTATGAAAACTGGTTCAAAAACTGCACATGCTTTTAGAGAAGACAGGGCCAAAATGTGATATCCTATTTTGATCAAAGAAAGCAAGATAGATATCATAAAACAAAATGAATATAATGCTATTTACGATGAAAATTTAAAAGTTTTTGATGATGAATACTCTGAAAAGTTAACAAAAATATATGAAGAAAAAGGTTATAAAGTTGTTTGACCTATAAATAAAAAGGGTAAAAAAATGAGATGAAAGTCTAATTTTGATGGATTGAAGCAAGAAATCCTAAATGAAAACATAGTTATCGGCAAAAATTACTCCATTTATACAAAAAATAGACCGACAGAACAAGAAATAAGAAGTAATTTGGTTTATGGTACTCCAAAAAATAATTTTTATATGAGAGAATTTTCACAAGGAACACAGCAACTTCAAAATCTGGATCTTGATTTTAGTAATCCGAAATCTACTCATTTAATAAAGTACCTAATTGGTCTTGTTAAATTAATAAATAAAGATACAAAAAATGCCATAATATTGGATTTTTTTGCAGGGAGTGGAACTACAGGACAAGCTGTAATGGAACTGAATAAAGAGGATAACGGCAATAGAACATTTATTTTATGTACTAATAATGAAAATGAAATTGGAACAAAAATTACTTATGAAAGAATCTACAGGTTAATAAAAGGAAAAAACACAGAAGGTGTTGTTTTGGAAAATGCTGAAAAAGACTACTTCAAAAATAATTTAAGATTATTTTTCACAAAACATTTTGATATTTCCTTGACCTCTAATAATGATATTGAAAAAATAAAAAATATGGCAATAGAAAATATTAAAAAATTAGATCCAAAATATTCGGGTGATGACCTTTCTATTTATTATGATTTGGCTGGTTTAAACCCCTATGATAAAGAAGTGAAGAAAAAAATTTTAAGGGATGAAGAAAATGATATTAACTAATTCGCAAGAAAATGCTGTAAATAATATTTTTAATGAATACAAAAGCAAGACAAAAGTCGTAAGTTTTAAGGCGCCCACCGGATCAGGTAAAACATTTATGGCTGCAAACATTATTTCAAAAATAATGTTGGAAAACCAAATGAATGAAAAGAAAAAGCTCTTTTTTGTTATCGCAACCTTATCGGATGCTGATTTGCCTAGGGCATTTGCTAAAAAAATGGAATATTATAAAAAATTTCTTCCTTTTAAAAATTTTGAAGTTGAGCACAGGGTATCTCCATCTTCAAAAAATAATAAAATTGAAGCAATTCAACCTTTTTCTTTAGAAGAAAATAAAGTTCTTATTTTTGGTACTTCTTCTTTTGGAAATAAAAAACTTTTTTCAGAAGAGGGTATACTGGATAATTTTATTCAAGAAATAAAACAAAATAAGGAATGAAAACTTATTTATATAAGAGATGAAGCTCACAAAGGTAGTAGAAAATTAAATTCAACTGATATTAAAGTTTCAAAAGACATAGATTCCAATATTAGAAGTTCTTCAAGTTTTGTTTTAGAAATGACCGCAACACCTTTGGGCAATAATAAAATTATTGAATTAAAAGCAGAACAAATGAAAGAGGATGGATTGAGTTTATTAAAAGAAAAGGCTGTTTTACCTAATGAAGATGAATTTGACCTTGAAGATGAATTCATTTTAAAGGCGGCAATTAAAAAATTTAAAGAAACTGTGAAAGTGGAATATAAAAAACTAGAAGAAGATGGTGTCTATATAAGACCTGCGATGTTAATACAAGTTTCATCAACCAATTCTAAAAATGAAAACTTTTTTAAAGAAAATATTTCTAAAATAATTTCAATTTTAGAAAAAGAAAATTTAAATTGATTGAAGTATTTTTCGGATGATAAGTCATCGGGGGTAAAAAATAATATAAAGGTTCCAGCAACACTCGAAGAAGCATCTAAAAATGATTCTTTATATGATGTAATAATATTTAAAGTTGGACCAGCAACTGGATGGGATATTCCGAGAGCTTGTATGCTTGTTCAACTTAGAAATGTTTTTTCTGAGAATTTAAATATACAAACATTGGGTAGAATAAAAAGAAACCCATATCCTAATTTATTAAAAAATCCAATAACAGATAAGTATTATCTATACTCAAATTATCAAGAGAGTTCTAGGAATTTAGAAGGTTATAAGATAAAAGAAAAATTTGAAAATAAGTTATTTTTTCAGGGTAGAATAAAAAATAAAGAAAATAATAGAACAATTATAGTCAATCATTATTCGATGCTTTTTGAAAAAATGCTAAGGGATGAAGAATTAGGTATTAAAAATCTATGTATATCAAATATGAGTAAAAAGAGTATAGATGATATTTGAAACAAGGAAACCATCGTTTCTGAAGAAAATTTGACAATAAAGTATCCTCAAATAAAAGATAGAGTTAATCTTAAAATAAATGTAATCAAAACAATTAAAAAAAATCTTTTATTGTATCCAGAAACAGTAGTAAAAATTATTAATTCCTACGCTCAGGAAAATAATCTAAATTTCGATTTTCTATTTTATACAATACATAGAAACTTCATAGATTTACTAAAAAATAATCTATCTAATTCCTTCATAGTTAATAGAAAAATGGAAGATTACATAGTGGATGAAAAAATTGAACCTCAAAAATATTATAAAATATGGGTTGATAAATCTGAAAATCCAAAAAAAATTGAAAATCTTGAAAAGTGAGAAAATTATGGATATGAACTTATATCGGGGATAGAAAAAGAAAAAAACATTCAATTTCTAGACTCTGGGCCAGAAGAAAAGTTCATGAAAGATTTTTTTAATGAGCTTTCCACAATTAAAAACTACTTAGAAAAGGAAATTTATTTTAATTTTTTTGCTAAGATGCCAACCTTCGGTTCTAACCTTTATTTTGAATATTTTAATGAAAAAGAACAAAATTATTCAAAATCATATATTGACTTTTTAATAGAAAGTCAAAGTGGTAATTTAATAATGGTAGAGGTAAAAAGTTATGATGATTATGATGAAGTGAAAACTTCAAATTTACTAAATGGTTATGAAATGTATATGAAGCAAAATGATGATTCAAAAATTGAACTTTGTGTTTGTTTTTCTGGAAGAAAAATAGGGAATGAAGATAAAGAAACTACATTCAAATACTATAATAGGAATCTAAATAAGTTTGACACAATATCTCTTTCTGATTTTATAAAAAAAACACTAATTTAATTAAATTATAATAACTATAGAGGTAATCATGATTCAATATAGTTCAAATAAAGAAAAAATAATAAATGATCTTTCAAATAAAAGTTTGAAAGATATTTTTGATTCTCTATATTCTAATTCTAATCAAAAAGAAATTGAAGCATGACAAAATTCTTTAAATAACTTTTTAGAAGTTATAAATATTTCTAATATCAATAATGAAATAAAAATATATTTAGAATATAAATTTAAATTTAATGATTCAAGATGTGACATTATAATGACGGGGAAACAAAGTGGTGTTGATAAAGTTTTAGTAATAGAGTTAAAACAACATGATTGAATAATGAAATATAATCAAAATGATATATTACTTTTCAATTCAGACAAACAACCAAGTTACTTGGCAAGACAATTAAAAAGATATACAAACTCTTTTGAAACTTTTTGATATCGTGATCCATTTAAAACAAAACCAATAATTCAAGGTTTAGCTTATTTACACAATATGGAAAAAGAAACTTTAGAAAAAAATAATTTAGTTTGAAATGAAAATAATTGAACAGTAGAAGATAAAACAAACAAATTATTTATTAAAAATGAACACAAACAATTTGCCAACTTTTTAGAATCATTTTTTGAAAATTGTTGTGAAAGTAATTTCATAGAAGAGTTTGATAAAGTTAAAAAAACTAACTTATCAAATAATTTAGAAATAATAAAAAATAAAACCAATGAAACAGAAATTGTTTTAACTCAAGATCAATATAAAGTAGTTAAAAATATTTTGTCTTTAATTGAAAAGTCAAAAAATGAAAAGACTTTAATTTATATAAATTCTGATTCAAACAGTGAACAGTTAATTTTAATTTATTATTTATACTTATACTTTAGAAATAATCAAAAGTATAAAAACTCAACTTACTTAATGACAAAGAAAGCTGACTACTTAAAAGAATTAAATCAAAACTTTCATCCTGATTTTGTTTTCAGACGTTCTTCAACAATATTAAATTTAAATAAAAATGAAAACAATATTATTTTATTTGATAAAATCCATCACATTAAACCAGAAGAAATAAAACAAGCTTTTGAAATTTCTAATATAGTTATTTCAACAGTTTCATATTTGGAATCTATTTATGAAACATATGAAAAATTAACTTCAGTTCAAAAAGTTGCATATGAGTTTTTAGAAAATCAAAAAGCAAAAAAAATAAATTATGAATTTATTGGAGAAAGAGAATTTAATAAAAACTTAGATTATATAAAACTTGTAGAAAATATTTATTTTTCTACAAACCAAGAAATTGATTGCGAAAAAACAAATCTCCATATTTTCAAAGACTTAAGTGAATATAAAAATTTTATTTCTGAAAAACAAAAAGAAGAAATAAAATTTAAAGAAATACAATTATATGATTCACTTGTCAGTTACTCTTTAGATTATAAAGAAGAGGGATTTGATATAACTTCTAGAAAATGTGATTTTGTAGGAGTAAAAATTTTAAATGATCTTGAACTTATTAAAAATTCAAATTACTTATTTGAAAGTACAATAAACAATATGAACTTATATGATACTTTAAAATCTTCAAACAATGGGGCTGCTATTTATTGTCAAGATATAGAACTTTACAATAGATTGGTTAAAAAAATAAATTCATAATAACTAAATAAAATTACAATGATATAATACTAGTATGTGAGACCTATTTATAGGAAACATCCGAAGGTTATATCTTTTTTATTTAAAAGATATTAATCGCAAATAATGTTGAATTTGCAGTTAACTATTTTAGTTACTGTTTGGTTTTTATGAGAGCAGTTTTTTGTGGAAAACTCTGTTGTTATAAAGTAATTAATTTATGCTCACAGCTAAAAAAATAAATAATAAAATTAACGTTTAATATTAAAAATTCTTTTTTGAATAATTTTTAATATACAAATTTAAAGTATCTATAAAAAGAGTGATGATTTTTTTGTGTACTTAAACTAAAAAAAGGGAGGAAATAAATCATGGGATTTATAAATGATATAAAAAATAAAAAAGCTTTTAAAGCTGAATTAAAATACAGAAATGAAAAATTAATTAAATACATGGACAGAGATGTATGATTTGGAAATGAAGGATTGTTTGCTTGCATGTTTGTATGTAAACCTAACTTTATATATTCTCTAGAAAAAGAAGAGTTAATGGAAATATTAAGTGCTAGGGTTCTAAAATTTTTTCAAACAGACTTGGATGAAGATCAAACTAAATTTTTTGAACTATGTTTTAATACAATTAAAAGATTGCTGGAAAATGCTGAGATTTCAGATGACACATTAGTTTGAGTTTTTCCAACAGACAATTTTATTGAAATGGAAAGTTTATGTTTGCTTACAAGTGTAGACACTTCAAAAAGCTTTAACTTTGTATCTGTAAATTATAACTATGCAGAGGACAGAGAAGAGTTAAAACCTCTAATGGGTTCTAATTTACAAAACCATCCATATCCAATTTTTATGAATAAAGCAGAAAAAATTGTAAGATATGTTTATGCTATGGAAAAATCTAAAAGAAAAATAATATGAAATGGATTTTGTTTTACTTTCTTAGATGAAGAAAAAGCACCGTATTTATTTGACTCAAAATTTAATAACTACTTTAATGAAGTAGATCAAACAGATATGGTTCATGTTTTTTTTGAAAATAACGAAAGTGACTTTGAAGATCTAATTTCACAAACATTTAATGATGTAGATCCAAAGAGAACTCAAAAATGATTGAAAAAAAATCTAAAACAAACTAAAGAAATATTTGTTAAATAAAAATGGATTGACCTAAATTCTTTACAATATCAGGACTATCAATTGCATTGGCACTTTCAATAACTTTATCAGTATTGATTTCAGTTCCTGTGTTTACATGTGCATTTGATTTTCTTGTTTGGAAAGACAAAATCACTTTCAACATTTTGATCAGCACAAGATCCATTAAACAACTTTTTTAAAAGTTGTATCACGTTCTTTATTCCACCAATGGCATATTTATTTTCATATATATTTGCCATATTTCCAATAATAATATTGGTTGTATTGATTATGGCTTGCAATGATGATATTGATTGAGAAGTTCTTGGTAAACTAGCTGGGTGAATTGCATTTGCTTTTTTAATTGCACTTTACATTGAAAGTGTATCTGCTCTAGTGACATTGTCACTTAGAACAAATGGGACAAGTTTGGTTGCAGCTGTTTGTACATTTATTACTTATATAAATGTGTTGATGGCTTTTGCTTCCTTATTCCAAGCACTTTTTGGAAATGCTGATGCTTGAATATGCTTTTGCTTTACGTTTTGAACTTTATTGCCATTAGGTATATCCAACTATTTTATTTTCAAGAATATAAAAAAATAAGTAATGAAAGAAAACTTAAAAGATTGTCTATTATACTTTTTAAATTTAAAACTGTTTTTCATATTTAAAGTCTTATAATAAAGATACTTTATTAAAGGAGACAGAAAAAATGAATAAAGTATTAGACAAAAACTTAAAATTAAACAATGGATTAACAATCCCACAAGTAGGTTTAGGGACCTATAAATTAACAGATGAGAGTGAAACACTTAACTCTATTAAAGCTGCTCTTGAAAATGGCTACAGACACATTGACACTGCAACCATTTACAACAACCACAAAGTTGTTGCAAGAGCTTTAAAAGAAAGTAATGTTAAAAGAGAAGAAGTTTTTATAACTTCTAAAATCTGAAACACTCATCATGCATATGATCTTGCAAAGCAAGCAATTGATGAAATCTTAGAAGAACTTGAATTAGATTATATTGATTTACTTTTAATTCACTGACCAACAGAAAAAAGACTTGAATGTTGAAAAGCATTAGAAGAAGCTGTTGAACAGGGAAAAGTAAAATCAATCGGTGTAAGTAATTTCCAAGCACATCATTTAAAAGAACTTTTAGAAGTATGTAAAATAAAACCAGTTATTAATCAATTTGAATTACATCCAGCACTTCAAAACTTAGAAGTTGTAAATGAGTGTAAACAAAATGATATTGTAGTTGAATCATGAGGAACAATGATTAGGGGAAAATGTTTCGAAATTGATCAAATACAACAATTGGCTAAAAAATACAATAAAAGTGCAGCTCAAATTTGTTTAAGATGAGCATTTCAACTTGATTATGTAATAATTCCAAAATCTTCTAAACCATCAAGAGTGGTTGAAAACATTCAAATTGAAGATTTTGAATTAACTCAAGAAGATATGCAATTATTATCAACAATTGAAGAGTACAGAGATGGACCAAGTCCAGATAACTTTGACTTTTAATTGTTAAAAACTCAGATATACAATATCTGAGTTTTTTTTATTTCATATAATAATTATTTATAAAATTTTTTTAATATTATTTTTAAAAATTCTATTATTTTTCTTTATTTCTTAACTATAAATTATTTTTAACTATTTTAATAATATATTAAATTACATAAGTTAATAAATATCAATCAAGGTAGGTTGGGTGGGTAGTTGAAAGAAAGGAATCGAAAGAAATATGACTAAACTATTATTAGCTCTGTCTTCAATGACTTTATCAGCAACACCAATTTCTTCGATAGTTAACCAAAATTTACTTTCTCAAGCAAAAATTGATGAGAATGTGAAAAATAAACAAGAATCTAGTGAGTTTGTTGTCTCTCCAAAACAGTTGATAACAAAACCATTTTTACCAATGACAAAAACTGAAATTTTTAAAGGAGTTGGACAAGAAGTAAGCACAACTACTTTTGAAAGTATTAGTAACCTTAAACATAGTTGAATTGTAAATGCAAAAAAATTAACACTTATGGACTTAAATATGTCACTGTTAATTAATTATGCAGATCAAAGATTAAATTTTAACAACATGATATTAGAACGTATTGATACAGGAAATGATGAAGTAGCTACTTATACAGGTGAAATTAATATAAATTCTCCTGAAAATAACAAATCAATTTTAAAAGTTGAATATACTTTAGAATTTTTTGAAGAAGAACAAGAAGAAGAAATGGCTTCAATGATGAGACATACTTTAACATATACAGCAAATGATGCTTTTTCTTATGTAAATAATTCAACAAAAGATCAAGGTATTAGTGTTTCTCTAAATACAGAAAGAGCAACATTTTATGAGAATGAAACTTATAATGAAAACCAAAAGGCAAATAACTATTATAGAACTTATGATATTGAAGCTTCAAATAGTTTAGTGATGTTAGAAAATGAATATGCTTCTAATGAGTTCTTTTCAGGACTTTATTATCAATTTAATAACCCAAGTAATTATACTGATGTACAAAGAATTACTTATCAAGGAAGTATGAGAATTGCTCAAATCTTAGGTGATTACTATATAACATATACAAATGCAAACTTTGAAATGTTTAAAAATGAATCAAAATCAACAGAAGATAGATGAGTTTATGATGGTATTATGGAAATAATTATGCCTCACCCTAAACACGGGGTTTCAAAACTTAAAGTATACTCTGAAGTTGTATTTGAAATTGATCAAGAAACTGGAAAATTATTAACAAGTCCAAGACATGTGATTGAACTTGATAATAGAGAAGTTACAACTGAAAATTCTGCTTGATCAGAAGTTACATTTGTCTTTAATAAAGCCATTTTTTGAAAATAATAACTAAATATAGTTAAGAAAAAAATGAATTATAAAACTCTACATTTAATAAGTGTTGAGTTTTTTTGTTTTAAAAATCTTTTATAAAATCCTTTATTTACTTGCTCATTTACAATGATAAATGTGTGTCTTTCACAAAAGGTAGGTAGGGTGGGATTGTGAAAAGAAAGGTATTATTAAATGTTTAAAATACTAAGTTTAATAGGAAGTTTGAGTTTAACAACTTCGTCTCTAACTCCTGTTAGTGTGATTGGAAACATCGAAGTAGAACCACAATTAAAAATTGATATTTCAAAATACAAAAATATCAGTTTTGAAATGGATGGACACTATTTCTATGGAGCAAATAAATATCATCCAATAATATTAGAAGAATTTGCAAATTATCTTAAAGAAAACGTTCATTGATCAGCACAAAGAGATTTCTTTGATGTAGATTACATCACTGATGACTTTACTGGTGAAGAAATGACAGATGATGATGCAAGTGGTTCAAATGGTGCGAATATTGGATATTACACAGTTGGTATATCTTCAAATCAATATGGACAAAATAATGGTTTTTTTGGTAAAACAGAAATGGCATTTACTTTAGAACACAAAGGTCATGACATAACAAAAGATCAAAAAATTCTTGCTGAATATAATGTTACAGAAGATAATTTCTTTGTAGAAGATGGCTTTGATCTTTATATGCATGTCTTAAATGAATGATATAAAGCAACCCCAACAAACCCTCTTTCAAGATTTAAAGATGGTATGTTTGATCATGTAGATTATTTTTTAACTCCAGAAGGAGAAAAACTAACTAATAAAGATCTAGAAGAAATGGGTTGAAAACCTGGAGAAAGCAGAGCACTAACATTGAAAATTAGAGCTTCTCAAGCAGGAAAAGCCAAAGGAATAGTTGGTTCTACAGAAATTGTTATATATGCATATGCAAGTAAATAAAGATAAAAAATACACCTTATAACTAATAAATTTTTAACAAATTATTGTTCTTTTTAAAAAGTATATTAATAATAGCAAGTACTTGTAAAAGTACTTTTTTATTTGTTTTGTAAATTTATTTATAAAATAGCTTAATTTAATAACATATTTTATAAATCAATTAATAAAGGTTTTTACAAGTTAATGAAAATAAAATATAAATATATCAATAAACTTATCAACTCTATCAACTCTATCAATGTGGGGGCTGGGTGGGAAATGTCGAAAGAAAGGTAATAAAATAATATGGTTAAATTATTAAGTTTAATAGGAAGTTTGGGTTTAACAACTTCAACACTTATGCCTGTTAGTGGTGTTATTGGTAACTCTATAAAAGAAAAACAAATAGAACATTTAGATATTGGAGACTTTAGACCAGTTACGGTTCCTATTGCAGGAAGTTATTGATGAACTATTCAAGAATATGAAACTCATTTAAGACAAAGTTTTGCAGAAGCTTTAAGAAACAGTTACTACATATATGCAAATGCAGCTCACTTTGATGTAGTTTCAATTACAAATGATTTTACAGGAGAACCAATCACTAATGAAGAAGCTAATGGTTCAACTGGGCCTGGAGAAAAATATTACACAGCTATATTGAAAGCAAATGAAATTGGTGAAATATTTGGATTTACTGGACAAGCGAGTGTAACTCTTTCAATAGATCATGGTACCCATGATTTATCAATTGATAGATACAACACAATTCATGTCTTTAATTATGGAACACCAATAACAGTTGAAAAGGCAGCATTCGAATACAATGCTTATGTAAGAACCTTTTATGGAGGCGACCTATACAATCCTTTATCAAAATATGCTAATGGAGCGCTTGAATATACAAATTACTTAATTAATCCGCAAGGACAAAAATTAACAAATGAAGAATTAAGTAAAATAGTTTTAGAACCACAACAAGAAGTTTTCTTTCATTTAAGAGTTAGAGCAACTCAATATGGTGTTTCAAAAGGTATTACAGGTAGTGAAGATATACTATTTCGTTTTTACAATCCAAAAGAAATAGAATAAAAAAATTATATAAAAAAGAAAAAAATCCTAAAAGGATTTTTTATTTTTGATAATAATCCACTCTATTTTTAAATGATAGTCAAAATGATATAATACTATTAATGAAAGTTAGGTTTTTGTATGAATAAAAGAAAATTAGGATCTAAAAAATTTCTAAAACTAGCTCAAATAGAAAAAGAAAAACTAGCTATATTTAAAAATCAAAACATTTGATTTAGTGATGAAGCTTTAATTCATTCTCTTTGTATATTTAAACTTGACTATTTTATGCAAATAACAGATAAAGACTTAACATTAATGTTTAAATCTCGTTTCTTTATATTGCTTGGCTATGAAGCAAGTGAAGAAAAAGTGACAGAAATGATTTTAAGAGTAAAGTTAATGAGAGAAGTTATTAAATCAACTAAAAAACTAAGCAAAGAAACTTTAATTATGCTTTATCCAATGCAAGAGTATTTAGACATATCTTTTGACTTTATCTTTTTAGCATATGGAATTGAAAAAGATATAAACATTATTTCTTTATCGATAGTTGATAAAGAAGATGGAGATGAATACTGAGAAGAGGTTATGCCAAGACATAGAAGAGAGCATATCCTTGATTACTTTAAACCACTTGGAGATAGACTTTCTAGATACATTGATGAAAATCATATTATTAAGAAAATCAAAATAAGCAATGTATTGTTCTTACCATTTGTTCATTATGACCCGAATTCTTACTTGTTCCATCCAAAGTTTGCAGATATGTATGAAATAATTAGCAAAACTTCTATTACAGCAATGATACTTGCAAGTAATATGGATCCATTAATACAAGCCTTAGAAGACTCTTTTAGGGTTGTGGACAAAGAAAAAACTCAAGATTGAATTGAGATGTACTATATTCAAAATGATGAGTACTATAAAAAATCAAATTCACCATTTTTAATTAATAAGAAATAAAAAAGAATCTAGTTTAACCTAGATTCTTTTTTTAAATTATTTAGATTTCATAAAAAAATTTTAAAGTCATTAAAATCCTTTTCACTTAGACATAATCCCTTTAAAATAGGCACTTTTCTTATAAAATATATGTAGATTTTAATTAGCCAGCAAAAGATTATGCTTACAAATAAAACACAAATAATTAAATATAAATGTATGTAATATTAATCAAAAAGTGTTTAATAACTTTTCTTTGAAAATATATTAAACGAAATGAGTAAGAATTCAAAATTATAAATTTTGATAGTTAGGATTTTTTATATGAAAATAAATGCTTGTCCAGTTAATGGTTGTCTTAGAAGAGGATGAAAATCCTTTTCTACAGGTTATATGTGCAGAAAACACTATAAACTTATGAAAAGAAGATCTAAAAATAGAAAAAGATGAGTTTAACACATTAGGCTTAATTTAAACTGCAACTGTCCTTATATCTAAAATTAAATAACAAAAGTCAAAGTAAATATTTTTAACTCCACTAGGATTTAAAAATATTTTATTTTTTTTGTCAAAATCCAACATAAAGTTTCAAAATAGTTTATAGTAAAGGGGTAAGGAGAAAAAAACATGGGAAAAATTGTAAATATTACTATTACTAAAATCGTTGATTTTGGTGCATTCTGTGATGCTGAAATTGATGGAAAAATCTACAAAGGGTTAATTCATATTTCAGAAATCGCTGATGCTTACGTAACAAACGTTAGTGACTTCGTAACTGTAGGTCAACAAATGGATGGTTATGTAATTTCTGTTGATGACAGCAAAGATCAAGCTAAACTTTCATTAAAAAGAGTATCAAAATAATAATTTAATTATATTTAATTGTAAATTTCAGTTCTAGTAGTATTATTAAGACTTTTCTTTATGTTAAATTTTCTAAATATTTTATTAAAGATGTTGTTTAAACAATGAAGTTGATAATTAAAAAAAACCTCTTAGTGAGGTTTTTTTTCTTATCTTTTTGCAAAAGCAATTGTTGTGTTCATATAGTCTTCCATATTTTTGTGCATACAACTTGAGTGTCGTGCATTATCATATAAGTTTATTTGACTTAATTTTTCATTTTCTGAATTGTGTTTTAAATGATACATAACAACAGAGTTGTCATACATTATAAAGTCATCTTTTTTACCGTGAATGAAAAGTACTTTTAAATCATTCATACTTTCATAACCTTTAAGAAGGTTAACTTCTTTAATGCTTGCTCGAGCATATCTTCTAAAGTTTCAATTAATTCCAAGTGACATCATTCATCATGGCAATACCATGTATTTTTGTAAAAAGAATCTGATTTGAGGAACTGCTTGTGAGAAAGGACAATCTGCTATTAATCAATCCACTTTATTTTCTTTGTAGTATTTTTTTGCAAAGAACAGTGAACTTGTAGCTCCCATACTTGTTCCTAAAACTCCAATTTCTTCAACATCATATGTTGCTTTAACTCATTTAATAACTTCATCTAATACTTTAGCATTTGTTAAACCAAAATCTGAATATTTTCCATAAGTTAAACCATGAGCAAAAGCATCAAAAGCTATTAAGTTATATCCTTGATCATAGAAGTGATATATTTGTCTTAAACCCATGTATTTATTTCTTTTAAATCCATGAAGTCCAATAACTCATTTTTTACTATTTTTGTTTTTAACCATTAAAGCACTTATTTGTTCTTGGATTGGACCAATATAAAACTCTTTTATTTGATCTTTTGTTAAGTTAAAGTTTGTCATATCTTTAGACTCAAGATCATGCATTAAGTGTTCATAAGTATTAAAATCAAGTCCTCTGTATTTTCCTTTTCTTGGATACTTAAATAAGTAGGGGACAAACACTATTGCACAAAAAGCTGATAGTAGAAAAGCGATTGGAAATAGTATTATAAGTAAGGTTAAATTAAATCAATTATAGTGATACCTTTTAAGTTTTCTTAAACTTTTTTTGTAATTCATTTCATAACTTCCTTTTAGGATAATTTTAAACAAAACTACACTAAAAATAAATTCTTTTTTAATGAATTTTGCTCACTTTTTAAAATAATTTTATTTTTTTAAATGAATTTTGACTTTGCTAAATTTAATAGTTTTTTCTTAATAATTGTTAAAATGAATTTGCCTTTTAATCGAAGGTAGGGAATAAAAAAATTTTTATATTTATATGCTTAACTGTTTTATTTGTACAGGGATTTGAAACAAAGCTGACATATTTTTGAAGTATATAAAAATTAGCCATATTATTAGACTTCTTTGTTAAATTAAAATAATGTGAGTTATTAGTTTTAGATATATTTTTCCCAAGATACATACGCTTGGAAAAAACAGATTACATTTTTACTTAGTATTTTTTAATATAAATTGGTTCTAGCCACCCAATTTATAGAAACATTTAAATAATATTTAACTAGCGATAAGCTAGTTTTTTATTATAATAAGTATAAGAGGTAAAGTAATATGAACATAAACAATTTTATAAAGAGTTTGAATACAATTTTAATAGATAAAAGTTGTAGTCAAATAGAGTTTTATGCTCCTCAAGATGTAACAGTTATAGATAATAATCAAAGTCATACAATAAAAGACGTATATAAAGTTCATTATTTAAATGGTAACTATAAATTTGTTAATCTTTACTTTACATTTGATCAACAAGATAGATTAATCAAAGCAAGTAATCAAAACACTTTAACTTATTTTCTTGATCTAAAAGATAAAGAAAAAGAAGAAAGAATTAAATTAATAGAAGTATACAGTGATCAACCTAGCAATATGGGTTTAGTTCAAATAAATCCAGGACTACAATTTTGACCAATTGTGTTTTTAGAGCAATTCAATGATGGACAAATAAACATATTTGTCCATATATTGGAACATAAAAACTTACTAAAACAAAGTAATACAAACTATGATTGCTTATTTATTGACAATGAACAAGAATTTTTTACTAACTTCTTGCCATTATGAATATAAGAAAAAAGGAGATTAAAATATGAGTAAAAAAATCGTAAAGAACTTATATTTAGGAGACATGCATTCAGTTCCTGAAGATGCTGATTTGATCTTGAGCTGTGCTCAAGAGATATTCACAACACAAAACCCTAAAGATGGTGAAAACAAAATAGTACAAGAAAACAATAAGAGAATTTTGTACAACTTTGAAGATTATCCTTATCTAGAAGATATGGACAAATCTTTAATATTGGATGCAATTCAACAAATTGAAAACAATATTAAAGATAAAAAAATCTATGTTCACTGTATTTGAGGAATAAATAGAAGTGCAAGTATAGTGTTTATGTATTTAGTAAGAAATAAGATTATTAAAGCAAATAGTTACCAAGAAGCTCAAAAGAAATTCTGACAGATCTATCCAGAACACTCACCAAACCCAGGGTGAAAGAAATTTTTGGAGTTAAATTATCCTTATAATTTAAAAAATAGTTAATTTTCAAGTTAACTATTTTTTTTAAAATTTTTTAAAATTGATTTTAAAGCAGTGAGAGACTAGTTTAAAATTGACAGAGGTTTTTTAAATATTTGTATTTAATATTTAAAGTATTACAATAAGGGTGTCAAAGATAGATGTCTTTAAATAACTAGAGAAAATCAATCATTTGATGCTGTTCGGGAATAAAAAAAATTGTTTAAAAAAACACTTATTAAAAAATTTTAACCAAATTAAAGATAAAAAAAAGTTGCCTCTTAGAAAGAGACAACAAGTAATTTAATCTGCAATTTGCGTTATAGGGAAAATATTACATTATCTTATTCACTATTAACTGATAGATGTATATATACTTCTCTAACAAATAGTTTTATCGAAATCGATAATGTTCATATATCCCTAGTTATTATAAACTTTGGGAGGGCTTACAACAACGCGTAACTAACTTGTAAACAAATTAGTTACAATATAAATATATCAAATATATAAAATAATTTCAATTGTTTTATATTACAAAGATGCTCACTTATGGTCTGAATCGATAAAATTAAAATAATTATAGAATTTTAAAAAAATTTTTATGTTGAACTATTGTTGTTGATTATTTTTATTAATAATTGATAATAACATTTGTAAGCAATACATAAATCGCTTGCGAAAGTGTAATATTTCAAAAATAAAAAACAGGGAATAAAAATGAATTAGTCCAAAAAAGGTATTGGTTTTTATTAGATATCAATAATATAAAATCTCCAAGTTTCCAGTTATTTTTTTCTAGAAAAAAATAAAGGGTGTAAGGGTGGGATCAGGAAACTACAAGTTAATGCTACTTGTAAGAGCTTTGAATAAAAGCAAATAAGTACCTAGAACAATTCAAGTTGTTAAATTTAAAATTATTTTACCCTTAAATAGTTTTAGTCCAGAGTTCGCTCTGGGCTTTTTTTTGCGTTTTTTTCTAAATATTTTTTGTATTTAACAAACAAAATTATTTATTAAACATGAAATATATAATATTTGCAAATTACCAATAACTTTATAAATATAAATTTTTAAAGGTGGGTTGGGTGGGTTAAGAAAGAAAGGTAATAAAATATAATGATAAAATTACTAAGTTTAATCGCATCATTGTCAATGACCACAACAAGTGTTGCACCTGTTGTGATTAACACAAATAATATATTAAAAGAAAAACAAGAAGAAAGTTATAATTTGTCAGTATTAAATGGCTATGCTGTCACAGAGAATTTGGGATATTTCAACTTTGGAGTTGATAGCTACAAAACTTTATTAATACCTGCTTTAATTAAAAAAGAACTACAAAAAAGTCACAACATCTTTATTGAAGAAAGTTGAATTGAAGTAATTTCAATTAAAAGTGTAATGGATAATAGAGATATAGAAGATGTTGATATTGAGGGTGCAAATGGAGCTAATAAAGAAACTTGAGAAATTAAAATAAAAGCAAGTCAAGAAGGTATTGCAAATAATTTAATTGGAAATGCAACATATTATTCAACAATTCACCATCATCCAGGTGATTTAAACCAACTTAATGAAATCAGCTTATTTAGAAGAGCTCAAAAAGAAGATGAAGGTGAGCTTGAAAGTTTAACAGAACTAACACAATGATCACTTTCAAAAACAATACAGGCATATGATCCTTATACTGCACTTTACTTTGCATTATTTGGTTTAGAATTTAGTCCACTTTATACTTTGGATGAACAAACAAACACAAATAGATTATTAACTCAAGAAGATATAGATAAAGCTATAAATGAAAACGAATTAATGGTTACTCATATTTATGTAAGACCTAATGATTATGGAAAATCAAAAGGTATATTTGGAAGTGCTAAACTTAATTTATTTATTACATATAGATAAAAAATCAATCAAATAAACTCTCATGAGTTTATTTTTTTTCTCAAAATAGTATACTTTTAAATGTTGTTTAAGGTACTTAAAAATTAATAGGAGAAAAAAATATGATTAGATTTTCAAAAACTCTATCACATGTAAGTATTTATTTATTGTTAGCAACTTTAATGCCTGTAATGGTTTTTTCAATTATCATGATATCTTTAAAAGATCTTGTAAATAAAGGTTATGAACTTTTAAATAGATTAGGTGAATGACTTACACAAGTAAGTGAATCAGGTTTATCAACTATAAATTCAATTGGTTGAACTGTATTGATAATTTGTTTAATAGCATATGGTGCTTTAATCTTTAACTTAGTTTTAATTAACTCAAGAAAAAGTTATAAACAAAGAATTGGTTATTTTTTAGCTTTAGGGATGGGTATTGGTTTGTTTATAGTTTCTTTATTGCCAATTATTATATTTAACTCAACTCATAAACAAGATCCTGTTTTAAACTTACTTTTAGGTTTATTAATAGTGTTTATTGGTTTAAATGGTGGATTATTAACAGTTGGTTCAATTTTTGGATTAATTAGTGCTAAAACAAGTGTTGATACTTACGAAGATAAAAAGAAAGTGGCTAAATAGGTTACTTTAAGTAAATGTATTTACTGATATTAAAATCAAATAATTTTGATTTTTTTTTTTTTTTTTTTTTTTCAAGTAATTAAATATTTTTAATCTTTTATATACCTTTTTTCTCTAAAATTCTCTATAATATTTTTGTAGTTTATGCCCTTATGGGCATAAAGGAACTATTAAAAATAGTAATTTATATCAGGAAAAAACTAGGGAAGGAAATTAAAAATATGAAAACTTTATTGACTTTATTAGGAGGAATTACTGTATCAGCTCAACCAGTTGCTTTATTAGCAGAACAAACTGGTGTTTTAAACATGTTTGGCGAAAGAACTACAAAACTTGAAGGTGTTGACAGTGATACTTTTAACTTAGCTACTGGAAACGATGAACAAAATGAAAAATATAATCTAAATGCAAAAAGAAATAAAAACTATGGAATTGGTTTGATGAAAGAAGCGCAAGGTAAAGATGCTAGTTTTTTAAAAAAGAATTTAGCAATCTTTAAATACTCTGATCCTAATAGTGGTAAAGAAGAGGTTATATATAATATGGCCGTATCTGCAACTAATGGTTCAGGTGAAAATTTAAAGTCATTTATAATTAAAAATGATAAAAATGATGGTTATGTTAGTGTTGAAAGTGATGTTTCAACTTCTGAAACTTCATACAATGCATCAACTACAGCTTTTTCATCTATTTATAACAGATTGGGGCGTAAAGATTATAAAACAAAATATTTAGCATACGCTGATAATAATGTGGGTAAAAATAAAAAAATAAATATACTAGATATAGAGCCTGATGCTGTTAACAAAGATAAAAAATTACAACTTGACATGCCGAATGAATTTAGTGAATCTGCTCAGGTTTTGAAGGTTTATGCACCAACAAGACAATTAAATGACTCAAGTAAAGATAATCATATTTATATGTTTTTCACATCTGAAAGTAAATATTTTGTGACAAGTTATGATTTAAATGACTGTTTTACAGAAAATAATACTAATGGTAACCTTGATTCTTCGAGAATGGGAAATGTTAAAGTGATGACTCAAGAACTTCCATCAATACCTACTAACCCTAGAAATATAAATTTTTCACTTGGTAATGATAATCAAGTTACTTTAAACTTTATGTCAGGTGCTGATTTTTATTCTTATAGTATAGTGAAAGGTCAAGATCCTATAAATAATGTTATTACTAACTTTGATAAACAAGAAATAACTTATATTACAAACACTGATCATAGAGGTTCTGGCGATTCTCAACAAACTATTTTTGCGGCAACTGATTCAAATAATGAAGAAGCAATTTATTATATGGATGGAAATAAAATGGTTAAACTTTTTGAATTACTTCCTCAAAAATTTACAGAAAAATATAAAGAAAAGGATGTCTATGAAGATAAAGGTGTTAATGGATTTTATTCATATTATGATGAAATAAATAGAAATTACAATATTGTAGTTACTACCAACCAATCTATTTATCAGTATTCTTACAAAAACCCTCAAAACATGATTTCTGGAGGAGTTGCTAGAAAAATATTATTTTTAGATTCTCCATTGAACATAATTGGAAAACCTGGTATTTCTATTCTAAATAATAGTATTGTTTATTCTGGGGATAAACTAGAATATTCTTTCAAGAATATAATTGAAAATAATGAACCAATTTATACTTCTCAAGTTTTTGAAAAATTAGATTTAAAAACTCTTCAAACAAATCCATTTTATTATAATGCTAATAGAAATTTTGATAAAAGACAGGATTATGTTGATGATTTTAAAAATCAGCTTTCTTATAGTTTAAGAGGTTTTGATGAAAAAGGTCCTGAAAGTAAAGTTAAAAATCCAATCATATCTCAACAAAAAATTAGAGATATATTTGCAGGTTCTAAATTGGGTACTGATTACAATATTGAAATTACAGATAGTAATTTAATACCTGAAAATAGATATGGTCAAATTCAAGAAAGCGGAAATGTAACTATTAGCAATATAGAATCATCTAACACTTCAAGATTTAGAAATTCATTTTTACAATCTTCAACTACAAATTATATAAATAGATTTGATTTATCAAATACTGATTTGTGATTCCCTTGAGAAGATGGACATGAGGTGTCTTTTGATGATTACAATAGTATGATTGGTTGAGTTTATAATTCTATTCAAGACTCTTTAGAAAAATTATCTGGATTTGAAAATGAAATTCTATGAAAAGAGTTTGATGATGTATGAGAAATAAATGATTGATACTCTAACTCTGAGGAACTTGATAGTTGAGATTCTGGATGAGGCTTTACAAACGGTAATGTTTTACCTGATCCTGAATCTGGATTTTACACACTTGAAGGAATAAAGTTGAGACCTAAAGCAAAAGATTCTCAATTAAGTAATGATTTCTTATTTATTGGTTCTGGTGAAGAATTTATAAATCTTCCAAAGTTAAAAGTTAAAATGAATATAAAAGATAATGATTTTGGTAAAAAAGATAACATAGTAAATAAGATCGATTTAAATTCAAAAGTTAAGGAAGTTCAAAATTTACAATTTAATGGTATTGGACTAACTACAGAAACTAAAGGTTTATCTGGAGAAAAAAACTTAAAACAAATTCAAAGAAGGCTAAATAAACATAGATTATTAGATCCGGGTATTGGTTTGGATATTATAGAAAATAAAAATTATAACTTATCTGCAAATAGTTCAAAGTTAACTGTTAGAATGTTTGACAGAGCTTTTGAGTATAGTAAAAACCCTTTAATAGAGTCTTCACAGATTGATGGATTTAATTATATAACTATTGAAGTTACAATTTACGGATTAAAAGCTCCAAGTTCAATGCCTAGATGAGTTACACCTGTTTTAGCATTTGGTGGAATGTCAATTATTATTCTTTTAATAATGTCAACATGATTCATTTCACGTAAACGATTCTATAAATCAGCTGTAGGTAAAGAAGCTGCAAAAATTGCACAAGCTAAACGTAGAGAAGAAAAAAATAAAAAATAAGTATAAGGGAGGATAATTTTATATGAAAAAATTATTGACAATTTTAGGAACATTAAGTATATCTGTACCTGTTACTTTAAGTGTTTCTGCATTTAGTATTAATGAAAATCAAAACTATCAAAATCTTGAAACTTCTTTATGATCAAGTTCTGATTACTTGAAAGATCTTGTTAAAACAGGAGAAAGTTTCGCTGTTTGGTCTGGAAAGTATGAAGATATTGATTTTGATTATATTATGGTGGCAGATCAAAAAAGTGTTTATGTTTATCTACCAAATAGTGAAGGAAAAATAGAAAAAAAAGAAATTATAACCGGTTTAGAAAAACCTTACAGAGTTGTATATAACCAAATTTTAATATATAAAAATGAACTTTATGTATCATATTTTTCACAAGGAAATATGCTAATGTACAAAAGTAAGACAGTTTTAAATGAAGAATTTTTCAAATCTTCTAGAGATATTTCTAAGTTGGAGGTACAAGATGAATTCCAATTAACAACCTCAACTCCAAAATCAACTTATTTTGATTCAGAAAATGGATATATTATTTTCTCTGATGGGAGTACATCATCTATATATAACTTTTTCTCAAAGAAAGCATTACATGAAAATGTTTTATCTAATTTTTTAGATTTTGATGAGCAACAAAGAAAAATAATGAGTTTTGGAGATGATGAAACAAATTTACTTGTTTTAAATTCAAAAAAACAAATCCAAATCTTGTTAAAGTATCTAAGTCTGGTAATAGTAGTGTTGCAACTGATTTAAATATTAAAAACGCAAGTGGTATTGAAAAGTTCGATAATAATAATATTCTTGTTTCTGTTGGAAATAAGATATATAAAATACAAAATGACGAACTAAATAAAAATTTTGCTTTAAAAGAAGAGTGACTTTATAAAACTGTAGATGAAGTAAAAGAAATATCTAACATGAAAATTAATGGGGATAAAATTGAAGTAACATCTGAAAAAGGTATTCAAGTTTATTCAGGAATAAATGATGATACAAAAGATAAATTGACTCTTGAATCTTCAATAGCGGATGGTGATCTTTCATTTACAACTTCTTATAAAACACAAAACGGAACTTACTATTTAAAAGACGATAGAAGCAGTATAGGTTATTCAAGAGGTTGAGTTGCAGAAAATACAATAAATGTAACAAAAGCTTTAGAAAACAGTATTAATGCAGCAGCTTCAAGAAAACAAGCAGCGGAAGCTTTAGTTGAAGGATCAAATGGTCAAATCAACTTGAATGAAGCTTATAAACTTTTACCTGATGAAAAAAAATTCGAAACTTTAAATACTAGTTCAAACTTTAATAACTGATATAAAGAAATGAACATTGATTTAACAGGTTCATTTGTTAAATCAGGAAATAGTTTAAAAGTATCTAACTCAGATAAATATATTTTTGAAGTTGGATCAAATGATTCAATATCAACAAGTGTTAGAGTTCAACATGCAATTATAAGTGGAGATGACTTAACAAAAGTTTATGATGATGTTGATAAACAACTTGGAGGAAATCTTAAAGTTGAAAGACAACAACAAATAGACTTAAGTGGAACTACTACTTCAGTTAAAATAAACATTAAAGCAAAAGATGGTTTATTATTACCAAGTGGAATGTCAACAAGCAAAGAAATTGATTTAAATTTCTCAAGTTTTGGAAATGTAGTTGTTGAAGGAGAACTTCCAGCAGCTAGTGAAGAAATTGTTAAAGGTGCATTTGTGGGTGAAACATTTGACTATACTTTAAAAAACTTTAATGGAATTGTAAACCTTAAAAATGCAAAAGGTTTAGAAATAGCAGATGTTACCCCTAACGGAACTGATACAACAGTTAAATTAAAAGTAAAAAACTCAGGAAAAGTAAGTACTGGATTTGACTTAGGAAAAGGTTATGAAACTAAGGCAAGTGTTTCATTAACAGCTTACTCACCAACCATATCTGTAAAAGGATTGGGTTCAAGTGTAAAAGTTAAAGAAGGAAAAGAAGAGAAATTTAAAGTAGAAAATGCACACATGTTTTCTGCAATTAATGTAAATGTTGGATCAAACTCTTATGCAGAAGGTGGTTCAAACTCTTCTCAAGCAACAGCTGAATATAAAGATGGTTACATAATAATTACTGGTGGAAAATCTGGAGAAGCAGTTGATTTAACAATTAACGCAACTCCAATAAGAGCTGGAGTTACAATTACTCCAATTACTACAAAATTAACAATCTTTACACCAAAACCATTCCCACTATGATTACTAATTTTATTATTAGTATTACTAGTATTATTGTTATCAGGATTTGGTTACTTCATTTGATGAAAATTCTTCAGAAGTGAATTCCAAAAACGTCAACCAAGATATGCGGCTATTGCAGCTGATAAACATGCAGTGGCAAAAGCTAAAAAAACAGAAACAGCTAAAATAACAAGAGACAAAGGTATTGTTAGAAGTGGATTATTTGAAAGAGAGTTAGAATATAACTTAGATAAATTAAATGATCCAGACTATGAATCAAAATACGTTTGAATCAATGAAGGAAAAGTTGAAGATACAGATCCAGTTTTAAATAACTGAGATTCTAAAAAATCTGGAACAAGATCTCCAAACAAAAAAGATCCTCAACTAGAATCAAGACTTCAAAATGTTAAAAAGAATGTTAAAAAATAATTAATCAAAGCACTTATTAAGTGCTTTTTTTATTTTCTAAAAAGTCTTTATTAAAATTTTTTTATCTTTTATCACTAAAAACCTTTATATATTATGATTTGTATAATCAAAATATAATTATCAAAAAACTAAATAAGTATCAATTTAAAAGGTTGGTAGGGTGGGATTGTCGAAAGAAAGGTAATTATTATATGTTAAAACTACTAAGTTTAATTGGTTCGTTATCTTTGACTTCATCAGCAGCTATGCCGTTGAGTCAAAATGTAATAAATTTAAATAATGTAGCAAAACAAGGATTTGATATAAGTGCCTTAAATGGTACTGTAAGAACACAAAGATATGATTATGAACAAGAAAATTTATATTTATTTGAACTTACAGCATTAGCACATGCGATGACTATCATTAATAAAGCTTCTGGTATTCAACTTGATTGACCAGATCTTGAAATAGTATCATCATTTAATATGAATGAAAATAGAGATTTAACTGACGCAGATGTATTGGGACGAAATGGAGCTGGAACAACTTTCATTAAAGTTACATTAGTTGCAACTGAGTCAGGGTTTGAAAAAGGTGTATATGGAGAAATGAATTATATCTTCAAAATGGTACATGAATCTTTACAGTTAGAAATTTATGAAAATTTATTTGCTGGAGTTGTTGTGCAACAAATTTGAGAAGCAGACAAAATAGTTGGAGCCTTAAGAGGTCGTATAGTTTGACCTATTATTGGTGAATTTACTAGGTATCCAACTTTTGGTAGTCCTGAAAGTGTTGGAAATCCATTATATGCAACAAAACTTTCTGATGGACAAACATTCACAGAAGAAGATTATGAGAAAATGGAACCAGGTTCAAAAATTGGACTTTCAACTATTTTTTATGCAACTAGTGAAGGGAAAAGAAGAGGTGTCACTGGAGCTTTCCGAGTTAACTTTGTTTTTGTAAAAACTATTATTTGCTGTTAATTCTTCAAGAATAAAATTAATTTAATATGAAAATTATAAAAGAGATTTGTTAAAAGCTTATCTCTTTTTTATTTTCTAAAAAATGCTTAAACATTGCTTTATTTACTTTTTTTTACCCTCTAAAAAGTGTATTATTATATAAATAAGACAAAGGGGTAAATAAATGAAAACAGTTATAGTTATTGCTAATCCAAAACCAGAAAGCTTCAATCATGCGATTGCAGATTCTGTTATTGAAGGATTAAAAAAAGCAAATAAAGAATATGAAGTTTGAGATTTAAATAAAATGAACTTCAACCCAGTTATTACAAAAGAAGAATTTCAAGCATTTGGATATGCTCAATATGATCCAAACTTAGAACACTTTATTGATGTTCTACAAAATGATTGTGATCAAATAGTATTTGTCTATCCAATAATTTTCTTTGAAATGCCAGCTATTTTAAAAGGATTCTTTGATAGAGTGTTTATTGGAACACTTATCAAAGATGGTGACAATCCAGTGGATTGAAAACCATCAATTAACATTGAAAAAACATTTGTAATTGAAACATCACTTGGAAACATGTGAGATATCATTACAAACCAATCAAAAAAACAAACTGATGCTCTAACAGCACAAGTTTTAAGAAGAATGGGATTATACAACCCAATTATTGAAACATACAAAAGTATTGGTGAGTCAACTTTAGAAGAGCGTCAAGCGTTCTTAAAAGGTTTAGAAATACAATTTTCTAGATTTGATGTTTAATTATAAGAGATCAATTTTGATCTCTTTTTTTTAATCTAACAATTATTTTTAAAGGGTTTTATTAAAACTTTTAATTGTTATAATAAAAAAAGTAAAAGGGGTTTTTAATATGAATAGCAAAGATCTTATGGTTATCATAATAGTTTCTATTTGATTGCTAGCAACTCTTATAACTGGTCTTTTAGCTTTAATATTTAAAGATAAATATAAAAACTTTAAATTAAAAAGCGATGAAGTAAATAAACAGTTAAAAGAAGCAAAAGAAAACTTTAAATTACAAGAAGTTAAAATAGACTATGATTTACCAAGTGGAGAAAAAGCCTATTACTTTAACGATCAAGTTAAGTTAAACAAAGTTGAAATTAAAAACAAAAAAGCTAAAGAAAACTACAAAAAAGAAATAAAAGAATCTGACTTAAAATGTAGCATTTATGTAACAAATAAAAGAGTTATGGTCAGATTAAATGATAAATATTTACAATATAAAGTAGAAAATTTAGTAAAATGTCATTATTTTTTAAAATATTTCAAAAAAAATTGAAATTTTTTAATTTTTTTTGAAATAAATGACGATAAATATAGTGTAGAGGAATATGGCTTTGACCTATTACTGGCACTAAATGAAATTTCTAAGAAAGAAGGGAAAAGTCATGCCTCTATCTAGTTTATTAACTAGTAGTGTTATTACAGGATTTGTTTTTGTCATAATTACTTCCATTGCATTAGCATTCTATTTTTCATCTTTTTATAAGAGGATCTGAAAGATGAAAAAAATCTGACCAGAAAACAAATTTGTTAACACAAAGTGAATTAATTTTTTTAAATTTTATATGTTTTATTCATTCATAATATTTTTTATATTCATGACAGTGTTTTTCACTTGTTGCTTAGTTTTTAGCGAAATAAAAATACTAAGCAAATTATTCACACTGTTTTACCTTATATATACAATCCAAATATTTACAATAATTATATTGTTAAATAATAAACAAAATTCTTTAGTAGCTTTTCAATATGAAGACAAACTAGTTCTTTATAATGAAGTTATAGAATTAAACAAAATTGTTGAGATTAGTCATAATCTCAAAAGAACAACTATTTTCATTACATTTAAAGACGATAATGACTTAGAAGATATAATAAGACTCAATTATAATTGGAAGTTATTTGATTATTTAAAAGCTTTAAACTTAAAAATAAACTTTTAAATGAATAAAAATGTTTTATAATTACTTTATATAGTCAAGAGGTACTTATAAAATGTTAGAGAAATTTTTAAATAAGAATGAAAAAAAACTTTTTTCTGTGAAGACTTTAAAAAAAATCAAAAGACAAGATTTTAGAAGTTATTTAGACATGGAAGAAACTATTTTAGAGTCAATGAAACAACAATTTGAAAAAGAAAATAATTATAATAATAGAGTATTACAAACAAGAATTGTTAATCAACAACACTTTGTTGATACTTTAAATAAGTATTATAACGAAGTTCTTTTGAAAAGAAGAGAAGTAATCAAAGACGAAACTGATTACATCACACAAGAATTTGAAGATATGTTAAAAGAATATATCAAAATTCAAAAATAATAAAAATAAAAGTGGAGAAGAGTACATTATGATAAAACAAGCTAAATTTATTACATCAGCTGCAAACAAAAGTGGTTGATTAAAGGATAACATTCCTGAAGTTTGTTTTATTGGTAGAAGTAATGTAGGAAAATCCACTTTTATTAATGCATTAACAAATCAAAACAAACTTGCAAAAACATCTTCAACTCCAGGTAAAACTAGATTACTAAATTTCTTTGATATTAATAATGGTGAGTTTAGAATTGTTGATGCACCAGGTTATGGTTATGCAAGAGTAAATCATGATCAGAAATTAGCTTTTGCTAAAATGATGGATGAGTACCTTACAAACAGACCTGAATTAAAATTCATTTGTCAGTTAGTGGATTTAAGACATAAACCAACAAATGATGACAAAGAAATGTATAATTTCTTTAAACACCATAACATTAGAGTTTTCATAGTTGCTACAAAAAGGGATAAATGCAAAAAAAACGATATTGTTAAAAATGAAAAAATAATAAAACAAACTTTAGAGTTTGATGAAAACGATAAATTTTTATCAATTTCATCAACAGAAAAAAATAATTTAGATAAAGTTTATTCAATTTTCAAAGAGTTATTTGAAAATAATCAATAATCTAAGATATGAGGGGTAGTTTATGTTGTTGACAAGTTCTTGAAATGAAGTATTAAAAGTAATTTCAAACTTTAATTTTTGAAGTATATTGCTTGCAGCTTCTTTTGTAATCTTTCTTGGGTTTATCTTTCAAAAGAAAAGCTTAATTTTTAAAGATTGAGAAAAAGTGGTTGTTAAAATTATTCTATATGCAGCATTGCCTGCATTAGCTTTAAAAAGCTTTTTGGTTGATCTTAACCCAAAAGATATGGGTGAAGCAATTACAATAGCTGTCATTGGTATTATCTTTTATACAAGTCTTACTTTTGGTTCTAAATACTTTTTTATAAAAAGTAGCAAACCAAGACAAGACACACTTGCTATGAGTGTTGCTTTTTCTTCTGCTGTTTATTTTGGGGTAGCTATTATGAAAGCTATCAATCCAGATGCAGCAATAACTAGCAAAATAGATCTTTACTCTTCATTATTTTTAATAGGTTTTTGAATCTTTATGTTTTCTGCTGCATCAAATATAATGCAAAGAAAATATTTTGAAGAACAAGAAATGCAAGAGGCTTTAATTGGTAAAAAACAAAAAGTTATAAACTTTTTTAAAGTATTTAAAAACCCAATAATAATTGCAACCTTTGTTGGAATATTCTTATGATTATTTCAATTAGTTCCTGGTGTAAAAATTATTAAAGGGGAGTACTCAATAAGTAGAATTGATCAGTATATTCCTGGTGTAAAAGAAATACTTTCAATTCTAGCTCCTTTAGCTAGTCCCTTAGCTTGATTTTCAATGGGAGCAACTCTTGCTAAAAGCGAAATAAAAGAAGCTTTCAAATCTAAAATAGTTTGATGAGCTACTTTTGTAAAATCAATAATTACACCATTAATATGTTTATCTTTATTCATAATAGGTTCACTTATTTTAAAATCAATCAATGGAACTGGATTAAGTTCCTTGGCTATGGTTCTTTGTGTTGCAATTATTGCTTCACCAACTGCAAACACAATAGTTGGTTATGCAGTTCTTTATGACAAGGAACCAAAGTTAGCTTCTCGTGTTGGAACGTTAACGATTTTATTAAGTATAATAATAATTCCTTTCTGAATCTTAACTTCTTCAGCAATTGGGGAAACAAGTATCTTTGGAGGATAAAAAAATATCACTTTATGTGATATTTTTAATTTTTATTTTACAATTTTGTATGCTTTATCAGCAGGTCTTCTTGTTTTTGTAAATGAGTGGTGGAATTCTTGAGTTGTATCAACTTTTCCAACAAACATTCCAACTAATACTTTTTCATTTTTAGTATCAATTAGGTTATGTTTTTCTAAAACTTTTGCTACATCAGCTTGGCTAAATCCTTCACTTGGACAAGTATCTAATCCTAGTTCTTGTGCTGTGTTTAAAACAGTTCCCAGTGATATATATGCTTGTCTTGCAGTTCATTCATCTCTTGTCATTTCAAGTGTTGAAAGAACAGTTCCAGCTCCACCGATCATCATATCTCTGATGTCTTTAAATTCTACTGGAATGTTTCTTTCTACTTGTTCAACAAAGTGAGTTTGAGTTAAGTATTCTTCTCTATAACCAACTCAAATCATAATTCCAGCTGATTGAGTAATACCAAATTGATTTCATCAAGCTTCCTTTAATTCTTCTCTAATTTCTTTGTTTTCAATTAATAAAACTCTAAAAGGTTCTAATCCAAATGAACTTGGTGCAAGTCTTGTTGATTCTAACAATTCTGTTGCTTGTTCATCAGTTAATTTAAAGTCCTCAATATATCTTTTTGCAGAAATTCTATTATTTAATAGTTCTAAACTTTTTGTCATGTTTTTGTTTTTCCTTCCTTAATTTAAAAGACTAAATCTTTATAGTCAAAAAAACTTTAGTTGTCAAAAACTAATATCTTTTAATTATTCAATTTTCTTCAGTAATTAAACCATTTGTCTTTTAAAAAATTTATTTTTTCTAGCAACATAAATAATTTTTAGTAATTTATGTTACATATTGATTATAACCAATATTTTCAAATTACTTCTTTATTTAAAAAGTTTATTTTAAATAAAATCAAGTAAAATATTTTTGTAACAAGGAGTTAAGGATATGGATAAAATTAAAAAAGTTGCAGCCACTGATATGGATGGAACAATTATTTTTGAATGAGATAATGTAAGTGAAAAAAATAAAGAAGAGTTATTAAAGTTCCAAAAAGAATCAAACCACAGTTTGACAATAGTTACTGGAAGAAACTACTTTATGGCAGATTTTGCAGCAAGAGATCTTAAAGTTAAATTACCTGTAATTTGTTCAAATGGAGCATCAGTAATTGATCCAAAAACATTTGAATATGTTGCAAAAAATCATTTTAACAAAGATGAAATGAAAGAAATGTTAGAGTACTTTATAGGAACTGATTTAGATATTTGTATATCAAATGACTTTAGAACTCACTATATCAAAGAAGATGATTGACAAGAACTTTTAAGAGCAAATCAAACAAAAGTTGATTTCTCACATTTTCCAAATGATCAAGTTTTATATCACTATGAAAGTTTAGAAGATTTAATTGAAAACGGACTGGATCATGATGAAAGTTTTCCTGTTCTTGTAATTAACACTCAAACTTTAGATGAACTTGAAATGGTAAGAAAGTTTGTAGAAGAAAAAGATCTTTTAAAACTTGAATTTACAAGAAACGAACAAAACTACAGAGTTGAAATCTTTAAAAAAGATGTAACAAAAAGTTGAGGTTTAAATGCTCTTCTAGAACATTTAAATTTAGAAAAAGAAGATATCCATGTGTTTGGTGATGAACACAATGACTATCGAATGTTTGAAGACTTTCCAAATTGTTATGCAGTAGGCAATGCAATTGATGGTATTAAAGATTTAGCAAAAGAAGTAATCGATACAGTTCAAAATGCTGGTGTTGGTAAAAAGCTAAATGAAATGATTGAAGAGTTTAAATAATTAAAAAAATGGTTTATTGAATACTTTTAAAAATATCAAAATCATTTTTTTATTTTAAATGGTATATTTAATATTTGTAAGGAGAAACAAAGATGCAAACAATAATTGATGTAAAAAATATTTCAAAAGCGTTTGGCAAAAAAATCATCTTCAAAGACTTTAGTTTAGAAATAAAAGAAGGTCAACGTGTAGCTTTAATGGGAGCTAATGGTTGTGGAAAGACAACTTTAGTTGAAATGATAGCTCAATTTAGTAAGCCTGATTCAGGACAAATTGATATAAATTTAAGTGAAAACATAAAACAAGAAATAGGTATTCAACTACAAGAAGGTAGTTGACCTACAGGAATTACTGCACAAAACATGCTAGATTTTTATAAGTCAGTATATCCAAAATTTACAAAAGAGTGAGAACAAAAGCTAAAAGAAGTTTTTGAAATTGACGAGTTCATTAACAGACCACTTAAAAAATTAAGTGGGGGTCAAAGACAAAGATTTAATGCTATGATCTCAATTATGAATAATCCAAAAATAGTTATTTTAGATGAACTTACAACTGGTCTTGATATGGAATTACAATTTAAAATAATTGATTTCTTTACAAAAAATACAAAAGAATTCAAACAAACTTTATTGTTAGTTTCACATCACCCAGAAGAAGTAGAAGAAATGTGTGATCGTTTAGTTGTTATAAAAGATAGTGCAATTTGATATGATGATTCAATTGAAAATACAATTAAAAAACACAAATCAGTTAGAGAACTTATGAACAAATTCTTTAAAGGAGAAAATAAATAATGGAAAATAACAAAAAAGTAGCTAACTTTAATGCTAAAAAGCAATTAAGTATTTTTAACAATTTATCATTATTACTTACAAAGTCTTTTATTAAAGAACCAAAATCAATTATATTTATGATATTTGTTCCAATTTTCTTTAGTGTGATGTTCTTCTTTATAATGGGTGCAAAAGTCGAAGGTCAAAAATATGGAATTTTATTCTCATATACTTTATTACCTTCAATGACTTGTTTAACTCTATTAGCTCCAGCTGTTGTTGAGTGAAAAAACTCAGTATTTCTAAAAAGAATTGATATAACTGGAATTAAAAAATCTATGTTTATTGCAGCGCTTTGATTTGTATATCTTGTTGCTGGAATCATTTCATTTTTTATAATGATGATATTTAATTTAATCTTTTCAGAAATAAGTAGATTAATGGATAGTACAAATGAATTATCATTTGCTCAACTTTTAGGAAAAGTGAATTGAGGTTATATGTTATTATCAATGATTTTAATTACATTAACTTCAATTGCTCTTGCAACTATGTTTGGAGGACTTTTCAGTTCTGTTGGATCAATGCAAGGTATGATAATGATGATTTACTTTTTCAGTATATTCTTATCAGGAATAATGCTTCCTCCAGAAGCATTCGAAACAAGTAAGGGAATGATAATATTTACTTACTTTATTCCTCACAAATACAGTGTCTTTTTATTCTTATATGCAACCAGAGGTTGAGCAGATAAAGGATGAGATAGTGGATTTAACAACCACAATGTTAATGGTGAATTTATTGGAAGAGACTTTAGTGCAACATGACAACCAGTTCTTGGTGCTTTAATGATACTTGCACTATTATTTACAATTACTACATTTACTTTTAAATGAACTGCAAAAAAATAAAAACATTTACACTTTGTAAATGTTTTTTACATTTTAATTGTTTTGAATAACTACACTTATTTGTGAAAAAATAAAAAAGTATTCGGGGATGTAAAATTATGTTTAAAACAAAATGAATAGATTCATGAGAAGCTGAATCTAAATTAAGAGACTGAAGATTTTGATATAAATTATTAGCTGGTATTTTAGTTTTAATTGGAATAACTATGAACTTAAGTGTTGAATTGATAAGTTTATCTGATTCAACTCCAGAAGATTTAAGATGATCTGTTTGACACACAACTTATGGTTCAGGAGAAACGGGGATAGACTATGCGGGTTATCTTGGAAACTTCTTTTCATACTTTACAATTCAAACAAATATACTAGTTGCAATTTGATTCTTTGCAGCTGCTTTCTCACACAAACAAGAAGGGCTTAACTTTATAACAAAAAGTAAAATATCTTATGCTGTTGCAACTTATATAACTATAACTTGTTTAATTTATAACTTCTTATTATTGCCAACTACTTTGAGTATGTCAAAAACAGGTATGGATGCACTTACTTGAACTCATCAACAAATATTGCATACAGTTGTACCAATATTAATGGTTTTGTATGTTTGTTTCTTTATTAAAAGAGATAAAACTCCAACAACAAAGGTTTTTATAAAAAATAACTGATGAATTTATATGATTTATCCATTGCTTTATGGAGTGTTTGCTTTAATAAGAGGAGAGATGAGATATATTTCTGATAAACCAGTTTCAACTCAATATCCATATTTCTTTTTAAATATTCATTTAAATGGAAAATATGGACCAGATGACTATCCAATTCCTGGTTTAAGTATTCCTGGTTGAGCTTGATTTTTAATTGCTATGTCATTGGTAACATTTATCGCAATAGGGTTTTCAGCTATCTTTAACAAAATATATTTTGAAATGTGATTTAAAGATAATTACAAAGATACATTAAAAAAAGATAAAGCAAAAGTTATTAGAGAAATTAACAAAGAATTTATTAAACAGTATAAATAAAAAAAATAACCACTTATTTAAGTGGTTTTTTTGTGTGTTATTTATTGTACGTGTAAATTTGTTGCGTCTTGTTTTAGTTCTTCCATATCTTTTTTAATAGCATTCATTTTATCTTCAGCTTTTTTATAAGAATCTCTTCCTGTAAAGATATGTAATGGAGGTTTTTGATCTCTATAAGTAACATCAATAATAAAGTCACAGTATTTCTCTGGATCTCCATCTTGTTTTTTGTTAAATTTAGCAAGTTGATTGAAGTAAGCGTCTCTAGCTTCTTTATAATCAGATATTTTATCTTCTCCAGTAACCATTGAAGATGACTCTAAGAAGTTTGTTCTAAATCCACCAGGTTTTATACAACTTACTGATATATTCATATCTTTTAGTTCATGGCTTAAAGCTTCAGTTCAACCATCTGTTGCAAATTTAACTGCAGCATAAGTTGAAGTATACGGATCTCCTAAGTAACCTCAAATTGATGCGGTTGTGAAGATATGACCTGATTTTTGATTTCTCATGTATGGTAAAGCAGCACGAGTTGCATTTAGTGTTCCAAAGAAGTTAACTTCAAAACACTTTCTAATTTCTTCATCACTTGACTCTTCGAAAGTTCAAAGTTGTCCATAACCAGCGTTATTTAATAAGATATCGATTGAACCAAATTTATCGACACATTGTTTCATTGCATCATCTAATTGTTTTTGATTAGATAAGTCAATTTTGATAGCCAATAGGTTATCGTTTTCCCCGACTTGTTCAATTATCTTTTCAGGACTTCTACTTGTCGCAACAACACAGTGTCCTTTTTCTAGTAATTTTTTTACAAAGATTAAACCAAAACCTTGACTGGCTCCGGTAATAAATCACACTTTATTTTTCATAATTATTTCACCTCTATATGAATATAATAAAACACTATAGCAACTATAATGCAATAGAAAAATTAAAGTTTTTATATTTTTTTTACTAGGATATTGCCTTTAATCAGTGTGTTGGAAAGAATAGGAAACTAACCAACACCCTCTAATCATAAAAAAAAAAAAAAAAAGCAAAGGGAAAGTTAAAACTTAAAAATATTTTAGTGTTTGAACAAAAAAAGAGGTGATAGATAAAACTATTTTTATTTAGTTTAACTAAAGGTTTTTTAATGTTAAAAAAACCTTATTTTTAGGTCATTTTTTTGAAACAATAAAGATGAAAGAAATAAGTGTTTCTTTCGCAAAAAAACTTATAACTAGTATTTATTTAAAGATCTCAGAAATATCCCTTTTATGTTCTTAAAATAATGAATAAAATAGAAAGAAATTTAATTTAATTTACACAATATCAACTTGTAGTAATTAAAAGATAAATATTAGTAAATAAGATCTTATTTAAAAAAACTTTGCAATTAAACTGATATTCAGGTTTGTTTGGATATCAGTTTTATAATTCTGATAATACTAAATATAATTGTAATCCCACTAGTTGGGATTTTTTTAATGCCTTTTTTAATAAAAACTTATAATCATAGGTCTATTAAGAGATTGTATATAAAGTGATAATAATAGTGGACATTTTTGATAAGTATTAAATTTAAATAGCAAAAACACTTATTACTTTGTATAATTAACTTATACAAGGGTAACTGATTTATGGATAAAAAGTGAGAAATAGTTTTTGATTATTTAATGTATTTAATAAGGGAAAATAAAGTACTTCCTGGAGAAGTTCTTCCCAGTCAGAATATGTTGAAAACCAAGTTTAAATATTCAGAACAACCAATTAGAATAGCTTTTAATAAGCTAATAGAGTTAAAAATTGTTAAACCAGTTAACGGAAAAGGTTTTGTTGTTCAAGATAAAATTTCAAATAACTTATTGTTTAGTTTCAGAGAATTATTTCCTGGATCTGAAAGTGTTTATACAAGCATTGAAGAAGTTATTTGTTCAAAAGAAATTAAAGAGAAAAGTGGATATTTACTTGGTAGCAGACTGTTTAAATTTAGATGTGTTAGAAAAACAAAAGAAAAAGATTTAATTCTTTTTCAAGAAAGTTTTGTACCAGAAGAAAAATTTAAAAATTTATCACTAGATGTTTTAAATGAAATTGGTCTAATGCAATTTATTGAAAAGAATACAAGTTCAATTGTAAGTCACTCATCAAAGAAAATTTCTTTCATTACAAATGCAAAACCTTTACTAGAGGAGTTTGAATTAAAATATGATGAAATTGATGGATTAATTTTAGATGAAGGTATGGTTTATGATATTTTTGGTGAAACCTTAGAATATCGTAAAAGCTACTATCAACCAAAATTCTTCTCTTGAGACTTTATTGAATGAAGAAAATAGATTCAAGAAAGGTACTAAGTCATGGCAAAAGTAAATTATGCTCAAGAAGCACAAAGATTTGTCGATGCAGTTGGTGGACAAGCTAACATTGAATCATATTTACATTGTGTTACAAGATTACGTTTTAATGTAATTGATAAAGATAAAGTAAATATTGATGCAATTAAAGAATCACCAATTTGTAAGGGAACTAATTGAAGCTCTACTCAATTACAAATTATATTGGGTACAGGAGTTGTTGAAGCAACTTATGCTGAAGTTCAAAAAATATTAGAAGTAAATAGTGCAAAAGAAACAAAAAGTGATTCTTCAAAAGGTGAAACATTTGAAGAGTTTGCACTAAAAGCAAAAGCAAACAAAGAAGCTTTTAGAAATAAAGGTGGAAAATTTGCTTGAGTACAATTAAGTATGAAAACATTGGGAGATATATTCTTACCAATTATTCCTGCTATTGTGGCAGCTGGTCTTGCAATGGGATTTGCTGCATTAATTAAAACAATTGTTAAACAAACAGGTGGACATGTTGATGAAAGTCAATTGTTATGAGTAATCATTAACATAGTAACAAAAACAGCATTTGATTCACTTGCTGTATTAGTTTGTTGATCAACAGTTAAGAGGTTTGGTGGAAATCCGGTACTAGGAATTATTATCGGATTAATGTTAGTATCACCGTTATTGCCAAATAAAGGTGATATAACAATGTGAAATACTCAATTGGATTTCATAAAAAATAATAAACCCGCTATTCAGGCTATTAATGAACAAGCGGGTTGATCTAATCCAAATAACTTATTAGATCCTAATACAAATGCTTGAATTCAAGCTTGAATTAATGCTACTGACAAAAATCCAGTTTCAGAAACAACTCCTTTAAAATTATTATTCATACCAATAACAGGTTACCAAGGTTCTGTTTTACCAGCTTTAGTTATTGGTATTGGAGTTGCTTACTTAGAAAAATGAATTAAAACATGAATGCCTAAAGCTGTGAATATTATTTTCACACCTTTCTTAACAATTACATTATCATTGTTAGTTGCTTTATTAGTTTTAGGTCCAGTATTATTACTAGTTGAAGATGGTGTTTTAATTGCAACAACTGCAATTCTTAAATTACCTGTAGGTATTGGAACAGGTTTAATTGCTGGTTTATTACAAGCAATTGTTGTTACTGGTTGTCACCAAGTTTTACAAGGACTTGAAATGCAATTAGTTATAAAAGGTGGAATTCCAAATGCTCAAGGAGTTATGGAAGGTTCAATCTTTAACGCGATTTGAACTGCATCAATCATCTCACAAGGTGGAGCTGCAATGGCTGTTGCTTTAAAAACAAAATCAAAACAAGAAAAAAACTTAGGAATGTCTTCTGCTGTATCAACAATGTTTGGTATTACAGAACCTGCTATTTTTGGAGTTAACTTACCAAAAATTAAACCATTCATTTATGCCTCAATTGGAGGATTTGCTGGTGGTCTATTTGCAGGAGCATTTTCAGTAACATGTTCAGGAATGGGAGTTACTGTATTGCCAGGATTACTTCTATATACTGACAGTATTAGAAACTTATTTATGATTATCTTAGTTAACTTAATTTCATTTGGTAGTGCGTTTGCATTAACATTCTTCTTCTACTGAGAATCAGGAAGAAAAGTTACTCAAAAAAGAATTGATGCTTATGCAACAAAAGTTGTTAATGCAGAAATAGACTTGAAAAAATTCAAAAAACAAACTGACGTTAAAAATCATGAACAAAAAGTTGAAGCTTTCGAAAACAAATTAGAAAAAATGAAAGCTGAAGAGAAAAAACTTAAAGAAGATAAAGTTAAATATGAAGCTTATGTTCAAGAAGTTGCAAAACTAAAAGAAGAAGAAAAAGCTGAAAAAGAAAAAATGAAAGCTGAAAAACAAAAAGCAAAAGAAGAAAAACAAAAAGAAAAAGAAAAATTAATGAACCTAAAAGAAGATCCAAAAAAATGAGAAGCTCATTTAGCAAAAATTAAAGAAGAAAAACAAAAAGAAAAAGAAGCTAAAAAAGCTGAAAGACAAAAACTAAAAAAATAATATAAACCAAAAACGGAGAACAAAAAATGAAGTGAGAAAAATATAGTTTAATAAACGAAAGTCACTTAGAGTTGTTCAAAGAATATCATGATAAAAAAGAAAGTGATTGATATAACAATCAATTTCACTTATCAGGATATGCTGGTTCTACAAATGACCCAAATGGTTTAGTATACTTCAAAGGACAATATTTTGTATTTATGCAAAGTTGTCCTTTTAGTATAGAACACTGAAATAAATCATGAGGACTTTATACAACAAAAGATTTCATAAATTATACTTATGAAGGTTTAACTTTAATACCTTCAAATGATTATGATAAAAATGGAGTATTTTCAGGAAGTGCAAGAGTAAACTCTCAAGGAGAGATGGAAATTTACTATACAGGAAATATAAAATTTAATGATGTTGATAGAACTAGTTATACTTTAAAAGCTTTAATTGACTTAAAACAAAAAGTTGTTACAAAAGAACTTTTATTTGAATGTGACTTAGAAAAATATACAGGTCACTTTAGAGATCCAATAGTATTTGAAAAAGAAAATAAATTATTCATGTTAAACGGAGCACAAACTTTAAACAAAGAAGGTGTTCTTAATGTTTATGAATTTAATGGTGAATCATGAGAATTTAAAAAAGATGTTTTAATTGACCAAGGAGATGAACAAAACTCTTACATGGTTGAATGTCCAAACTACTTTGAATTAGATGGTAAAGAATATATTTTTGCTTGTCTTGAACAAGATGCTCCTTTAAGTGAAGGAAGTCACTTTGTTAAATACAGAGAAGTGGAAGTGGATGGAGATGCTAACTTTAAATTCAAAACTGAATTAAGAAAAATTGATTTAGGTTTTGATTTCTATGCACCACAAGTATTTTCAAATACTCAAGACAGAATTATTATGTTAGGTTGATTGGGAAATTCAAAATCAAATCCATTCCCAGAAGAATTAACAACTTGAAGTAATCATTTAACAATTCCAAGAGAATTATTTGTTAAAAATGATTTCTTATATCAGTTACCAATCAAAGAAATTGATAACTTAAGATTAAATGAAATTACAAAAGAAAATGATTCTTATACTTATGAAAACGGATTGGTTGAAATATTGGCAGACAATATTTCAAATCAAGATTTTGAAATTAAAATACAGAGCGAAAATAAATTTATAATTTTAAAAAACATAAACAATAATTTCTCAATTGACAGATCAAAAATGGATTACAATGATGAAGATAACTTACCTTCAATCATTAATTTTGATAATTTAGAAATTAAAAATGTTAGAATATTAGTAGACAGAAGTTGTTTAGAAATATTTATCAACGAAGGTCAACATGCTATATCTTTAAGATTCTTTATTAAAGAACACAATAAAGTTACAGCAAATTTAAATAACTTAAAAGTTATCCAACTTGATTCAAATAAATATGTTTGAAATAATATAATGTTTAAAAACGAATTAAAAGGAAAATAAATTATGAAAAAAATAGTATCAATCGGTGAAGTTTTAATGGATGTATATTCAGAAGCAAACAAAACTAATGCAGTTGTTGGAGGAGCAAGTTTTAATGTTGCTTGTTCAATTGCAGCTCTTAAAAATAATGAAAGTTATTTTATGGGAAGTTTAGGAAATGATGATTACAAAAATGAAATTAAAACTTTTATAGAAAAATATGGTATCAAAACTGATTTCATTCAAGAGTCACAATTGCCAACAACAATTGCAAAAGTTACTCTTGATGAAAACAAAGAAAGATTTTTTGAATTCACAAGAAACAGTGATGCAGACTTTCAACTATCAAATTTTTCACAAGACCAATTAAAAGAAATTGACTTTATTCACTTTGGTAGTGCAACAGCATTGCTTGAAGGTGATCTAAGTGATTCATATTGAGAACTATTTGACTTTGCAAAAGAAAATAATATTAAATTCTGTTTTGATCCAAACTTCAGAGACAACCTTTGAACTACTGAAGCAGAAATCAAAGAATTTATTAGACTATCAACTCCGTTTTTAGACAAAGCTGACTTAATTAAATTAAGTGATGAAGAACTTTTATTAGTAACTGGAACTAATGAACAAGAAAGAGCTATTAAAGTACTTATGGGATTTAATCCAAACGCTTTAATTTGTATTACAAGAGGAAGTAATGATACAATGTGTGGATGAAATGGTGAAATCATTTATGTTCCAACAGTTGTTTGTGAAGAACTTGCAGATACAACAGGAGCTGGAGATGCATTTATATCAAGTTTAATTAATGAATTTGTTTCAAAAGACATTAATAGTGAATCTAGCAAAGAAGATGTAATTGAAATTGTTTCAACATCAAATAAATTTGCAAACCAAGCTGTTAGATACATCGGAGCTCTAACTTTCTTGGACCATTTAAATAAATAAACTTTATGAATGCTTATTAACAAAACGTATTAAATTTTTTAAAACATTTTATTAAAAGTAAAATGTTTTTTTTTTTTTTTTTTTAATAATGAAGTAAAAAAAATTATAATTAAGATATTAAGAGGTATAAATGAATGACATCTGTTTTTGAAAAAATAGAAATTATGAGCAAAGATTTTGAAGATACTACTTTCAAACTAATTGCTAAAAAAATATTGGAAAACACAAAGAAAGGTAAATTTTACAATCAAGAAGAGTTGGCTAGTCAAACTTTCGTTTCAATTTCAACATTAACTAAGTTTTCAAAAAAACTTGGTTTTTCAGGTTATAGAGAATTTATATTCACTATAAAAAATGAATGATCTAAATATGATTGAGAAAAATCAAAAAAAGTAGATACTGCAGAAGTAGTTGATTCAATTCAATCATGAATTTCACAAAATGAAGATTTTATAAATCAACTTGTAGAAAAACTTAAAACTGCTGAGATTATAAATATATATTCATCTCAACAATCTTTTGATTGTTCTAAATATCTAGCAAATCTTTTAATTGAAAATGGAAAAAATGCAATTCTTTTAAATAATGAATATAGATATAAAGAAAGAAAAACTCCAGCAAACGGAGTTAATCTAGTTGTTTTAACAGGAAGAGATAATGATACTTTAGTAGATAACTTTTCAAAGTCATATGATCCAAATGTTGCAAACTTTTTAATTGTTACAGAAAAGCAAGAAAACAAAATTGAACTAGACTTTACAAATAAGCTTTTAATTAACTTTGAACAAGACAATTCTAGATTAGACACAAGAATAGTGGCTTTAAACTTACTGTTCTTTACAATATCTAATAAACTTTAAAAACTACACAATTAGTAAAGTACTTGACTGAATAGAGAAATCTATTCTTTTTTTTCAAATAAAATGGAAAATATTATTGTAAAGGGGGAAGTTATATGGAAATTAATCTATATGCGCCAGTTGATTGTGAAGTAAAACATATATCAAAATGTAGCGATGATGTTTTTGCACAAAAGATGCTGGGAGATGGAATAGTTGTTATACCAGAAAATGGTAATTTTGTATTACCATTTGATAAGGCAAAATGTTCAATGACATTTGATACAAAGCATGCTTATGGTTTTAAAATAAATAACCAATTAGATGTTTTAATTCATTGTGGTATAGACACTGTTAAATTAAATGGAAAACCATTTAATCCTAAAGTAAAAGTTGATCAAAACTTAAAACTTAATGATGCAATATTTAGTGTTGATTTAGAAGTTTTAAAAGAAAATCAAATAACAAGCGAAACACCTATAGTTTTTGATCCAACAAGTGCTGAAGATATTCAAATTGTTGGTTTAAAAGAAGGTAAATACAAAAAAGGTGAGTTGATTTGTAAAGTAAGTTACAAAACAGCTGCACCTGAAAAAAAAGAGAATGGGATAAAAGAATTTAAGTCTAAATACCAATTAGCAGCAGAACATTTTGTTAATGCTGTTGGTGGAGAAAAAAACTACTCAAGAGTTTATAACTGTATGACAAGACTTAGATTTAACATAAATGATAAAGCAAAAGTTGATGAAGCTAAAATTAAACAAAACGAACTTGTAAAAGGTTTAAACTGAAATGGTGATGAACTACAAATCATTATTGGTGGAGAATGTTACAAAGTTAGAGAAGAAATTGAAAAAGCTCATGATTATTCAGGTTCAACTGTTGAAGTGAAAGCAAAAGTTCACAAATCAGTTGGTTCTATTATCATGGAGGGAATAGCTGGAATTATGGTTCCTATTATTCCTGTGTTAATGGCTGTTGGTATTTTTGGAGCATTATATGCAATTACAAACCAAATTGGTTGAACTCAAAACCTAGATGGTTTAGATAAAGAGGGTAATCCTATATTTATCCAAGATGTTAACTTATTAACTGTTATTATGTATGTTTTACAAAAAGTTGGATTAAACTTAATAGGTATATTCTTTATATACAATACAGTTAAATATTTAAATGGTAATACAATATTGGCTATATTTGTAGGACTATTACTTACATCAAGAATTTTCTTTGCTAGTTCTGGAGATCCAACTCTACCAGATCAATGAAAATTTGGACAATTAATGTCAGAGGGTAATTATGGTATATCTGGTTGATTCTTATTCAGAATATCAGATTATCCTGTAGTAATAAAAGCATATGAAGGAAGTGTTCTTCCATTCATTCTTGCAGGATTCTTAGTTACATACTCAGATAAATGAATTAAAACTTGAATGCCAAGTTCAATTGATGTTGTTTTTAGAGCAGCGTTAGTTATATTCTTTACTGTTGTACCAGTATTGTTTGTTGCAGGACCGATTTTAGGATTGGTTGAATTCGTAATGGTTATGTTAGTAAACCTAATAGGTACAATACCATTTGGGTTTGGTGTAGCAATATTTGCCATTATATGACAACCATTAGTACTTACTGGATGTCATATAGCAATCGCTATGACAATGATGTTGCCAATAATTTCACATCATACACCTTCACCAATGCTACCAGCAGTTACTGTTGCTGTTATGGGTCAATTAGGTGTTGTAATTGGAATTGGTTTATTTTCAAAAAATGGAAATTTAAGACAACTTGCTTGAAACTCAGTTCCAGCTGGAGTCTTTGGAATTACAGAACCAATAATCTATGGTATAAACTTACCTAAAGTTAAACCATTTATAATAGGTTCATTAGCAAGTGGTGTTGGAGGATTTATTTGTGGAGTGTTTGGAGTTGTTCAAAACAGTGTTGGACCACAAGGTATATTAGCTGTTTTAAACTACGATAAACCAATGGATAAAGTTATTCTTCTAATTTCTTTCTTGGCAACTATAATTGCGGGAATATTACTTTCATTCTTCTTCTATAGAGAAAGAAAAAATGAATATAAATACTCAATTAAATTATCAAAAAGAATTACTAAGTTATTGAAAAAAATGGAATTTGAAAACGTTCAATCATGAATTGAACAAGCAGATAAATTATCTTTAGAGTTTAAAAATAATAAAGAAATAATTATCGGTTATGAAAAATATATTCAAAAATTAACTTCAATAGAGTCAAAAATTGCTAGATTAAACGGTATTGAAGAAAAAGTGAAAACTAAATTATATAAAAAAGCTACAAAAGCTCAAGCAAACGAAAAATTAGATCAAGAGAAAATTGATTTAATCGTAAACAAATATAATGAATACAGTTTAGCAGATAAAATAAATCCACTGAACTTACAAAAAGAAGAGTTAATCAAAGAAAATGTTGCTATGGTAAAAGAATACAAAGAAACAATTAAAAAACTTGAACAAGACTCAAACAAAACAGTTGAAAACATTTCAAAACAAGCAAACAAAGTTGAATTACTTCAATTTAAAGACTTATATTGAAATGCTGCAAACACAGTAGAAGTTGGTTATGGATTTATTGAAGAGAAAAAAATTCACTTCAATAAAGAACAAAAACTAAACTTATTAGCAAAAGCTTAAGGAGGCAAATTATGAAATTTGTTAAAAAAGATTTCTTGTGAGGGGGAGCAACTTCTGCTTCACAAGTAGAAGGAGCTTATGATGTTGATGGTAAGTCACTTACTATCGCTGAAATGAGACCTTTCAACCCAAATTTAGATCGTAAAAGTATAGGGGAATTAAATGCTTATACTAGAGAAGACTATGAAAAGTCAATCGAAAACAAAGATGGTTTGCATTATCCAAAAAGATTTGGTGTAGACCAATACAATAGATATAAAGAAGATATAGCTTTATTTAAAGAAGCTGGAATGAACATTTATAGAATGTCAATTGCATGAAGTAGAATTTTCCCAAATGGAGATGAAGCTGAACCAAATAAAAACGCAATTGAATTTTATAGAAACGTTTTTACAGAGTGTAGAAACTCTGGAATGGAAATAATGTTAACTATTCAACACTATGATGTACCTTACCCAATTACTAAAAAATATGGTGGATGATCAAACAAAGAAGTTATTGATCTTTACATCAAATTTGCAACAGTTATCATGAATGAATATAAAGATTTAGTTAAATATTGATTACCATTCAACGAAATCAACATTGCAACTCACTCACCTATAACAGGGTTGGGTATTTTCAAAGAAGATTTTGCAACTGAACAAGAATATAAAAATGCTGCATGACAAGGTTTACACAACCAATTTTATGCACAAGCTAAAGTAATTGAAATTGCAAAATCAATCTCATCTAATTTAAAAATGGGATGTATGGTTGCTAACATTGAAACATATTATGCTGACTGTAACCCAGTTAACGTATTAGAAAACTTAAAATACCAACAAATGGAAAGAGATTTCTATTATGATGTAATGGTTAAAGGGAAATACCCAACATATTCAAAACGTTATTTTGAAGAAAACAATGTTAAATTCGAAACAACCCCAGAAGAAATGGAAGTTATAAAAAATAACCCAATTCATTACATTACATTCAGTTACTACATGACTTCAACAATGTCAAAAGACATTAGTGAAACATCAGGAGGAAACTTATTAATGGGAGGAAAAAACCCATTCTTAAAAGCTACTGAATGAGGATGACAAATCGATCCAATTGGTTTAAGAATTACTTTAAACGAGTTGTGAGATAAATACCAAATTCCATTATTCATTTCTGAAAATGGAATTGGAGTTGTTGAAACTTTAAATGAAAACAACACTGTAGAAGATGATTACAGAATTGATTACTTATCAGAACACTTCAAACAAATGAATGAAGCTATTATTGATGGAGTAGATGTATTTGGTTATACAATGTGAACTCCAATTGATGTTGTAAGTTTATCTACAAATGAAATGTCAAAACGTTATGGATTAATCTTTGTTGATTATGATGACTATCATAAAGGAACTGGAGATAGATTCAAGAAAAAATCATTTAGTTGATTTAAAAAATTCAGAGAAACTGGAGAACTTTAATATAAAAATCCCAATTATATAAATATAAATTGGGATTTTTATTTATATAATGTAATTGATTTGAAAAAAGGAGTTGAGTAAATGAATTCTATATATAGAAACATTGATAATTTGGGTAGGGAAAATAGAAACACGGTATTTAAAATAATTTCTAAACAAATATTGTCTGACTTTTCGAATGGTGTTTTTTTGAGTCAAGATGATCTAGCGATGAAATGCAATTGTTCTAAATCAACTATCACAGCTTTTTCAAAAGCGGTTTTAGTAAGTGGTTACAGAGAACTTCAAATAAGATTAAAAATAGAATATGAAAATAATTTTGAAATAAATAATAATCAAAAAATTTATAATCAAAAAAATAAAGAAAATTTTTTAGATACTACTAACAATAATCTAAAAAATTTTATATTGAAAAATCATGAAAAAATTTTAAAATTTATTAGTAAAGATAATAAAATAATAAATATATTTTCCAGTTACCAAACAAATTTTTCAACAATTTTCTTAAAAGATGTTTTGGATGAAAACAAAATTACAAGTAATGTAATTAATCTGGAAAAAGATGTTCTTACTTTAAAAAACATAAATTTAGAATCTTGTAAATCATTATTTATTTTTTCTGGAAGAGACAATTCATTTTTAAAAAAGTTTTTGGATTACATCAACTTAAGCAAAGAAGATATTATTGTAATTTCTTCACTACAATGAAAAGAATATCTAGATTCAAAAAAAGTTGAAGTTATATATTTTGATAATGAAAATTTTAAAAGAAATTATATTGATAGAAACTTTATTTTAATTTATATGTGAAAGTATCTTGATTACTTATTAAAATTTTAATGAACTAGTTTTTAAAAATCAAACTAGTTCATTTTACTTTCAAATTTATTTCATTTAAGTGAAAATATTTTTGGAGGATGTTATGAAATTTACAAAAGAAGAGATAGAAAAATTAACTAATCTCGTTGGAGGAGTTGGTAATATTGAAAAAGTATATCACTGCATGACGAGATTAAGATTTATAGTTAAAGATATGAACTTATTTCAAAAAGATGAAATTAAGAAATTAACTTTTGTATCAGGTGTTGTTTTATCTTCAGGTGAATGACAAGTAATTGTTGGACCTAACGTAACAAAGTTGTATAAATTATTTTGTGAGCAAAATAAAATAGATGTAAAAAAAGATGATAAATCTGAAACTGACTTAGAAACAAAACAGCCGAAAAGATCTTTTTTGACATTTATTTCCCAAGTTTTTGCACCACTCTTAATTATTTTAATAACAATTGGATTTTGAGAAATGTTGAGGTTACCAATATTTTTAGCAGCAGAGTCTAACAAAAATGTAGGTTGACTAAATGAATTAAATGATTTAAATAAAACAATTTCAAGAGGTCTTATATATTTTGTTGTAATAGGGGTATCATGATCGACATTTAAATGTATGAACTCAAATCCTATTTATGGAATAGTTATAGGTGCAGCTTTATGTAATCCTTATCTAACTGCATTAAACGATATCGAAGTAGCAGAAGGATCTACAATTTTAGCTTCAATGCCTAGTTGAAATATATTTGGATTCCCATACCCTTGAAAAATATCATTTGAAGGATTAGTGCTTCCAATGGTTCTTGTTGCTTATATTGGTTCTTTAATTCAAAAGGGATTAGAAAAAGCTAACTTTGGTAGTTTTAGAATGCTAATTGAACCTACAATTGTAATTGTTTCAACAATTTTTATTGCAATATTGTTCATAGCTCCAGTTGGTTTGTTGTTTACTAGTTACTTGTCAATTGCTTTTAACTATTTAATGACTAATGGGATAACTAAGTATATATTTACACCACTTATTGGGGCAATGTACGCACCAATGGTTATCTTTGGTATTCATAGATGTATAACACCAATATTAATGCAAGATATTGTTCAAAATAACGGTAGCTTAATTATGGGTTTATTAATAATTTCAAACGTAAGTACAGCAGTTGCAACATTTGCATTTGGTTTAAAAAATAAAAATTGTAAAAAAGTAAGACAAGTAGCTTATAGTAATTCGCTTTCAGGATTTGTTGCTGGTGTTACTGAACCTTGTATTTATTCAGTTGGTATAAAATATATATATCCTATGATAGGTTCTGTTATTGGAGCATACTTTGGTACTTTACTTTATACATCTGCAGGTGTTTGAACAACAGCATCACCATTTGGTATTCTTGGAGTAATTGGTTTTGCTTCAAGTGCTCCTGAAAGTATGAATTTAAATACTTGAGCTGGAGGTAACTTCTTATGAGGATTCTTAAGTTTAGCAACAACAATTAGTGTTAGCTTTTTAGCGACTATGATTTTGTCAAAAGTAAAAAGATTTGAAAAGAGAACTAATGAAATTCTTAAAGAAGAATATGATTTTGATTACAAAGTAGTAAATGAAAAAGTAGAACAATTAAAAAAAGATTATAAAAATGATTTAAAAAATCTAATAAATAAAAATACAAAAAATTTAGACAGAGATTTAAAGAAAGAAAATTTAACACAAATTAAAATTTTAAAAAAAGAAACTAAAAATCAAATAAAAATATTAAGAGGAGCATAACATGAAAAAAATTAACAATGATATCTTGCTTGGATGTTCAATTTCAGCAAATCAAGCCGAAGGTGCTTTTGATGTTAATGGAAAAGGACTTTCTATTGCTGAACTAAGAAGATACAATCCTGATTTGGATCGCAAAGATATTAATACAGAAAGAAAAATGACAAAAGAAAAACTTCAAGAAGCTTTAGAAGATGATGGGACTTATGTTTATCCAAAAAAATTTGGAGTTGATTTCTACAATAGATATAAAGAAGATGTTGAATTAATTGCGAATATGAAAAACGATTGCTTTAGAACTTCAATTGCATGAACTAGAATCTTTCCTAATGGAGATGAAACTGAACCAAATTTAAAAGGGTTAGAGTTTTATGATAATTTAATTGATGAGTTAGTAAAAAATAAAATAGAACCTATTATAACTATTTCTCATTATGAAATGCCATACAACTTAGTTGAAAAATATGGTGGGTGAAAAAATCCTTTGATAATAGATTTCTATTTGAACTTTGCAAAAACAGTTTTAGAAAGATATAAGGATAAAGTAAAATACTGAATACCGTTTAATGAAATTAATGCAGCAAATTATAGTGTTTGAGCAGGAGCTGGATTAAGAGATGATGAACATCCACAAATTTTAGGATTATCAATGATTGCTTTGAATAATATTTTTATAGCTAATGCAAAAACTATTAAGTTGGGAAGAAAAATAAATTCTAATTTTAAATTTGGTTCAATGGTAGCTACAATGCTTAGTTACTATGAAAACACAGACCCTCAATTGGTTCTTAAAGCAGAGAAGGATCAACAGTTAAAAATTTATTCTTTCTTCGATGTTTTGCATAGAGGAGAATATCCTAAATACACTTTAAATCTTTTTAAAAAATTTGATTTAGATTTAAAACTGTCTGAAGAAGACAAAAAAATTATGAAAGAAAATACTTGTGACTTTGTTGGTTTTAGTTATTATATGAGTGGAGTTGTAACAGAAAATGAAGGTGGGCTTACAGAAGGTAATCTTGCAAAAACAGGTAAAAATAAGTATTTAAAGGAAAATGATTGAGGATGACAAATCGATCCAATTGGTTTAAGAATTCTTATGAATAGACTTTGAGATAGATATCAAAAACCATTATTTATTTTAGAAAATGGTATAGGTTATGATGAGACTCTCTTGAACAACAAGGTTGAAGATGACTACAGAATAGAATATATAAAAGCTCACTTAGAGCAATTACAATCAGCTGTAGAAGATGGTGTTGAGTGTATTGGTTATACAGCATGAAGTTTAATGGATATAATATCCCATGGAACTAGTGAAATGACAAAAAGATATGGTTTCATTTATGTGGATCAAGATAACTTTGGTAATGGAACAAAAAAAAGAATTCCTAAAAAATCATATGAATGATTTAAAAAAGTTTGTGAAACTAGAGAACTTTAAAAATAAAAAATCTAATTTTTAAATGAATTAGATTTTTTATTTATCAAGTAAAAAACATTTATAACTTTCAATTATTATTTTTGTTATAATTTAAATATTGAAAAAAAGAAGTGGAAGTATATATGGACGAAAATCTTTTAAGTTCTGAACCAGAACTCGAAAAAAAATTAGAGACAAATATAAAAGAGGGTTTAACTTCACAACAAGTTGAATCTAAAAAAGAAAAATATGGACTTAATGAATTACCTCAAGGAAAAGTAACTCCTTGATATTTAATATTTCTAAAAACTTTAGTTGAACCAATACTATTAGTTTTAATGGGAGCAGCTGTAATTTCAATTATTGCACCAATAATTTCTAACAAAGGTCACATCGAACCTTCAGAATTTATCGATGCAGCTGTTATTTTATCAATTGTTTTAATTGATGCTGTTTTAGAAACTGTTCAGACAATTAAAGCTAGAAAATCAATGGATGCTTTAAAATCACTTTCAAAACCTAGAGCTGTGGTTATTAGAAATGGTATGCAACAAGAAATTGATGCAAGTGAATTAGTTCCGGGAGATATAGTTGTTTTAGAAGCTGGAAAATATATTCCAGCAGAACTTAGAATAGTTGAATCAAGTGATCTTTCAATTGATGAAGCTAACTTAACAGGAGAATCATTGCCTGTTGAAAAAACACATTTACCTTTAAAAGAAGCAACAACAATTTTAGCTGATATGAAAAATATTGCTTTCATGTCAACATTTATTACATCAGGAAGAGCAATTGGTGTTGTTATAAAAACTGGTGAAGAAACTGAAATTGGAAAAATTGCAAAATCAATTAATGAAAACGAAGAAGAATCAACTCCATTAGAAAGAAAGTTAAACTCATTTACTTACTGAGTGAGTGGTTTAAGTTTTGTTCTTGCAATATTAATTTTCACTACATTATTCTTTAGTGGAGATAAAAATGCATGAGCTAACTATTTAATGGTTGCTATTACTTTAGCAATTGGAGTTATTCCAGAATGTTTAGCAGCTGTTGTTTCTATTACCTTAAGTATTAGTACTAAAAAAATGGTTAAACAAAATGTTATTATTAAAAAACTTCAAGCTGTTGAAACTTTAGGTAATGTTAACTTTATTTGTACAGATAAAACTGGAACATTAACTCAAAACAGAATGACTGTTAAAAAAATGATAATGGACAATAAAATAATTACATCAAAAGAATATGCAAAAGAAAAAAATGATAACCACATGGATTTATTCTTAAAAGCTTTAGTTCTATGTAACGATTCAGTTACAGAAGGAAATGAAAGAATAGGAGATCCAACAGAACTTGCTCTTGTTGATTATGCTGAAATAATTGGATATGACGAACAAGACTCAAGAGATGTTTGAAAAAGAATTGATGAAATGCCTTTTGACAGTGAAAGAAAAATGATGACAACTGTTAATGAAATTAACAATAAAAACTTTGCTTTCACAAAAGGTGCAATCGATCAGTTACTACAAAGATGTAGCAAGATAATGGTTGATAATGTTTTAAGAGATATCACAGAAGAAGATAAAAAACATTTGTTAGAAATGGCAAATGAACTTTCTCAAGATGCTTTAAGAGTTCTTGCTTTTGGATATCACGAAAACTATGACAAACTTGAAGATAAAGATGACTTAGAACATGACTTAATCTTTTTAGGAGCAGTTGGAATGATTGACCCTGTTAGAGAAACTGCAGTTAATGCTGTTCAATTAGCTCATGATGCTGGAATAGAAGTTGTAATGATCACAGGTGATCATGCTGTAACTGCTCTTGCAATTGCAAAAGAATTAGACTTAGCTCATTCTGAATATGAAGTAATGAGTAGTGAAACTTTAAACAAACTTGATGACAAACAATTATTAAGAGTTATTGAACAAATAAAAGTTTTTGCTAGAGTTAACCCAGAACATAAAGTTAGAATTGTTGATGCTTTAAAACAAAAAGGTAACATCACTTCAATGACAGGTGATGGAGTAAACGATGCTCCAAGTTTAAGTAAAGCTGACATTGGTGTGGCTATGGGAATAACTGGAACAGATGTTGCTAAACAAGCAAGTGATATTATTTTAACTGATGATAACTTTGAAACAATTATCAAAGGAGTTAACGAAGGAAGAAACGTTTATCAAAAAATTAAAAGAGCTATTGCTTTTGTGATTGGTGTAAACTTAGCAAACGTTTTGGCAATATTTATATTATCTGTTATCAATTCAGTTTCTCCTTTAGAAGCTACAAACATTTTATGAATGAACTTAATTGTTGAATCAATTATTGCTCTTTCAATGGGAATGGGTGCAAACGATCCAAGTTTAATGAAGATAAAACCGGTCAAAGGAAAGAATTCATTATTTAAAGGATTAGGATTTACACTATTTAAAATAATTTTATTTACAACAATAGCTTCAATTGGTGCTTATTATTTTGGAATGATGTTTGTAACTCCAGATGAGTTGGACAGAATTTTAAAATTACAAGGTGTAGAAAATAATATTTCATTTAATAATTGACATGAAGCTTTAAGAAGTAAAGCAATTGATGTGGAAACAAAAATTGAAATAGGAGATTATGGAAGAACTGCAATGTTTATTGCAATTACTTGTGCACCTTGTTTCTATGCAAACACAATTAAATTATCAAATTGAAAAGCAGATAAAAAATTAGATATAGTTCATAATAAACCATTATTTATTTCAAGTTTAGGAGCAATAGGTTTAAACTTGTTGGTAATTTTTATACCAGGGTTTAATGATAAAATTTTAAACTTAACTGAATTAAATCAATATAGTTCTGCAAACTGATACTTAATTCCAGGAGCTTTAGCGATAGCTGTAATTCCTGTAATTGCAATTCTAATTTTAGATGGATCAATTTATGTAATTTATCATTACAAACCAGATCCATGAAGAAGAAATAGAATTATTGCTCAAGAATTAGTTGAAATGGATTTAATGCAAGAAAAACAAAAAAGAAGATCAAAGAAAAGAGTAAATCACTAAATTTACTTTTTTTTTTTTTTTTTTTTTTTTAGTTTAGATTATAAAATTATATTGAAGTTTATCTTTTGTTATAAATTAATAGCTACTAAAATACATGAATAATTAAGGTTGGTTGGGTGGGAATGTTGAAAGAAAGGATTTTAGTATGATGAAAATCTTACAACTTTTATTTGGTTTAGGTATGACAACACCAAACTTATCAGCAATAGTTAATGTAAATAATCAAGTTGAAAATAAAGATGAATATAGATACTATGATTATGCAATGGATTTAACAACTTCGCATTTTGAAGTTGATGAAAACAATGAGTTAGTCGACAACAAAACTTATGATATGTCAAAACAATTTCAAAGAGAATTTGATGAATGACTTGAATATAAAAAACAAAATAATGTTTCATTTATTGAATTAGAACATATAGAAACAAAGTTTGGAGCAATAGATTCTTCAGGAGAGTTTGTTAAAAAAATGTTTTTTGAAACTTTACTAGAATCTCAAGAGATTGTAGTTCAAAGATTAGATTTTAAAGTTTATGGAAAGCAAAGTTCTCAATATAAAGTTTCTTTAGAAGGAGACTTTTACTTGGATGGAACACTTTGAAAAAATGTATCTCTTTTAGGTTATCCTGAAAATCAATACTTTACTTCATTTCAAATAATGAGTGATTTTTATATCACTGCATTTTTTAAACAATTTCAATCTTTGATTTTTAGCAATAGTGAAAATTTTAAAGCAGATTTTAATTTAGAAAAAAAACAAACTTTTAATTTAGATGAATTAATGCAAAATTATATTGACTACTTTAGACTTTATCCACAAAAATACAGAAACATAATAAACATTTCTTTAGATTTTGAAACAACAGAAAATAATTTAATAAGTTCAATTTTATTAATAGATTTATTAAAATTAGAACTTTCAAATAACAATAATAAATCAACAACTCTAACAATGGGCTTAGTAGAAAAACCTACAAGTTCAGGAGGAACAAAAATTTATTTTGATCATCTATTTAGTTCTACACTAGAAGGTAATAACAATAGTGTGCAAGTAAAGAAAACTGGAAATAGTTATCATAAAAGTGAATTTAAAGATGATAATTTAAAAATTAGTTTAAAAGTCGTTTTGGAAATGACAGAGTAATATAAAAAATAAAAGTGTTTTATTAAACAATAAAGCACTTTTATTTTTTATTAGTTTATACAATTTTAAAATAATCTATATATAATTTTCTTTATACAAGGAGACACTATGGATATTAATTACAATTTTATTGGCTATTTATTTGCAGTATGTATGGTTTTGAATTTATTTTTCTTTATCATTGCATATACTTTTAAGTCAGATGTATTTACAGATATAACGTATGCTTTAACATTTTTAATTTCAACAACAATTATATTTGCTTGAAAACAAAACTTTTCAATTATACAAATTTTAATTTATGCTTGTGTTGTTGTTTGATCAATTAGACTTGGTTCTTATTTATTTAAAAGAATAATAAAAATAAAACATGACAAAAGATTTGACAATATCAGAAACTCGTTTTTTAAATTTTTAGGATTTTGAGTTTTACAAGCTGTTTCAGTTTTCTTAATTGTAATGCCAGCTTGCTTTGCATTAACTATTCCAGAAAAATATTTTGATAACAAAAACTATTTAAGTTTTGTATTTATCTTAATAGCTTTACTTGGATTAGTTTTTGAAACAATAGGTGATGAACAAAAATCTAAATTCTATAAAAACAAAAAGAAAGATTTTATTGACACTGGACTTTGAAAAATATCAAGACATCCAAATTATTTTGGAGAAATGGTATTTTGATTATTCATCACAATTGGTTTCTTAACAAACTTTATAATGACAAACTCTGATAATTTAAACTCATATTATTATTTATTGTGATTGCTTTCACCATTATACATAATTTGTTTATTGTTATTTGTTTCTGGAGTTCCAATTCTAGAAAGAAATGCATTCAAAAAATTAAAAGATAATCAAGATTATCAAGAATACATTAGAAAAACAAGTGTAGTATTTCCTTGAATTGGTAAAAAGGGATATACAAAAAAAGTTAAGAAAATGCAAAATGAAAAATAAAAACTTTGAAGTAAATCTTCAAAGTTTTTTATCTTCAAGCACAAAATGCCATAGTTTGTTCCCCGGTGTTTATCATAATAGATTTTGTTAAATCAGATCAAAGATTTATTTCTAAATCAAAACTCTTAATAATGTCTTTTACTTTATCGATAATATCTTGTTCAAATATTCCACATGCAACATCAATTACTTTTAGGTCTTTAACTTTTGATTTTAATTCACTTAAAATGTATTTAATTCCAATAAGGAAGCTTCTTTGCTTGCTATCTAAAACTATTTTTTCGTCTGCCACTTTTAAAACAACAGATACTTTTAAAGTAGAAGCTATAAGTCCTTTTAGTTTACTTATTCTTCCACTAGCAACCATTGTAGTTCATTTTCTTGGGATTATATAGCATTCATAGTTTTTCTTATCTTTTTCAATGAAATCTTTAATTTCTTGAGAAGTTAAACCTTTGTCAATCAAATATCTAATATCTTTGATTTGCTTTTCTAAAATAATACTTACTCCGTCACTGTCAATCACAAATACCTTATCTTTGAATTTATCTTGATTAGCAAAAGATAAGTAACTATTGTATTGTCCTGAAAGTGCTTTTGCAATTCCACAAATTATTAGTTGATCATAGTCTTTTAAGATGTTTTCAATCATATTTTCTAATTCACCATAAGGGCTTTGACTAGTCTTGATATGTGTATTTATTATCTTTAAAAACTCTTTATCTGTTAATTTATCATCATCTTTAATTGACTTTTCCGCATTCAAATTAATTGAAAGGGGGATAATATATAAATCTTTAATGTTTGATTTCAAACCAAAAGATGAATCGGTTAATATAGCTATTTTCATATTTTTCTCTTTCTTTAGTTAATAGATTAATACCCTAAATTAATCAAATAAATAGTATCATTAAACTTAATTAAAAATTTTTTTAAAATTGTCTATATTTCCTATTTTTTAAAAATAGTCTATAATTAATCTAATAGCAAAAAACAGGAGAAACTTAAGATGGACAATAAGATTCAAAAAATTAAGCAAGGGGTATATAAAACAGCTGTAATTTCAATGGTTGTTTTTATAATAACTTTAGTTCTTAGTGGTGTATTTTTAACTTTATTTATTAACGAACACCAACAAGAAAGAACTTCATGACTATGATTAGGTTTAACTGTTCTTAGTGGAATAATATCTTTATTTACGTTCTTTGCCTTAATTGGCGGATTTACATTCTTAAATGCCAATAAAGATTGAAAAGAAATACAAAAAGTAAGAAAAAAAGCAGCTCTTGATTGAGGTTTATTCTACTTTGTATATGCAAGTAGAATAGAAAAATATTCAGATTCTGTTGAAAAAGAATCAAAATAAAAATAATGAATTATAGATCGATTTGGTCTATAATTTTTTTATAAATAGAAAAGGGAGAGAACTAATGTTTATCACAAAACAAAATTTAAAAGATTGAAGACTTTGATATAAATTAGCCGTTGCATCTTTAATAACAATTTTTATTCTAGAAATGTTAATTAAAGGTATGGTTAATATTGATGCGAAGGGTGACAGAAGTCCATGAGCTATCTTTGGTAAAGATTCAGAAGAAGTTATTGGATATGACTACTTTGGTTATGTAATTAACTTCTTTAGTTTCTTTACAATTCAATCTAATATATTAATTGTTGTATGATTAATGATTGGATTTTTCAATCATAATAAAGAAGGTCAAATAAAACCTTTACAAAGAACATTTTCTTTAAGTGTTGTAACATTTATAACAGTTACTGCATTAATATTTAACTTTATGTTATTACCTCAAGTTTTAACTGCTAAACCAAATGAGTTTGGTGAAAAGCCAATTCCTAGTGAAGCTGGTGCTGCTGCTCTATGATGAATTGAACAAATGATAGTTCATACATTAGGGCCAATAGCTGCTGTTGTTTACTTCTTATTCTTTATGAAACAAGAATTGGAGTTTAACTTTAAAAGTTTCATTTTAAAAGATTTTCTTAAAATGATAATTTATCCATTATCATACTTAGCATATACTTTAATTCGTGGAGAATTGATCTACAGAAGTTATGGTTCTAATGCTCAATTAGCACAAAAACATAATGCTTATCCATATTTCTTCTTAGAAATACATAATAAAAATGTATTTAATTCAACAAACGAAAGTATTATTACTAACGGATTATTCTGATTATTTATAGCTGCAATTGCAATTATAGGTATTTTAATTGGTCTAGGGAGCCTTTACCTATTTGTTGCTACAAAAACAAGCAATATTAGAAAGGGATGAGGGAATGAAGAACAAAAAACAAAATAAAAATGATAGTATAGATTTGCTTAAAAAACAAAACAAGATAATAAATAAGTTTTTTAAAACCAATCGTTTTGGTTTAGCAACATTTATATTTGACCAAGTTGTATTTGCAACTGCTTTTATCTTGTTTATTTTGAACCTAGTTCTAAAAATATCATCACCTGAAGTTTCTTATTCAATTTTGGCACTAAGTGCTTATCTATTGTTTAAGTTTACTTATATCAACTGATTTGCAAAGAATAAATTCTTTCAATGTATTACAATTTTTGATTACTCAGTAAAACTAAGTAATCAAAAATTTAGAGCAAAAAGATCTATTGAATTTACTCCAATTTGATTTTGAGTATATATAATTGGGTCAAACTTTATAACTGTTATTTTCATTAACTATGAATTAAGTTCATTTTTAAGTGAAAAACCAGTAATGTCAGCTATTGGAGATGCAATGCTAAATGCAATGTTATTGCCATCATTCTTGAATTCATTTCAAAAATTAGCTAAGTCTGATAAACAAGTTGAATCAAACTATACAAACTTAGTGAAAGATCAATATTTTTCAAATGAATCATTATTTAAAGATGCAAAGCTATCTGACAATAACTTAAATGCTGTATTTTCAAAAAATGATTTAGTTTCAAAAAATGGACTATTTATTTTTACAAACAAAAAAGACTTAACAGAAAAAGAAACAACAGAAATCAAGAAAATTAACGAAAAGATATTAGCTACATATACTGAAATATGAGCTAATTACTATGATTTGCTAGAAACTAGTGCTTCAATTGAATTTTCTAAATCAAAAGCTAAAAAACTATTTTGATTAGAAAGAATATATGACCATATATTCTTAGATTTCTTTAACATTTAAAACCATTTATAATGGTTTTTTTATTTTTAATCTTGTTTTGAGATTTGCAATATTAATTTAAAGTCTTATAATATTTATGAACAAAGAAGAGAGTAAGAAAAATGAAATTAGGGGCTAGAAAAAGAAATTGAGCAGACTTCATAATTTATGGTGCAATTTTTATATTGTTATCAATTTTTTTCATTACTCCATCAGTTAGTGTTCTTAGAGATAAGTTTGATAATTCAGATATATTAATTGCAATAAAAATTATTGTTGGATTAGTAGGTATTTTAGCTATTTTAGTGAAATATATTAAAGGATATACTGAGTTTATTACTAATTTAGATATAAATAAAAACAACGTTTCTACTTTAAAATGAACTTTAAGAAAAAATAACTTAATAGCTTTCTTAAAAACAACTTTATCAATAACTCCATTTCTTGTTTTTGCAATAATTCAAGGAATGAAGTTAAACAAAGGTATAAATATAGAATCTGAAAACACTATTTTAGGTGTTCCTTACCAGCTAAAATTTATGGGTATGGGTTTAAACAATAATGTTGATAATGGATTTTTATTAAACTTTATAAATGCAATGTTAAATAATAATGAGTGAATTTCATTTGGAATTTCATTGATATTTTTATCAATAATTGCATCAACATTTTTAATGGGATTAATTTATGTTATTTATAAAATCTCTATGAATAAGTATTTCAAAGAAATTAACAAAACATTTAGAAAAATATCTTTAAATGTTAAAACAGAAAAAGAATTGAAATACTTTGATAACTTTGAAGAGGTTATGATTGAAAATGAAAGTAAAGAAATTTCATTCCAAAATGAGAGAAACTTGCATTTATATGCAATTTTAGACGTTAAAGAATCCGACTTTTGAAAAGAACTTAAGAAAGCTACTACACCACCACATTTTAACTTTTAATAATTACTTAGTTAAAATACAAGTGTAGATACTTAAATACAAACGCCAAAAAAAATTAATTAAATAAATAATATAGCTTTAAATGTGTCGGAACTTTTAGAGCTAAATAGCACTTTATGTGCTATTTTTTTTATTTCATTTGTTATAATTAAAAAGTCGAAAACTTATAAGGAGTAAATAACTGGTAATTTTCAGAGATCTAGTGGTTGGTGTGAACTAGAATTTATCACTATTGAAGGTTGTATAAGTATTTAAAACTAAATAAATTAAGTGGGCTTAATTTAAAGTCAATTAGGATGGTACCGCGTATTGGTGTTTTACAATTCGTTCCTATTTTTTAATGTTTATTAAAAAATAGGAATTTTTTTTATTAAAGGAGAGGTTTATATGAAAGAATTAGAGAAAAAATATAGTCATTTAGATGTTGAAAAAGACAAATATCAAATGTGACTTGATCAAGATTTATTTAAAGCAGAAATGGATGATAAAAAACCAGCATATTCAATAGTTATACCACCACCAAATGTTACTGGTAAATTACATTTAGGACATGCTTGAGATGGTTCGCTTCAAGATTTATTAATAAGATTTAAAAAACTAAATGGCTTTGATACTGTTTGAATTCCAGGAATGGATCATGCTGGAATTGCAACTCAAGCAAAAGTAGAAGAAAGACTAAGAGAACAAAACATATCAAGATATGATTTGGGAAGAGAAAACTTTATTGAAAAGGTTTGAGAATGAAAAGAAGAGTATGCTCTAACAATTAGAAGTCAATGAGCTAAACTTGGTTTAAGTTTGGATTACTCAAAAGAGAAATTTACTTATTCAGAAGAATTAAACAAAATAGTTAATCATGTATTTGTGAATATGTATGAAAAAGGATTAATTTACAAAGGTAAAAGAATAATAAATTGAGATCCAAAACAAAAAACAGCTCTTTCAAATATTGAAGTTATTTATAAAGAAACACAAGGGGGGATGTATCACTTTAAATACATTTTAAGTGATAATCCAAACGAATTCTTACAAGTGGCTACAACACGTCCAGAAACTATGTTTGGAGACGTTTGTTTGGTTGTAAACCCAAATGATGAAAGATACACCAAGTATGTTGGAAAAACAGTTATAAATCCCTCTAATCAAGCTTTAATGCCTGTTATTGCAGATGAATATGTAGAAATTGACTTTGGAACTGGGGTTATGAAATGTACTCCAGCTCACGATATTAATGACTTTGAACTTGGTTTAAAACACAATTTAGAACAAATCAATGTAATGAACGATGATGCAACTATGAATGAAAAAGCATTAGAGTTTAATGGATTAGATAGATTTGAAGCTAGAAAAAAATTAATTGAAAAATTAACAAATCAAGGAACTTTTATTAAAAAAGAAGAAATAACTCACCAAGTAGGTTACTCAGAAAGAAGTAATGCTATTGTTGAGCCGTTTATTTCAGATCAATGATTTGTAAAAATGGATACTCTTGCAAAACAAGTATTAGATTTACAAAACTCAAAAGATGCAATCAACTTCTTTCCAAATAGATTTAATGAAACACTAAACAAGTGAATGGAAAATTCACATGATTGAACTATTTCAAGACAACTTTGATGAGGACATCAAATTCCTGCTTGATATAACAATGAAACAAAGGAAGTTTATGTAGGAACAAATCCTCCAAAAGATGAACAAAATTGAACTCGTGACCAAGATGTTTTAGATACATGATTTTCTTCTGCATTTTGACCATTTGCAACAATGGATTGAAATCCAGAAAGTCAATCTGAAATGATGAAAAGATATTTCCCAGTTTCAACAATGGTAACTGGATATGACATTATTTTCTTTTGAGTAGCTAGAATGGTATTTCAAAGTTTAGAATTCACTGATTCAAAACCATTTAAAGATGTTTTAATTCACGGTCTTATTCGTGATTCAGAAGGAAGAAAAATGTCTAAATCTCTTGGAAATGGTGTTGATCCAATGGATGTTATTGAAACATATGGAGCAGACTCACTAAGATATTTCTTACTTACAAACTCTTCTCCAGGACAAGATTTAAGATATAGTGAAGAGAAGTTAACAAGTACTTGAAACTTTATTAACAAAATTTGAAATGCTTCAAGATTTGTTATGATGAACATTGAAAAAATACCAACAAACCAAGAGTTTGATGCTGTTTTTGATACAGTTAGTGGAGAGAAAAATCAAATTGATTTATGAATTTTAAACAAACTAAGTGAAACTCAAAAACAAGTAAAAGAAGCTATTGATAAATATGAATTTACAATTGCTGGAAAAGCACTTTATAACTTTATTTGAGATGATTATTGTTCATGATATATTGAACTCGCAAAAGCTCAAGTTGGAGAAAATAGTTTATTAAATGATAAAGAAAAAGAGTTTAGTAAATTAACTCTAGGATTTGTTTTAAAAAACATTCTAATAATGTTACATCCATTTATGCCTTTTGTTACTGAAGAAATTTATCAATCATTTGATTTAGAATCTTCAATTTTAAAAGAAAGATGACTTGAAAAAGATTATAGTGCCAAAGTTGAAGTAATTAAACCAATATTTGACATTATAAGCGCTCTTAGAGAGTTTAGAGCAAGTCAAAACATTAAAAACTCAATAAGTTTAAATGCTCACTTAAATTTATCAAAATCTGCTTTTAAAACAGTATTGGAAAGCAGTATAAACTATATTCAAATGTTTATTGAAAAAATGGTTAACTGTAACTTAAATATTGATCAAATCAATGAAAGTGAATTCACTTCATTGCCTGTAAATGATTACTTCTTAGATATTCCAAACAAAGACTTCTTTGATAAAGAAAAGGTTTTAATTGAAACTAAAGAAAAAATCGAAGAACTTTCAAAAGAAATTGAAAGAAGTGAAAAAATGCTTTCAAATGAAAACTTCTTAAAAAGAGCTGCAAGCGATAAAGTAGAAGAAGAAAAAAGAAAGTATGAAGACTACAAAAAACAATACGAAATCTTAAAAGAAAAACTAAACGAATTAAACTAATTCGTTTTTTTATACTTGTTTTACTTGCTATAATAAATAAAAAAAGGAGGCAATTATGAATAAGTTTAATAAAATCGGTATTTTATTTTTCATCAGTGCAGTATTTGCTCCTTTTTTACTTGCTATAATTCCTTTTATATCAATTGCATTTTTCATATCAATATTTTTTAATGCATTTAGATCAAAAGAGAAGTTTTTAAAGTCATTAAAATACTTTCTAATTAGCTTTTCTATTTGAACACTTACTTATTTAATAGTTATAACTTGAATAATGGTTTTAATAGGTAAAAATGTTGTATTTACATCAGTTTTATTTAATACATTTGCTTTAATGCTTTCAATAACTTTAACTTTTAAACTTATTGAAATAACTCTTAAAGAATTTAAGTTAAATACCAAAAATAATGATTTTAATTTTTTCAATATTTTTATATTTAAAAACAATTACATAGATTATCAAGTTTATCCTATTAAAACAGATCTCAAAGGTCTTTTAGAATACAAATACAACATATCTTCAATTTAATTCTCTTATTTTTTTATTGTAAAAGAAAAGGAGAAATAAAAAATGAGAGAAATCATTAAAGTATCAAAAGTAACTAAACAAAATATATTAAAAGAAATTAACTTATCAATTAACGAAGGGGAATGTGTATCAATAATGGGAAACAGTGGAGCTGGTAAATCAACTCTACTTAATCTAATGTCGGGTTTAGAAAAACCAACAACAGGGCAAATCTTTATTAATTCACAAGTAATAAGTGAATTAAAAGAACCTGGTTTAACAAAATTTAGAACAAACAATATTTCATATATTTATCAAGACTATAAATTAATTGAATATCTTACAGTAGAACAAAATATTAAATTTATTGAGAAAAATAATAAAAACAAAATAAATGAAACAAAATATTTAAACATAATTAAAGCTTTAGGATTAACAGAAAAAGAACATGTTATTGTTGAATCGCTGAGTGGGGGTCAAAAACAACGTGTTGCTATTGCAAGAAGTTTGCTAGGTGAATCTAAAATAATATTTGCAGATGAACCAACAGGGGCTTTGGATCTTGTAAATACCAAAAAAGTATTAGAAGAACTTATTGTTAATAGTAAAAAATTGAACAAAACTTTAGTAATAGTTACTCACTCACCAGAAGTTGCATTAAAAACTGAAAAAATAATTTTAGTTAACAACGGACAAGTAACTGAACAAATATCTACTGGATTTATTGACTATAATTGATTAGAAAAAAAACTACTCAATGAAGAATAGTTTAGTTTTAAAACAATTATTCTTTTATAAGACAATAAATTTAAGTATATTTATAACTCTTTTGATTTGTTCAATGTTTACAAACTCATCACTTTTCCTATTGCTTTCTTCAAAAGAAGAAATGGGAAGTGATTCAAACATGTTATTAATATTTATTATATTGTTTGGTCTAATATTGCTTATATCAACAATTATGATAACTATTATTATTGGTATTAACTTTGAAAGTAGAAAAAAAGAAATAATAAACCAAAGACTTTTGGGTATTTCAAATAAGATTATTTTTTGAAATCTATTAAAAGAGCAGTTAATTATTATGATTCCAAGCTTTGTTTTAGGTTTTGTATTTGCAATTATTCTAAATAAAGTATTGGTAGATCAACTAATTGTTCAAGGAGTTCTATCAGATACTTTTAAAGTATCTTATAAATTTGTTAATGTGTTTTTAGTTTTCTTAATTGGTATTGTTTCTTTAGTCTTTGTTATTTATACAAGTACTAAAAAATACAATCAATTAGAAAATAATTATAAGGTAAGTAAAAAAGTAACCGTTAAAAAAACAGTCTTAAAATCAATATTTGGAAGTTTATTCATACTATCATTTTTAGCTTTAATAATATTTGAAAACAGTGAAGTTTTATATTTATTTGCTAGTTTGTTCTTTTTAATAGGGCTTATGATAGTTTTAGAGCTTGCTCTTAAGTTATTTTTTAGTATAACTTTCAAGATAACTAAAAGAAACTTTATGATATCAAGTTCTATAAAAAACATGCAATTCAATGCTGGATTGATATCAAAAATCATTGTAATACTTGTTAACTCTATGGTCTTCTTGTATTTTTCAATTAATGTAATCCAACAAATGTCTCAAGTGACATATGAAGGATCAGAAAATGAAAATTATATGAAAGGGCTACAATTTTTATCTCAGTATTTAAATTTAGTGTTTTTAATCTTTAGTTTTGTAGTTATTGTAAATGGATTTATGATGTATTTAAAAATTACAAACAAAGAAAATAAGGTATTGAGAAAATTAGGATTTACAAATGAAAAAATATTGATGAGAAACACGATTCAATTTATATTTATCTGATCAATATTCTTGTTCTTGTCATTTACAACAACTTTATTTATATCGTTGATATGAAATGATACAAAAACACTTGAAAACCTTTGAATGTGATTTGTAGAAGTGTTTTGTGTTTTAGCAATAATGTTAACGATAATAATTTTTGATTACATTTTAAAAATAGTTAAAGATAATAAGAAAATGAAAAACGAATTAAAATAATTCGTTTTTTTTATCGATTAATTTAATTGAGGTGGTTTTATTAAAAAAGCTAAGTATGTAGTTATATTAATATTTTCTATTCTTATAGGAACATCTTTATTGTTTATGTTTAACTTTAAATCAACAGATAAGCAAATGGAAAAACCATTTGAAAGTGATAACTATATTTATTTAAAAGTTAAATATGACATTGTTTTAACAGATAAGAGCCTACTGCCTGTTAAAGTTAAAAACTCAACTAATGCAATTGATTCAAAAACTTTTCTAATTGATCAAAATTTAAATTACCTAGAGAGCTTATTTGAAATAGAAACCAACTCTAACTTAAAGAAAAACAATACTATATATTTTTATCCTTATGATGAAATAGAAGTTACAAGAACTAGTAGGTTTGAAGTTAACCAAGAATTCTTCTCTTCAAGAGGTGTTAGTGACAACGTGGCAAACAAAACTGTTGATATACTATTAAATACCAACAAGACTTATGATGAGTGCATGAGTGAACTCAAACTAATCTATAAAGGTACATTTAACGTTGAATTCTATAATAAAGCGATACCAAAGTTGATCTATTAATATAAACTATTTCTTTTTAACTTTTATCTTTGTTGTATGTATAAGTTTAAGTAGGGAAGTGGACAATGTATATGTTTACAGTTCTTTATATTTTGCAATTCTAATAAGTTTTGTCTTTAACTTTAAAAAGTCTTACCCATTCTTTTTAGTTACTGTTATTTTTTTAATATACTTTCTTTTATTTTATAAATTTGATATAAATTCAAAACTTAATTTAAATTTATATAGGGTAGTGGATGTAAAAACTAATTATTTTTTGTTAAGACAGTTCAATACTCTCTATTATCTTCCGGTAGGGGAGGTTAAATTATCGGTAGGGGAGTTTGTATCTCTGATAGGGGAGTTTGAAAAAGTCAATGTTAATGGTAACTTTTGGGAATTCAACTTCAATTCATATCTTTTGAATCAAAATGTTAAATACAAAATTTTTAATACAACAGTTCAAGTTAAAAACTTTCACTCTGTACAATATTTTTTATATAAACTAATAAATTCATCAAATGATCTTAGTAAATTATTAATTTTTCAACAAAAAAGTCATGACAAAGTATATGAAAATTTAAATTCTTATTCATTGGGTTACTTATTAAATTTAAGTGGTCTTAATATTTACTTTATTAGCAGTTTTTTAAATAAAAAGTTATTTTATAAAAATCAATTTTATAAAAAATACAAAATAGTATTAATAGCTTTTTTGTTTTATTATAGTTTCTTGCTAAATTTCAAGATATTCATTGTAAAGTCATGTGTTATTTTGATAGTTAACTGAATCGAGCAAAACTGAAAGGTTAAGTTTTCCAAAACAACAAAGCTTTCTATTATTTGGATCACTTGTTTATTTATAAATCCACTTTTTATATTTAATATAAGTTTCATATTTACAATATTTGCTTTCTTGTTTTTAAAGAAATATCAAGACAAAAAACCATTAACAAATCTCTTTTATAATTTCTTAATATTAAATGCCATATTCATGCCTTTACAAGTTTTTTATGGCTATAAAATTTATTGGCTGTCTTCAATATTTGAAATACTGTTAATTCCTTTTATTACTTTTAGTTTCTGTATGTCTTTATTTTTCTTCATTCCATTTTCAAGTTATTTATTAAATCCAATTTATGAATTACTTTATTATTATTCTAAAACTTTTACATATATTAACCCAATTACAATTTGTGGAAGTTTTAGTGTGGTTTTTTTAATAACTTATTTTGTATTATTCAAAGCTTTAACTTGTTTTGGTTATTGGAAATCAAAAATAAGAAAAGTACTTATTATATTATTTTCTTTAAATGCCTTTACGATTATTGAAGTAAATCAACTTTCTAAAATAAGTCCAAGTATAACAATGTTAAATGTTGGAAACGGTAATAGTTTTTTATTTCAATATAAAGGAAAAACAATACTATTCGATGCAGGAAGAGGGGTTGGATTTAGTAAAAACAGCTTAAATGAGTATTTGGTTTATAATGGTGTTAGAAAAATTGAAGCTGTATTTATAAGTCACAACCATAAAGATCACTATGATCAATTAGATTCAGTTAGACAAACTTACAATATAAAGAATGTATTTTATAATTATGATTTGAAAACCTATTTTAGATTTAAAGATCTAGAAATTAAAAACTATATTGAACTTGGCAATTCAGATGAGAATGACAATTCTCAAGTTTCACTTGTAAAAGTTAAAAACAAAAAAGTCTTGTTTACAGGAGATGCCACAAAGAAACGAGAGTACAGATTATTATCAAATCCAGATTTTGTAAATGAAATAAAAGGGGGAATTGATTTCTTACAAGTTGGTCATCACGGAAGTAAAACAAGTACTTCGGATACTTTCATAAAAACTTTAAAACCAAAAACTTGTTTTATATCTGGACACAAATCTTCTTTGTATGACTTTCCAAGCAAAGAAACCATTGAAACTTTAAATAATAACAATTGTAAAACATATGTTACTAATGGAGATTCTAGTTATAAATATAAAGTTAAAAGTAGCAAAACAATTAAAATACAAAAAAACTCTTTTTAAAAAGAGTTTTTTCTATTATATATTTAATTAATTATTTCATTAATCTTGATTTTTCTCTTGCAGCTTTGTTTGCTTTAAAGATTCCTTTAGTTACTGATTTATCTAATAAACTAACTGCTTCATTAATTAAAGCGTCTTTATCTTTTGAACCTTCTGATTTTGCAGTTAATGCTTTTTTAATTGCTGTTTTAACTGAGCTTCTAAAAGCTTTGTTTGCTAAACGTGATTTTTCATTTGTTAAAATACGTTTTTCTTGTGATTTAATATTTGCCATTTTTGATTCACCCCTTTAAACAAGATATTTATATACAAATAAAGTATATAGTAAAAAGGTGGTTAATTCAAAATAAATTAATTTTTTTAATCATTTTTAGTGGTAAATTATATGTGATAGGTGATAAATATGTTTTTTGTTCATTCAAATGATAACTTTTTAATTAAAAGACAAGTAGAGAAACTAATTCAGAAAGCCAATGTAAATGGTGATTATGAAATTTTTGAATATTCTTTAATTGATGATTCTATTTCATCTATCTTAGAAGAAATAAACACTTATTCAATCTTTTCAAACAAGAAAATCATTGTTATAAATGATTGCTGATTTGTAAATGAAAGTAAAGTAAAACTACATAAAAACTATGATGTTAAATTTGTAGAACAAATTTTAAATACAACAAATCAAGAAGTTGAAATAATTATGACTGTTAATTCAGATAAGTTTTCTAAAAAACTTAAGATAGCTAAATTAACTGAATCAACTTGTAAGATGTTGAAGTTGGATGAACCTTCAACTGATCAAAAGAAACAAATATTGATCAAAAAGTTAGAAAATGCAAATATTGAATTTGACCAAGATGCATTAGATTTGTTTATTGATAAGTTGCCAAGTGACATGCAAGTTTTTTCAAACGAAATTAACAAAATAATTGCTTTAAACAAAAAGCTAAATACTCAATTGGTAGATGAAATAACAACTAAATATCATAGTTTTGATACTTTTGAACTTGCCAATTGTTTTATTTCAAATGATGTTAAAACTTTCTTAAAACAATGAGCAAGTTACATGGAAATAAATAACGATATTTTTTCATTTTTAGCATTATTAGCAAGTAACTTGGTTACTTTGAGAAATGTATTGTTATTTAAATCAAAAAGAATGAATAACTCAGAAATTGCTTCAACACTGCAAGTTAACCCATATAGGGTTTCAAAACTGTTAGAGCAAAATAAGTTAGATATTAGTCAAATAAATGATAAAATCAAGGTGTTGTATTCTCTTGAAAAGAATATAAAAGGCGGGATTTATGATAATAAAATAATCCCAGAAATTGAACTATTAAAAATGTTTAGTTTTTAATAAGAATAGAGGTTAAAAAGATGGAAGCTAACAAGATATATCAAGATTCGATATTTTTATTAGCAAATTTAATAAAAGATGAGAAATTAAGAGTTGAACTTTTAAATGACTTGGAATTAAAAAAACAAGCAATAGAATTAGTTAATGACTTATTAATTTTAGAAATCGATGAAAATTGTACTTTTAAAGATCAAAAGTGAGGACCAATATTTGGTAAAGCTTTAGTAAATATTACAAAAGAAAAAATAAAATTTGTTAAACCAGAAAACAAAAAAAGTGATGAAGTTTTAAGTGATACAACTTACTTACAAACTTATTTATTTAACAATCATAAAGTTGCAAGAGACTTATTGACAGATCAAAGTTATGAATTAACAGAACAATTTGTTAAAGATAATTCAAAAATAACTGAAGAGATGAAAGAAAAATACTTAAAAACAGCTGAAAAAGTTCAACCAGAACCAGAAGTTGTAGATAAAAACAAAGAAAAACCAAATACAGGACAAAGTACTGGATTTGAAAACTTTGCTGGAGCACAAAGTGCACAAGGAAATCCTTTTATGGGAAGTGTTCCTTTACACCCGCTTCAAGATATTAGATTTTATCCATACATTTCAAAACCAAAATATACTAAGTGATTAAAATTAGGTTTAGGTATAGGTTTAGGTATTTGTGCTATATTTTATGTTGTGATTTCAATATTATTTAAAACAACATTTTTCTCAATTAATAAAGATTTGATTAGTATTGAAAATGGTTGAAATTCAGAGTTTATCAGCAAATGAACTGAATATCTTGGTAAAGCTAATGGCTTAAAATGAACTTTAGGAAACTTTTTAGGTGTAGCTACAAATGGAACTAGTTATTTTTATTTAATTCTTATTATTCTTATGATGGCTTGAATAGTGTTTTCAATAACACAACCACCTAAAACATATCGTCAAAAATTCTTAATACCTGGAATTAATCTTATTATTCCAGGGATGTTCTTAATTATGATGATTTTTAACTTTGCAAATCCATTTGGTTTTATATTTGGAAATGATGTTCATACAGAGGCAATTCAAAGAACTTTTGCTATAAATATAGCTGGTGTAAAAAATTCAGAGGAATTAAATACTTGAATTAAAGATAATGCAAATGGTGTAACCAATCTTATAAATGAGATGAAAAATTACTTTAATTTAACTGCTATGAAAGCTTTAATATGAGTATTTTTCATATCAATTATCATTTCAGGTCTTTTTATAATAATAGTATTAGCTCTTAACCCAAGAATGGATAGAGAAAAAATTGCAAAAGCTAATAATGAATATCAAACAATGATTTCAGAAGCTATGCAAGGAAGAAAATACGAAATTGATCCAAGCATTTATGAACCACAAGAAGAAATAGATGCTTTCTTACAAGAATTAAAAGACAGAAAAGAAAAACATATTAAAAAAGATAAAGATAAAGACTAAAATAATTTTATCTTTCCAAACACAACCTTAAGGGTTGTGTTTTTAATTATAATTTTAGTAGGTGAGACTCAATGAGTGAAAGAATAATTAAAGTTTTTAAAATAACTTTGTTTGAAAATAAAGTTATTAAACTAGGAATTATAGAAGATAAGTTAAGTTATATTGGCTTTGAAAAAGATAATATACATGACTTTTATAAATCATATACTGTTAGAAATGTTTTAAAAAGTGACGAATTTGATTATTATATTGATTTTTTAAAGAAATTTGAAAATAAGGAGAACTTTGAACTTGATTTTGATAGGTTAAATTTAATTAACTTAACTGAAATGCAAATCGAAGTACTTAAAAGTTTGACTAAATTAAATTATGGTCAATATATGAGTTATTCTGAATTTGCAAAACATATTAATAAACCAAATCATACGAGATTTATAGCTACTTGTATGGCTAAAAATCCAATATTGTTATTAATACCTTGTCATAGATTGATTTCAAAAAGCAGTGAAGTTAAATATAGAAGTGGAAGAGAGTTAAAACAATTTTTAATAAGCAATAATTACTAATCCTGATAAAGGATTTTTTATTTTTTAAAGTTCAATAAAACGATGCTAATTTAATAGCACAAAAAGAAAATAAAAAACTCCATGACTTCTATGGAGTTTAAACTAAAATATTGTTTTAGTATTAACTTTAAATATAAAATATATTGTTATTAATATTTATTTTATTGTATTTGAGAATATGGATCAGGTCATGGAGAACTATTTCAATACTCTAAACGATAATGAAAAGTTTCTGGTGAAGGAGTACTTAAATTACTTGCAATAATAACCACTCCAAAAACTGCTTGTGGGTTATTTACATAATGACTTATAAATCTTTGAATATATCCAGGAGCAGATCCAAATCTATTTTTAATAGCTTCTATAATGTTAGAAACTATTATTCTCTGTTCTTCTTCAGTATATTCTGCTAATTGAGGAACAAGAACTTTTAAATGACTTAAAAACATATCAAAAGCATTATTTCCAACTCAATTATAGGCGCATTCTCTTAAACTGTCTAATACTTGTAATCCATTTTGATTAAGATGTAATTCAATATAGTGTCTTCCTATTGGTGAAGTTGTATAGTTTAATCTTGAAATAAAAGGTGAACCACCAACTGGAGGTAGTTTCTCATAGTTAGCTCTATTATTAATTTCACTGTAATATAAACTATCAATTTTTTGTAAATCAACTTTATTATAGAATTCTATTTTGTCATTGATTTTATAATCAATTGTCATATATGAATCGTAATTAGGAACATTGTTTTCAAAAAAATGTTCATTTTCTAAATAAATGTCGTATAACTTATCAAATTCTTCGTTTTTTTCAAACTTAACTTTAATATTTGTTTTAAAACGAAAATCTAGTTGATAGTTTCCAATGAATTCAAAAAATACTTTTTCAAATTCATTGCTTACACTATAACTTTCATTTTCACCATTAATTAATTCTGAAGTATAAAAATTATTGAAGTTACCGTTAATTTCATCTGAAAGATCTCAAGTTTTTTGAACTCCTTGAGTTCTAAGTCCTCAATAAGCATTTATTTTTGCTTCAGGAAAAGCAATATAGCTAAATTCATCTCTTATTTGAGGAACATATTTAACAAATCTATCAGTAAAGTGATAACTCATAATTCCTTGTGTTTTCATTTTTTTATCATTATATTTAAATGTATTTTCTGTATTAAAAGCTTTATTAAATTTTATATCTGAATATATTTCTTGTTGTAAGGGTTGAGCTTTTATGGAATCAAAAACTCCAAGAGTGATTTCACTAATGAATCATTTATCTTCACCGTATTTTTCTTCAGATACTCTTATAGTGATTCCACCAATACTTTTATTTGCATATTTAAAACCAGATCCAATTATTACTTTAGCAATTGCTTCTTTTGCTTGTATGTTTGGGCTAAATCTAAAAGCTGGAACTAAAGCCTCTAGCAGCTCTAACATATCTTCGTAATGTAAATTGTTGCTTAACATAAAAGCATCATGATAAGCATTTAGAACATATTCACTTAAGTTTAATTGAGATATTCTAATTTCTGTTTGTCCATAAGTTCAATAGTTTTCTGTATAGTTAATAAGGTTATCTTTACAAGAACAACCATTGTTATATAAAGAATTATTTTTATATTTTATTGGGTTTGTGTTTTTTTGAAGTGAACTTGATTGACCAAGTGCAGTTACTAAAATACTTAAACCACCAATTAAGGTAAATATTTTTTTAAACATTAAATCCTTTCTTTCAACATTCCCACCCAGCCAACCATTAATGTTTACTTTCTTACATCTAGCAAAAATTATTATAGGTATTAAAAAAATGAATTCTATATTTTGAAAGTAACTATATAATTCGATAGTTAAAATAAAAAAATTTTAGTAAATCTATGTAGCGTTAAGAAATAAAATCTTTTTTACTTATAAAAAAAATAAAAAACTTTTTAATTTACTAAAAATATTTTGTATAATCTTTTATAAGTCTTTATGAGTGAGACGAGAAAGGAAATATAATATGAAAGTAGCAGGATTTTGAAGAAGGTTTATCGCAAATTGAATTAACAATTTTTTAATTGTTATAACATTTGGGATTTACTTCATCTTTATGATAATTAATTTTTGTAGAGCAAAACCATCAATTGGTTTAAAAGCAATGGGGATTAAATATTCAGCAAATAATCAATTAACTTTATTTGTTTACAGTCTTTTAAATGGATTAATGTATATTTTAATCATTCCAATTTTTATGGATTTAGTTACTGTTTGTTTGAAAAAGGGAACTTTTTCAGAAAGATGAGCAAATAACTTCTTAGAATTAAATAAATAATAAAAAACTCCTTTATTTCAAGGAGTTTTTTATTACATTTATATTTCTTTTTGACTTTAATGTATTGTAAAAATTGATTATAATTATATGGTGAGGTATTTAATGAGTTACTATTATAAGCATGAATACGGATTTTCAACACACTCAATTCAAAGAATAAGACAAAGACTTAATCTTGCAGATGAAGAAGAGTTTAAATTAAAAGAGAAGATCTTAAAAATGATTGAAAAATCAACTTATAGTTTTGAAACTTCAAAAAACATATATATCAAAACACCAAAAAATGACGTTTATTTCGTTATTGATAGAAATCTTAAAACAATAATTACAGCAACACCAATATCTGCATCAAAGCAATTATATTTAATAGAAAATGAATAAATTAAAAGGTGATTCTATGAAAAAGAAAATGAAAAGAAATCTAATACTGCCAAGTGAATTTCTTGATAGTTGAAAAACACAAAACGAAGATGGTTCGTTTTGTTTTAAGTACATAGATTTTGTAAGTGATGAAGTAGAAGAAATTGAAGTAGAAAATGTTCCTTTCATTGAAGTTCTTTTTAAAGATTATGAAGCTTTTGATGTTCAAAAAATATCAAAACAATTTAACCAAATTTCAAAAGTAGCAAAAGCTATTGTTGATAAAAGGGTTAAGAAAAATTCAGAAATAATTGAAATGACAGGAAAAGAAGTTCTTTTCTTAAAATACTTTTATTTCTTAATAACTATTATTAATGGAGAATATAAATATTCATTTGTAGATACAAATAAAAAATTTAGAGTATTTGATGCATTAAACTTTGAAATTGAAGAAGACTATAGAATGATAATTTTAAATGTAGTGAGTTATGTTCTGTTTGAAATGTATGACTACATCTTTAGTAAAAGAACATTTGAAAGTCTTTATGAATATGTTGAAAACTCACCAATCAATTTTGATCTTCAAGAGTATCAAAAAAGAATCATTGTTCCAAATGATATATTAATTACACAAAACTATAAATTTTTAGATGTTTACTTCCACAATGTTGTAAACAATACTTTCTTTAAATTCTTTAGAGTTTCTGATTTAGATAGAGAAACATTCTTATTGACAAACAAAACAATAGCTAACTTTATTGATGATAGAACTAAAATGAACATTTTAAGTTTATTCATAATTGATCCAAGAATTGCATTAGGTCTTGTTAATTTAGGACCAGGAAGAGGGGAATATAGACCTCTATTCAAATACTTCAATGAAAGTGTTATTAATAAAGAAATACTTCCTTATTGTTTAAAACCAGAACACAAGATTGAAGAAGATGGAATTTATTTATCTGGAGAACAAAGATTTAAGTTTTCAACTTTCGAATTAATTGAAAATCAAGTTAAATTAATAAATGATTGTTTAACTTACAGAGATTTAAAATCTGACTTTGATCAGTTTATAAAATATTAAAAACCTTTATTTATAAGGTTTTTTTTGATAAAAAAAACTTTTAAGTTTTTAAGTTAGATATTATTTAAAGAAAAAATATTATATAATATAATTAGTTTTTATGGGGAAAAGTAAATATGGGCAAAATTAAATTACTTAAAAATAATAAAAAGTCACTATTCATGATAATTTCATTAATGGTTTTTTCTTTTGTGATTTTATCTTATTCAATTCTAATGATGTTTTCTCCAATACTTTCAGATCAAAATATCGGAGAAATAAATAAAGCAATTGCCTTAAAAGGTTATAAAAAATTCTTAATGTTTTTCTTGTATGATGGTAAAGCTTTATTTGTTGCTTCAACAGATATACTAATTTATTGAGTTCCATTAGCTTTAAGTGGATTAACATTTATTGTAATGTCATTAAGATTAACAATTCACCTTGTTGGATATAAATCAAGAACAAAAAAAGGTGTAGCAAGAATTGTAAGACCTATCAAAAGTTACCAATTAACAATGATTTTGGCTTGAACTTTATTTGTTCTTTTAACTTTAGTTTCAATACTTTCATTCTTATCTGCAACTCCATTTTTAATGGGAGTAGCATTAAAATTTAGTGTGACAGATTTTGTTTCTTTAGATAAAGATATTACTTCTTCATTTATTCAAACATTAAATGGACAATTTAATCAAATTTATTGATTATCATTTGGTCTATTTTCTTCTTATGCTGGAGCAGGTGCTTCACAAGCTGCAAAAAGAACTTGAGATTTAGTTGGATGATTTACTTTACCAATAGTTATTCCTTTTACTTCAATGATAATTGCATTTGTTGGAACAATTTGTGGTGAATGTAGTTGATGAACAATTAACTTACATGTTTTAAGAGATATCGATCTTCAAACTGGTGCTAACTTAGTTCAAAGCTATGAAAAAGTTGAAAAACCAAAAATTAAAGAAGATAAAAAAGCTGAAAAAGAATTGATTATCAAACCAGAAACCAAAAAAGAAGTTGTTTCAAAAGGTGAATATGATCAAAAATTAGCTAAAAAATGTAGTCTATTCTTTAAAAACTTAACAAAAATGTTAGAAGACTCAAACAACAAAGATTCATTCTTATACAAACAAACAATTATGAGAGTTGAAGCTTTAACAAAAGAAAAAAATATTGATTGAAATGCAATAGCTTTAGAAGTTGAAGCTCAAATGAATATGTTTACTGAAACTGATAGAAAATTTGTTGAACTTATCGAACAGTTAATGATTAATCCAAGATTAAATCTATTTGGAAGATACAAAAATGATCTTGAAGAACTAATTGAAGGTTACAAATTTGCAATTAAAACATGAGATTTATTTGCAGCTGAAATTAAGTTAGAACAAATATTTGCAATAGCTTTCAGAAATGAAGAGTTATTACCAAAAGTTGGATATTGTTTAAAAAACAGAGTTTCTTCAAGTTGAAAAAACATTGATGAGAAAAAACAAGTTCTTACTCGTTTAGAAATAGCTAAAAATGATAGAGATTACAAAAAATACAGAGAAATCTGTGCTGAAGTGATAAAAGAAATGTCACCAATTAAACCTATTATTACAAGTTATGTAGACAAAATAATTTATAATTAAATATAATAGAAAATCATTTAATAGATGATTTTTTTTATACAAAGAGAAGGTGTTATAGTGAAAGTTATTGGTATAAGTGGTTTTATTGGAAGTGGAAAAACAACAATGTTAGAACACTTACAAAAGAAACCAAAAGTTAAAGTTATTGAAGCGGATGAGGTTTCAAAAGAAATACTTTATGATGAAAAAATAATTAAGTTCTTAAACAAAAGAATTCCAAATGCACTTAAAGATAAAAAAATAGATAGATCTATTTTAAGAGCAGCTTTATTTAACAATTCAAAATTAAACGATAAATTTACAAAAATCGCATGACCTTTAATTTCTGAAAAAATAAACAAAATGATTAAAGAAGAAAAAGAAGCTAATTTAATTTTTGTTGAAGCTGCAGTAATAAGTGGTATCAAAGTAGATTTTTACAAAACAATATTGTTAGTTAAAGATCAAGAACAAAGAATAAAAAGAGTAATAGTAAGAGATAATAGAGAATTTAAAGAAATTGATTCGATAACAGAGTTTCAAAGAAAGAAACTTAGAAAATATAAGTTTGATTATGTTTTAGAAAACAACTCAGAAAAAGAAGTTTTCTATAAAAACATTGATGACTTAATAGAGTCAATTAAATAAAAGGGGAACAATAATATGGAAAAATTAGGAATAAAAGAATTGTCAGACTTATTTGAAGTGAGTGAACAAACTTTCAGATTTTATGATTCAAAAGGATTATTTCCTTTTATGAAAAGAGAAGAAAATAAGTATAGATATGCTTTAGTTAAAGATTTACATTGATTTAAAATGGTTTTCATTTTAAAAAGTACTGGAATGGAAATTGCAAATATAAAAGAATATCTTGATTTGTGTATGCAAGGAGATTCTACTGTAAAAGAAAGATTTGAAATTATTGTTAAACAAAAAGAAGAATTAAAAATTAAAATGTCTTCTATGCAAGAACAATTAGATCTTTTAACTACAAAAGAAAAACACTATAAAAAAATAATTGAAACTGGACAAGAAGATGACTGAAATCCAATTAACTTCGAAGTTGTTTTAAAAGAGAAAAATATAAAAAAAATTTAAATTTTTACTTGCCTTATAGTAACTATAATGTTTTAGACTTATTATATAAAGGAGGTAGAAATATGAAGAACAAAGTTTGAATGGTAACTGGAGCAAGTCAAGGACTTGGTTTAAGTGTAGTAGAAAAATTAGTTGAAAATAACTTTCAAGTAATAGCTACAAGTAGAAACAAAGAATCTCTTGAAGAGAAATTTGCTCAAAATCCAAATGTATTGTGTGTCGATATGGATATTTTAGATCCAAAAAGCATCAAAGAAGCCATTGAAAAGGGAGTCCAAAAATTTGGATCAATAGATATCTTATTAAATAATGCTGGTTATGGTCAAATGTGAACATTTGAAGAAACAAGCAAACAAGATGCTGAAAAATATATAAACAACAACTTGAATGGTACATTAAACGTTATAAGAGAAATTCTTCCTGTTATGAGAAATCAAAAATCAGGACACATTTATATAACAAGTTCAGGATGAGGTTATGCAACAGTTCCTTACAACAGTTTATATGCTGCATGTAAATTCGCTTTAGATGGATTTGCAGAAAGTATAAGCAATGAATTAAAACCATTAGGAATAACTGTATCAAGCATTAAACCTGGTGGAATTAGAACTAATTTCTTAAAAGAAAATTCATTAGTTACTGGAGAAACAAAAATTGAAGCTTATCAAGAAGGTAGAGATGAATGAGTTAATACTGTTAAATCATGAAATGGATACCAAGATGGAAATCCAGAAAAATATGCTGAACTTTTAATTGAATTATCAAAAAGAGATGAAATACCAATGCATATTTTCGCAGGAAGAGATTCTTATGAAATGGCAAGAAATAAAATTAAAACTATACAAGATTCACTAGATAGTCTTGAAGCTTTAGCTGCAAATCTACACTTTGAATAGTTTCAAACAAGACATAGTCTTGTTTTTTTGATATATAATATTCTTGTTTAGAAAAAAGAGGTAACTTATTTATGAAAGTATTATTAGTTGGAGGAAGTGGAACTTTAGGTTCTGCAGTACTAAAAGAACTAAAAAGTAACAAAAATAACTACGAAATTATCGTAGCTGGAAGAAATTCTGGGGATGTAAGAGTTGATATGAGCTCTGTTGAAAGCATTAAAAATATGTTTGAACAAATAGGGAAAGTGGATCACATTATTTCAGCTGCAGGAAGTGCTGCAATGAAACCAATTGAAACATTAACAAATGAAGATGCAATGTATTCAGTTCAAAACAAACTTATTGGACAAGTAAATCTTGTTTTGGTTGGACAAAACTACTTAAATGATAAAGGAAGTTTTACTTTAATTACTGGAGTAATTAAAGATCAACCAATTAAAATGGGTTCAATGTTATCAATGGTAAATGCAGGGGTTGCATCATTTGTAAAGGGTGCTGCAATTGATTTTGAAAGAGATATAAGAATTAACTGTGTAAGTCCATCAGTATTTGATGAATCAATGGAAGCATATGGTGAATACTTTAAAGGTGTTAAACCAGTTCCTGTTGCAAATGCTGCAAAATGCTTTATTGAAAGTATTGAAGGGGACATGACAGGTCACGAATTTATAGTATATTAGTAAAAAAAGAGGAAATTATTACATTTCCTCTTTTTTTATCTTTGGTTTTTTATCTTCGCTTATTTTTTGGTTATCTTTATCTTCTGATTTAGCTCTTTTAGCAGTTGTTGTTTTAGGTTTGCTTGCAGTTTTCTTTGGTTTTTCTTCTGATCCTATAATACCAACTTGTTTTAAAGCTTCTTTTACAGCCAATTGTATTAATTCTTGTGTTTCTTCTTGGCTAAATAGCTTCTCTGCATTTTCTTTTCTTTCTTCTTTAGATTCTTTTGGTGTTAATTTTTCTTCTTTTTTCTTAACAATTGGTTCACCAACAACATCTTTTGCTGTTATTGTGTCTAAATCTAAATCTTTAAGTACTGCAGAGGGTTTATTACCTCTTGGCAAGTCTTTATACTTGTTTTCGCCCATAGTTGACCTTTCAGGGGCTTTAAATGGCTCTTGTGGGTTATCTTTTTGATGTTCTTGAGCATTTTGTATAATTTGTTGTAATCCACTTGGTTGAGAAGAGTTATTTTCACTAGAGTTAGAAGGGGAAGGGGCACTCCCTCCCATCATTTTTGCTCTTAAAGCTGCCATACGATCGTTTATTTCTTCTCCACTTGCAACTTTGTTTTCTGGGTCATTTTGAGCAATAGTTTCTTTTTCAAGATCTATTTTTTGTCTAGCTTTAGCTAATATATCTCCTAAAGTACCTGGTTGGTGCTTTCTTTTTGATTGTTCTTGTGCAATCTCTTCTTCTGTTTGAGTTCCATGCAATCTTCTTACTTTTGCACCAAGATCTTCTTCAATTGTTTTGTTTTTGTTAAATACGTTTTGTAAATCACATACATGTATTTGTAAGTGAGTGGGACAAAACTTTGGTGCGAATCCTGCCATAGAACCTCCTGAAATCTATATAAAAGTGTTAAATTAATTTTATCATTGCAAAGTATTAAAGTTATACAAATTATTGTAGTAATTTATAAAAAGTGTATATTGCAATATACACTATGAAACTTTTTGAAACACCATTTTGCAATCCATACACATAATATTTAATGGTTTTTCTCTTGAGTTATTGATAACTGTTTGACAACCCTGACATATGTATCTATTACTTTTATTATAACCTATTGGACGATATTCTAGTGCATCCTTGTGAATCATTTTTTTAAATAATTCTTTGTTAAAATCAAGTCATTTTTCGATGAAATCGATAAGTTCATAAGAAGGTTGTGTGTTAGAAAATCCTCTTCTTGAAGCTGATTGTACTATTAGTTTAGCTTTACTTTCAGCTATCTCCTTGAACTTTTTGTTGTGTCGTTGGTTGTTTTCAACATCTTTTACGTCTCTCTCGTAGTTGTATTGGTGAACCATCTCATGTACTAGTACACCAATTAATCTTATATAATCTCCATTTAAAGCTAAAGTTCATATAGTTATTTGGTTTTTGTTATCAGATCAATCTTTTGATGTATCAAAGTGTCCTAAAGTTAATCTGCTTTTTCTTTTGCTTGTTTCAATAGAAATTTTAATATCTGATAGGGCGTTTGAAAATAGAAAATCATTTAATTGACTGTGAATTGAATGTAATTCTAAAATTAAATCATCTATTCTATAATCCATAACTTAACTCCCCTATTTGTTTTTTCATTTATTTACAATTTGTTCATTTGAAATATGAACATCATCATTTTTTAAAAATTTTGATTGAACCATATTTTTTTCCATGTACTTAACTAATTTATCTCCAGTAAATATTTTATCTTTACCAAATTTTAAGTTTAGGTTATAAATTATTTGTTCAATTTCATTATAATCTATTCCTTCGTTCAAATCTATTTCATCAATTGAAAGTTGTTTAGTTTGTTCTATTTGATTTTTTAAATTACTTAACCTAACTCCCAATAAAAGAATTGGTTGTCCTGTTCAAAGTTCATAAAAACATTGCTTTGCAATTGAGAAAATAATTTCTGGATCATTTGTTGGATTTGAAATTGATTCTTGTTTTGTTAAATGTTTTTTTCTTTCTTTGTTGCTATATACTTCAGGTCCAATATCATCTAAATATTTTGCAACTATTGTAATAGTTGTTCCTTGTAAATATCTTTTCTTTGCCCTGTCAGAAACTTTTAAACAAACTTCATAAATAATTTCTTCTATCTCTTCATGGTTTGTTGTTGTAAAGTTTAAAGTAAGTTCATTACCAATTGATTTAAATTCACTTGCTTCACGCGAAACTGTGTCATCACCTTTTCCGTTTGCTCAGTATCAAAGTGTAAGCCCTCTTTTCCCTAACAAGTCAACAATTTTATTTAAGTCAGACAAAGCTAAATCTTTAATTGTAAAAATATTATTTTCATTTAAAGTTTTTTGAGTTGCTGGTCCAACCATATACATTTTTTGAATTTCTAATGGTCAAAGTTTTTTATCAATATCTTCTTCTAGTAAAAAAGAAATTCCTTTTGGTTTATTAAAGTCAACACACATTTTTGCTAAAAACTTATTTGTACTTATTCCAATTGATGAAGTTAAACCAGTTTGTTCATAAATCATATCAATCATTGCTTGTGCAGCTCTTTTTACAGAACCAAATTTTTTTCAAACTTTTGTCATATCAATATAACACTCATCAATTGAAGCAACTTCAAAATCTTTTGTAAAGTTTGTATAAATTATTTCAAAAACCTTTTCTGAAAATTCTATATACAAACTAAAATCAGAATTTGCTATGTAAAGATCTTTACATAATTCTTTTGCTTGAAAAATTGGTGTACCTGCTTTTATTCCAAAACTTCTTGCATTATAACTTGCAGTTGTAACAATAGCTCTTCTGTTTGGAGAAGCTACTACTAAATTTTTATTTCTAAGACTTGGATCTTTTGCCATATGACAACTTGCAAAGAAAGCATCCATGTCTAATAGAAAAATTACTTTTTTATTCTTCATCGTTATCTTCGAAGAACTTTCAACAATCATCTACAAGTTTTGGAATTGTGTTTGTATCAAAATTATTTTTAACTGTTTTATTTTTCTTTATAAAGCATAGGTACTCTACATTTTTTTTCTTGTTTCCAAGTATAGGTGATCAATTAACATCCTCTACTGAAAAACTATTTTCATTACAATAATTTATAACTCTAGTAATTGATTTTATGTGACCTTCTTTTGAATTTATTTTTCCATTCTTAACATCTTCTTTGTCTGATTCGAATTGTGGTTTTATTAAAATAACACCACACACTTCTTCATCAACAATATCTTTTAATGGTAATAATATTTTTTCTATAGAAATAAAACTTACATCGCAACAAAAGAAATTTATTTCTTTATCAAAAAAATCTTTAGTTACATTTCTAAAGTTTGTTTTTTCCATTGATTTAACTTTTTCATTACTTCTTAATTTTCAATCTAATTGATTTGTTCCAACATCAACTGCATAAACATAACTTGCGTTATGTTGTAAACAACAATCTGTAAATCCCCCTGTTGAAGAACCAATGTCTAAACAAACTTTATTTTCTAAATTAATATTTCAATGTTTAATTGCTTTAAATAATTTTTTACCAGCTCTACTTACAAATTCATTTTCTTGGTTTAATAATTTTATTTTTATTTTTTCTTGATCAAACAATGTTCCAGGTTTTGTTATTTTTTCATCATTAACTAAAACTTTACCATCAATTATCAAACCTCTGGCTTTATTTCTGTTTTCTGTTAATTCTAATTCTAATAAAATTTGATCAAGTCTTTGTTTCATAAAATTATCTCCCCTTTAAAATTTTCTTTTAGGTTTTGCATTAAACTTTCTTTTCTTTTTAAAGTTTAACTTTTGTTTTCTTAAACTGTTTACTCTTTTTACTCTTTCAACATTTTCGTAAAGAGCATCTTCTTGTTGAACTCACTCACTTATTTTTTTGAATAACTCACTTCCATAAGTTTTTACAAATCCTTTTTTAAGTGTTTCAAGTTTTCTCATGTATCTTGTTGTAGATAAAGAAATAGGTTTTGTTAAATTTAATTTACCATAGTTTCCATTTGTAAGAGAATCTCTTATTTCTGAAATCATTTTTTCTTTTTCTTCAACGTTCTCTACATAAATTTCTTCATTATCTTTAATTACTTCAGAACTATAATCTTCATCTTTTAAAAGTTTATCAACATAACTTTCTTTATCATCATTATTAACTGGTTCATTCATTAATAATGTTTCAAAATCTTGAATTGTTTTTTCCACAAATGGATCTATTGCTGTCTTTTGCGAAATGTCTTGAGTTTCATCTAAAATAATTGATGAATCTTGTATATATGGATTTGAAAGATTTAAAATATTTTTCTTGTAAGCTGTTTTTAAATTATTAACTTTTTTAACTTTTGGTTTATTATCTTTGCTAAGTTCAATTCCAAAATCAATAGTGTAATGCTCTGGAAGATCATTGTACATTTCTTTATTGAACTCATTTAACTCTCTTATAAGAGTTTCTTCAGTTCCTGTCGGTATAACAATTAACTTGTTATACTCATTTAATATTTTTTTGTCTGTTTGAGATTTTAAGTGCAATATTCTTCTTAACTCTTTTAAGTTTTCAAAAAAGCTTAGATTTTCTTTTTCAGATTGACTTGAAATTAAATCACTAATTTCTCTGTCTTTTGAAAGTTTCTCTAAAAAATAATTTCTATCAACTATCCTTTGCATGCTTTTTCACCTCAAGTATTTTATTTATAATATATTCTACATCCATGTTTAATTCTTTTAGAATTAATTCTTTTGATCCGTGTTGAATATCTGTTTTGCTAAATGCAAAACTTGTTAAGTTTAAATTATTAAATTCCCTTTTAATGTTTGAAAATAAATTGTTTCTATTTATAACTTGTTCATAAACGAAAATATTATTTTCTTTGTGTTTTTTTATCATTTCTTTATCGATTGGATTTATATATCTAGCGTTTATTAAATTAATTTCTAAATTGTTATTTTCAATATTTGTTTTAAAGTCATTTAAAACATTACCATAACTTATAAGAGTTAATCTATTGTTTTTGTTATAGATTATTTCATCTCATTTTCCAATTTCAAACTCTTCATTTTTTTGATCATCAATTGCTTCTAAGTTTTCATATCTAAGAAAAAATTGTTTATCTTTGTTGTTATAAGATTGTTGTGTTAAAACTTTTAAGTCGTTTAAACTATATGGTTGAGCTATAATGGAATTTTCAAAGTTGTTTACAAGCGAAACATCATAAATTCCATGATGACTAACTCCCCCACTATAATTTAACCCTCCCCTATCGATAAGAAATGTCATAGAAAGATTGTTTCTAAATACATCATGTACTAATTGATCAAAAACTCTTTGAAAAAATGTAGAGTATATTGACACAAAAGTTTTTTTACCAGTATTTGCAATTGCACTTGCAGTTAAAATACCAAACTCTTCGTTTATACCAACATCAATTACATTTTTATTAAACTTATTTTTTAAGTTATCAAAGTTTGATGAGTTTAACATTGCAGGACAAACTAAGAAGTCATTTTCTGTAAAGTTTTTTTCTAATTCATTAGCTATTAATTTTGAATAACTGTTTTCCATTTTAGATTCAACTGAATGATTTTGAAATAACTCATTTTCACCTTTATATTTGAATGCTTTTTTTGTAATACAATGAATAACAACATGTTCTTTTGAATTTAGTGCTTGATCAAATGAATTGAAAAGTTTTTCAAAGTCATGTCCATCTTCACATTTAATGTATTTAAACCCAAGTGACTCAACATACATTTTTATGTCTTTTATAGCTAGTGAATTTTCTCCGATTGCTTGGTTGTTGTCGTTAACTATTGTAATTGTTCTTTTCTCTGTGTTTTGTAAATTTATTAATCCAGGTAAAGTGTAAGATCCAAAGAAAGCTGCATCTCCAATAACTGAAATGATGTTTTGCTTATCACTTGCAAGTGCATAACCAAACTGATATGCAAGTGATGTTGAACTGTGTCCAGTACTTATTCAATCATATTCTGATTCTTTTATTTCTTGAAAATTACTCAATCCTTTATATTGTTTTAAAGTATTAAATTTTTCAATCCCATGTACTAGAAGTTTAAAAACATGTGATTGGTGACCTGTATCAAATAAAACTATTGTTTTTTCAAGATCGAAGTATGACAAAATAGACAATGTTAATTCAACTACTCCAAGATTACTTCCGATATGACCTTTATTTTTGTTTACAAAGTCATTTAGAAAGTCACGTATATCTTGAGCTAATTCAATTAATTGATCATTGTCTTTTATTTGATAAATATCTTTAAAAGTACTTAATTGTGATAGTTTCATTTATTTCACCATTCATATTTTACAATAATGAGATAAAAAAAACCCAATTATTTGGGCTTAGATTTATTTTTGTTCTTTTCATTGTTTATGAGCTTTTTCGCCATTTAATAAGAAGAATAAAGGAATTAACCCTAGTCCTCCAAACAAAACAATAAGCGAACATGAAAGATATAAAAAGATTCTTTCTGTTTTATAAGCTTTTGGGTTTTGCTCTATTGTTTGATCAAAAGCAATAATGTGTCTTTCTTTGCTTTGTTTATCAATTAATTTAAAGTTTTTATAAAACTTAATTATTAGTTTTAATTCAAATATAAATAAAGTTGTAAAGAAAGTTAAAGGAAGAAACTGGATTATTGGTATAAACCATTTCCCCTCTACAAAATAAATTATGCTTCTAATACTAATTGACATTACAAGTGCTGCATCAAATATTGCAACTATGAAAAGACCTGCTAAAAATAGTTTTGTATATTTATTAAAGTTTTTTTGTTTATTCATGAATTTCTCCTTCTAATTTTTAATAATTAAAAATTAGAAGTTTGTTTGCTATCAACTCAAATAGTTGATTTGTTAATTTTTATTTTATTAATACTTATAACTGTTTTAATTTTTAAATTTACTAAATCTAAGAACTTTTTATAAAACTTAAATAGCTGAATTAAAAGTAAATCAACTTTATAATTATCTTGTCTTAAATACTTTTTAGTTAAATATTTAATCTTTAAAATTATTTTTTGAAATAATTTAAATAGAACATTTACTAAACTTATAAATAAACTCAAAGCTACATAACTTATTAACATTATTATAAATATTGCAGATATTGGTATTGAACAAAGTTTTAAAACTAATTCAGAGTTTTGCTGTGAAAAAAATGATACATAACCTTGCGTTAAAAAAGTTAAAGGAAGCAGTAAACTCAAAAGACTTTTTAAGTTTTTACTTTTAAATATAACACTAGCTTTAGAGTTATATTTTATTGATTTAGATCTTTCTATATTTTCTAATGTGTATTTTATACAATATAAATTTACAAACAGGAAAATGCATGACAAATTTAAAATATGAAAATACTTTAAAAAATTTGCTAAAAATAAATTAGTTAATAAAAACATTAAATTTCATATAAAGATGTAACTAAAATATCTTTTCTTCATGTACTTACCCTTTCATTAATGAAATTATATCAAATTATTTACTTTCCAATATGGAAAGTAAATATACATATTAAAATATTAAAATTAGTGTATAGGAAAGGAAATTTGCTATGCAATTAATAAAAACAAAAAATTATGAAGAAATGACAGACATAACATTAGAGTTGTTTATCAAGTTGATAAATGAAAGTGATAAAAAGAGATTTAATGTTGCTGTTACTGGAGGAAAAACTCCAATACTGTTTTATGAAAAATTAATAAACAAAAAAAATGAAATTAACAATTTTGAAAATGTTCATTTCTATAACTTTGATGAAGTTCCTTTTAGAAGTGATTTAACTACAGGAATAACAATTCAAGATCTAGAAAAATTATTCTATAAACCTGGAAATATAAACGAAAGCAATATTCACAGAATGAATTTTGTTAATTGAAAGGAACATATTTCACAATTAGAAAAAGATGGAGGATTAGATTTAATACTTTTAGGTATTGGAACTGATGGACACTTTTGTGGAAACATGTCTGGAGTAACAAAGTTCGGAGATAAAACTAGAGTTATAAAAGTAAAAGATTTAGAAAACAACACTAGTGTATCAAAGTTAGATATGACATTATTTAATGATGAATTTGTAACAATGGGTCCAAGAGAAGTTATGGCAACAAAAAACATTATAATGATGGCAAATGGTGAAAGCAAAGCTGAAGTAATAGATCAAATTTTAAATGGTCCTGTTACAGAAGTTGTTCCTTCTACAGTATTAACTTTGCACCCTAACTTTAATTTAATAATTGATGAAGATGCAAATAAAATTGCAAAAGCATAAAAAAAATGGAGCAATCCATTTTTTTGTTTTATTAGAAATTTGTTGTATCGTTATTTTCAAGAACTTTTTTAACTTCTCCTTCAAGAGTTGTTAATTGATCTTTTGCTTCTTTAATCATTTCAGTTCCCTTTTTAAATAATTCAATTGAATCTTCCATTGAAGTATTTGAATCATTTAACTTATTTGATATATTTTTTATTTCGTCTAATAGTTCATTAAAGTTTTTTGCGCTCATTTTATTCACTTCCTTTTTCTAATTTTAAATTCACTTCTCCATCTTTTAAAATGGCAGTTATATTTTTATTTGCATCTATATTATTTACAGATCTTATTATTTCTTTTTCTTGTTTTAAAATTGCATAACCCTTCTCTAACGGTAAGAAAGGGCTTTGTAATTCTATTTTTTCTTCAAACATTTTTAATTGATTTTTATCTTTTTCTAATCTATGTTGTAATATCTGTTTTCAAGTTTTAATATCGTTTTCAAAATCATTATTAATAAATTTAATTTTATTGTTAATTATTGAATTTAAATTGTTTGATATGTTTTCAAAATTAGTTTTTAAATTTAAGTATTTATTTTTTAAAACACTTTTTAATTTTGAATCAACATTCTCAATTTCGTAATTAATCTTTTCAATTTTGTTAGTTAAAACTTTTGCAAACTCATTTGTTTTATTTGCAAGTGCATGAATAACACTTTCTTTATCTGGTGTTGCTTTTTCACCAGCAGCAGTTGGAGTTGAAGCTCTGAAGTCAGAAACATAATCGGTTAAAGTAATATCTGGTTCATGACCAACACCACTTATGATTGGTATATCACTTTCTCTTATCGCTTGAAGAACTTCCAACTCATTAAATGATCAAAGATCTTCATAACTTCCTCCACCTCTTCCAACAATTAAAGTGTCTAGCTTAACTTCAAAGTTGTTAGCTTGTTTTATTTTTTTAGCAATATCTTTTGCTGCTCCTTCACCTTGAACAAGTGATGGAAACAAAAATATATTTACTGGTGGATATCTTCTTTTAATTGTTGTAATTAAATCTCTTACCGCATCTCCAGTTGCAGCTGTAACTATTCCTATATTGTTTGGAAATTTAGGAATAGGTTTTTTAAATTCATCTAAAAACCAACCCTGCTCTTTTAATTCTTTAAATCTTTTATCATACAAGATTGAAAGTTCCCCAACACCATCTACTCTTACATCATAAATAGTAAAAGTTAATTTACCAGTTGGCTTGTAATAAGAAAGAGACCCCTTTCCAATTATTTCGGTCCCCTCTTTTATATTTAAGTCAATAAATTTTTGTGCATTAGTTTTTCAAATTGCACAATCAACTTTTGCTTGACTATCTTTTAAAGAAAAATAAATATGACCACTTTTATTTAAAGTTAAGTTTGCAACTTCACCTTTTATGTTTACATTTTTAAAAGCATTAGATTCTTCAACATAATCTTTTAAGATATCTGCAAAATCTGAAATTTTAAAAATCATTTCTGTCATATTTTTTCACCTCTACTTTATAAAAAATTATTTTAATCTTAAGAATTCAATTTCATTGAGACAACTTTTTATTTTTATATACAATGTATAGTAATTCATTGCATCTTGTTTTGTCATTTTTTTACTTTGTAATATTTCAGTTAAATCATCGATCTTATTTGATAAGAAATCCATAACTTCACCAATATTTTTTTCATTAATAGCTTCTTTAAAGTATAAATATTTATCTTTATTGTATTCAGTAGAAATAATTTCTACATCATTTATTTCTCTATCAAACAAGTTAATAAAGTTTAAAAATTCTTTACTTGCTTTTTTAGAAAATTCTTTTGTTAATAAATTATTTTCTTGAGTTATTTCTAAAAGAATATCTTCAAAGTCTTTTGATAGTTCATGTGAATTGTGTTCTTTTAATAATTCATCTAAGTTAGAGTGATCATTAAATGTAACTGTTTTTTCTAAATCTTTTTCAGGTTCTCCAATTATTTCTTTAAATTCTTTTTGATTATTTTCGTCATCTAAAATTTTATTTCAATATCAATTTAAAGTATCTGATGATTTTGAATCTTCTAAACTAACTTCATCGTTAGAATTAACTTTTGGTTTGTTTAGTAAGAAGTTTGAAAGTTCTTTGAAACTATTAAAGTTTTTTAGAGCTAAAGGATTTAATAAACTAAAGAAGTCATTGTTATCAATTGTAAAGATTGGACTGTCAAACTTAATTATTTCTGAAAAGAAACTTAAGTCATTAAGTAAAGTGGTTTTATATTTTTCTTCAACGTCAACATTGTTTACAAATAAAAATATTGTATCGTTTTTTACTAGTTGAGATAATTTATTCATTTTTTTATCATAATTATCTTCATCATATTTAATCGGTGTAAAAATAAATTTTTCTAAACTATATGAAACATTTTTTTCTAAAAATAAATGTCAATCTTCTTTAAAGTTTAATCTAGTTCCTTTAAATTTGTTTTCTGAAATTAAATCAAAAAGTTCTTTGTCATAAGTTTTTAACATTTTAATAAGTTCTTCTTGATACTCACTTACTTTTTTATCTAACTTAACTTCTCTTAAGAAGTGTTCGTTGTTATATCAATCCAAATTTCTAACTCAAACATTTACTTTTAAATCATCTGTTAAAGTTTTAATAAAGTTATTTAACTCAACATCTTCTTTTGATAGTTTTGCTGCACTAACAATTACAACGTTTTTAAATTCTTGAGTTTTAAATTGTTCTTCTGAATTTTTTAAGTAGTCTTTAATTAGACTATAGTTTTTTGAATTAAAAAGTTTTGCATTAAAATTTTGCAAATAACAATATGTTGCAAGCTCACAAAAAGCTTTAGTTAAAAAACTTTTTGAAAAGTCATGTTGAGACTTTAGTTTGTTTTTAAAAATATAATTTTTGAATTCTTTATATACCAAAACTTTAATTTCACTTTTTAAAGATGCAAGATGATCTTTAAGTTCACTTTTAAAATTTGAAAAATTATATATGCTCATATTATTTAACCCCTACTTATTTCTATTTAATGTTATCTAACAATCCATTTACAAAAGCTGTTTCAAAGCTTGGTAAATATTCTCTTGTCAATTCAATACTTTCATTAATTACAACAGGTTTTGGTGTTATTTCTTTTTTGATTTCATAAACTGCATTAACTAAAATTGCTTGAATAATTTTTGGCAGTCTTAATCATGATCAAGTTTCTGGAAGTAGACTCGATATTATTTCTTTATATTCTTGACTATCATCTAATAGATCAAAAATATAATCATTTAAACTTTCATCAAAAGTTTCTAATTGAAATCCATCTAAGATTTCTTGTTTTATTTTGTTTTTGTTTTCATCCAATAAAAAAAGACGATATAAGATTTGAATCGTTTTTCTTCTTCTATTTTTTAATTTACTAATTTCTTTTTCCATCTTTTTTTTCGCCTTTTCTATATTTAATTTTTAAAGATCTCTTATTGAACTGTAAAAGTTATGTTTCCTAAACCTAATCAAGTTTCGAACTCATTTTTGTAAGGTTCTGAATTTTTGTTTTCTCCATTATTTAATCAGTAATTTATAAAATTGATAAATCCAGTTGAATCATTTGAATCTTTTATAATCTCTAATAATAATTGTTCTGCAGGTGAAAGTAACCTTCACTCATAAGGTCTTTCTGGGTGTGAGTGAGGATTAGGATTTTCCATTCATTTTAAACTACTTTGAACTTCTATTCCTGTAACTTTTTTAATTGATGAGAACATTCCGTTTAAAAAGTATAATACAGCTGCTTGGTTTTGCTTTACAAAATTTGTATCTATATTTTTGTTTTCTTTTGGAAGAGAACTTTTGATTTTTGAAAGGAATGCAGAATTGATCTCTATAGAGTTTTTACCTTCTAATGCTTCTTTAAATACTTTATTTGAAAACATACTTTATTTTACTTTTGGAATATTGGTTACATTTAATTTTAAATAACTATTATTGTATGTAGTTCCATCGAATGAATATTTGAAATATATTGTTTTTTGCTCTGCTACTTTATCACTTAAAATAGTTTTTAAATATTCTGAAATATCAGTAATTTCAACTCCTTGAGAATTTTTAAAGTATTTAAATGAGATTTTTTGTTGCTCATCTTTTGTTTGAGTTTTAGTGTTTTGTTCATTTCCCAATACTTTATTTATAACTTCTTGATTTCTAAAGTTGTTTGCAATTAATTCTTTTAAATTAGTTTCAAATAATGCTCCATCAACATTAGCTGGATCAACAGAAATTGTATTGTATGATTTAAAATTTCAGAATTCTTCAATATCTGAAGGATTTTTATAAGTGTTATTTGGAGTTATTTGGCAACTCACTATTTGAGTTGCTGGAGTAATAGTAACTGTAAAACCAGTTAAAATTGTAAGTAGTTTTTTCATCTTTTCACCTTAATTCTTTATTATTTTACATTAATATATTATTAAAGTAAGGAGAAATTTACCTATGAAAGATGATTTTTTTGATGATGGTGTAAATATGAACACCCTATTCCATTTATTGGGAGATAATCAAAGACCAGAAGTTACAAACAAAGAAATAAATGACATGTGTTTAAAGGTTTTAAGCAATTTTAACAATATTTATTCAGATCAAAAAATAGTTGATCTATTTGATCTGTTTTGTATTAAGAAATACAAATTTAAGTTAGATGTTATTTTAAGAGATTCAGATATTGATTTAAACGAAATGGAACAATACTCAGAAAACCAAGCTATTTGAGTAGAATTATTAACATTAGTTTCTATGTTAATTTCAATTCAAGATGATTACTTACAAGCTAACTTTAGAGAAAAAATAAGAGAAATTGAAAACAATATTAGAGTTTTAGATAAAGCTTTAAGATTAAGATTAGATTTATATAATAAATAAACCGCTATTCTATAGTGGTTTTATTATTTACTCTATTAAATTTGTTTTCCATTTTAACTATTAGTTTGTTAACTAATCTAGATATATGATTATTTAGGTATTTAAAAGGATAATACATAATAACTGAAATAACCAAACTGCCTGTCATAGCAATTGCAAATCTTGCTAGTGTATATAATATTTCTAATCATAAATCTTCTTTTAAGAACCCTATTATATATAGATCTAAAAAATCAATGAAAGTTTGATGAAAAGCATATATAACTGTTGAAAGTGCTCCTAAATAAAATATAAATTTGTTATCTTTTATTTCAAAGGTTTTAAAAACAGCAAAAAATGAAAATGCAATAAAAATTGACATAAAACCATGATTTGATCTTGCCATTTGAAATCAAGTGTTTGCATTTGGATACACTAAGTAATAAAGAGCAACAAAGATATAAGAAATTATTAAAGTTGAAGCAAATATGATTCAAATAAGACTTTTTCTTCTAAAGAAGTTTTCACAATGCAGTGCTAAAAAAGCTCCAAACATATAACTGTAAAGAACTACAAAAAAACCTTCTAAATGATAGTAACCAGAAGAACTTATATAGCTAAATTTTATCAAACCACTTATTTGAAAAATTAGAAATAAAGAAACTATTAAAAAACCACTTGAAAAAGTGCTCATTCTTTTCATTCCTTCATTTATAAATGGAGACAAAATATAAACAAAAAGAATTGCTCACATATATCACATTGGATTTGTTCCAAAAAATATAAGTTTTAATCATTCTTCAGTTCCTTCAACCAATTGTTTATCAATTGTATTTACAGATATTAAGTTAAAAATTAAAGATAAAATAACGTTTAAAAATAATAGTAAAAACAAAGTGGGTATAAATCTTAAAAATCTAAAATCATCTTGTTTTCTTATTAAAAAATAACCTGTGATAAGAGCAAAACAAGGAACACTTCCTCGTGCAAAAACGATTGTAGGTCCCCCTATTGTGTGGATAATAACTACAAATAAAGCTAATACAAATCTTAACAATTCAATATTAGCTTCTCTTTTAGATTTAATTATTGCTTTTGATTTGCTTTTGTCTTTAAAGTCAAAATCCAAATTATTTTGCTTGATAACTTGATCCACTCAAATACCACTTTCTAAATATTTCTTAGATTATATGATATTTACTTTTTTCTTTAGGGTGTCTGGTTATCTTCTTATTTTTATTTACTAATTATATTTTATTTTATTAATTCTTTTTCCTTAAATGGATTTGTAAATTTTTTGTTTTTGATCATTTCGATTTCTACTTTATAAGGACTTACTTTCCCGTTAATTCAAGGAGTTTCTAAAACAATAGGAATTTCTTTAAATAATGGGTTGTGAACTACATTTGCAAGAGTTTCAAAACCAATGTAACCATATCCTATGTTTTCGTGACGATCTTTATGATTTGCAATTGGGTTTTTACTGTCATTTAAGTGAATTGCCATAAGTTTGTCTAATCCAACTATTTGATCAAACTCTTCAACTACTTTATCGAAGTTGTCTTTAACATCATAGCCAGCATCATGCATATGACATGTATCAAAACAAACCCCTACTTTGTCTTTTGCTTCAACCATGTCCAAAACAGTTTTGATTTCTTCAAAAGTAATACAAACTTCTGTTCCTTTTCCTGACATTGTTTCTAAAGCAACTCTTACAGGAGTGTTTGGTAATTCTTTATAAACCATATTCAATCCTTTAGCTACACTTTGAAGCGCTAACTCTCTTGGCGCTCCAACAGCAGCTCCTGGATGTAAAACTAAAGTGTGTACTCCAATTTCTTCTAATCTTAAAAGTTCTTCTTTTAAAAGTCTTACTCCTAAATCAAAAGTATCACTTTTAACTGTGTTTGCTAAGTTTATTGTGTAAGGTCCATGACAAATTACTTTGTTAATATCTATTTCATTTTCTATTAACAAGTTTTTAAATTCATTAATTTTTAATTTGCTAGTTTCAGTTCTTCGAGTATTTTGAGGAGCTCCTGTAAAAAACATTAAAGTGTTTGCTCCATTTTCAATTGCTTCTCTTGCACTTCCTAGTAAGTAATCATTTGCAGAATTCATTCCAACATGACTACCTAAATAAAATTTTGGTTTTTCCATAAGTTTTTTCTCTCTTTTCAATTCATTTTTATTTTAGACAATTTGTTTTAGGATCTTTAATTATTTCCTACTTTGTCACTCATATATTCTCATATATCGAACAAATTTTAACAAAAAAAGTCAAAAAAAAGGGATAAACCCTTATAAAACTAAACCGCAGTTTTGGTTTTTTTGAATTCGAGCAACAGCAAGTTACGAATGCGCTATTTTCTAGAAATAGTTGACCTTTTGATGTAACTCCTCTACTACTATTAAATTAATTATAACTTATATTTTTAATTTAACAAAAAATATCTAATTATTTTTTAAACTAAATTCTAACTCTATTTTTCCTGAATAATATTTTTCATCTCCTACAATATATAGTTTAGTTTCGCTTCCTGAACGATCTATAAGTAATTCAACACCATCTGAAAAAATATTTTCATTATTTGCAAGAAACACTTCTTTTGCTTGATCATATTTTTCTAATTGACCAACATTTGTATCTAGGTTACTAATTTTTTCAATGTTTTCAGTTACGCCAACCAATATAAGAGTGCTTGCAACTGTTGGTTTATTTAATTCTCATTGATTTTCTTTTGCAGAAAAAATATTTAAACTAATTTTTGTATCTTTTACTGCTGAAACTTGATTTTCTTTTGTATATTCGTATTTAAAATCAGTTATTAATAATCAATGATCTTCTAAAGGTCTTTGATTTTTGTTAAATGTTATATATTCATAAGAATTAAATATGTTTTTAAATTCTTCTTCAAATTCTTGATTTGTTTCAAAGTGTCTTGTGGAAAAATTTGAAAGCCTTTTTTTTATATTATCAGCTCTCAAGTATTTATCTGCAGGTTCTGAACACGAAACTGTGGTTAAAGCAATTGAGGAAACAAATGAACTTGATGCAATTAAAGATAATAACATTTTCATTTTTACAATCCTCCTGTATACAAAAATTATACTATTACACTTTTTGTCATAACTTTAATCATTGAACTAAAAATAGATTTAGATATTAAAAAATGTTTTTTCTCTTGTTTTATTTTTAATTTTTAAAAAACTTTATTTCAGAAATAAAAGTTTCTACTTCAAACTTAATTGATTCTTCAGTCACTATTATTTTTGCTGTATATTCGTCACTTTGATTTTCTTTAACTGTTAATTCTTGAACATATATTCCTTTTTGAAGTTCTGGTGTATTTAGAATTTTAGAATTGTAAATCCAATTTAAAACGAATTTTTCGTCAAGAATATCGCCTTCTTTATAAGAAATATATAAATTACTTATCGAAGAACTTAACTTTGATTTAAAAGTAATATCTCCAGGCCCACAAGAAACAACTAGAAAAGATGTCGTTGGTGCCAAGGTGATCACCGATAAAATTGATAGTATTTTTTTCATAATTCCTCCTAATTTTTTTTATTGTAAATTGCTTGAATTGAGATTGCTCCCTTAAAAGTTGTATTACATAAACCAAAACATCAAAAACTTTTTGATTTTGCTATGGTTCTATTTTTACCTAAGATGTTTTTATACCTGATTTCTCCTCTAATTCCTTTGAAGACATTATAGACACCTTTTAAATGTACTTTAGATTTTTTGTAGGATACACCTGTATTTGCTACAAGATTTAAATCAGAGATAATCATCGGTTCGTTTATTATTTCTATTCATGAGTAACCAATTTTTGTAACTCAATCCAACATTATTGGTCCACTAGCTAGTGCTTCATAACCAACTATCTTAACATCTGTTTTGTTCTTATCGTCATATAAACTTTTTGCAAAAGAAAATGATTGACTTGTTTGTAAATTACTCTCAGCACCAGCAAATCATTGAAAATAGTTTAATATAGGTATCACTTTATTTTCGAGAACATAACCATTATCTAAATAAGTTATACCTTCTTTTAAATAAAGATCTTCTATTTTTTGTTTATTTTCACTATTAAATTTTTCATCATTGTGGTTAATTAATTTTGTACTTACTTCTTTTATATTTTTATCAAAACTTAACGCATGTAAATTTTTATTATTAGTGTTAATCTGAGTTGTTGACAAAATTGGTGAACTAAGTAAAAAAGTTGCTAATAAAATGGATTTAAGCATATAATTCCTCCTTATAAAATATTAAATACATAGTATTTGATTTATAAGATTGATAAATTTTTCTTATTCATTACCTATTGCCTTTCATAAAAATTATATATTTTTAGTTTTATAAAATATTTTTAAAGTAAATGCAAAAAAAACATTTGATCAATGTTTTTCAATGTTCTATAGTAAATTATTTTTTAAATTTCTTTGTTTGTTCTACATCGTTTTTTAATATTTCTTTTAAGTGATCAAGACCATCAACTTTAATATTTTCTCTTAACTTTTCTAACGGTTCCACTGTAACTTTTCATCCATATATTTCTTGATCAAAATCTATTAAAAAGATTTCAAATACATCTTGGTTAAGTTCGTTTTTTCAATAACAACCAGAACCTAAGAAAGTTTCTTTTAAGTGATCAACATAAACTTTACATGCATAAACTCCGTCAGTTAAAGGTAATCTTTCTTCTGTTATTAAATTTATTGTTGGAAAACCAATTGTTCTTCCAAGTTTTTTTCCTTCTCCAACTCTTGCATCAAATTTATAACTTAATTTATTTGTATTTTTAAATAATTCAAATTCACTATTATTTAAAAGTTTTAAATTAACTTCTAAATCTTTTGTTTCTTTGGTTTCAATAACAATTGCATTATCTTTTCAATTATTTAAAATAAAGTTCACATCAAATCTTGAATAGTTATTATCAACATAGTCTTTTGCAATAACCATTTTTCTAACACTTAAAAAGTCTTCTATGTTTTTAAATAAATCTAAATCTGGCATTTGATTTAAAAAAGCGTTTACTTGATAGAAAACTACATAATCAATTTCTTTTTCATTTGCTTTTTCAATTATATTTTGTGAATTTCATAAACCGAAATTCATTTCTTGATCTGTTACAACAAATAAAGTAGTTTTTAAATTACTTTCTTTAGCTGTTTGTTTAAGTTTTATTATTTGTTCATCTTCTTTTTCACTTCAATTTTCAAAATCAGCAATTAAACCAACTGAATCTTCAAGATTCATCATAATCATAGTTAAATTGTTATAAAAAAAAGATATTGTATTATTCTTCATCTTCTTCTCCTGCTTTTAATTTTTTAATTTCTTTTCTTAAAGCTGATTCTGCTTTTTCAAAATTAAAAGTTTCAACAACTCTTCTTTTGAATTTTAATAATTGTTTTTGATCTTTTATATTAAAAACCATAAAACATTGAGTACATTTAAATCTATTATCTCTTGCATCTTTTGAAATTACATCATGAGTACATGATGAAACACCATCATTGTAAAAAATGTAGTCCATGTCATATTCTAAGTTTTCGTTTAAATCAAATAAATTTTTCTTCATATTTTTTTACCTTTTAAATATTTTATCATATTTACCCTATTTTGATAAGTCAAAGAATTTGATAAGACATTAAAAATGATTTGTATTTAAACAAATCATTTTTTTAATAAATTAAAATATAATTTCTATTATTTTTTAACAAGCATATTAAACACTCCAGAGGCATCAGTTGAGTTGAATGATACATAGAAGTATTCTTCTGTTACCATTTCATTATTTGAAATGATTTCTCCCATTTCATAAACCCCATTATTGTTTATAGCTTTGTAAACATTTAAAGCACTTGTATTTGAAATTTTTACATTTAATGTTGAATTAATATAGTCAATGGCATTTTGATTTAAATTATTTGGTTGATAATTAAACATGTCAATTACTTGACTTGCTAAAAAGTCAATTCCCAATTTTGGAAGACTTATATTTGAATTATATTGTTTATCTGTATGTTCTATTGATTCAGAAATTGTATATTCTGTATCGAATGTCATGTTATATCCTGGTTTTATTTGGAAATCAGCAAGTGATTGTAATCTTTGGTATCCATAAAGATCTTCTTTAACCATTTCTCCATCAGCTATTGCTTCATATCCAATTGCATAAGTATAGTTTCCTCGGTTATCTAACTTTTCAACAGTTACGTTCATACTTAACACTTCATATTCTTTTGCATTAATAAGTTTTGAAAGTTGTCTTCCAACTTGTAAAGAACCATCAAATGAAATTCCTGGTAATCTAGTAATACTGTTTGTTATTTTAAAGTTAGTTACATTGTTTTGTTGATTAAAAGCTCTTTGTTCATCTATAGCTTTTATCAATACCTCTTTATAATCTTGTGTTGAAGGAATTATTTTTCCATCACTGTCAAAGTGTTTTCTATTATCAACAGTAATTCTCATAACTCCTTGTTCAACACTTGTTGAACTTGTTTCTCTTGTTTGTTCATTCATCACAACCACTGGTGTGATAGCAGAAGTAGAAACCCCAAAAGTTCCTATAAGACTTAAAAGTTTTAACATATACTTTTTTCCTTTCTTTCACTTACCCACCCAGCCACCTTTAAAATGTAAGTATATTTTAATTTTAAGGTTTTTCTAGTAGTTGACAGATTAGAAATAATGTCTAAAAGTCAATGAATTAGGTAATTTTGAAATAAAAATTCTTTTTAAATTGCTATAAAGGAATTTTCACTTTTTAATAGTTTTTACAAATAAAAAAGACAATGTATTACATTGTCTCTATTTTTGACTTTAAAAATTGAATTTCTAACTCTATATAGATCAAGTCTTGTTTCTTGTCTTTTATAGTATAGTAGTTTTCGCTCTTTTCTTTTCTTCTTCTCAAATGAGCTTGATAGATAAAAAGTCCAAAGAAAGGAAATAAATATCAAAGTCATAAGTTTTTTCTAACTTTCTTATCAATTTTCTTTTCTTCATCTAAAACAATTTTATAACTAGTTTCAATTTCTAAAAGTTTTTCTTCTAATTGAGCTTTGCTCATTTTTGCATATTTTTCAAACATATCTCTTACCTCTTATACAGCTATTATTTGTTTTAATACTTCATTTACTAAGTGGTTTAATGATTGAAAGATTATTTTTAACTCATTTGTATGAGCTAGAAACTGTTGTTTTTCGTTTTCAACACCAACTGACTCTAAACTTGAGTAAATATTTTTTGTATCTTGTAAAAATAAAACCATTTTTTCACAATTTAATAACTTATCTTGAAAGTTTTGTGAACTATTAATGTTTTTAACTAAATTATTGATATCTTTTGCGAACTTTTCATTTCATTTTTCAATTACAAATTCTTCTAAAATTTCTTCATAACTGTTTGTATATAAATCTATTTGACCATCAAAGAAATCAGCAATATAAGTTAAAAAGAATTCTCCTGGATCTTTGTCTTGTATATTTTCAAAGTTTTTACAATACTCTTTTCACTCTACTTCTGTTTTGTAAAAATAGTTATATCTTTGTAAAACTAAAGTTAGCATTAAACTTAATTCAATTGGATCGTTGTTAATGTTTTTTTCAAAGAAATTATTAATTCCTTCAAATAATGTTTTGGCATCATCAGTTTGTCCCAAAGCTATTAATTCTTGTTTTTGTTCATCATTTAACTTGTAATCAGGATTTCCAACTAACCCTGTAAGATCTCTTTTATATAAGTTAAATATTATTTTTCTTAAATTTATTTTATCTATCAACTTCATCTATAAAAAACCCCCATTTTTATTGCTTTTATTGACTTGTTTATTATTTTATTTTAAACTATTTTCTTGCATATTGCCATATGTTTATAGTATGATTATTTATGTGTTTAGATTTAAAAAGGAGTATTAATATTATGAGTTGAGAAATTGTGGCAGGTACAGCTATCGCTTCTGTTGTTGCTTATTTAATTGGTAGTTTTTCATTTTCAATTACAATTGTAAAATTAAAAACTAACAAAGATGTTAGAGATCAAGGAAGTAAAAATGCAGGTGCTACTAATGCAAGTAGGATAATTGGTAAAAAATGAGGAGTTGCCATTATGCTATTTGATGCCTTTAAAATATTTATAGCTTTATTTATTGCTTTAGGTTTAAGTAAAATAAATACTCCTATTTTTAGAGATACAATTCTAATAATCCCTGCTTTCTTTGCATTAGTTGGTCACTGTTGACCAGTTTATTACAAATTCAAAGGTGGTAAAGCAGTAAGTTGTTTTATGGGATTAATGTTTGTTATTAACTGAATGATGGGTATTGTAATGTTTGGTGTTTGATTAACTTTAGTGTTAACAACTAGAAAAGTAAGTATTGCTTCAATATTTGCTTCAGTTATTACAGCTATCTTAATGTGAATTCCTCAAATTTCAGGATTACACAACTTCGATATTGATGGAACATTCTTTAAACAATTATATGAAAGCAATGCTTTCTCAGCTGTTTGATATAATAAATTACACACAAATGATGTTTATGATAGTTTCTTAGTTATTAACTTAGTAACTACAGCTTCAATGATAATATTGTTAGCAAGACACTGACAAAACATTCAACGTTTAATTAAAGGAACAGAACCTGCTTTCTTAGGTGAAAGAAAATCAAAAAAAGATAAACCAAAAAAAGAAAAAGTTAAAAAACAAAAACCAAAAAAAGAAAAAGCTAAAAAAGATAATAAAAAGAAAAGTGCTACTAAATAGCACTTTTCTTTTTGCTTAATTCGAGTTAAATAAAATGCCTTTCTTCGAAAGACATCTGTTTAGTTTTTCTCAATATATTTTCTTAATAATTTAGCTTCATCATCTTCTAATATGTTTCTTATTTGGAAACCATATTCATAATGGCCTGTGAAAACCGAATAGTTTTTGTCAAAATCATTAATTAATCAATTAAATATTTCTTTAGCTTTTTCTTCTGACTCACTGCTTAATTGCATAATTTTATCAATTAAATAAGTTTCATCTTTAATAATATAGTCACCTAAGAAAATGAATTTTCTTTCAGGTATAGCTATCATTAAAGATCCATCTGTGTGAGCTCCTTTTTTGAAGATATTTACATTATATCCATTTATTATTACGTTTGTATCCTCTGATATTACTTTTAAATTTTTAATAGGTTGTATAACACATTTCTCTACCCCTTCAAAAAAATCACTCATGTTTTTTTCTGGATCAAATAGATTTAATAAATCTTCTTTTCCTATAAAAACATTTGGGTTTTTTTGACTTTTACAAATTTCATTTAATCCGTAAAAGTGTGGGAAATGTCCATGTGTTATAAAGATATCTGTAATTTGTATTCCTTCTTTTTCAACAAATTCTATTATATCTTTGTAAGCTAAATAACCAGTATCAATTAAAATAGCTTTTTTATCTGCATTATGTACTAAAAATGCATTAACCCTTTTAAAATCATTACAAGTAAATACTTGTATCATGTTTGTCCACCGTCCTATTTATATTTTCTGTATTTCTTTTTTCTGTATTTTTGTGTTGTTAAATTCCTAAATGATTATATATTATATTTTTCAAAAAAAAAAAAAAAAAAATATTTTTATGGAATAAAAATATTTTCAGTATAAATAAGTTAACTATCTTCCTCTTTTTACAGCGTTCATAGTTTTTTTAATGTCAGCTTCAGTAGGTTTTCTTCCCATACTTCTGTACATTGCTCTAATTTGATTTTCATTAATTGGAGGGTTTTCTCTAAGTTGTTTTTGAATAACTTTTCTAGTTATTATAAAACCAATTATTCCTCCAACAACAGCTGCAGCTATCGCTATTAACAATACTCCTCATCAAGCCATAATTATTCTCCTTTTAAAAAATCCACTTTTTTAATATTATCATATTTTTTGATTATTTTAAGTGACTTAAGATATCTTTTGAAATTTCATTACTTGTAAATTTAATGTGTTCAATAACATCTTGTGCTGGAGCAGAATATCCAAATGTGTCTATTCCATAAGCTTTTCCACTATCTCCTAAGAATCTATGTCAACCATAAGTTGATCCTAATTCTATTGAAAATCTGTGAGTATTTTTGTTTATAACTGAATCTTGATATTCTTTTGATTGATTTAAGAAATGATTCATGTTTGGCATTGAAACAACATTTACTTTTTGTCCATTTTTTTCTAAATCAGCTTTTATATCAAGAGCAAGTGAAACTTCACTTCCTGTTGCTATTAAAGTAATGTTTGCATCTTTTGTTTCACTCAAAATGTATGCACCTTTATTTACTTGTTCTACAATTTCATTTGAATGATCTAATTCTTTTAAGTTTTGACGAGTTGCAATAATAACACTTGGATGATTTTTATCATTTAAAGCATTATAGTAACTTGCTATAGTTTCGTTCATGTCACAAGGTCTGTAAACACTTATGTTTGGTATACTTCTTAACATTGCAAGTTGTTCGATTGGTTGGTGAGTTGGTCCATCTTCTCCAACAGCCACTGAATCGTGAGTAAATACACTTAAAGTTTGTAAGTTCATAATTGAACTCATTCTTAAAGCAGGTTTTAAGTAATCTGCAAAGACAAAGAACCCTGATGCAACTGGAAGTAGTCCTCCATGAAGTGCAATACCATTGTTGATTGCACTCATTGCAAATTCTCTAACTCCATACATTATGTTTCTTGCACTTCTATTATCAAAGTCATAGTTTCCATCAGCACCTTTGATTTTTGTAGATTCACACAAGTCAGCACTTCCACCAATTAAAGCAGGAATGTTTTTACTTAACAAGTTAAATACTTCTCCACTACTTACTCTTGTAGCTTGTTCTGTTCCTTTATTTAAAGCTTGTAAGTCTTTTAAATCAACATTTCATTCTTTGTTAATAGAATTTAACAATTCTTGAGCTAATTGAGGGTTTTCTTTTTGGTATGCTTCAAAGATTTTATCTCATTGATCGTTTTGACCAACTCCTCTATTTGAAACGTTAACTTTTCAAAAGTCATATACATCACTTGGAATTGTAAAGTCTGGTTCATTTCAGTTAAAGTATTGTTTAACTGTTTCAATATCATTTCCTAATGGAGCACCATGAACTTTTGTAGTTCCTTGGTTGGTTGAACCAATTCCAATAACAGTTTTAACTTCAATATAAGTTGGTTTATCACTGTTTTGTGCTGTTTGAATTGCTTTTTCAATTTCGTTTAAGTCTTCACCATTTTCAACTAAAATTGTATTTCAGTTTGCTGCTTTAAATTTAGCTATTATATCTTCACTTTGAGCTACATTTACTGGAGCATCAAGTTGAATGTCGTTTGAATCATGTAAAACAATTAATTTGTTTAACTTGTATCTTCCAGCAAAACTTATTGCTTCTTGACATACACCTTCTTGTAAGTCACCATCTCCACACAATACATATGTAAAGTGATCTACAACTTTGTACTTTTCACTGTTGTATTTACTTGCTAAATGACTTTCTGCAAGTGCCATACCAACTCCCATGGCAAAACCTTGACCTAAAGGTCCAGTTGTTGCTTCAACTCCTTGTGTGTGTCCAAATTCTGGATGTCCTGGAGTTTTTGAATTCAATTGTCTAAAGTTTTTCATATCATCAATTGAAAGATCAAAACCAGATAAGTGTAGTGCACTGTATAAAAGTGCACTACCATGTCCTGCACTTAAAACAAATCTATCTCTATTAAATCAAGATGGATTTTTTGGGTTTATGTTCATAAGTTTTGTAAATAGTGAAAACACTATTGGACTTGCTCCTAAAACTATTCCGGGATGTCCAGAATTAGCTTTATTAACTGCTTGAATACCTAATATTCTTAAAGCATTTAAATTTTTGTTGTTTTTGTTCATGTATTTTAAAACCTCGTCTATTTTCAAAATAATTATATCTCTAAAAAAATAAAAAACCTTAACTGATAAGGTTTTTTTGGTTATTTTTTATTAAACAATAAATTCTACTGCACCTGAAATTATTCCATTATTACCTGCTGGTAATTTAAATCCTTTATTAGCAGTTAAAGTTACAGAATAATCAATTTTCATTGGTTGTTGATCATTTATAACTTCTCCATTAGTAACTGGTTCGTTTACAGTAATAGCTGCTATAAATTCGTTTGATTTTTGAGTAATTGATTTAATAGCTGTTTCAACATCAGCTTTACTTGTTTTTCCGTTTACAGCAATTTCAATATCAGTTTTTACTTTTTGAACATCAATTTCAGTATCTGGTTTTAAAACACTATATTTTACTGTTCCTGAGATTTTTCCATCACTGCCTGCTGGTAATTTAAATCCTTTATTAGCTTTTAATGTTACAGAATAATCAATTTTCATTGGTTGTTGCTCATTTATAACTTCTCCATCAGTAACTGGTTCGTTTACAGTAATAGCTGCTGTAAATTCGTTTGATTTTTGAGTAATTGATTTAATAGCTGTTTCAACATCAGCTTTACTTGTTTTTCCGTTTACAGCATTTTCAATATCAGTTTTTACTTTTTGAACATCAATTTCAGTATCTGGTTTTGAAACACTATATTTTACTGTTCCTGAGATTTTTCCATCACTGCCTGCTGGTAATTTAAATCCTTTATTAGCAGTTAAAGTTACAGAATAATCAATTTTCATTGGTTGTTGCTCATTTATAACTTCTCCATCAGTAACTGGTTCGTTTACAGTAATAGCTGCTGTAAATTCGTTTGATTTTTGAGTAATTGATTTAATAGCTGTTTCAACATCAGCTTTACTTGTTTTTCCGTTTACAGCAATTTCAATATCAGTTTTTACTTTTTGAACATCAATTTCAGTATCTGGTTTTGAAACACTATATTTTACTGTTCCTGAGATTTTTCCATCACTGCCTGCTGGTAATTTAAATCCTTTATTAGCTTTTAATGTTACAGAATAATCAATTTTCATTGGTTGTTGCTCATTTATAACTTCTCCATCAGTAACTGGTTCGTTTACAGTAATAGCTGCTATAAATTCGTTTGATTTTTGAGTAATTGATTTAATAGCTGTTTCAACATCAGCTTTACTTGTTTTTCCGTTTACAGCAATTTCAATATCAGTTTTTACTTTTTGAACATCAATTTCAGTATCTGGTTTTGAAACACTATATTTTACTGTTCCTGAGATTTTTCCATCACTGCCTGCTGGTAATTTAAATCCTTTATTAGCTTTTAATGTTACAGAATAATCAATTTTCATTGGTTGTTGCTCATTTATAACTTCTCCATCAGTAACTGGTTCGTTTACAGTAATAGCTGCTGTAAATTCGTTTGATTTTTGAGTAATTGATTTAATAGCTGTTTCAACATCAGCTTTACTTGTTTTTCCGTTTACAGCATTTTCAATATCAGTTTTTACTTTTTGAACATCAATTTCAGTATCTGGTTTTGAAATCTCTTTTTTCTCAATTTTAACATTTATTTCAAAAGTAATCGATTTTACTTCTTCTTTTGTTAAAATATTATTTTTGTAAGTAATAACAATTTTTTGATTCTGATCATTTTCTGTAATTTGTTTCGCAGTTAATTTAGCTGTAACTTTTCCATTAACAACTTTTATATCACTAATTTTAACTATTGAATCATCTGAAATTTCAACAGATCCACCTGTTTTAATTTCAGAGTTTATTAATATTATATTTTCACTAGTTTTTGTTTCTCTTAAAGTAACTTCTTTTGTGCTTTGTTCATTTTTTGGACCACAAGCTACAACTGTAGCACTTGTAGTAGCAACTAATCCAGTAGCTGCTAATAATCCTAATAATTTTTTCATAATTATATTCTCCTTAAAAACTCCACTTTTATTCTACACTCTTTTTAGTTGAATTTCAAAGTTCAAAATCAAAAAAAAAAAAAAAAAAAACATTTACAAATAGTAAATGTTTTTAAATTAATTGAAAATTATAATGATTGTGGTGTTCCAGGTTCTGTTTGACCTCCGCCTTGTTCTGGTGTAGTTTTAAATGATCCAGTAACTTCAAAAGTTACTGCTTTGTCTTTTAAATCTGAAGCGAAACCTGCTTTTAATGTAACTGTTACAGTATAAGTTGCTGCTTTATCATTTGTTGCTGCTACTTTTACTTCAATTTTACTTGATTCAATTCCTTCAGTTTTTACAACGTCTTGTAGACCTTTTAATTCAGCTTCTGCAGATTCATGAGTTTTAACTCCTTCTGCTTCTAAAGCTTTTTTGTAATCACTAACTTTTGCTATTGAATCATTTAAAGTAACTTTTGCTTCTGATTTTGCAATAGCAGTTTTACCTTTTTCGTATTCAACTTTAGCTGGTTCAGTTTTAGTGCTTGGTGTTGTTGGTTTAACAACTGCTCCAAATACTTCAATTGTAAATTCTAAAGTTTTAGTTCCTTTTGGTGCTGGTGTAGTAGCTACTTTTTTTGTAACTGATAAAAATAAACTATCAGCTTTAATTGTTTTATCATTTTCATCTTTAACTATAAGTCCGTTTTCTCCAGTTGCTTTGAACTTTGTATTTACAGCATCAATAACTGCTTTTTCATCAGCTGATGAATTTAGTTTAGCTTCATTTTTTTCAATAAAGTTTTTAACATCTTTAACTAATTTGTTAGCTTCTTTATCCCCTGTTTCTCCACAAGCTACAACTGTAGCACTTGTTGTTGCAACTAATCCAGTAGCTGCTAATAATCCTAATAATTTTTTCATTTTATTATTTCCCTTCTCGTCTTACTCATAAAGACTTATTTATATTATATAAAATATTTTTACAAAATAAAAAGATTTTTTAAAAATTTTTTCCAATTATAAAAGAAAAAAATAATGCTTTAAAGGCATTATTTATCTTTCTTTCTTTTTATTTCATTTCCATTTTCGTCAACAAAAACAGTGTTTTCTAATTGTTGTTCAAAACCAGCTCTAAATAACTTAATATACTCTTCTCTTAACTTAGTTCTTTCTTCTAATTCACTTTGTGTTAATTCTCTTTGTTTTTTAATTGCTGCAAGTTCATTAATTCTTTTAAGTAACTTTTCCACTTTAAAATAACCCCTTTCATAAAAAAATGATTGAAAATTAGAATATTTTTCAATCATTTAATGCGTAATATGCACTACCTATCATTGTTGAATCATTTCCTAGTTCAGCAATTTCAATAGTTAATTCTTCTGCAAACATGTCAATTATGTATTTTTTAATGTTTGTTTCAATTATTTCAATTAATTTATCATCTAAATCTGTTAATCCACCAGCCAAGATTATTGCTTCTGGATCTAATGCATTTATCATTGAAGCCATATGCATAATAACTGGTTCAAGAGCTTCTTCTAATAAATCAGTTATTTCATAAGGATATCCTTTTTCTTCATAAACTTCTACAATTTCTTTAAAAGTAATTGTTTCTGGATTTGCAAAGAAATCTGCTGCTGGATGATTTTTTTTGTTTTTAAATGATGCTCTGAAGTGGTTTTCAACACCCATTATTGAACTCATAGGTTCAATACATCCTACAAGTCCACAAGGACATTCGTATTTTGTTTGAAACACTCCTCCACCATGACCAAATTCTCCAGCAAATCCTCTAGAACCAGGAGCTAATTTACCTTCAGTAATTACAGCTCCTCCAATTCCATTATCAATGTAATAGAAGATAATTGAGTCATATTGTTTTGCAACACCAGTTCAAAATTCTCCTAATGCACTTGCATTAGCATCATTTATTACAAAAATTGGTTTTTTAAATAATTCTTCTGCAATATCTTTAATATTGTAGTTTGTTAAGTTTAAGTTTGCAGAATATCTAACTATTCCTAGCATGTGATCAATATAACCACCCATTGCTAAACCGATTTTTTCAACTTCTTCTTCATAGTTAATTCCAATAGCTTCTAAGCCATCAATTATTTTTTCATATAAATTAGGTATAAGATTGTTTAAGTCATGGTCAACAGAAAACTTGGCTTGTAAATCTCCGTATTGATTTACAAGACCCACTTTTGAAGAATTAACACCAATTTCGATAGCTAATATTAGTTTCATACTGTGACCCTCCTTAGACATATGTTATAAATATACCACTTTTAATTGGATTTTAATAGAATTTTAGTCAAATTTTGTATTTTTTTAAAACTTTTAAAAAAATAATTTACTTAATCACTTTTTTAAATATATATATCTTATCTATTCTTGTTGATTTACCAGCTCTATTCCCCATGGAATTTGTTGCCTTATTATTTTGATTTATAGGATCTGTGTATATTTCAGTAAGAACAATATCTTTTACGTAAAATCTTAAATTTTCATTTCACATTTTATCAAAAGAATAAACTTCATTTACTTTTTGAACATCTCCTATAACCATTGCTAATGTTGAATTTTTATCCATTATTTTACTAATGGAAATTAAATATTTCTTCATAAACTCGATATAGTTTTTTATATTATGTTTATCATCTAATTTCAAATCATTATTTTTGTCTTTAGAATCATAACCAAGCAATCACATTTTAATTCAGTTTTGTTGAGTATAATTAATAATATTTAAGTAAGGTGGTGATGTAAAAATCAGTTTCGGTTTTACATCAATATAATTGCTTATTTCCAATGAATTACCATATAAAACTTTAGCCTGTACTTTAGAATATTTAGAACCTTTTAAAATATTTTTAATTCTATTTTCTATTTTAGAAAAAATATTATCCTCTGGTCTTTTAAGATTCTTTTTATTTGCAAAATTTTTTACATAATTTTTAGACATAGATATGCAATTACTCATACTTAGTGAAAAGTACATACTATCTCCACTTTTTCTTTGAGGACCATGCATTAAACCAAGAGTAATTGCTAATATAAAATTTTGAATTTCGTCTAATGTTCTTCAGTTTTTTCCATAAAATTCTTTAATAAAAGTTATTTGTTTTAGGTTTGCTCTACTATAATAGATTTCCATTTCATCATCAATTTCAATATCAAAATTATAAGAATTATATTGTACTTCTCATTTTTTTAATTCATCTAAAACCTCTTCTAATAAAAAACTATTAGATTTAGCTTTTGAAAGAACATATGCAAATGGATTTAAGTCAATCGCATAAGCTTTTCTATTTAACATTCTCGCTTCCAAAACAGTAGTCCCTCTACCTGAAAAAGTATCTAGTATGACATCATTTTCTTCAGAATAATTTTCAATAAAATAATTTGCTAATGTAGGTGGAAACATTGCCACATAAGAGCATATCCTATGCATTTTATCTCCTCACATTCGAGAATTTTTTTTTCATATTTTTGAATTTACCAAATAAGTTTTCTTATTAGTAATTTTATTTTCGTGTTTTACAAGTTTTTCATTCATTTTTGTTTATTCCTTAAATAATATTTTATATTGATAATTAAAACAGAAATTATTTATTTCAAATTTTTGATATTTTTAAAAAGCTTAAAGTTGTAGTAAAAATATCATTGAAGTTATCTATAATTGTTAAATCCTTAATTACTTTTTCAAATCCAATGTATGGCCTATGAACCAACTCATTTAATAAATTAATATTTTGAAGAGATTTTGCTTTTGGATTAATTTTAAACTCTAAAATTTTTGAAAACAAAGGGAACAAATCTTGTAAGTTTAGATTTAACGATTTTAACTCCAAACTATATAGATTATTAATTTCATTAAAAATAGAATTAATAAAAGCAGTTTTACCAGTTTTAAATACAATTTTTGAAATTAAAGCTGTAATTATTTTTAAATCATCACTTTTTAAATGTTCATTTGCAAAAAAAGTATTTATAACCTGTTTTTCTTGATCAGAATATTGAATGCCTTTAACATTCATAAAAATATTAATATTTTTAATTCTATATAAAATTTCTAAAATAAGCATATCAATTATTATTCTTATACAAAGCGATATATTTGATAATGGATACTCATCCTCATCAAACATTAATAGATTGGAAACCGCCATTAAGTCATTTCTCATAATATATTTTATTGATTTAATATACCTGCTATCAAAAGGTTGATCTATTAGTTCTTCTTTATTTACATCTTTCATTTTCATCAACTTCAATAATTCAAAAAGTTTTTTTTCTTCATTATTCATTTTTTCTTTATTTTTATCTAGGTTTTTAAATTTTAAATAAACGCTGTTCAAAGTTTTTTTATTATAAACACTCTCACCAATAACTTCAGAAAACTCATCATATACATCTTCATCTATTCCCCTAGTTGTTATTTTTCCTAATATTGAGTTCTCAATAAGGAATATTATAATTTTTGAAAATTGCCCTTCACTAAATTTTTCATCATATTCATATGTTAAATTCTCTAAATTAATTTTTATTCCCAAAAATTTTCCTAATGTAAATTTCTTACCCCTTACTCAAATCACATGACTTCTTATCAATTCAAATCCCGATACCTTCAAATTTTCTAATTTAACTATTTTATTTGAATTTAATTCATAAATCCTTATAGAATTTATAACTCATGCAGCGCTCTCCAAGTCTCTTTTTATAATTGAAACTTTTTTTCCAAATAAAGATGATAGCTCATTTATTGTTTCATCTTTATCCTTAGTATTTTTTTTAGATTTATATATGTTAAAAATATCCTGAAAATATTTAGCTCTTGATCAGTCCCTTTTCCCAACTTGTTCTCCTATATGTTTTGAATAAATTATTTGCCAAATTTCTGTTTCTGAATAATCAGTTACATCTTCAAAAAATTTTTCTTCTAATTCAATAACTTTTCTATTTTTATTAATACTTTTTTTAATTTCTTTTATATTTTTCTCATAAGTTTTAAAATCAGACTCAACTAAAAAATCTTTTTCTGTAAAAACAACAATATCATCAACTAAAATCTCTTTTTTTATTAATAGAGTTGCCAAAAATCTTCTATTACCTTCAAGGATATAATAATTAGTTTTTTCACGATCTAAATGAATTAATATTTTATCATTTAAAAATTGTCAACCTTTTGTAATTATTGAATTAATTAACTCATACATATCTTGTAAATTATCTTCATACCTAATTAATTCTTTCGCAATTTCTAAATTACTTTTTTTAAAATCTTTATCATTGGAATCCATTTCCTTGATATTAATATCGCTTATATTAGTATATCTAGGATTTATAGGTAGGAGATTTACTTCAATATTATTTATTTTCATATTCATACCCTCTTTTTATTTTTATTATATAGATTGTTTTTGTTCTTTTTTAAATTAATGCATCAAGTTCAGTTACACGAATACCATATTCTGTTTTTGGAACAGTAATTGATAATTTCATACCCTTGTATGATTTAAAGTTAATTCATCCAAGACCAGATATGTGTAAGTCAACTTTTCTTTCATTGTTATAAGTAAATGTGTGAGTTTCAAAATCACAATCTTTATCAAGTAATCTTGGAGCTAAAGAATGACGATTTTTTTTGAAGTAAGCTTGTGCATTTACAGCTTTAGTTCTGTGTAAAGGCATTTGTTTATTTACATATAAGTGAAATCCAGTTTTAGCTTCTTTTCCATTTTTTTCATTATATGCTTGACCTTCTTCAAATGTAAATCATGCAAGTCCTCCATAAAAGATTGATTGACCTTGATTTAATTGATAAGTAACTTGTTTGATTTCTTTTTGGAAGAAAAAGAAATCTCAATAAGTTGGAGCTGTTGCAATAGCAATGTGATTGTGTTTTACAAGCCCTGGTGTATCATATACAAAGTTTTTTTCTGTAAAGTTAATTTTGATTTTATCTAAAGTTGTATTTACATATTTTGAAGTTACTATTGAAGGAATTTGTTGGTTTAATTTTAAACAAGCATTCATTAAACTTGATTTTCCAGCATTTGAAATACCAACAATATATTGATCATATTCAACTGATTTTAGTTCATTTACAAGAGCAAATACAAAGTCTGGTTTGATTGAACTTGTCAATATTATTTTTGAATCACGCAATGGTGAATCTGCAAAGATTTTTTTAATGTAGTTAAAGATTTTTGTTTTCTTAACTGCTTTAGGGAATAAGTCAATTTTATTAACAAGAATAACAACTTCTTTTTTAGAAATTAATTGTTCTAATCATGTAAGTCTACTTCCTGGTAAATCAAAGATATCAACAACATAGTAATATCTGATTTTTTTGTTTGTAGAGTTTATTTCATCAATAATATCTATAAAGTCTTGATCATTTATTTCTTGTTCAACAAGTTTGTTGTAGTATTTAATTTTAAAACATCTTAAACATAAATCTTGTTTTTCAATGTTTAAACTAAATCCAGGAAGTCTGTCATCAACTGTTTGTAACTCTTTTCCACAACCAATACATTTTTTTGGTCCTGTTGAATTAAAGTTAGTTGTGTTTCCAACTCCAGGTTTTGCTTCTGTTAAAGTAACTTTACTTTTTTGTTTTACTTTTACAGTTTGTTCTGTAGCTGCATTCATTTGTAAAGCTTGATCTTCAAGTTCTTCAATTTGTTTTTCTAATTCATTTATTTGATCGTTGTTAGAGAATTTCATAGTTACCTCCTATTTCCCCTTCATTATAGAACCCTTCATGTAAGATGTTCTTTTGTGATAGTTTCTTTAAAATATGTTTTTCTAAAAATTGAACTGTTTTACTTTCTTCTTTGTTTCTACTTAAAGGAGAAACAAGAATACTTTTAATGTGTGCTCTGTTTGCAACCAAAACATCAGTTACAAGTTGATCACCAATTAAAATCATTTCTTCTTCTTTGTATTTAAATAGTTTTTTAACTATTTTCATTTTTCCAAGAAGTGGTTTTTTACAGTCTCAAAAGTAGTTTTTGATTCCTGCTTTTTTAGCAAAGTTTTCAACCCTACTTCGAATGTTGTTTGAAAAAAGAACAAACTCCATATTTTGAGCATAAACACTTTTTATAAAGTTTATGACATCAGATGAAGGTATTCTTTCATTTCAACCAATTAAAGTGTTGTCCATGTCACACATAACAAGTTTAATTCCACTATTTTTAAGTGAAGCTAAATTAACTTTTTCGTAACTCTCAAGATATATTGATGGTTTAAAATAGTTTAACAATAAAAAATTATTTGATTTTTTATTTGCCATTTTTCATCTCACCTCGAATTAACAATATAATTATACCAATTTTATTGACCTATTTTAATCTCAAAAAACTAACTTAATATTTTTTTATATAGGTGTTTTTTGCATAAGGTACATGAGTAAATTCATATACAAAAGATAAAAATTCTAATACTTTAAGTACATCATTATAACAATGATCAATAACTCTTTTAATGTTTCTGTTCATTGCTTTAAAATCTTCAAATTCAATTTTGGCAGTTGCAGGTTTAGACAAGAATGAATAAGCATTACAACACATTGTATAGATGTCTTCTTTTTCGTCTTTTAAAAGGTTTTGACTTATATCTTCAAATCAATCGAAGAATTTCTTTGTACCAGTAAGAGCAATCATTTCATCACTTTGTTTACCCTTTGGTAGATTTTCTCTCTTTCAAAACTCTTCTCCAGTTTTAGTTGTATTTGAAAAAGAAAATGTTTTTTCTAAAATATCGTAAATATCAAAATAGTTTGCATTCAACTCTTTTGTGTCTTTGTTATAAAAAGCCATTTTTAAAGTTTTTCTTGCAAATAACTTTTTGTTTTCATTAATTCATTGGTTAATGATTTTCACATCATTGCTAGCACCAGCACAAACAATTGTTCTGATTTCTTTGTTTCTACACATATTTAGAAATGAAATAATCATTTTTGAATATTGGTCAAAAAAATCATATGTTTTATCGTTAAAATTTCTTTTTATAGTAATTGATTTAATAGCCTTTTTATTATCTCTGTTTGAAATCTCTTTTAATGATTTTGCAAAAGAATATTGTATTACATAAACTAAGTCTTTATTAGCTTCACTATATAACTTTTTACCGTTTTCGCCATTATCGTGTGAGTGATTGAAAAACTCAGTGTCTAAAACTATTATAGGAAACTGAATGTTTTCTAATATTTTTTTAGAGGCTTCTTTGTCAAATCTAAAATTTTGATTTTCATTTAATAAAAAGAATCCATCATCAATAATTTTTATTGAATTTCTTTTCATATTGATATACCTACTTTATAAAGATAATATCATATTTTTGTATTTAAAAATGAGCTAATATGAGATATTATATCTTTAAAGGTGAAATAAAATGCAAAATTCAAATAACTTCAAAGAGTATATTGATCAAATAACTGTTGGTTGATTTAAAAAATTCATAAATCAAAAGATTGATAACTTTAAAACTGGTTTTTTAGATGATACAGATATAGGTTTTAACGACTTTACACCAGATGTAAATGTTACATCTTACATGTTAAATAAAATAAAATTAGATATTGAAAAATTAAACGAATATAGCGAAATTAAAGAGTTTATTTCTAACTATAGTTTAAACATTAAAAATAATGATGACTTAGAAAGTGTTGGAAATTCAGCACAAATGGAGTTATTTGAAGCTCTTCAAAAAAATCCAAATGATATTCAAGAAAAAATAACTGAATTGATCATGAAAATGCAAATAAACAATATAACTAAAAACTTAAACAAAGCTTTAAATGTTATTGATAGCTTATTGAGCAAACTTGGACAAGACAGTTCATTAGATGAAATTGACTATGAAGATTTAGAATACATTCTTCAATCAAATTTAGATATAAGTTTAGAAAAACTAAAAAGATGAAGTGTTGAAAATCCAAAGCAAAGTGATAATTTCAAAGAAGAATTGCAAATACTTGAGTCAGATCCTGACTTTGAGAAAAAAAGAGAAGCTAGTGAAATCATTGAACATTACTTTGCAAATATAATCGGTCAAGAAATTGATGAAGATGAAATGGAAAACATAAATGTTAATAACATTAATGAGAAATCAAAAATAATAGTTTTCAACAAAGGAATCATGATAAGTGAAGAACTTAGAGGTAAAGTTGAATTAATCAATCAAATTTATAAAAACAGTGATGTGTTCAAAAAAACAGTGTAATTACACTGTTTTTTTATACAAATCTATATTCCATTCCATCAATTGTCATTTTGCTTTTATCTGTTTTATCAAATTTTATTGAATCAGTTAGATTTAACGATAACTTAGATTGAGCACTAGATATTAGTTTAGAAGTAAATTGAGGTCTTTCTTTATCACTTAAACTTCCTTTTACTTCATAATATTCATCCCCTGTTTTTTCATCGGTTTTTTGCTCATCATTAACTTTTAATCCGAACCCTATTCCTGTAATTATTTTATTTATGAATGAAAATGTTTCTAATTTATTTAAATCAGTTGAATTTGTTATTGAAGCTAAAATTTTTCCTTGCTCTTTTCAACCTTTTTGAATTGTTAAAGCTAAATCTGATTGAACTTTTGTTTTATAAACACCATCTTCACTACGTTTAACATTAATTGAATTTAAAAATATATTTTCAACAACTATAGTTAAACCAGTAAAGTCATTTGGTGATGATGGTTTATAAATTTCTGTTAAAACATTAATAAACTTTTGATCATTTTCAGAAACACTCGGACTTGTTATATCGATTTTATTTGAAGACAAACTTGATTCAAAGCCAAAATGTTCTCATGAATCATTAATATACTCTAAATAATTTAAATCATAAGGTTTTATTGTATTTTTATTATTAAAGAATATATTTAATTCACTAGTTGTTCCTTGATAACTTTTTGAAGGAACAGACACAACAGGATCGCATGAAACACTAAAAGTTGCTCCCATAGGGGTTAAAAGAACGGAAGAAAGTATTGTAAGTATTTTTTTCATACTAATTCACCCCTCCTTGATCTTTAAATTCAGTAATTACTTTAATATTTTTAATTGTTTTGCTTTCAATTATAAAAGGTTTTAAATTTAATGAAGTAAACGTTCTTGAATTTGAATAAGTTGGGTTTTTATTTTCTTCAAATCTTAAATCTGATTGGTATTTATCAAACAAATCTTGAACCATAACAACTTTTTCCCACACTTTTTGTTGTTCAACATTATTAAAAGTTACAACTAAATCACTATCATTAACTATTACAGAATTTGATTCTAATAATTTATTAATTAACTCTGTATTTAAAGATATTTCTTTATCAAAAAACGATAAGTTATTGTCAAAAGTTTTATTTTCACTTCTTATTGTTAATGAGTTTTGTTGTGATCAAAGTATTAACTCTTCAGGTTCATCTTTTTTTGAATACTTATTAAAGTAATAGTTATTATTGGCGTAATTTATATTCATTGTTAAATTTGAAAAATCATAAAAAACTTCTGTACTTGCATCTGGTTCAATTGAAAATCATTTTCCCAAATCATCTAATGCATATTGAATAAGTACTCTATCATTATCAGTTGTATTGTATTCTTTTTTTGAAATTTCACTACCAGTAAATGAATTGTCATCTGTACAAACAAAGTTATCACAATCAATTTTTAAATTTGATCCTACAAGTTCTAATTGATCAACTTTATTATTAGTATCTACATTTTTAGGTGGTTCTGTAGTTTGTTTTTTAGCTAAAGTTGGTAACATTGAAAAATTTGTATTCTTTTCATTTGAAAATACCATTCCAAAGGCTTTATTATAATCTGTATCATAAAAACTACTTCCTGTATTGTTGTTTCCACAAGAAGTTACTGCCAAGGTTGTTGAACTAACCATGGTAATTGTTGCCATAAAGTTTAGTATTTTTTTCAATGTTTCTCACCAACTAAATTATAGCAAATAAAAAAGAGATTAATTAATCTCTTACATTTGGGGAATTTCAGTTTTTGGATTTCCTTCTTCTCAGAAGTTAATTGCCAATACGTTTTTAATAAATCTTATTGAAATTTCAATATCATTTACAGGAACTTTTAAGTATCCATTTGTAAATCTAGCAGCAATATGAACTAATGTTAATGCTACCATTTCAGGTTCTGATTTAATAAATGTAATTGGATCCATGCTTTTGAATTCTTCAAATCCAAAACTTTCATACATTTCATTTTTAAATGAAATGATTCCGTTTTCCATTCAGTTTTCAATTAATCAATCGATAATTTTGTTATGTGTACCTAATTTATCAGCTATGTTTGAATAAACAACTTCTGAAGATCATTGAGGGAACTTTCTAATTGCTTCTTCAGCTGATCTAACTATTAAAACGTCTCTAAATTGTTGACCACTGTCACCAATTCCTTGTACTAAACAAAATGATGTTCCATCTAAGAAAGCAACTTTTCCTAGACTAGATTTTTTCAAGTTATAAATTTTCTTTTCCATGTCTAAACCCCTCCGAAATGTATTTATCAATATTATACACTATTTTTTTAGTTTGTTAAAGGTTAATTGACTATTGAAATACCTTATTATTTTTAAAGTCAATCTTAATTTCTTGGTTTAATTTAAGAATATCAATTTCTTCAGATAACATCCCTCTTAAACCAACAACAACATTAGCTTTTTTAATGTTTTTAAACCCCTGTAAGAAATTTTCTAAAACTTCTTGATTTTCCATCATTGATTCACAAATCAAAATAGCTTTTGCTTTTTTAAGTATTTTAAATTTATTTAGTTTTTCTATAACTTCTTCTATATCTTCTCTATTTTCAAAAATACCATCAATTAATAAAACGTCTTTTTTAGTTACTTTTGAAATATATCCTGTTTGATAAAGCTCTAGAAATGAAGTTATTTCTCCCCCAACCAAATTACCTTTAACTATTTTCTTTCCAAAATATCTTGGATCAATTAATTCTAATTCGCTTGAACTATTTTGCATTGTAGCTTTTTGTACTAAATTTACATACAATGTTTCTTTTGTATCTAAGTTAAAGTTACTTATAAAGTTTGGTCCATAAAGTACTGTGTTTGGAGTAAATTTTAAAATAGCATTTAAAAATGGAGTTACAAAAGAATTTCCACAAAAGATTGTTTGTGATTTTGTAACTTTTTTTCATTTAACTTTTTTTATAAAGTTAATATCATCTTTTTTACAAAAAGTTGGCAATGATAAGAATGGTTTTCTTTCCATTATTCTTTCAAAGTCCAATTTTAAAGATTCCTCTTTGTTGTTTTCAATTTTATTTTCTGGAGTTATTACATTGAACCCCTTTTCTTTAAAAAATTCTACTGAATTATTAAAGTCGTTTAAGTCTGATTTATCAATAAAACCAATTACATTAAAAGCTGCTATTTTCATATTTATTTCCTCATATAAATATTTTATCATTTTTGAATTATTTTTTGTTTTACTAATTTTTTTGTAAATATTGTTAATTAGTTTTAAATGACCATATTTTTATATAAGTAACAAAAAAACGAGATTTCTCTCGTTTTTAACTATCAACTTGATCAGAGTCGATCTGCTATAAGAATTAATCTTATAGGGGTTCCATTCCAGTAAGGAACCTTCTTTCGAATCGTATCTCATAACTAAAAGTTATTGATACAAGTTAATTTTATCACACAATAATTAATTAAGTGTTATTTTTTAGTCACTCTTTGCCTTTAACAGTTATTTTTCTTCCTTTAATGGTTTTTTCAATTAAAAAGTTTCTTATTAAAATTGGCTCTATGTTTTTAATAATAATTTGTTGTTGTAATCCCAAAACTTGTTGAATAGTTTCTATTCCTAAATGATTGTGTTCTTGTAGTAATTTTAAGTAATTTACTTCTTGACTGTTTAAACCTAATTCAAAAATTTCTAACTTATTAAATATTTGTTTAATAGAATTTATATTTATTTGATCATGTTCTAAGACAATTAAATAGTCATAGATTCTCTTTAATAAATTTATAGCTACTCTAGGAGTATTTTGACAATACTTTGAAATGTATTCAAGTATCTCATCATTTAGCTTTATATTTAACTTTTCACAATTTATCTTTAATATCTTTGCAATTTCTTTTTCACTGTAATGTTGAAAGTGAAAAGAAATTGGAAATCTATTTACAAAAGGAACACTAAGTTTATTTATTTCTGTAGTTGCCCCTATTAAAGTAAAGTTTGGAATTTTTATATTTACAACTTTTGAATTATATTCTTTTCCAACAATTATATTAAGTTTGTTATCTTCTAAAACAGGATATAAAACTTCAAAAACTTCTTTAGAAACAGAATGTACTTCATCAATAAAAAGTATCTCATTTTCTTTTAAAGAAGTTAATGGCGATATTATATCACTTGGCTTTTGTAAGCTAGGACCATTTAAAATATAGATTTTTTTATTCATGATATTTGATACCAAATAACCTAAGCTTGTTTTTCCAAGTCCAGAAGAACCATAAATAAGTATATGATCTAAACTCTTATTTCTTTTTTTAGCTGATTGAACAAATACATTTAAGTTACTTATTACATTTTCTTGGCCAATAAATTCTTCAAGACATTTTGGTCTAAAAATATTAGTTTCCATATGCATTTAAGTTTAAAAGAGCTTTTTGCATAATTTTGTCTTCACTCATTTTAAAGTCTAATGTCTCTATTGATTTATAAATATCTGAAATCTTATATCCAAGTTTATTTAATGAATTGATTATATTCATTTGTTTAGTATTATAAGTAACTTTAAATACTTTAGATCTTACTTCTTGAATTATTTTTTTGCATGTCAATTCAGATAATTTTGTTTGCTTAATTAGTTCATCAACTTTTTGATCTTTGCATATCAAAATAAATTCATCATAGTCTAAGTTTAAAAATAACTTTCTAATAGTGTTTATGCCAATGTTTTTTATGTTTAAAAGTTCTTCACAAATATCTCTTAGTTTTTTGTTGTTAAAGAATAAAAACTCATTTATATATTCATTTTTATAATTGATAACATATAAAGTTAATTCATCTTCTATTTCAACTTTAGTGTTAAACATTTTGTAGCCTTTATATCCAACTTTGTTAGATTCAACTGTTATTAGTTCATTTTCTATTTCTTTTATTTTTGCTATTAAATAATACATAATTCACCTCATATAATTAATCGTCATAAAAACAAAAAAAATAAAACCAAAGGTTTTATTTCATTAATTATTTTTTAGCTGTTGATTTTTTAGCAGCTGGTTTCTTTGCAGTTGTAGTTGCTTTTTTAGCAGCTGGTTTTTTAGCAGCAGTTGTAGTTTTTTTAGCTGTAGCAGCTTTTTTAGCAGCAGCTGATTTTCCAGTTGCTGTTTTCTTTGTTGCAGCAACTGATTCTTTTAATTTTTTACTATTTCTAGCAATCTCATCTTCTCTCATTTGTTTAATTGGATCTTTGTCATTTCCATAATTTAATGAGTTTAGTTTAGTTTTTCCTGATTTTGATTTTTCAATGTTAGATTTAAAGAATGCCATTCTTTCATCTCTAATTTCATTTGCTCTTTGTTTTGTTAAAGGTTTCTTTTCGATTAAAAATCTTTTTCTAATATCTTCAACATCATTTTTTGATGCAAAATTTAAAGCTGCCGCAATTCTTTCTTTATCTTCGATTGATTTTCTAACTCCTGGAGGTAAAGCACTTAGGTCTCTTCCAGCTTTAGATTTCTTAGTTGATGATAAGTAATTTGATTGTCTTAAAAGTTCAACTTTAGAAATCCCTTCATTGAAAAGCAATTTAGGTCTTTCAAAAGCCTTACCACTTGATAGCTTTTTACTATTACCTGTTGCTCTTAAACTTTGAATTGCATTTGTCTTTGAATTTTTTGGTGTACCTTTTGCTGCCATAACTGCCCCCTTAAATACTATCTAAACAAATATATTATATATTAATTGTCAATAATAAACAAAAAAATACAAAAAAAGTTAAAAAAAAATTGGATTATCCAAATTTTTTGTTTTGTTTTTGTTTGTAAATACGTTTTTCTTTTTTACTTAAATGATATTCACGTCTTCTTGCTTCTGATTTGTTTGAAGCAGCTACTTTTTGAAAACGTTTTAGTGCTTTTTCAATTGGTTCACCTTCGCGTACAACAACACTTGCCATTTTTTCAACTCCTAGTCAAAAATAATTATAGATACTTATCTTATATGTTGCAATAATATTTGATAAAAAAGTGAAAAAAATGGCAAAAAAATAAGATAATAACTTTAGAAGTGGTGAAAATATGAAAAAACAAGTTAATTTAATAGTTACTGGCGGAATTGCTGCTAGTAAATCAAAAGAACTTTATGATCTTTTAAGTCAAGAATATGAAGTTAAATTGATATTAACTAAAAATGCTAAAAAGTTTGTTGATTTCAAAGGTATAGAATATATAGACGATATCTTTGACAGAGACTTTTATGATCAACATCACTATGCAGATCATATTAAAATAGCTTTTGAAAGCACTTTAAATATAGTTTATCCAGCAAGTTATAACTTTATTGGCAAAATAGCTAGCGGAATTGCAAATGACATTGCAAGTTTAGTATTTGCAGTTTCATCTTACAACACCCTTCTATTTCCAAGTATGAATTCAAACATGTATTTAAACCCTATTTTACAAAGAAATAAACAAATACTTTTAGATACAAAAAAAGTAGAATGAATTGAACCTAAATTTGGCAAACTTGCTAGTGGTCATGAAGGAGTCGGAAGAGCTTTAGAACCAAAAGAAGTATTTGAATCAGTTCAAAAGTATTTGAATACTTTTGAAAAACTTAAAGATAAAGCTGTTTTACTTAACTTTGGAAAGACAAGAAGTTATATAGATAAAGTCAGATATATCACAAACGCAAGCAGTGGCAAAATGGGTATGGAATTAAAGAACATATTAAAAAATCACTCTAAAAGCCTTAAAACAGTGTTTGGAGACACTTTAACACCTAACAATATTGATGAAAATAACACTTATGTAAAGACAAACAAAGAAATGCTTGACTCAATGTTGGCAAACTTTGAACAAAGCGATATTGTAATTTGTTCTGCTGCTTTATATGATTTTGAAGTAGAAAACTATGTAGATAAAAAAATAGAAAAAAGACAAAGTGATGTAAAAGACATGAAACTTGAGTTTTCTCCTGCCATTGATGTTTTAAAAGAACTTGGAAAAGTAAAAAAACACCAATTTTTAGTAGGATTTTCACTTGCAAATGACTTTGATCTAGAAAAAGCTTGAAATAAAGTAAATGAAAAGAACCTTGATATGCTAGTTATTAATTTAGCTTCAGCCATGGAATCAGATTATAACCAAATAAAAATACTTGTTACAAAAACAAAAGAATTAATTGAATTTGATCAATTAAGAAAAGATGAAGTAGCTTTTAATATTATAAAAACAATAAATGAAAACATTTAAAAAAGGGATTAATTTCCCTTTTTTGTTATTCTATTGCTAATAATATAATTTGTAAGTTCTATAACTTCCATTTTATTTTCTTTTATTTGCAATTTGTATTCATTATTATTTTTTTCAATAACATCAAAAGTATTAAATAATTTAGATACTTCAGGTTCTCTTTTAAAGGAAATATTTAACTTATTATCATTAATTTGATAGTTTTTAATATTTCTAATTCCCCCTATTTCATCTAAAAATAAATATAGTGAGTCTCTTAGGTTTCTTGCTTTTATGTTTACTCTTTTTTCTTTTTCGTTATAGTATTTAAATCAAAAGTAAGTTGCAAAAAACATTATTGTTGCAGCTATTAATCCAATTATAGGTATTATTCATATTCTTGTATCAGCACCATTAACAGTTGGAACGATACCACTTAAAGTAAAATCAAAAATACCTGTTGAAAATGATGTTCCTATTTTAACTTTAAAAATTGAAGTTAAAGCAGCTATGATTCCATTAAAAGGACAATAAATTGCAAAATAGAATAAAGGCATAGTATAACAAAATAAATATTCTACAGGTTCAGTTACTCCAATTAACATTGCAGTTAGTCCGGCTGTAATGTACATTCCCATTTTATTTCTTCTTTCACCTTTTGGTGTCAAAAATAACATTGCACAACTAATTGCAGGTAATGTAAAGATTGAATTAACATAACCACCAGAAATAAATCTACTTACTCTAAAACCTACATTTCAGCAATCATCGATTGTGATTAATTTACTGTTTGAAACAGCAATTCAAATAAACTGATCTCCTGTTTTTGAAAATATCTCTTGAGTATTTGTAAATCAATCATTCATTACGTTATTTAAATCTTTATCTCCTAAAACATTGTTTATAATAGCTATAATACTTGTTTGATCATTTCCTTTAGCAGTTATCGATAACAAGTTAGTTATTAAATCAGGAGTAAGTTCTTGAGTTCTTATTAAGTATTGTATTAATAAGTCTTGTTGATATTCAACAAGATTTCCCCCTATTTGTGTGTATCACATTGGAGATTGTCATAATAAACTTGATCCAAAAGGAATTAACATTCTTTGAAAAGTTCTAAATATAAACGAATCGATTCCGATTGGAGACTTTGCAACTCCACTTCCAATAAAAGTTAAAGTAAATCCAATAACAGGTCAAACAATTATAAAAAAAGAAGCAAATATAATTGAAGAAAATACAGAAATTATTATTGTTAACTTTTCCTTAGAAAAGAATTCTAATCCTTTTGGTAAGTTTGTATCTTTAAATCTATTAAAAATATAAGTTACATAAACACCAATTAGAATTCCTCCAACAACCCCAGAGTTAAAAGTTTTAATATTTCCAAAGAAGAATTTAGTTAAATAAGCATTACTTTGAAGATTTTTTCAAAATCAAATATTGAAAAAAGATTTATCTGGATTTTGAATAAAACTTGATATAAAAATATTAAAAACCAAATAAGAAAGAATTCCTGCCAATACTGCAGATCCTTTATTTGAAGTAAAGCCAATTATTATAGCTATCGTGAAGTAAAGACCAATATTTGCAAATAAAATATTTCCAATGTTTTTCAAAACATCTAAATTAGCTGCGTTTCCAATAGATAGAATAATACCAAATATAGGCATTAAGACAATAACAAAACCAAAACTTGCACCAACTTTTTTTAAAAAGCTCTTCATTTTGTTTTTTGTATACCAAGATACATCAAATCCATTAAATTGTTTTGAAGTCATGTTATTCCACCTTTTATATGGTTATTTTAGCATAAAAAAAATCTCATATTATTTTTACAATAAAATGAGATTTATAATTTTATTCAAAATCTTTTAAAGCTTGATTTACCATCAAATCTAATATCATCAAAATTTCCATTATTTTTTAAGATTATTTTTTCAGAAGCTAAGTTATCAACTTTGCATGTCATTAATATTTCGTTAATATCATTTTCCTTGCAAACTTTAATAGCTCGTTTCATCATTTCAGTTGCATAACCTCTTCTTCTATGTTTAGGAACGACACAATAGCCAATGTGTCCTCCAAAGTTTAAAAGATGTTCATTTAAAGATAATCTTATATTCAAAAAACCTACTAGCTCTTTATTTTCGTTAAATACCAAGTATTGAATAAAAGGAACTAAAACAGTGTCAATATCTTTTTTATTAACAAATTCTAATCACTCTTCAATAGTTGAATAACCATTAATATTAGAAGTTCCTGGTATAGGATCATTTACTTCCTCTATATTTATTATTTCTAATAATGCTTGAGAAATTTCATTTTTATATTTTAGTGTTGGATTTACAAATTCAAGTTTCATATTTTTTTCTCTTTTCCAAATAATTATAATTTGTAAAATAAAAAGTAAACTTAAATTTACTTTTTATTTTCTAGTATTTTTTTATTAATCTAAACTTTCTTAGGTTAACTTTATTTGAAGTATGATTATTTTTTCTTTTTTTAAGTTCTAATTCATCCAACTCTTCATTAGTTATCATGTTCAAAGCTTTTTTTCTTTCTAAATATAAAATTCTTTTTTCATCTTCTTCAAAAGCATTTTGCTTTTTAACTTCAGCTGAAATGTTATTTTTATTTGCGAAAGTTATTTTTTCTTGTTTAACTTCTTGAACTAATGGTTTTGGTTGTTCAACTTTCTTTGGTTGTTGATTAACAATATTAACTTGTTGAACTTGTTTTGGTTGCTCAACTTTCTTTGGTTGTTGAACTTGTTTTGGTTGTTCAACTTTCTTTGGTTGCTCTTTGTTTGAATCAACTAATTTTGATTTTTCTTTTATAGAATTAACTGCATTAAATGCTTTTTTCTTAGAATTTAAAGACTGAGCAACAGTTTCTGCTTTTCATTTTTTTTCTAAAATTTGATGAGTAGTTTCTATTTTTCTTTTTTCTTTTTTTACATTCTCTTCATAATTTTCGCTAAGCTTTTTCTTTTTATTTTCTAATTCTCTAAGTTCATTAATTTTCTTTTCTTCTTTTAGTTTTGTTAATTCTTTTTTAATATCTTCTTTTTCTTTAATTATTTTTTCAATTTGTCTGTCTTTAGCTTTTGCTTTTTTTTTAATTTTTCTTATTATTTTTTCTGCTTCTTGATCTTTATTATTTTTTTTAGAAACAACTTCTTCTTTTTTAACTTCTTTTTTAACAGTTTCTACTTTTTTAGTTACAACTTGTTTTTTTGTTTCTGTTTTTGGTTTTTGTTTTTGATTATTTTTAGCTGCTACTTCTTTTTTAGCTTCTGGTTTGTTTTTTGAAACTACTTTATTTTTTTTCTTAACATTTTTTGTAGGATATCTAGGATACTCTAAAGCTTCATAGCTATCTTCTGCTCCAAATCCAGGAACATCAAAGAATGTTTCTAAATCAACTTCTAAAGTTTGAGTAGAGCTACTTTTTGCTTTCTTCTCATTTAAATTCTTGATATCATTTTGTAATTTTTCAAAAACAATTTTATCATTTTGATTTAAAAAATCTTTTTTAGCAACAGTTTTATTATCAATTATTTCATCAGGAATTTTATCAACTGTTTTGTAAGTTTGAATAGCTTCAGATATTTCTTTTAATCTTTTATTTGCAAATTTAACAACATTTAATTTTAATTCTTGAGTTATATTGTCATCTTCCAATTTTGCTCTTTGATATTGTTTTTGAGCAACTTTTATTTTTTCTTGTTCTTCTAAAATTGCAAGTTCAATTTTTCTTCTTTTATTTGCAAGTTCTTGTAATCTTAAAGTTTCATCTGTTTCTACTCTATTTTTTATAACCATAGCTTCTTTAAAATCAAGCAATGGTTCATTGCTACTATTTGCTTCTTGAACTCTTTGATTAAATTTATTAACTCTATCTTTTTCTTGATCATTTTTAATAAAAATTTGTTGAATTCTTAAAAGATTTGTCTGACGATTTTTCATCATCATTTCTTGTTTTAAGTTAATTCCAGCTCCAAATTCTTTGTTTTTTTCATAAGATTTTTGAATAACAAAATCTTCTATTTCTAGAAGTCTTGCAATATATCTTCCGATATTTTCTTTAACTTCGTCACTAGAAGCAGAAAACTCAGCTGTTATTAAGTTAATTGTTGAAGGATTGATATTTAGGTCAACTAAATCGTCAATTCTTTTTCTAACTGATGCAGGTAAATTATAGTCATCAATTTCAAAACCGTGTTTTTTCATTAAAAATGCTCCTTAGACAAATACATTATTTATATTATACCAAAAAAAAGGTGCTTTTTATAAGCAACCTTATTCAAGCTATAAAAAAAGTACTTATTTAGTACTTAAAATTATTAAAATGCTTTTAAAAAAACTAGTAACCGTTTTTGTGCTCTTGTCCTTGAACAATAGCAACTCCACCGCTTGTTCCTAAACGATCTGCTCCATTTTCGATCATTTTCATAGCATCATCAAAAGTTCTAACTCCACCAGCAGCTTTAACTTTTGCATTATCTTTAACAACAGATTTCATAAGAGCTACATCTTCAAAAGTTGCTCCCCCTGTTGAAAATCCTGTTGAAGTTTTAACAAATTCTAATTTAGCTTCTAAAGCTAATTCACAACATTTTGTAATTTCTTCTTTTGTTAATAAACAATTTTCTAAAATAACTTTTACACAGTTATTTGGAGCTGCACTTTTTACAGCTTTCATGTCATTTAAAACTAAATCTCAATTAGCATCTTTTACAGCACCAATATTGATTACCATATCAATTTCAGTTGCTCCATTTTCAATTGCTTGTTTTGTTTCGAAAGCTTTAACTTCACTTGTTGTTGCTCCTAAAGGAAAACCAACAACAGTTGTAATACCAACATTTGTATCTGCCAATAAACTTTTAGCATAAGCTATTTGTCCAGGGTTTATACAAACTGTTGCAAAATCAAATTCTTTTGCTTCTAAACATAATTTTTCTATTTCACTTTTTTTAGCATCAGCTTTTAATAAAGTGTGATCAATATATTTATTTAATTCCATTTTAGTTATCTCCTAATTTCTCTTGATTGTTTTCGACAATATTTAAAACTCTTACAGTTTCACAACTAATATCTAATAAGTAATCTCTTAATTGGAAATCATTTTCCAAGATCATTTTTAAAAATACAGCTATTTCATAATCAAATAAATCTTTATCATCTTGTGTTTTATGAATAAGTTGTGATTCTTCAGAGTTTGTATTGTGCACACTAATCTCTTCTAATTGTATAACATTTTTGAAAGTTAGTGTTGCAATATCTGAAAGCAATTCACTGTCAATTCTTCCATTACTTGCTTTACTACAAACTATGTTTGTAAGTTCTCCATTCTCATGTCTTAAAATAACACAATCATTCATTCCACTTCCATTGATTAATTTTTGACCCATTGATTTTACTTCAACTACAGGACCAAAAAGTGCAATACTTAATTCAACTGGATATATTAACATGTCATAAGTAGAACCTTTTCCTAAAGTAGAATCAAAAACAGAATCAAATTGCCCCATTTTAACTTTATCCATTCTTGAAGAATATTTATTTAAATTTAAATTTGCAATGAATGGTTGGTATTTTTTTGTAAATTCAAATAAATGACTAAATTGAGGACAATGAAAAGTTTTGTAAGCTTCCATTAAGAAAACATTATTTCTTTTTGCAATTTCAATTAATTCCAATGCTTGATTAAATGAAAGAGTTAAAGGTTTTTCTAACAAAACATGTTTTTGTTGTGCAAGAAAATATTTTGCTTGCTCATAGTGTAAACCATTTGGTGAAGCAATATATACTGCATCAACTTCATCAAGCATTTGATCAAAACTATCTACAGCTTTTGCATAAAGTTTATGACTTCTAATTAATCCTTGAGCTCTCATTTTATCTCTTGAGTAACAACATACAACTTTACAATTCGGATTTTTAACAGCAGACTCAATAAATTGTTCTGTTATTTTTGAAGTACCTATAGTTCCAAATTTAATCATTGTCTTCCTCCTCCATAAATGGATTGAAATTTTCTTTTTTATTTATAACTTTTGTCTCTGATTTTTTAACTTCTTTTTTATCTTCATCATTTTCAAATCATAATTTATTTACAATGACTTGTTCTGAAAGTCTTGAGTAACTTTCCAAAATAGAAATTGAAATTCCTATTATTAGTTGAACTACTAGCAATACAATTATTAGTATTTCAATTTTTTCAAAGATAAAAAATATAGTAAATAGATTTATAAAAGTAATTACAAAAACTAAAGATAAAATAGAAAAAATTATATAAATTAAAGTTTTTTCTTTTTTATTGTATTTGTAATTTATTTTTTTATTTATATCTTTTCTTACAAGAAAAAAAACAATAAACGAAACCATTGAAGAAACTAATAATAGTATTTCAATAATTAAATATGATCTTGTTGATAATAATAAATTTTCTTCATTGCCTTTATGAATATTTATAAAAGCCATTAGAGAAATTGTATAGTTTAAAATTAATCCTAAAGTCAGCAAGAATTTTGTCATTGTAAAACTTCTTGGATTAATTTTATCTTTCATATACAACTTTCCCTTCTACAAATGTTTTTTCTACTTCAAGTTTGTCATTTAAAACAACTAGGTCTGCAAATTTATTTACTTCAATGCTTCCTGTTGAATCAAAAATATTTAATTGCTTTGCAATATTTGTTGATGTCATTTTAATTAAATCACTCATTTCAATTTGAGGATTTGCTTCAATCATAGTTCTTATGTTGTGATCATAAGTTGCTCCAGCTCCAGCTAAAACACCACTATCTTTTAAAGAAACTTTCATTCCTTTTTTTATAACTTCTAAATTACCAAGTTTATATTCACCATCATCTAAACCTTTTGCATTCATAGCATCAGTTATGATACAAATATTTTCAGGTCCTTTTATTTTATAAACTAGTTTTAAAGTATCTTTTTCTATATGAATTCCATCAGTTATAAGTTCACAAAGTATGTCATCTTTAAATAAACTAAATGAAGCAAGACCAGGTTCATATTGACTAACACCACTCATACCATTGAATAAGTGAGTTACATGTCTGAATCCTATTTCATAATCTTTTTCACATTCTGAAAAACTCATATTTGTATGACCAACACTTGGCAATATGTTATTTTCTAACATAAACTTAGTAAAGCTTCCATCTTGTAAGTCAGCTGCATAAGTAACTATTCTAATATTGTCATTTGAAAAATTGATTAATTCTTTTAATGACTCAATGTTGGGATTTTCTAATAATGATAATTCGTGAGCTCCTTTTTTTTCTTTAGAAATAAAAGGACCTTCTAAGTGCAATCCTAAACATTTAGAACCTATCATTGGACTTTGCATAAATTTTGCAAATTCAGTTAAGTACTTTTTGTTATTTTCTTTTGAATTAGTAACACTTCCTTGAACATAGCTTGTAATACCTTCTTGAGCTACATTTTTTGAAAACTTTTCAAAAGCTTCAATTGTTCCACTTTCAAAATCAACACCATAACCACCATGAACATGACAGTCAATAAATCCAGGCATTAATCATTTCCCTTTTAGATCCATACCTTCTAAATCAGTTGTTCCCTCATTTACTGATTTAATTACTCTATTTTCTAGTTCGACTCATCCATTGTTAATAACTTTGTTTTCTAATACTATTTTTGCATTCTTTAAAATCATAATTTAGCTCCTAACAATTATATTTTAAGTCAAATAAACAACATTTAAACAAAAAAAATAATACTTTCGTATTATTTGTCTGAGAATTTTACAAATCCAAATGCTCCAACCAATGATATAGAACATGTAATAAATGGTAAGAATGCACTTAATCATGAGATTTGGTACATTGAGTCTTTGAAAAATACTCATAAGTTAATTTGAATTGCTCAAGTAAATGCTAATAATACAAGTATTTGAACAAACATTAATAAGTTATAGTTAAATCTCTTGATTGCTTTTGCCATAAAGAACCCAACAATCATAGGAGAAAACGCTAAAGGAATAACAAATATGTTAACTGCAGATATTAAAATCTGAGTTAAAGTTGTATATGGATGTGCAAATCCAGGAATTATAATTGTAATCATAAATGTTATTGAAGTAATTCAAATTCATGGGTTTCTTAGATTTAACCCAACATATTCTCTAAGTGAGTCAATTCTAATATTTTTCAATCAGTTAAAGAATCTTGATGATTTACTTTCTCTTTTTGAAACGAAAACCCCAATATACATTGAACCAAATGCTATTAAACAAATAATTGTAATTGGCAATAATACAACTAATAAAGCCATACCACCTTTTAGGTTTGCAATAACATTTGAATCACTTAATAATGGACTGTTAAGTCCACCAAAAACAGTACCATTTGTCATATGTGTTAAGAATGTTGTAATTGCAAAAGTATCGTAATTTTTAAATCCTTCATCTAAGTCATTTTTTAATCCACTTTCAGTTGAAGCAAATAAAGCTATTCCTATAAAAGTAAATAATAGAGCTAGACCAAATGAAACATACATACCTCATTTACCGATCATTTTAACTCTTCTAACCTCAGAATCTCTTCTTAAGAATTCTACTGAATATAAAACTATTACAACTGATAAATAACAAACAAATAAAGTAAGTAATAATGGTATTACAACTATTGATGTAATTGTAAATACAACTAGTCCAAATCAGTTTTGAATTTCATTCCCCACTAACTCTCCAAGTCCACCAATACCAAATAAGAAAAATGATAATGATAATGGAGTTGTTATATTATTTCTTAAAGCATCAAAATCAACAAGATTACTTCAAGAAGCATTTTTTTCTTTTGCATCTAATATAGCATTTACATTTATAGAATGTCCTACAGTTCCTGCTACTATAAATCCAATTAAAAGAAGGACTGTAATTACAATAGCACCTGTATATGTATTTTTATGTCTCATATATTTAACCCTCACTATTTTTTATTATATATACTATTTATTTATTATTCAATAAATTAATTGTTTCTTTTAAAGTGGTTAACCTTTGTTTTGCTGCTTTATAAGAGGATTTTACAAATAAATTCATATCTGAAATCACTATTAATTTCTCTTTTGCCCTAGTAATTGCAGTGTAAAGCATTTTTTTATTTAAAACAAAGTTAGAAACTCTATTTTTTCCATCCAGCACTAAAATAGTGTTTTTGTATTCACTTCCTTGGGTTTTGTGAATAGAACATGCATAGTTTAGTTTAACTTTTTGAAATGAGTTATTTCCCATTTCAATATTTCTTCCATTAAATACAACTATTGCTGATTTTAGCTTTTCACCAATAAAGTTTAATTCTTTAATATATCCAACATCTCCATTCGATAACTCTAGAACTGGATCATTTTCAATGTACATAACTTTATCATTTACCCTAAATTCAGCATCATATCTTTTGTAAACCTTTGAAGTTGCTGGATTTACTAAGTTTTGAATAAATGCATTAATATTGTCTATTCCAAGAGATTCTTTATACATTGGAGCTATTATTTGTATATTGTTTAACTGATCTTCTATATTTGAAGGGTTTAAATCAGAATAAACTTCTTTAAGTGTTTTTATAGATTCGTCAAAATCACTTGAAAAGACAAAATCAACATTTGTAGAATTTTCAAAATCAAATTCTTTGATTTGTTCATTTTTAATGGCATTTGAAAGATCAATAATAGAGTTAACTTCTCCATTATTTGTTTTTTGTCTATTGTTTTTAACAAGTCTTGTTGTTTTAAATTGATTACATTCAATTAAATCTTCATATAAGTTACCATAACTTACACTTGGCAATTGTTCTGCATCTCCTACTAATAATATTTTTTTAATTCCTTTTACACCTTTTAAAAGAGATGCAAATAAATGATTATCAATCATTGAACATTCATCAATAACAACCAGATTTTTATAAATTGGTTTTGATTCATTTGCTTCAAAAACATCATTTCCAGAATATTGAAGAAGTCTATGAATTGTTGAAGTTTTAAAACCAGAATCATCTTTAATTTTTCCTGCAGCTCTTCCTGTTGGAGCTGTTATTGCATAATTTGAATCGTTATAAACTAATTCATACATTTTTACAATTCCAGTAATAACTGTTGTCTTTCCAGTTCCAGGTCCACCAGTAATTATTGATATATCATTGTCAATAAAGTTTCTAATAGCTTGTACTTGTTCATCATTGTATTTAAATTCTTCAATTCCATTTCTAGAACTTATGAACTCTTCAACTTCTTTTAGTTTTGCATCAAAGTCAATTTCTCTTTTAATGAAATTTGATTTTAAAGAAAGATCAATAAGTTCTTTTGCAATATATTGTTCATCTTCATAACTTTCATTTGTATATATTTTTTCATTTTTAAAGTAAAGTATTTTTTCTGTTTTAGCATATACAAGTTTATTGTAAATATCTTGTTGACTCAAATTAAATTGTGGTCTTAACTTTTTCATTAACTCATCAAGAGAAGTATAAGTGTTTCCTTCTTTGAATAAAATTTCTTTTACAAATTCATTTGCATATCAAGAAACTCTTCTTTCATCAAACTCATCCATTCCAAAAGCTAAACAAACTTTATCAACTTCCACAAATGGTTGTAGTTTATTTTGGTTTGCTCAGTTATAAAAGTCCTCTTTTAAAATTTGTTCCATTAAATTTACATCTTCAAATTCTCTTTGCAAGATATTTAAAAATTCCATTTTTAAATTATTTTCAACAAACACATCTAAAACTTTATTGTCTCCAAACTTAGAAACTATAACATCATAAATAATTTCTGCTTTTTCTTTTGTCATGTCTTGAACTTTTAAAAGTTCTTCTTTGTTGTCCATTATTTTTTTAAATACATCATCTTTAAAATGATCTACAATATTTTCTGCTAACTTTTTCCCTACTGTTGGAAATGTTGGAGAACTTAAATATTTTATTAAACCTTCTGTATCAAAATGTTTAACTTGAGTAAAACTTTTTACTGCAAAGTTTTTTTGATTTCTTTTTATGTCTTCAACTTCTTCTCCTGTTATTTCATACACTATTCCCATCTTCATGTAGCCAATGGGACCTGTTAAAGTTATAGATTTTTTTTCATTATTAAATAAAATGAAAACAGCAATAGCAAAACCGTTGTCACCTTTAAAAATAAATCTACTTATCTTTCCCTTGTATGTATTCATAATCTTTTTTCTCCATAATATTTAAAAATATTTTTTCTTGATCTCTTAAATTTAAATTTGAATCAATAATTATTTTTTTAGAATTTGATATTTCATATTCTCTAAACACTTCATTAAACTTATTCATTTTATTTTTATTGTTAATTTTATTTTCATCTTTTTTATCTAATCATATTAAATAATCTCTTTTATAAAATCCTGCTTTTATAAAATTAAATATTGAACCCACTATGATAAAGGTTTTATTTTTTAAAATGAAAGAACTATATTTATCGATAGTTTCTTGTAAATCCTTTTCAGTAAATTGATTTGCAAAAAATAAATTTATTCCATATTTCTTAGATAAGTAATTAGCAAAGTTTATTTGATCTTGCTCATATAGACCTATTATTTGAATAATCAAAGTATCACTCATTTCTTACTAATTTAACCACAAAATAAAATAAAAAACACCTTTGGTGTTTTTTAAATTAAGTCTTCAACATCTATTATAAGTTCACTAGTTTCTTCATCGTTAATATTTTTTTCAGCTGGTTTTTTTACAGCTTCTACTTTTTTAACTTCAGGTTTTTTTACACTAGTTTCTTTTTTAACTGTTTCTGTTTTTTTAGCTTCAGGTTTTTTAGTAACCTCTACTTTAACAGCTTCATCTTCATCAGCACTTTTTGGTGGTATTGGTGTATCACCGTTTTTAATGATAAATGATTTTTCTAAAGTAGTTGTTATAATTTCTGCCATATCTAAATCTTCAGGAACATCTTCTAGTTCTGCAAATTTAAAGTTTTTAACATTTAATTGTGTTAAATTATCTTCTTCATCTAAGATATTTAAAATATCTTTTGTTTGAACGTTGTATAAGAATGTTGCAAACTCATCACGTTTTTTATTTCATGGATATAATCTGATTCCACGTTTTGGTCTTGCCATAATCGGAACAAGATCTTGTTGAATTTTTTTAACGTTACCTTTATTAGTAATTACTAATATATCTCCGCTTGCAAATGCTTTACCAGCTACAATGTCTTCGTCTTTAACAACTGTTGACTTAACCCCTTTTGCGTTAGGACCTGCTGAAGGAATTTCTGCAATGTCATATCTAACTGCAAAACCAGTTCTTGTAAGCATAGTAACTGTTTTTGTTTGTGAAGTTACAAGTGAAGCTGAAACAAGTTCGTCTTCATTTTGTAATTTAATAATTCTAAATGGTTTAGAGAATAATTTTGTTTCTAAATCTTCTATTGGAGTACGTTTGATCATACCTTTTTTTGTTGCTAACAAGATTTCTTGTTTTGCATTTTTAAATTCTTTAACAACAAATGCTGCAAGAATTCTTTCATTACCAGAAATTGTTGCAACTTTATTTATATGCATACCAGTTTCTTTTCATTTACTTGGAATGATTTTATAAACTGGAATTGAATAATAAGTTCCAGCACTTGAAACTAAAAGAATAAAGTCTAAACTTGATGCAGGCACTTGTGAAATTCAAATATCATTTGGTTTACGTTTAAAGTCTGCCATTGAATTTTTACCAAGTTGTGAATCTTCAATTGCTTTCAAGTAACCATCTTGTGAAATTCAAATTGTGTAATCTTTTTGAACGATTGTTTTTTTAATTTCAACTTCAATGTTTTCAATTTCACTTACAACTTCACTTCTTCTTGCAACACCAAATTCTTTTTTAGTTGCTTCAAGTTGTTCAATAACTTTTTTATCAAGAACAGAAACATCACTTAAGATTGCTTTATAACCATCTACCAATGATACTAATTCTTTTTTCTCTTCTTCTAACTTAACAACGTCAGTTGAAGTTAATCTATAAAGTCTTAAATCAACTATGGCAATAGCTTGTGTTTCACTAAAGTTATGTTTTTCTTTTAAGTTAGCAATAGCATCTCCTCTATTTGATGAGTTTCTAATAATTTTTATTACATCATCTAAAATAGAAATTGCTTTTATTAATCCATCAATTATTTCTAATCTTTTTGAAGCTTTGTCTAAATCAAATTGTGTTTTTCTTGAAAACACTTCTTTGTAATGTTTAATATAAGCTTCGATCATAGGAATGATTCCTAATTGTTTTGGTTGTTTATCAACAATAACAACATTGTTGTAGTTGTAAGAAATTTGTAAAGGTGTGTTTTTCAATAAGAACTTTCTTGTAATTTCATAATCAGCTTTTGGTGATAATTCAATTACAATTCTTAAACCAGTTCTATCTGTTTCATCTCTAACTTCTTTTACTTCGATTTGAGGATTTGCATCAACAACATCTCCGATTTTTCTTACAAGATCTTGTTTAACAACTTCATAAGGAATTTCATCAATTACTATATTATTTTCTTCTCTGTGCATTTTTGATTGAAGAATTACTCTTCCTTTACCAGTTTCAAATGCAGATTCTATTCCTTCTTGTCCCATAACAATTCCACCAGTTGGGAAATCTGGACCTTTAACAATTTTTAAAATATCTTTTAATTTAATTTTTGGATTTTTAATTTTTTCAATAACAGCATCAATAATTTCATTGATGTTGTGTGGAGGCATGTTTGTTGCATAACCTGCAGCAATTCCTGTTGCTCCATTTACTAAAATATTTGGAAAGTATCCAGGTAAAACTGTTGGTTCTTTTTCTGAATCATCATAGTTAGGTGCAAACAATACAGTATTTTTTTGAAGGTCAGCTAAAATAATACTTGATATTTTAGCAAGTCTTGTTTCAGTATAACGCATAGCAGCTGCACTATCTCCATCAATTGATCCATTGTTACCGTGCATATCAACTAAAGGAATATTTAATTTTCAAGGTTGACTCATACGAACTAACGCATCATAAACAGAAGTATCTCCATGTGGGTGATACTTACCAATAACATCCCCAACAACACGAGCAGATTTTTTATATGCTCTGTCATGAGTTAAGTTAATTTCGTTCATAGTAAATAAAATACGTCTTTGAACTGGTTTTAATCCATCTCTAACGTCAGGTAAAGCTCTTTCTTGAATAATGTATTTGGCATATCTACCAAATCTATCTCCCATTAAATCTTCAAGCGCGAAATTAATGATTCCTTTTTCTTCTTTAATTGCCATTTTGTTTCCTCCTAGTCAATTGAGAATTCAATCTCACTGATGTCATTGTTAATGAAATCAATAATATTTAAATCCTTAATTGTTTCTTTACCTTCTTTTGATAGTGACCAAAGTCCAGTTGTTGAATTTTGAATATAAAGTTTTGGATCATTTCTTGAAACTAAACTTCTTGCTAAATCAACCATATTTTTACTTACTTCTTCGTCTTTTCTTATTTGTACATATATTACTTCTAGTTCTTCGAAATTGTTTAAATCTGCTTCTAAATCAATTTCGTTAACTTTATTTTTATTTGCAGCTTCTAGACCAAAATCAACAGTTGCATATGTGTTATAGAAAATTCTTTCTCCCTCTTGTTCAATTGTTGCAACATAACGAGGTATTCCTTCAATTTTCATAATTTTTGTAGCTGATGCTTTTATTGATTTTAAACAAGCTTTTATTCTATCAATAACTTCTGACAATGATAGACCAAATAATTCAACTCTTCTATCTTCTTCAATAACAGCTGAACGCAAGTTAATGAAAATATTGAAGATATCTATTCTTGTAGAAGATATTTCTTTTGCAATTTCTTTTGATTTTAAAAGAATTGGACCAGTTGTTGGGTTCAAATAATATGAGTCTGTAAATTCATCATATACAAGTATTCCAACGTGTGGTTTTGAAAACTCTCTAGCTTTTTTCATTGTAGCTTGGGCTTTTTCAATAAATTTGTTAATTGTTTTAATTAATCAGTTAACTTCATTGTCGTTTTCAACATTGATTTCAATTCACTGCTCTGCAGCAAGCGATGTCATGGAAAAGTTATTCTCATCATAATCAGTACTTTTCAACTCGAAAAATATTTCTGGTTTTTTTATTTCATATGTGAAAACAAAAGTATTAAAAATATCTCCATATCTTTTAATATCTTTGTTTATTTTATTATATTCTTCGAATTTCTTTATAATGATGTCTACCTTTTGATCAAAGGTTAGCTTATTATCCATGTCATCACCACCAATCTAGATTTATTTGTTAATTAAATGAAATCAACATTTTCTTCAAGTGTAAATTTAACATTTTCTTCAATTCATTCTTTTCTCTTCTCTGAGTTATCTCCCATTAAAGTTCTAAATGAATTTTCAGCTGCTAATGCATCATCAATTGTTACTTGAATAAGTTTTCTGTGTTCTGGATCCATTGTTGTTTCTCAAAGTTGGTCAGCGTTCATTTCACCTAACCCTTTATATCTTTGAATCTCAACTTTTGATTTAGATTTTTTCATAAAACTTGCTAACTCTTCTTCAGTTCATAAGTATATAAAATCTTTTTTGTTTGATCCTGTTGTTACTTTAAATAAAGGAGGCATTGCAATGTAAATGTTTTTATTTACAATAAGTTCCTTCATATAACGGTAGAAAAATGTTAGTAGTAATGTCTGTATGTGAGCACCGTCAGTATCGGCATCTGTCATCAAAATAATTTTTCCATAGTTTGAATCACTTAGATCAAAGTCACTTCCAATTCCCGCTCCAATAGCGTTAATTATTGTTGTTATTTCTTCATTTTTCAATAAATCAATTAATTTTGTTTTCTCAGCATTTATAACCTTACCTCTTAAAGGCAAGATTGCTTGAAATTTTCTGTCTCTTCCAGATTTTGCACTACCACCAGCTGAATCCCCTTCGACTAAAAACAATTCGTTTTCATTTTTGTTTTTTCCTTGTGCTGGAGTTAGTTTACCAAGCATTGTTCTTGATTTTGATTTTGATTTTTGATCTCTTACTGCCTGTCTTGCTTTTCTAGCTTCTTCTTTTGCTTTTCTAGCTAAAAGTGCTTTTTCTATTATAGATATTGCTATTGTTTTGTTTTCCTGCAGTCAGAAACTAATGTTTTGTTCAGTTACTTTTTCACAAGCAATTCTAGCTTCACTAGTTCCAAGCTTTCCTTTAGTTTGACCTTCATATTGAATTAAACTTTCTGGAATTTTAACTGTAACAATCGCTATTAGACCTTCTTTTATATCAGAAGTATCCAATCTCTTATCTTTTTCTTTTAAAATGTTTTGTGTTCTTCCATATTCATTTAAAGCTTTTACCAAACCACTTCTAAAACCAGTCATGTGTGTTCCACCATCACTTGTTTTAACGTTGTTTGCAAATCCTAATACAGTTTCTGAAAAATCTGTAGTATATGTTAAAGCAATTTCAACATCAATATTTTGTTCACTACCTTTTAAAAGTATTGGTGAACATAGTGCTTTTTGATCACCTTTAAGTTCATTTACAAATTCTGTTAAACCATTTTCATAAATGTATTCAACATATTTGTCACTTCTATTATCTTTTAATGTTAATTTTAGCCCTGAATTTAAAAGAGCTGACTCTTTTAATCTTTCACTTATTGTAGAAAATGAGAATTTTGTTGTAGAAAACATAGTTTCATCAGGTAAAAAGTTAACTGTAGTTCCATTTTGTTTACTTGTTCCAATTTGTTTTAAAGGTTCTACCAATTTACCTCCATTTGCAAATTTAATTTTTGAAATAACCCCATCTCTGTGGATTGTTACTTTAAATTTACTTGAAAGCGCATTAACAACTGATGATCCAACCCCGTGAAGTCCTCCAGAAGTTTTATAACCATCACCACCAAATTTTCCCCCAGCATGTAAAACTGAGAATATAATTTCAGGAGTTGATTGATTTGTTCCTTTATACTTACCAATTGGAACCCCTCTACCATTATCTTTAACTGTAATTGATCCATCTTTTTCAATAGATACGTTAATTTCAGTACATATTCCAGCCAAAGCTTCGTCGATTGAGTTATCAACTATTTCTCAAACCAAGTGGTGTAAACCTCTTGAATCAGTTGATCCAATGTACATCCCTGGTCTTTTTCTTACCGCTTCTAATCCTTCTAATATCTGAATACTATCTTCTGTATAAGATAAATTCTTATTGTTTTCAGCCATATTAATACCTCATTATTCCATTTAAACTAAATATAACATAATTACTTTTGAAATGTCAATTTCTTTTATAAAGTCAATAAATAAGGCAAAATTATGAATTTTTTTACAATTTTGTTGAAAAAAACATTTAATTTGAGAAAAATTTTAACAAAAAAATGAGTTTTTTAACTCATTTTCTTTCATATTTAATGTTTTTATTTCTTTAATAAACTACTTATTTTAGCTGCAACCATATCAATTGCTATGCTATTTCCTTCATAATAAGGAATTATTAAATCAGCATAATCAATTGAGGGTTCTACAAAGAATTTGTGCATTGGTTTAACAGTATTTAAATACTGACTTACAACATCATCTAATTTTCTTCCTCTTTCATTAACGTCTCTCATAAGTCTTCTAATGAATCTAATATCATCATCAGTTCTTATAAATAACTTAATGTCTCCTCTTTTTCTTATCTCTTCAACATGTAAAGATAAAATTCCATCTAAAATAACAACATTTGAAGGTTCAAGTTTAATAAATTCACCTTTTTGTGAGTGAGTTTTAAAATCATAAACCGGAACATCAATTGATTTAAAGTTTTTTAAATCATCTAGATGTTTACACAGCAATTCAATATCCAATGCACTTGGGTGATCGAAGTTTAATAACTGTTTTTCTTCAAAAGTTAAATCACTAAAATCTTTATAGTAACTGTCCATTGATAAATGAGTTACTGGTTTGTCCATAAAGATTTCATTAGCTATTGTCTGGGCCACTGTAGTTTTTCCACTTGCACTACCCCCAGCAATAATAATTATTGTAACTTTTTCCATTTAATACCTCTATATTCAAATTATATTTTATATTTAAATTATTAAATTATGAAGTTTTTTTAACATTTTTAACTATAAAATAAAGTTAATGATAAGGAGAGAAAATTATGTCAAAAAAAGTATTAGTAATAACAGGAACAGTTAGTCCTGCTGAAAAATCATTTTCTTTATCTTTAACAAATAGATTTGTTAAAGAATACAAAAATTTAAATCCAGAAGATGAAATTATTGAATTAGATTTAAATAAAGAAGAAATGGCTCATAAAACACTTTCAAGAGAAAACTTTGGAACTTATTTCAATGAACAAGATGCAATTAAATACATTAACCAACTAAAAGAAGTTGATAAAGTAATTATTTCAAGTCCAATGAATAACTTCAACGTTTCAGGTTTAATTAAAAACTATTTAGACCACGTTTTATTAGCAGATCAAACTTTTTCATATAAATATGTTAAACAAGGAGATGCTAAAGGTTTATTAGAACACTTAAGCGTTCAAATCTTAACAACACAAGGTGCTCCATTTGGATGATATCCATGAGGAAACCACACAGAATTCTTAAAAGGAACTTGAGAATTTGTTGGTGCAAAAGTAAATGAACCAATTTTATTTGCTGGAACAAAAATTGCTCCAGTTTCAACAATGAACCCTGATGAAGCAATTGATCAAATAGCTGAAAAAATCATTAGTGTTGCTAAAAAATTCTAAAATAACCAACTTGGTTATTTTTTTATTTTATTTTGTTTTTTTAAAATACTTGCTATAATCTCATAGGAAACAAGGAGAGATATAAATGTACGCTTTTGACTATGAAGATATACAACTTATTCCAAGTATGTGTGTTGTTAATTCTAGAAGTGAATGTAACACAGAAGTAAAACTTGGAAAAAACACATTTAAAATGCCAGTTATGCCAGCAAACATGGCTTCAGTAATTAATGAAGAATTGTGTGAAATGCTTGCAAAAGAAGGACATTTTTATGTAATGCACAGATTCAATGTTGATTCATATGCTTTCACTAAAAAAATGAACGATGCAAACTTAATTTCATCAATTAGTGTTGGTGTAAAAAAAGAAGATTATGAATTAATTGAAAGATTAACAAAAGATAATATAATTCCTGACTATATCACAATCGATATTGCTCACGGACACTCAATTAGTGTTAAAAACATGATTGACCACATTAGAAAAAACATGCAAGATAAAACTTTCATTATTGCAGGAAATGTTGGAACACCTCATGCAGTTAGAGACTTAGAGCTTTGAGGAGCTGATGCAACTAAAGTTGGAGTTGGTCCAGGAAAAGTATGTATTACTAAATTAAAAACTGGTTTTGGTACTGGTGGATGACAACTCGGAGCAATCAAATGATGTAGTAAAGCTGCTAACAAACCAATTATCGCTGATGGTGGTTTAAGAGTTAACGGAGATATTGCTAAATCATTAAGATTTGGAGCTACAATGTGTATGATCGGAAGTTTATTTGCAGCTCACGAAGAATCACCAGGAGCTAACGTTACTGTGGATGGAGTATTATTCAAAGAATACTACGGAAGTGCTAGTGAATATAATAAAGGTGAAAAAAGATATGTTGAAGGTAAGAAAGAATTAATCAAAGTAAGAGGAAAATTAATGGAAACTTACAAAGAAATGCAAGAAGATCTTCAATCATCTATTTCATATTCTGGAGGAACTACATTAAACGACATCAAAAAAGTTGATTATGTAATTCTAAAAACAAGTAACTTTTAATAAATAAAAAATTATTATAAAAAAACCTACATTTTAGTGGGTTTTTTTATATCCAATTTCGCCCTTTTATTTTTATAAACTTTCTTTTATGCAAATAAGGAGTAAAATAAAAATAAGGAGTTGATACTATGAAAGAACAATGCCAAAACAAAGATTGTAATAACGACTTAAATTTCATGGATAAAAAAAGATTATATATCTATGATGAAAATATCGAAGATGAAATAGCAATATATGTTTGTGATGAATGTTACAACAAAAATAAGGCTGAAGAAAACAATATAGACTGAGAACATTCAGTAGAATAAATATAAAAAAATCACTATTTAAATAGTGATTTTTTTATATCTTAGAAATTAGTTTTTTAATTATATTAAAGACATTTAAATCATATAACTCTTTTTCTTTTGAAGTTGTTATTTGTTTGATGTTTCTAGGGTTTAAAGTTTTTGCAAAAACTTCTAACTCTTTTTGATTTTCTTCAAAGTTCAACAATAATGTTTCTGCTTTATCATTTGCAATTACATTCTCAACATTATTTAAAACACAATTGAATATAAATAAAAATGCGTATTCATTTATTATGTTTAAAAAACCTGGTTTTGTTTCCACTGTTATTAACATTGGGTTATTTGATTTTAAAGGCTTATCAATCATATTTAGTATTTCAAAATATTTAGTTTCAGTTTCAAATTCATAACCTCTAGTTTTTAAAAGTAATTTTAAGTATTTTAAATTTCCTAAGTTATGATGAATATCTATTTCTTCTGCAGTAAGTTTGTTTTTTATTAAAGCATCATATAGATCTATATTTTCAATTACCATATTATATTGATTGATATCTTTGACTCTAATGTAAAGTAAGAATCACATTACAAAATATATTTCATCATAATATAAAACTCTGTTTTCTGTTTTTTCATGAAAGTCAAAATTTCTCTTTAATCATTTTTCTGGTAAGTCTAAACTTTCATTTATTGAGTTTATTAAAAATATATCTTTAACATTTATTTTTCTAATAAAATGATTAACTTGTAAATTAGGATGACTAAATAATAATGATTCTTTATTTAAATCAATTACTTTATCAAAAGTTCTTTCTAATTTAAGTTTAATTGTAACAGGAAGTGAATCCATATCACTAAAGTTAAAAGTTGTAATCATTTTTGCTTCTGTTAAATATTTTTTAACTTTTCTTATCATTTTGTATTCACTTAGATCAGATACAAGATCGCAATTTTCAAAATCATTAAACACTAATAATAATTTTATGTTTAATTTTTTTATAGCTTCATTGATTTCAATAAGTGTTTGAATATTTAACAACTCTGTTTTGTCTACATCGAAGTTTTTATAATCTTGATGAAAAAAATATCTAAAGGCTACTGCCCTATTATTTGTTTTTATTTTTTTTCTAACAATATTTTTTAAGTTTCTATTTTTTAAAAATCTTAAAAATTCACTTTGACCAAGTTTTCTCTTTATACCCATAAGTAAAATAGAAATAAATTGTTCAAAAAGATCTTTTGAAAAATCTAAGTCATCTGGTTTAAAAGTAATAGTACTTCAACCTTCATTTCTTAAATTATCTCTAAAAGAATTAACTATAGTAGATTTTCCAGATCTTTCAGGCCCATTAAGTAAAACGTGTTGATCACCTTGAACTAATAAAAAATCTGTTAACTTATTCAAGATATCTCCTGAATTTATTATTCCCGTCATTTAAAACACCTCTATTTTTTAAAAGAAATTATTTCCTTTATTGAATCCTGCAAAAAATTTCATTTTTAAATATTCTTGACCCATATTTGGGTGTTGAAATCTAAATTTATTCAAAGCTGAATATAAGAATTTTTCATTATCTTCTAAATCATCAAAGAATTTTTTATCATAAATAATGTTGTCTGCCAATATCAGAGAACAGTTAGATATAAATGCAGCTTCACTTTTAGTTTTTGATTGAACAATTTTTAAGTACTGTTTGAAAAACTCACTCATGTTTTCGTTTCTTTTATCGTAAACCATTGTTATAAAAGAATTATGTTTATCTCCATTCATAACTATTGTTGCAAAACTTTCTGGTATAAAAAAGTTATTTATTGAATTAACTACTTTAAAATTTTCTGGAGTTATTTGTGGTTGAAACACATCTTTGATTCTAAAGTTTTTTGTTTTTGGTAAATTAAATTTAACTATTTCATAATTTTTTGAATCACCTTTTAGAGATTCTAAAAAGAAATTATAAGTATCAATTAAAGAACTTACATGATTAGAAATTTTTTTAAGATTGTAAATAAATAATGTTTTAATATTTTCTTCTAAAATTGAATTAAAGTAATTTCTAAATTCTTCTTTAAGAGCTTCCAATTGAACTCTTGCTAAGAATAATTTATAAACAACTGTTGTGAAGTTAAGTGTTAAAACTTCTTCATCAGAACTTTCTTTAGTAACTTCTGTGTTTTTTATTTTAATAAAGTGTTGATCACAAAAACCAAAGTAAACAAATTGATTGTTTTGTACTTCATTAAAAAATGAATGACCCATTTGGTAATTGTTATCAAATATATTTCTTTTATTTGAAGAAACATATTTATCTTTTTCAAAATCTAAATTATATAAATGATTTTCCACAGCTTTGTTTTCACAATATGGAATATTACATTTTTCATTTTCAGCTAATCTTGAATATGTTTTTTCAAATAACTTTGATGAGAAATCTAGGTAGTCATTATAGTTTTCGTAAGTAATAATAGCTTTAATAAATGGAATATATTTTTCATCTTTTTTATCTTTCAAATTTGCTTTACAACATTTTTGAAATTCTTCCCCACTTAGACAAAAACATAATTCATCATCTTCGAAAGAAAAGAAATTGTATCCATTTTTAACTAGAAAGTTTATATTATCGTTATCTAAATAGTAATTTCCAAAAATTGAATCAATGAATCTTTGTGTATCTTCATTTGAAATTTTTGTATTCTTAGCAGATCTGTATAATTGTTGTTTGTCTACTAAATTAGATAATATATCTGTTTCTTTTATTTCAGCCATAATAACTCCCCCATAAAAAATAGATAAACAATAGCATTTATTATTTATCTATTTTTTTAATCTTACTTTCTTTTTCAATTTTCTTTTTAGTTGCATTTGTATCTTTTAATACTTTTTTAACTTTTTCTTTTTTAATTTTCTTTTCAGTTTTTTCTTCTTTTTTAGTTTTCTTTAATTTTTCTTTCATTGTTTTTATTTTTGTTTTTTTAACTTTTTTAGGGTCTTTTATTTCAACAAACTTAGGTTCAACTGCTCCCTTTTCAAATATTTTTTCAAATTGAGGTTCACCTTTGTAAACAACTGATTCGTCAAGATCATTATTAAAGTGATTAATAGAAACACTGTAATCAAATAATTTTTTATCTAAAGTTAATTTTGTTTTAAAGAAATTAATTAACTCTTTTGAGTAAAATGCTTTTTCACAACCATTATCAAATAAGTTTTGTCTTATTTCAACAATATCATTTGATGTTCTAACAGAATAAATTCATTTTAAATCTACTAAGTATACATCAAATAATAATTGTGCAAAGTCATGTCTTAGCATTTCATCTTCCCTTAGTAAAGGAATAGTATCCAAGAAGTTTGTGAAGTTTTCATTTCTTAAGAAGAACTCTACTTCATCAGCATAGTTAATGATATCTCCATCATCAATATTGTAAATTGCTTGTCCTAATTTTTTGATAAACTCTTCATCATATCTGTATGTTGATTTAATAACATCTAAGTATCTTCTGTAAACTACTTTTTGTTCATCTCTAACATCAAAGTTTTTGTATTCAAAGTATTTATCTCTAATTTTTCCAACAGCACTAATTCCCATGATTGTTAAAATATCTCTTTTATTTAAGCTTGATTTAAAGAATTTATCATAATGATTTCCAATACCAATTATAGGTTCATTTTTAAATTCTGCAGGCACTAAACTAACTATAGGGAAAATGTATGGATATACACATTTAATTGAGTAATAATAAGCTCTTGATTTGTAAGGTTTTGCTACCCCAAATTCTTTTAAGATTCTGTTTAATTCATCCAAATCTTCTTTTTCTAAAGAAAATAATGCATCGATTTGAAAATCCATGTCTTTGTTTTTTAGTTTTTTAGCAAATTTTGGATAATATTTTTCAAAACTCATAGTTGATTCAATTCATGATCCATTGATTAAATCATTTATCATAGGTATTTCATTTGGATTATGGAAAATACCTCTTGTTAAGACTTGATCATCATTAAAAACGAACTTTTGTTCTCCTGGATTTAAGAAGTTTTTAACTATAATTTTTTTTACTTGCATATTATTTTCTCCCTTTAATGGTCAATTACTAGTATTATAACAAATTAATGGTCAAATATAAAGTTATCTGCCTTGGGTATTGTACAAAACAACTATTATTAACCTTTTATTTGTTCTTCTAATAATAGTGCAAATCCAGATAATATTGAAATTCTAGTTAGAATATTAAATGTATTTCAGTATTCTTCAGAATTAGGTTCAAATATATCATGAATTTGATCGTTAGAGAAGTTTTTTTCCTCAATAATATCTAGTATTATTTCAGCTGAGTTTTCCATTGTTTTGAATTTACTTGAGTTTTTAAACATATCTAAAAGTTCATTTATTTGTTTATTAAAGAAAAGCCCCTTTTCAGCTTTTCTTAAGTTTTCACAATGATTATCAATTAAGTTTTTAATATCATGTATGCATTCTTCTAAATTTAAAATGCTTTTATTATTCTTTTTATTTTCATAACTTATCTTTATTCATCTATCTAAAAGTTCAGAAATTTGATGAATAGATATTATATTAGGTCAAAATTTATGTCTATCCACTACTTGTTCTTTGTTTAAAACAATCAACTGATTTCAATAATCATCATAATAGTATGAGATTAGATCTTTTCCTTCATTAAAATCATCTAAATATTCCATGTTTTTAAAAAAGTTAAAAAGTTTTTCAAAATCTTTTTCAATTAAATTGTTTCTAATTAACTCAGTTTTTTGAGCTTCTAAAAGAACACTGATTGTATGTATTGCAGGTTCAAAGAATTCTAGAACTTGATCTATATCTTCATTTTTAAAATCATATTTTCCAATCATAAAGTGTTCCTTTTCTTTGTATATTATTAATATATAATAAAAATAACGATTTATAGAAAGTTTGATAAAATGATTAGTAATTTTAAGCCATTTAAGATAAACGAAAAACAAGTTTCTCATTTAAAAAATGTAAATCCATATTGAGAAAAAAATATAATAAAGAATATTTCAAAATTAAAGAAATGATTAATTAAGTTTAATAAAAATCCAGATGATTTTAAGTTGGAATATACAAATAACTATGATAACTATCCAGAGTTTTTTCAACAAATAGATAATTACACTAACTTTTATAATCAAAAGTTTAAGTTAATTAACACTAACGGTAAATTACTTTCTAAGTTCCATAAACTAATTGTTGACTATGTATATATTTTAGGATGAACAAAGTCAATTGAATTAATTTGTGATTTTTATGAAGCAATAGAGAAAAAAGATATTGCTAAAAAAAGTGAATTTGCTTTAGAGTTAGTTAATAATTGTGTAATTAAATATTTTGAAATTTATAAAAAAGAAATACTAAAAATAATTAAAGAAGATGATTATGTAGAACTACTTTCAGAAAAAGTATTTTCAAGTAAAGAAAACATTACAAGTATTGATTATGTTGTTAGAGAAATTATGAAGTATGCAAGAATGTTGAAAAAGAAAAGTAAAATATCAGAACAAGATTTAATTGATGTTAATATAAACTCAATTGAAGTTATTGTATTTTCAAATTCAATAATTCAAAACTATGCAAGATTTTTAGGAAATGTTTATTAGAAAAAAAGTTAATTATGATTTCATAATTAACTTTTTTTATTTAATAGTTTATCAAATTCATTGACTAAATTTTCAACTTCAACCACTAATTCATTATAAGAGTTTGGATCTTTGCAATCAAAACCATACTTTTTAAATAATTCAGTTACTTCTAAACTCCCACCATCTTTTAAGAAGTTTAAAATAACATCTGGATTATTTGTCTTTTTAAATTCTGAGTAAAGTTTAAAAGAAACGGCAATTGAAACAGCATATTTATAAATATAAAAAGGTTGTTCAAAAATATGTGAAATAGAAATTCAGCTATAATTTATAGCATCTGAATTATATTTATCAAAAACTGTTTTTCCTAAAGTTTCTTTTATAGATGACTTTAATATATTTGAAATTTTTTCAAGAGTAAGTGTTTCACCCTTTTCACTTTCTTCATAACAACTAAACTCAAACTTAGCATCAGCTACAGCAGAAAAGAAATTATTAAAAATAAATTCTATCCTATTTTGAATCAAAGTTATTTTTCTATTTTCATCAGTTTCATTTCTTATTAAGTAATCAAAAAGCAAGTGTTCATTAAAAGTAGATGCAACTTCTGCAATCATATTTGAAAAACCATTTAAAGGTTTGGGTTGATTTTGTTTTGCAAATAAATTATGAACTGCATGTCCCATTTCATGAGCAAGAGTTGAAATTGAATCAACATCATCTGTAAAGTTTAATGAAACCAAAGAATCATAAGTGTAGCTGCTAACGGTAAAAGCTCCAGTTGATTTATTTTCATCTTCAAAATAATCAACTTTGTGATCTTCTCAACACTTTTCTAAATTTTCTAAATATTCATTTCCCAAAACTTTAAGAGAGTTTCTTATTATATCTTTTGCTTCTTCTACAGAGTAATTTTTTTTCTCTGCTTTTATAAGTTCTAATCCAGAATCTGTTCCATAAAATTTTTCTAATCCTAGGAAATTTTTAATTATTTGATAATAACGATAATATACTTTCGAATTTTTTGAAGTAAATTCTATTAAATTTAAAAAATCATCTAAAGCAAAGTCATCATCATCAAAAAAGTTTTCTTTAAACCCTTTCATTCCAACAAGTTTGCTTGACTCAATTTCTTCTTTAACAATTGAGTCATAAATTTTTGCAAATGTGTGTTTTTTAAAATTATTATCTTCTTTATATTTTAGACTTGCTAAAGCTCTAAGTTCTTGATCTTTAATTGGATCAGAGTAAGTTAGTATATCTGAAATAAATTTTTGGTTAACAATATATTCTTTACCATTAAAGTTAAGAACTTTTTCTTCATTATCTTTAAATCTCATTGTTTCATACATTTCATAAATAATAGAACTCGAAGATGAAACTTTTGATATTAACTCTCTGTCTTTTTGAGGAAGCAAATATTTTATATGTTTAAAAAAATCCTTATAACTTTTTGAGTAGTGTTTTAATTTTTCATCGCTTTTTAATCATTCAAGTATTAATGTTTCTCCTACATTTTTGATTTCTTCATTTATTCAAGAAAACTTTCCATCAAATTGTTGCATTTTCTTACTATAAATTGAATCTAAATTTGTAAGTCTTTCATTTTTTTGTTCAATGTAAAGATACTTTAAAAAATGTCCTATTTTACTTCCACTTTTATCTACTTCAATTGATTTTTTTAAAAACTCAATGAAAGTTTCTTTTATGTTTAATTTATTTTCATAAGCTAATAAAGATTTGTTTTTTTCAATATAGATATCTAAGTCTTTTAAAAAATCTTCATCTGTTTTATAAAGATCAAGTAAGTTTCATTTATATTTGTTTTCAGCATCGATTCTTTTCATTTCATTCACCTAAAAAAAATTCCTAATAAGGAATTTACTATTTACCAAATATTTGTTTAGCAGCTTTTTCGTAGTATTCATACACTTCTTTATCTTCTAAGAAAATTGGAGCAGATAAGTTACCACTGTGTTTTGCTAATAATTTAATGTTTGGATCATTTTCAAATAAAGCATTAAATTTATCATATTTTGTATATATAAATTTATAAATATCTCTTAATAACATCATTTGTGATGGAGGTATATTTTCAACTTTTGATTGTAAAAATCCAAGTTTTTCTAATTCAATTAGGTTTGTGAAATTATCTCTAACTTCAATGATTATTGGTTCTTTTTTCTTTGCATCTAAAGCTATTGTAATATCTGCAATCATTGTCTCAAAAAAGAAATAATTGAAAGTTGTTGCAAAATAAACAACTCTATTTAGGTTTTTAAGACCTAATCAAGGTAAGTTATCTTCAGTTACTTTTTTTAAATCAATATAACCAGGGGCAAATACCTCTAAATTTTTATCTATTCTAAATAGGTTTCCAATTAAATTTTTTACACTGTTGTCTAAAGCCATAATATCTCTCCTAACTTTTTATTAAAATGATTATAACTCATTTGACCTATAATTAATAGAAAAACACTCTTAAAGGTGTAGATACTTAAAAACACTCACTATAAATAAAAAAACTTTCAAATATAATACTTGAAAGTTTTTTTAAATTATTTAGTTAATAAAAGATCTAGTTTTTCACTAATTTCTTTTAATAGTTCTAATAGAGGTTTTTCAAAGTTGTCAATTCTTCCTGAATTTCCACCTTGTCCACCAAATCCACCAGATCTTCCGCCACGGTCACCACCGCGACCACCGAATCCACCAGATCTTCCGCCACGATCTCCACCGCGACCACCGAATCCACCAGATCTTCCGCCACGATCTCCACCGTCTCTTGATCCACCGTCTCTTGATCCACCTTCACTTCTTGAACGTCTAAAGTTATCTTTGTTATCAAATCCCATAAGTATATTGCCTTTCTATATAAATTCTTTTAAAGGCAATAAATACTACGCTATCAAAAGACGTGTCATTAAACACTTTTTATATTATATAGTAATTATTAATTAAAATAGAAAATACTATTTTATTTATTGTTTTATAACGATTTATAAAAAAAATAGCTTTTAAAAGCTATTTTAATTTAATATTTAATTCATCTAATTGTTGAGTTGTAACTCTATCTGGAGCATTTGTCATTGGATCAGTTCCTGATGAGTTTTTAGGGAAAGCAATAACTTCTCTAATATTTTCTGAACCTGTAAGTAGCATACAAATTCTGTCTAACCCAAGAGCACATCCTGCATGATATGGAGCACCATATTTATATGCATTAACAAATCATCCAAAGTTTGTTTCGATTTGTTCTTCTGTTAAGCCAATTGCATCAAACATTCTTTTTTGAATTGAAGAATCAGTAATTCTTTGACTTCCTCCCCCAATTTCAAATCCATTTAAAACAATATCATAAGCTTTTGCAAGTGCTTTTTCTTTGTTTGTATCAAAGTTATCCAATGATTCATCTGCTGGCATTGTAAATGGATGGTGAGCTGCTACAAATCTATTTTCTTCTTCTGAGAATTCAAATAATGGGAAATCAACAATTCAAGCTAACTTCATAACTTCTGAGTCAAGAAGGTTTAAAAGTTTTGCAACTCTATTTCTAACTGATCCCATTGCCTGACTTGCTTTATAGTATTCTTCTACTACAAATAAAATAGTTGATGGTTTTTCGATATTAAATTCTTTAACTAAATTTGTTTTTTCATTATCAGAAAGTTTAGAACCAATTGATCCTGTTCATTCATTTAAATCATATTTTGCAAAAGCTAAAATATTTACACTATTTTGTTTTGCAACTTCAGTTAAATCTTCTAATTCTTTTTTGTTTAAAAGAGAGTCAACACAAATCGCTCTAATTGATTTGTTTTCTAAATTAGAAAATAAAGGAATTTCAGTTCCATTAAAGATTTCGTTTAATGTATGAATTTCAAAACCAAATCTTAAGTCGGGTTTATCATTTCCATATTTATCCATTGAATCTTTTCATGTTATTCTTTGAATTGATTCTTTTATATCAGTTCCCTTTATTTCTAAAATAACTTTTTTAACAAGATTTTCAATTGTATCCATAACGTCGTTTGCATCAGCAAAAGACATTTCCATATCCAATTGAGTAAATTCAGGTTGTCTGTCAATTCTTAAATCTTCATCTCTAAAACATTTAACAATTTGAAAGTATCTATCTAATCCTGAAATCATAAATAATTGTTTATATAATTGTGGAGATTGAGGCAATGCATAAAACTTACCTTCATTTAATCTTGAAGGAACTAAAAAGTCTCTTGCTCCTTCTGGAGTTGACTTACCAAAAATTGGAGTTTCAACTTCAATAAATTCTTTTTCTACAAAAAAGTTTCTAATTACATGATTCATTTTACTTCTAATAAGTAAGTTGTTTTGCATTTCAGGTCTTCTTAAATCAAGATATCTATAAGTTAATCTTGTATCTTCTTGAGATTCAATACCATCTTTAATTTCAAAAGGAGTTAATTCAGATTTGTTTATTAAAGTTACTTTTTCAACTTTAATTTCAATTTCTCCTGTTTTTAAATCTAAGTTTTTTGATTTTCTTTCAATAACTTTTCCTTCAACTTCTAAAACATATTCTGATTTAATGTTTTCTAAACTAATTGATTCATCAATTACAAGTTGAGTAATTCCGTATCTATCTCTTAGATCAATAAAGTTCATTGCACCCATTTTTCTAACTTTAGTTACTCAACCTTGTAGAATTACATTTTCATTTACATTTTTTAAAGTAAGTTCACCACATGTGTGTGTACGTTTCATTCTTTTATTCTCCCATTATTACATCTACTATTTTTTCAAATGCAACTTTTTTTTCTTCTTTTGTGATTTGATTTTTAATTACAACAACATTTTCTTTTAGTTCATTGTCACCAATTATAATTATATTTTTTGAGTTAAGTTTTTCAGATTGTTTAAATGCAGATTTCATACTTCTGTTCATAAAATCAAAATCTACTTTTAAACCAGATTTTCTTAACATTAACATTAAGATGTTTGCAAATTGTTTTGCTTTTTCACTTAAACCAATTATGTAAGCATCTAAGCTTACAGGCTCAGAAATATAAATTTCTTCTTCTTGAAGAGCAATTAATATTCTTTCCATTCCCAAACCAAAACCAGCTGCAGGAAGTTCTACATTTCCTAATTGATTTACAAGTTCGTCATATCTTCCTCCACCAAGTAGAGTTGAACCTTTTTTATCTTTTACTTCATATACAAATCCTGTATAGTAATCTAAACCTCTTACAAGCATTTTATCAACAACTGGATTAATTCCAATGTTTTTTAAATTTGATATTAGGTTTTCAAAATATTTTTTATCTTCATCAGATAAATAATCTTTCATATCAACAACATCACTGAATTTTTTTGAATCAACTTTACAATCTAAAACTCTTAAAGGGTTTGTATCAATTCTTCTTTTACAATCATCACAAAGTTCTTTTGGTTCTAAATATTTTTTTAAATCATTAATATAGTTTTTTCTTTGTTCACCATTAACTAAATAATTTATATGAATTGTATGGTTATCTAAACCTATTGTATTTAATATTGTTGAAGATAAACAAATAATTTCGCTATCAATCTCTGCAGTTTTTGGACCAAAAACTTCAATACCAAATTGGTTAAATTGTCTGTTTCTTCCAGCTTGAGGTCTTTCATATCTAAACATTGATCCAAAGTAAAATAACTTTAAAGGAAGATTTTCATTTATATACATTTTGTTTTCTAAAATAGCTCTAACAGTTGGGGCAGTTCCTTCAGGTCTTAAAGTTAACTCTCTGTCTTTTCTGTCTTTAAATGTATACATTTCTTTTGAAACTATATCAGTTTCTTCACCAACACCTCTTTTGAAAAGTTCTAGACTTTCAAAAATTGGAGTTTTGATTTCATTATAGTTAAATGTATCTACTATTTGTCTAATAGTTAATTCTAAAGCAAAATATTCTTTTGCTTTTAAATCTATTAAATCTTCTGTTCCTCTTGGTTTTTGAATCATAATTTCACCTCTAACCATAATATTTTACACTTTTTTCTATTAGAGAAAAATAAAAACCCTAAATTTTAGGGTTTTTATTTTTTAATAACTATTTTGCTTTTCTAGCTTCTTTTGCTTTTTGTCTAATTTCTTTTTCTTTAGCCATTTCTGCTAATTTAACTTGATAAGCTTTTTGTCTTACAACTAAGTCAGATTCAAATTCTCCATATTGAGTTAATTTTGTACTTAATACAGTTAATTTTTTATCTTTATCTTTAATTTTATCATTTGCTTTTACAGCTTGAATTTTTGCTTCAATTGCTTCTTTAACTCCGTTTGTTGAGTCAAGAGTTAATTTACCAGTTCTAATATCTGCTGTTCTTCAAATTCCTAAAATCATTGCTGATAAGAAACTTGCTCCCAACACAATAATTAATGCTCCACCAGCACCAAGAGCAATTGATCCACCTGTCATTGATGTTCCATTTTCTAAGTAACTTGAGCTTAATAATGGGAATACAAATATACCACCATGTGAAGCTAATAATTTAATTTTTAATGCTCCAACTAATCCACCAACTAAAGCTCCACCAACCATTGCTGAAACAGCAACTCTTTTTGGATCTTTAACCATAAATGGAATAGCACCTTCTGAAACGAAACATGCACCCATTAATCAGTTAGCTTTTGCAGCATCTCTATCTTTTGCTGTTCAAGCTTTTGGGAAAATAACAGTTGACATAGCAACCATTAATGGAGGTAACATACCAGCTAACATAGCTGATGCCATAATAATTGTTTGGTCATTATAACCTTGTGTATTTAAATCAGTAACTAATTTACCACCAACTGCTAAATTACCTAATGAATAAGCAATTTTATTTATCGGTCCACCCATATCAACACACATCATAAATCCAATTAATATTGATACTAGTCATAATAGATTCAATTCTGCTAGTTTTTGAATACCTAAACTTATTCCACCCATTACATATCCTAATGGAATATTAATAACAAACATTGTTAATGAAATTGATAATAATGAAATTACAGGAATAAATACTATATCTCTTGCTCCTTGTAATCCTTTAGGGAATTTAGCCATAGCTTTTGATCAACCTACAACTAATAAAGCTGCTAAGTAACCTCCAAATATAGCTCCAATAAATCCTGATTCTGATCCTTTTAAATTGTCACTTAAAAGTCTTCCTCATAGACCATTTCATCCTGTTTCATCTGATGAATATGCAAACCCCATTATGTTTGATGAAAATAGTCCAGCTACCATACCAGGCATTAAACCTTGTGTTCCTACAATTGAGAATGCAATGAAAGCACCAAGCATTGGAACCATCATAGCCATTGAAGTTTTACCTATTGCAGCAAATCAACCAGCTCCCGGATTATGAGTACCAAAGTTACCCATTCATATCGGAGTAAATTGATCTTTTAAAGCTTGACTTCATTCTGTTGGATTACCTTCTTGACTGTGCAATCAATTTATTGCAAATGGACTATTTCAGTCAACTTGCCCATTACCTGAAGCAAAGTCAATTAAGAATGCTATTCCTAAAATGATCCCTCCAGCAACAACGAATGGTAACATTCTTGAAATTCCTCCAAGTAAATTACCTTTTACATCAAGGAATTTTCTCATTGTAAATTCACTTGTATCTGATGAATCTCCTGCAGCTTTAACTTCAGTCAATCCTTCACCCTTTTTATATTTTTCAATTAATTGATCACCTTTGAAGATAGCTTCTTTAGTGTTTGTATCAATTACTTTTTTCCCATTCAATCTTGAAAGTCCTTCAAGAGCTTTATCATGAGCTAAAATAATTACTTTTGCATTATCTATATCTTCTTGTGTTAATTTGTTTTCAATTCCTCTACGTCCTTGAGTTTCAATTTTAACAGTTAAACCTTTTGCTTTTGCATACTCTTCTAGCTTTTCTTGAGCCATGTAAGTATGAGCAATACCTGTAGGACAAGCTGTAATACCAATTACATCATAACTTCCAGGTTTTTCTACTTTTTCAACTTTTTTCTCTTCTTTTGTTAATGCTGATTGAACATCTTTAATTGATTTTGCACTTCTAAGTTTAGATTGAACATCTGCTTTCATTAAGAAACCAGATAAATCAGCTAATGCTGTTAAGTGTTCATTTCCATCTTTTCCGTTTGTCATAATCATAAATACTAAATCAGCTGGTTGATCATCTAATGATTGTCAATCAACTTTATTTTTTAGTTTAGCAAATGCTATTGCTGATTTTTGAACTGTTGGATTTAAAACGTGAGGAATGGCAATACCATCACCAACACCTGTTGATCCTTCAGATTCTCTTTTGTAAACAGCTGCTTTGAAATCTTCAACAGATTTTACATATTTTTCTGCTTGAAGTTTGTTAGATAAAAATTCAATAACTTCATCTTTTGAATTTAAATCCACATCAAAGAAACTTATTTGTTTAGCAAATAAATCTTTTAATTCCATGTGAACCTCCTATTATAATTTTTCCACTGTAATTTGTGAAACTAATTTTTCAATTTCTTCTTTTGAAGCAAGTCATTCATTAAAAGCTGTTGCAGCTCCACTTGCAGCTGCATATTGAAGTGTATTTTCAATACTTAGATTTTTATATTTACCATATACAAATCCAGCAAGCATACTATCTCCAGCTCCCACTGAGTTTACAAGTTTACCTTGTGCTATTCCAACTTTATAAATATCATTGTTTGAATCAAAATATAAACTTCCTTTTGAACCCATGCTTAATAAAACATTTTGAGCTCCTAAATCTTTTAATTTTTGAATTAACTCTTTTGTTTCTTCAAAAGTTATATCCTCATTAAACTCAATTCCTAATGTTGAACAAATTTCTTCTAAATTAGGTTTAATTAAAAATGGTTTTTCATTTAAAACATTTTTTAAAAGATCGTTTGTAGCATCACAAATTAATGTTGCTTTCTTTTCGTTTGCAAGTTTACCAATTTGTTCATAGATATTTTTTTCAATACCCATTGCAACACTTCCAGTTAACATTACAATATCGTTTTCTTTTAAATTATCTTTTAAATATTTGACAAGGCTTTCTAAAACTTCTTTTTGAGTTTGAAATCCCATTCCATTTAATTCAGTTTCTTGTTTTGATTCTAAGTGTTTAATTTTATAATTAACTCTTGTTGACCCTGAATTTAAGAAAAATTTATTATTTAAATTAATTTCATTAAATTTATTTAAAAATATTTCCTTATTTTCTTCTCCCATAATCCCAATTGCTTGAACTTCTGCTGATAAATTTTTTAAAATAATTCCAGCATTTATTCCTTTACCACCAACAACTTTGTATTCATCACTGTAATAATTAGTTACACCAAGTTCTACTTTTTTGTCAGCCAAAACAATATGGTCTACTGCGGGGTTTAATGTTAATGTATATATCATGTTTTTATACCTCTTCGTTGATAAGTGCTATTTGAGATTTATCACTAAATTTAACAAGTGATTTAGAGTTATTTTTTGATGTATCTGCTAAACCAAATGCAAATTGAGAATTCTCTATAGCTATTTTTTTAACTTCTGCTTCATCTTCATCTGTTGTGAAGAAATTGTATTCATTGTCTACTGCATTAATCCCTACGAAAGCTAAATCAAAATTATACTTTGAAAGTGCTGCAATTGTTTCAACACCGCATATAGCTACTGTAGAGACTTTTAACTTTCCTGGTAATAAATTAATGTCTTTAACACCATTTTTTGCCAATATTTGCGCATTGATAATTGAATTTGTATAAACTTTGTTATTAAATTCTGGTTTTATTATCTGTGCTAAGAAAAATGTTGTTGAGCCAGCATCTAAAAAGATTGTCTCAAACGGTTTAATACATGCTAATGCTTTTTTAGCTATGATTTTTTTAGCATCAATATTTACTTCCAGCTTTTCATCTAAAACTGCTTCCAATATTGATTTTTCTCTAATGGTCTTTGCTCCCCCATGAACTCTTTTTAATTTAGATTCATTGTGAAGATCTGTAAGATCTCTTCTTAGAGTGGTGAATGGAATGTTTAAATGTTTTGATATTTGTTCATTAGAACAATAATCTTGCGCGTTTACAAAGTCAAGAATTAATTTCAGTCTCTCTTCTCTGATCATTCTTTCACCTCATTAATATGATATTCCAAAAAAGATAAAAAACAACCAAAAACAACCAAAAAAACATTTTAAAAAAAATAATATGTTTCCATATTATTTTTTTCTTTTTTTAGTTGGGTCAATTCCTCTTGATTTTGCCATAGCGAAGTTTAAGTCTCTATATTTAGATTCTTGTTCGATTGCTTCATCTCAAATTGGATTAATAACTTCTTTTAATTCACTTTCAGATTTAGCTTCTTGAGCAACAACTTCTGGATTTGCACCATTTTCAATTTTCATAGCTTGTTCAATTGTTAAATAAGGATCTTCCGGTCTAACACCTGTTTGAACCAATGATGCAAGTTGCATTCTTATTTGTGAACTTGATAATTTTTTATCTTTAAAGTCAATTTGTCATTGTACTGGAGCTACCTTTTCAAATTTATAAGGTTCTTTTATAATTGCATAAAGCATGTTTACAAATTTTTCAAAACCTTCTTCACCTTTTCAAAAGCTAGTGTTTTCTTTTTTTTGTAATTCACCATTTCTTAAATCGAATTTTGAAAAGTGCATTTCAAATATTTTACTTGATCAGTCACCTTCTGGTATTAAGTAGAAGTTTGTGAATAATGAACAGTTGAACACATGAGTGTCAAATTCATAAATAGATAAGTTAAATCTATCAACAGTAGTTGTATCGATTGACACACTAAAGTTTTGTACATTAACAACTTTGCTTAATCATTGTAAAACTGATTGTGCATATTTTAAAACAAACTTTAACTTTTGACTTGAGAAAATCATTGTTTTTCATCTTGTAAAGTTGAAATCATATTCAGATTCTTTTCTATTTGAAGCAATATTAAAATCCAAGTTTGATTGAACAAATTCTTGAATTGGTAAATAGATCATTTCTTTTTTCATAGGTACCTCCACTATTAAAATATAATAATTAAATATAGTATAGCATATTTAAGAAGCACTAACAATAGTATTAATAGGGTTAGAAATAAAAAAATACATTTTACTGTACTTTTTTAATTTATTGGGCTTTCTGAAGAACTAGCTCTTGCAACTGCAATAACACCAGGAATTTCAGAAATAGTTTTAATAATTATGTTTAGTTGATCTAAATCGCTAACACTAATTATCATACTTCCTTTTCCTGTATAGTCATCTTCTTGAGAAATAACTTTAACTTCTGTTAAGTTAACTCTTTGAGTTGCAAATACAGTGAATATATCTAATAAGATACCAGGTCTATCATAAGCGCTGATTCTAATTTTTACATTATATTTTTTATTATTTGTTTTCTTTTCAATTCATTCAGTTTCAAGTAAGTTTTTAACTTTCTTAATATTTGTAATATTTAAACAATCACTTCTATGAACTTGAATACCCTTTGTTTTTGACATAAAACTTGTTACTGGTTCAATTGGTACAGGATAACAACATTGAGCAAGTGAACAACTCACCTTTTCAATTCCATTAATTCTTAAATCATCTCTACCTTTTGCTGATTTATATTTTCTTGTTTTCATATCATTGATAACTTCAATATCTTTAAGTTCTTGTTTTGATACATAAACAATTTCTACAGCTTCAGGAACAGAAAAGTCACCATTTCCAACAGATAATAAGAATTCATCTATGTTTTTATAATCTAAAACACTAAGTTTCTTTTGAATTTCATCAAGAGAATTTACATTTCATTTTAAATTATTTGCAATGATGTATCTGTCAATTTCACGTTTAACATTTCTTATGATTTTTTGATTTGTTATTTTTTCTTTTTCAGCTTCTTTTGCTTTTTCAGCATTTAAATAATCTTCAATAGCTCTACGAGCAGTTGTTGTTCTTACAAAACGCAATCATTTTTCATGAGGGTTTGTATCTTTTGAAGTTTGAATTTCAACCATTTCTCCAGAGTTTAAAGTTGTGTTGTATGGAGAAAATACCCCATTTATTTTAGCACCAACTGTTTTGCTACCAATTTCAGTATGTATTTTATAAGCAAAGTCTAAAACAGTAGAACCAAATGGTAAGTTTACAACACTACCATCAGGAGTAAGAATATAGATCATTGGAGATAAGTAGTCTGATTTGAAAGTTTCTTCAACAACTTCACCACTTAAATCAAGTTTTTCAGATTCTTCTTTATAATCAATTTCTATACTTTCTGTTGCTAATTTTTCAAGATTCATTAATCTTGTAAACATATCAACTTTTAAGTCAATTTCTTTTTGTTTTTCTGCAATATCAACAGTTTTTTCTCCCTCTTTATATTTTCAGTGGGCAGCAGCTCCGTTTTCTGCTATTTCATCCATTTCTTTAGTTCTTATTTGAACTTCAAAAATGATACCATCTTTACTTGCTAAAGTAGAGTGAAGTGATTGGTATAAGTTATTTTTAGGTGTTGCAATATAATCTTTAAATCTACCTGAAAGCGGAGTGAAAAGTTCATGCAATCATCCCAATATTCTATAACAATCATCTTGTTTATCTGTAATAATTCTAATAGCTAAAATATCATTGATATCACTAAATGATTTACCAAATTGAGTCAATTTTCTATAAATTGAATATATAGTTTTTGATCTACCAAAAACTTGAGCGTTTTTAATTCCACCATCTTTTAATTTTTTATTAATTTCTTCAATTATGTCATCAATTATTTCTTTTCTTGAAGTTTTATCTTCTTCTAAAAGACTTTTCACACGACTATATTCTTTTGGATTTAAGTATTCAAAAGAGTAGTCTTCTAAGATATTTTTGGCAGTTTTCATACCAATTCTGTGAGCAATTGTTGAGTAAATTTCTAAAGTTTCTTTGGCTATAATTTTTTGTTTTTCAGGTTTCATGTACTCTAAAGTTAATAAGTTATGCATACGGTCAGCAATTTTAACAATAATAACTCTAATATCTCTAATCATTGATAAGAAAAGTTTTCTTAAATAATTAGCTTTCATTTGTTCACGATTTTCTTTTGTAAAGTAACTAACTTTTGTTACAGCTTCTACGATATCGGCAACTTCAACTCCATATAATTCTTCTATTTCAGAGAAAGTAACTGGAGTATCTTCAATAACGTCATGTAAAAGTCCTGCAATAATAGTTTTTGGACCCATTCTTCATTGAGCTAAGTAATAACCTGTTGAAAGTGGATGGATTATAAAAGGATCTCCACTCTTTCTTTTTTGGTCTTTATGTTTTTCTTCAGCATAATAATATGCTTTCTTAACTTCATCAATTAATTTAGCATTTTTAATATACTTTTTCATTTCTGCAACAAGAATTTCAACGTCTCTACATTCAACGTAATTAAATTCTTGATCTTGTATCCCTAATGTACTCATGTTAATTCCTCCCCTAATACTAAAATTTAGCCATAATATTTATATTATATATAAATAAAATATATAATACTAATTAATAAGTGTAATTTAAAGGCAAATAAAAAAACTTACTCAAGTAAGTTTAATATCTTGCTCTTTTTATATATTCAAAATAACTAAATGTTATTAACCCTGATGATATAAATAAATATCAAATAACAATACCAGAAACTAAAATATTATTTTTTACAATAACATGATTTTCTCTACCTTCATTTCTTGAGGCGAATAAAATAGCATCATTTGATGTTTTATTGGGTTTGTTTAAATTTGGATTTTCACTTGAATCAATATACATATGACTTCAAGCACTATAATTTATATTCACTTTAAAATCTACTAAAGAGTATTTATTTATTAAAGAAACTTCTTTGAATAAGTAATTTCAAGTCATTGGAGAAGTTTGTCCATTTAAATAAATTAAAACCGGGTGATTTAAAATATTTAGCATGTTTAATAAGTTATATTTTTTATTTGTTGAGTCCAAATAATAGTTTGAAGTATTTGTTTTTAAGAAACTATCTATATCAAAATTTCTATCGACGTTATTTCCAGCCATATAAAGATCTTTGTATAACTGCATTGTCATGTAAGAAATCATTTGCATTGAAGAAGAAAGTTTATGTTCTTGTTTTAAATCCATATAAATACTGTTTTGATCATATTTATATTTTGGAATTACATAACCTCCAGAATTATAATATTGAGGTTCACTTTCATATTTTACTTTCTCACTTGTTTTAGAAACTAAATCATACATTTCTAATTGTTTTTTCTGATAAGAAATTAAATCTAAAAATGCATTCATAGAAGTATTTGAACTACCATAAGATTTTTTCAAAACATTTATAGCTGGATCAATATCTGTATAAACAATTTTGTTGGGATTATTATCAGTTATTAAAAACTCATTTTCTTGATTATCCACAAAATTAGAATTATCCAATCTGATTCTCATATCATCTATTAAATTATAAAGAGCGGTGTTTGTTAAAAGATAATCATTCATTTTGTCATTTTTATTTTCAAACTTAGTTGTCATTTGAACATTATAATTTCCAGTTTGAACTAAAAATTGTAGTAATGTATTTGCATCATATACAAATGAAGAAATATTGTCTGATGAAAAATCTTCAAAACTTATAACTTTATCTGTTCCACCTAAAAATAATTCACCTATATTTTTGTTTATTTGAGAAAAGAAATTTTGATCATTTGTTAAATTAGAAAGTTTTGTATCAATGTTTTCAGAACTCAAGATGTTATAAAACTCTTGTCCTGCAACCAGATTTGGATACATCTTATACATTATATCTTTTTGAGCAATAATTCTTTTCATTGCAGAAGTACTTCTAGAAAGATTTGTTAAAGCTGGTGCTACTGCAAATAATAACCCTACAAAAACAAGCAACATAGTTGATCCCAATAAAGAAACAACTTGAACTGCTAAGATAGCAATTGATGCAAACAATAGTCCATATAAATATCAAAATGCAAATGAAGTTGTCAATATTTTTAAACCATTTTCATCTCCAAAATTAATACCTAAAGAAACTAAGATGTTTAATACATAATTTATTGTAGAGACAAAAGTTATTGTAAAAACAATTACAACAACTCTTAAAATAAAACTAATAGTGGGACTTACTCCAGCTCTCAGTTCAATATTTTGTATTCCTGAATTTTTATGCATTTTCATTAAAAATATACAAATAATAGTAATAAATATTGAAAATAAAGTTACACCAATTATATATTGAGCAGAAAGCAAGATTGAAAATACAGAATAATTTAATTGTCCATTATCACTTTTGATGAAATGCATAGAAAGAGTTATTAACAAATTAGAAATAACAAAAAGAACACCAGAAACTAATATAGGAATACTTTTAAAAATACTTCTTAAATTTATTTTTAAAAGTATGAAAAAGTTATTTCAACCAACTTTTTCATAGTCTAAAACTCTTGATTTAGCTTTTTTTCTTTTAAAAACATGTATTCCATTTGATTTTTCGTTTTGATTTTCTTTTAAAGAATTTTGATTATTCATTTTTGCCTCCTACTAATAAAGATCTTTTATAATTTCCTTATCAAAAACAGGTTTTTCAATGAAATTTTTATAAATATCTAATATCTTTTCTTTTTTTCTATCAAACTCATTGTTATAAACTATTTTGCCTTCGTTTATAAGAACAACATGAGTTGCTATATCTTCTAATTCTTCTATTAAGTGACTTGTTATCATTATTGATACATCTAAAGAATTTAAAACTCTGATTATTTCAATAAACTCAATTTTAGATTCAATATCTAAATTGGCTGTTGGTTCATCAAAAATAATATATTTTGGTGATAACACCAAAGCAGTTACCATAGCAACTTTTTTCTTAGTTCCAGATGAAAGATGCTTTATTTTGGTGTTTATATATTGTGTTATTCCAAGCAATTCATAAATCGGAGTAACTTTTTCGTTCATTTCTGCTTTTCTAATTCCATAAGCCGCACAAGTGTATCTTACATACTCAAAAACAGTCATTCCTCTAGGAATTAAATTTGTATCTGGAAAAAATGCTACTTTATTTAAGTTTTTGTTTTTAAATAAATCTTCTCCATCAATTAAAACTTCTCCAGAGTGCAATTTTAATTCTCCCGATATCGCTCTAATTGTTGTTGTTTTTCCTGCCCCATTGTTTCCAATGAAAACTACTATTGATTTTTCAGGAATGTTAAAGTTAATATCATGAATACCTTTACCATCTTTAAAAATCCTTGTTATATTTTTTAATTCAATCATTTAATTATCCCTTTACGTTATGTCTATAGTTAGAATATGATATTTCTTTTTCATTTTGTCTAAATGTATAGACTTTAAAAGTATTACTACCATTACCTTTTTGTATAGTTTCTATTTCTTTAAATTCAATATCTTTAAAAGCTTCAAAGTTATTATTTTGTTCTCCAACTTGATATGCCTGCACAGTTACTGTCATCTTAATATTTTCTGTTCCAATAACTTTGCTATCAATAATGTTTAATGGAGGATTTATATACATATCTTTAAATAAAGCAAATAAATCACTAAATATTTGTTCTTCATCTTTATCTGTTAATGTAACACTTGAATTTGCTTTTACAGTATTAATAATTTGAGTGTAAACATCACTTAAAGTTTTATCTTTAAGAGAATTTGGACCAAAACCTAAAGTTCCTTGTGTGAAAATTTGAGTATTATTATAATTAATAATAAAATTATTTACTCAACCACTGTTTGAATAGTAATCTTGAATTTTACCATTTAATAATTTATCAACTTCTTGAGAACTTTGTTTAATATTTATTGTTCCACTTAACTCTTTTTCTGCAAATACATATCCTTGTTTTGTATTTAAAAATGGTTGCAGTTTTGTTGTATCCAATGATCAAGTTCCATTTATAACATCTATTTTCATCATAGAGTCACTATTCCCTCAGTTATTTTTAGCAACAAATTGTTCTAATTCCGTTTTTTTATCTTCTAGCAAGAAAGTATTTTGAGATAATACAGCTTTTCCAAAACTAATTTGAGCATCATCTAAAAAGTTATATCTTTTCTCTGAATCAAAGTAACTTTGAATACTTTGCTTGAAAATATTTGATACATCTATAGTTTTTGGGTTAGATGAATAATAAATTACTACATCTTCATTTTGTTTATAGTTTGAATATACATTTGATTTGATTATTATTTCATCATCTGTATCTTTTTTACTAGCTTCAATACTCATTATTCCATCTGGAATAATATTTTTTTCTTTATTATAATCTTTATTAAAAAAATCCACCATATCCTCTATTGAACAATTTTGATTTGACTGTAACTTATTTCAATAAAATGAATTTGTTGATCACATTAAAAAGTTTTGATCTATAGTTTTTAATTTTTCTTTTTTTATAACAACTTCGCCACAAGAAACAACAGTCCCAATCGAAGAGACTACAAATAATGCCGAACCCAGCATTCCCAATAATTTTTTCATTTTTTCCCCTTACAACACAATATATTTATGCAGATATTTCTCTTTAATTATACATACTTTATAAAATATTTTACTAAAATAAAAATATTTTATAAATAAAAAAACAAGGTTATTTCCTTGTCTTTTATTAATATGTAATTAAACTTTTTGAATCGAATTCTTTAAATAATTCTGGTTCATGTAAGAATGATAAGTCAGCTAAGAAAACAATACCATTAACATTAGCTTTTTCTTGTTTAACAAGTTCTACAATCGCTTTCATTGTACCACCAGTTGCTAAAACATCATCTACTATAACTACGTTATCATTTTCTTTTAAGTCACCAACATGAATTTGAATGTGACCTTTTCCATATTCTAGTTCATATTCAACATCTTTAACTTCTCTTGGTAACTTACCAGGCTTTCTAACTAACACAAATCTACAATTTGCAGCATATGCTACTGCTGATGCAAATAAGAATCCTCTAGCTTCTGGTGCTACAATAACATCAGCTTTTTTAGATTTAACATACTCAACCATTTGATCAACTGTATATTTAAAAGCTTGTGTGTCATTTAATAATGGAGTTACATCTTTAAATGTTACTCCATCAATTGGGAAGTTTTCAACATCTCAAATATATTTTTTTAAGTCCATAGTTCTAATCCTCTATTAATCGTTTATACCCTCTATAATTTGTTCTTCATTTGAAACTTGAAGACCATTTATAAATCGTTTTCTTGCAAGTCTATTTCTAATTCTTATTTGTTCAAAAATAACTCATAAAGGCAATGATACAAATAATACAAATAAACTTGTTACTACTGCTCCAACTATAATTGAAAGTCCGAATGCAGAGATTGTTGGCATTGAAATTACCATTAATGCTCCAACTAAAACATATAAAGCTGAAAGTAATGAACATCTTACAAATCCAAATTTGAAACTTTTTACAAGTACTTCAGATAGATAGTTGTTATTTTTACCAACTCTATTTATTTTTATTTTATTCTCTTTTTTAATTTTTTTGAATTCAATTTTCTTATTATGTTTAATTTCTTTAAATTCTAATTTAAGTTTCTTTTTCTCTTCTTTTGATAAATTATTAGCTTTAATGTTTATTGTCATTTCACCTTTTAATTTGAATAACTCATCGTTCATTTGTTTTTTGATTGTTTTTGTATCATAAACAATTTCTATTTCTTTTTTAAAGAAGTCATATAATGATTTTTCATTTTTTGAAGATATTAATGATCTTGCTTTTCCAAAAACAATAAACAATGATGTTATTGCAAACATAATACTACTTACAATAGCAATAATTGCTACGTTTCCTAAAGGTATTTGTAACACAGTAATTATAGCTGCAGTTACTAAAGGAACTCCTATAATTGAAACAACCATAGCAATATAGTATGTTCATTTAAATCTAATTAAAATATAAATTAGAAGAGCCAATATGATAATAGCAACTGTTATTGCTATTTGTGTTAATGTTCATGTCATTGTAGCTGGTTTAACAGCTTTTGTAATAAATCCGTTAACTTCACTTATCTCTTGTGTTTTATCAACACCTCATGAATTAAACATTTTTTTAATTGCAGCAGATTGTTTTAAATTTTGTGTATAAACAGTTAATGTTATTCAGTTTTGAGAAACAGAGGTGTTATTGTAAACAAATTTATCTCCATAAGATACTGAGTATTTATGATTTTTATAGTTATTGTCTAAATGTAAACTGTTTGAAATGTAATTTACATAATATGCGTCAGCAAATACAAAGTCCAAGTATTTTGCAACAACTTCTGTTCTTTTATTTTCAATTGCTGCTTTTTCATTTAAATTTGCTTTCTCAAACTCATCAAACTCAGTTTTTAATTTTTTTATTTCTTTTTCTATTGGTGCAGCTTTAGGATCGTTTGACTCAAAAGTTTGTTCTATCATACCAGTATATGAGTTTGAAATGTTTTCTCCCCAGAATGTATAGTCAGTTCTTCCACCAAATGTGTTATCAAATCTTAATCCAAATACAAAACCAAGTGCGACCGAAAGAATAAGTGCAATAACACTGAATAATGAAATCATTTTTGTTCCATTTTTGATGTTTCTTTCAACTGTTTTAATTTTTAGTTTTTCATTTGTACTTGTTACAATTTGACCTTCTTGTTCAAGAATATCTTGTGTTTTATCATCTCTAATAAATACCAATTCATTTATTTTAAAGTTTAACTTTTGTATTTTTTTAGCTTTTTTAACTTCATCTAATTTTTCAACTTTAGATTTAAGTTTTTCAATTCTTTTATTTAATTTTTCTTTTGCTATTTTTTGTTTCTTATCTTGCTTTTCAATTTCTTTATTTGTAACTATTTCTAATTTATCTTTTAATTTCTTTAATTTATCTTCTAGTAAACTTATTTTTTCTTTATCAACTATTTCTTTTGAACTTAATTTACTAATTTTAGCTTCTGTAGTTGTTATTTTAAAGTTTAATAAGAATTTTCCTTGACTTGCAAAGTCAGTATTTAAAGCAAAGAATTTAGAATTTGAAATCATTCATTGTGAATTAATAACAAGTTTAAATAAGATAACTGCTATTAAAATTGTAAAGAATAATGTAAAGAATGAACCCATTGCAATAGTAATTGCCATAGCTCTTATTGCATTTGAAGTAATTCAAAACATACACATTGCAGGTACAAGCAATGCAACAACTAAGTCTGCTGCAAGACCAATATTTTCTTTAATAGAAATGTTAAAACTTGTTTTTAAACCTCTTTGTTTTAAATAGAAGCTTTCTTTCATGTTTTCAAAAAGAGTTGAGAAGATTTCCATATTTAAAGCAACTAAAATAAATGTTGAAATTATTGTTTCTGGACCAACCGTTAAGTTAAATCAAGTTAATGAAAGCAGTGTCATTCCAACAATGGCTAAAGTAATGATCATTGAGAATAATCCTAATAATCTATAAAAGAAAGTCATGTAAACCATCAATGCTAAAGCAACTATTAGTAAGAAAATCATTCCTAATCAAAGCATAACTCTTGAAACAGTTCCATTTAAAGTAGCAATTGAGTTAACTGTAAAGACAAACCCTTTACCTGCTGCATTAAATAAAGAAGATCCTATTTCTGCTTTTGTATAGCTATCAACTTTAGTAATTAATTTATCTCCGTCAATATATCCTGCACTTTGTCCTGGTTTATCTGCAACAGTTCCGTCAAATAAAAAGTAGTTAGTTCTTAAGTTATTTAAATATAGTTCATTAAATGATTTTAAGTTATCTCCAACATACTTAATTAACACAGGGTTAATTAAACCAAATATTTCATTAACTTTAAGTCCACTATCAGTAAGTGAATTAGCATTATTTCAAAGTTTTACATTAGTTCCATATCTTCCAGTTGCTTCAAAATCTTTTGTTACAGCATTCGAATCATAAACATATTTTGAAGTTTCAGATAAATATGAGAAAGTGTCTGAAACTTTTGCAAAGCTTTTTGCATCTTTTAAATCACTATTATTTGATTCCATCAATGAACCATATTTTTTAATGCTAGTTCCGGCTGATGTTTTATCGTATCATTCACCATAAAAAAGGTCGAACAAAATTTGTTTTACCTTAGAATCTGTACTTGTATTTGTATAAATTGCTCTTAAAGGATTAATAACAACTTTAAAAAAGTCTTCTATCCTATCTTCTTTATCACCTTTAATTAAGTTATAGTAGTTTCTTATATCATTGTAAAAACCATCAGCATCTAAAAGTATAAATAAAGATAAAGATGAAGCTTCTTGTGAGGTTCCCTCTTCACTTCCACCTGTTAAAAGACTTTTAAAAGCATCTCCATTTAAGTTATAAGAAATAGCAGGTTCTTTTTGATTTGATGAAGTTATTGAAGTTGATTTAGCTCCAGTAAAGTAGTCGTTAATACCTTTTCTTTCAATTTTATTGTTAGACTCAGTTATTTGTAAATCGTTGTATTTTTTATCTTTTGAGTCAAGTAAAACAATACCACCATTTTTTTGAATTTGGTTTTTAAATACTGTTTCATTTTGGTATGCATCAACTGGTGATAAAACTTTTAAAAAGTTATTACCAGCTTGTTCTATTATTATTTGATTATTTCCCATTGGGTTTAAACGTTGATTAAGTGCTTTAGCACCTTCTTTTGCATTTCCGTTTGGTTGTCCGTTAGTGTTTGACTCTTCATTTAAGTTGTCAACTGAAACAAGAGCTGAATAATAACCATTAAAGTCTGAACCCAACCCGATATTTTCTGAAAATTTTAAACTAGAGAAAAATATCCCTAAAATTAATGAACAGATTATCAATAAAATAGCAAAACTTCTAAGAATAGGTTTCTTTTGTTTTTTACTAATGTTTTTATCGTTGATATTCAACTTAACCACTATCTTTCTAAAATACTCTTTAAATCTGCTTCAATTGAACTGCTTTTATCTAAAATTGCATTTAAATTTAGATATTCAAATACTTTATTTACCTTAATGTTCATAATAAAGAAGGACAAATCATTCAAATCCATTATCTTGTTATTTTTAATAATTATATCTTTTAAATAAGATATTAAATCATTAAAAGTAATATTATTGTATTCTTTCCTTACTTCAGTTAGCTTTAAATCTAACATTTCGTAAATAATTTCCTTTAAGTAATTTTCGTTCATTAAACCACCACTACTAAATAATTATAAACAAAAAAATCTAATAAATACTATAAATTTACTAGATTATTTAAAAACTATTAGATTTTACAGATCACTTTTTTGATCATTTTTCTTTGGTTTTTGCTTTCTTTTTTGCTGTTTTTTTGTTAGTTTTTCATTTTCTCTTTGAGCTCTAACAATAGCAATTTGTCTTATTTTTTCTTTTTCTAATTCATCAGTTTCAATTTTAGTTCTAATAATATCTCTGTCATCATTTTTTTTGATTTCATAGTTAAATAGACCTTTAACTGATTTTGTATTAATAGCATTTACTTTAGCTAATGGATCTGCCATAAATACTTGTCTTTCAATTTTATCTCAGTCCATAACAGACATAGCAACCATCAATACACTTCTGTGTAAATAGTTACCATTAATTCTGTTAATGCTATCTCAAGTTAAAATGTCATTTTGGAATCCATTTTCTAATAACATTTTGTTTATTTCTTTTGGCATGTTTGTAGTTATCATATAAGTTCTAACTGTGTATTTTGGATAGAAGTGATTTGTTGCCATTCCTGCACACATTACAAGAGTAAATGAAGCAAATAATGATGGTCCAAAAATAAATAGAATTTTAATTTTAGCAACCAAACCAGGACTTACATTAGAAAGATCATCACCATAACCTGCTTTACATGCAAACTCAACAAGATAGTTGTATTGGTGTTGAGTTAAACTATTTGGCAATGAATTAATATACATGTCAGGTGATCCAGTAAGACCAAATCAAGCAGCAAATGAAGGATCTCAAACATTACTTCCATTAACATTTATTATAGCCCCATGATCAAGCGAGTAATCTCACATAGATTGCAGAAGTTTTTGATTATGAATATAGTTTCCGTTTTGCAAAACATCTATTTTAATGTCAGAATTTATTAAACTCATAGGAATAATTAAGGTGTTTAATACAATAACGCAAGCAAGAATTATTAAGTTTACTTTTCTATTCAAAGAACCTACAGGTTTATTTGTTCTATTTGAAATAAACACAGTCAAAAAGTCTAATCCACCAGTTGAAGAACCGATTTTATAAACTATTGAGTATGAAAATCCTAAAAGAATCCCTCCAAGTGCACCAAAAATAAATAATCATATTCCTGTATTTCATGCTCCTGGCATTCCTGAAATTAATTGGAAATTAACTATTAAATGAAACTCTTTTGGATTAATGTATGGTAAAGCTTGAAAAATTTGGTCAAAACCAATTTGTAAAATTACAAATAAGAATGTTGTAAAAGTAAATTTTCTTCCAAGTTTAAAGTAACCAAATATAAATAAAGGTATGTTTACAATAAAGTAGTAAACAAAGTAAAATGATGATTGTAAGTTAACTTGATCTTTACCTGGGAAAGTTAAAGTCGCAAAGAAACGAGCAATAGCTCCTATCCCTGCAGGGAAAAGACCCGCTCTTCCTGTAACGGAAATAAAGTAGTCAAATGTTAGAGCAATTAAAAATGCAGCTAAAACTATTTGAAAAAAGTCTTTAATAAATTTAGTTCTAAAGTATTGTTTAACTAAAAGTCTTTGTTCTCTTTGAGACATAACTTTATTTTCAAAGTTTAACAATAATTCTCCATCAATATTTAAACCTTTATTAAGTTCTTTTGCTAATTTATTAATTGATTTTTTTTCTTCAAGAGATTGGAATTCAACGGTTTCATCATTCATCATTTCATCAACTGATTCAGCTATTTCATTGCTAAGTTCAGTTAAATCTAAATTATTTGGTTCCATTAGAGTAATACCTTTCCATATCTTTTTGTCAATTAATATTAGTTTAAATAAAAAAAGATGATTTGCTTATCTTTTTTAAAATTATTTTTTTGCTTTGTTTATTATACTTGATAAACCTTTTGATTCATTTTTTTGTTTTTGTCTTTGTAAAATTAATTCTCTTAAAACATCTGAATCATAAGCAGATTTTCCTTGGCTTTTTGCTTTTGAAATAATGTCATCTTCTCTTTTTTTATCAGGGTCAACTCATTTTATTCCATTTGCAGCAGCTCCTGCTTTTCGAGCATGTTTAATAATTGATGCTAAATTAGTTGGATCAAAATCTTCTTCTGGTTCAACTTTTTGTTCTTTTTTAGTATTTTCAACTTTTAAATTATTATCTTTTTTATCATCATCAAATTCAATATTAGAAAGGTCTAACAATTCTTCCATTGCCAAACTTATATCTTTGTCTAAATCTTTATTTGTTTTATTTTTTTTACTTGCCACAAAAAGCCACTCCTTTTTACAAGAATACTATATACTAAAAAATAAAAAAAATCACTACTAGAGTGATTTCTATTGATTCTATAAGTTTTTCAAACGAATTGTAACTTTGAATGATCCAACTTTCAATGGGTCGTAATCATTTCTTGTAATATCAACAACTGTGTAAGTTTTTTGATTTTTAGCTGAGTACCCACCAAATACAACTGGTTGGTTAGCTTTTGATTTAGTTTGAACAAACACTGGTAATTTTGCAGCTCCCATTGCTGGAATTTTGAAGAAAACAACCACTTTATCATATGGTGATTCAACTTCTGCTAATTGTTCGTTTAAGTGTTTGATAAATTCGTTTGCTACTAATTTTGAACCATGTTTTGGATCTTCAACGAATTCATGTGTTAAGTTGTTTGTAATGTAGAATGAAATTGCTGCATCAACTGTTACAAGTAAATGTTTTTTAAGAACTGTTGTTCCATCATAAGTATATGATGATTTATCTTGTGAACGGTCTGCGATTGCTTTTGCAACTGCTTTACTTACATCTTCCATTGAATGAATTTTTGATGTTTTAATATCATATTTAGCTGATTTATTTCATAATAATTCATCGTCATTTACATGAATGTTTGATAAGAACATTAATTTACGTAATCATTTTTTAGGAGCATTTTTTCATTCGTCTTCCCCTAAGATTACTTTACTTGGTCCTTCATCGTCTAATTTAGTTTTCATAACTTCAACGATGTCAACTGCTTCAGGAGTAACTCCTTTTTTATCAACTAACATCAATGATGGTCCTAAACCTGAAATCAATGATGTAGTATTTTTTTTGAAACGTTTTGCTCATGCATCATGAGACATTTCGAATAATTCATTAATAACTTCTAATTCATCATTTGTTGATTTTGTGAAATCTAAAACGTATTTTGATGATAATAAGTTAAATAATCTTGCTAATAAGTATTTTAAAGTATTAGCTGTTTCATAAATTTTGAATTTATGTAATGGATCATTATCTCATGGAGATAATGCATTATTATACATAACTTTCATCGCAACAAAGTTAACGCTTGATTTTTTAGCTATTTGAGCTAATGCTCCAGCTTCAGTATCAATTACGTCGATTGTTTGACCATATTTGTCAACCATTTCTTTGAATTGTTTTGAGTTATAAATTAACATATTTGCAGTACCAACAATACCATCTGAAACACCTAGTTTAAAGTTTTTAACTTGGTTTACAAATTCTGTATTGAAAGCATATGCTTCTGGTTCATGAACGATTTGTCCATATTTAATATCTTTAAATACTGTTAAGTCTGCATCTCTGTAGATGAATTTTGTAGCCATAACTGTATCTGTAGTATCAAATTTATCATTTGTTGATAAAGCTAAGTCTACGTTTAGAACTGTTTCTAAAGCTGGGTATTCTTCCATTAAATAAGTAATTGCCATAGCAGCATTTGCTTTTCCATAACCGATTGTTGCGATTACGAAAAACTTCCCTCTGTATTTAACATGTTGAATAACCATATTTCTTCATCAATATTTTCTTACTGTTTTAATACCTGGACGGTCTTTAACTGTAAAGTAAGCTGTTGAAATAATACCGATCATTTCTAGTCACCTCTTATATTTTTCTCTATTACCTCTATCCTTTGCAATATCCTGCAAATATAAAGATTAATCTCATTATACTAAAAAGTTATAAAAAACACTACCTTTTTTAAATAAAAGTGAAATTTAGTCAAAAACTTAACTTTTATTGTATTTTTAGTTAATTGATTTAATTTGTAATTTATTTTTCTTGTTTAATACATAATTTACTTTAAAAGTTTGTTCTCCAATTAAAGCTTCATATGAATAATCAGATAATTTGTTAACACTTGTTACTTTTAAGTTATATAAATTATCGTAAATATCTGTTTTTAATTGCTTTTGATCTTGCTTATATTCATCTAAAATTGAAGGTTTTCCATTTTCAGAAACAGTTATTCAATTAGTCAATTTTTTAATTCCAGATAAATTTTCTATTATAGAAGCTAAATTATCTACAAAGTTTTTGTAAATAAATTCAGGATGCTTAATACCATTATTTAAATCTAATATACTTCTTAAATCTTTAATCAGATTTGAAATATTTTCAAAATCCAATAATAATTTTCTTGAACCTATATCGGTATTTTTTATTTTTAAGAAAATTTCAGTAATTGATAATTCACTACCTAGAAAACTAATTTTAGTATTTTTTAAAATGGATTTGATGTTTATTTGATTACCAGTTTCTTTGTTCAATAATTTTAATAGGTCATTTATAAAATTTCCTTCAAACAAACTTGTTCAAGACTGTTCTTTATACAATGCAGTTTGTTTCAAGCTTTTAATCTTATCTTTAATCTCTTTATTACTGATTTGATTTATTACTAATATATTATTAAAAACATCTATCATCTCTTTAAATGAGTTGTTAGAAACAATCGTAACTATAATTTCATTAAAAATACTTCCAATATTTATTCTATCTATTTTTAAAACTTTAAGTATTAAAGTCAATCACAAAGGAACTCCAGTAGTTATATCTAGTGTAGGCATAAAACTATTAAAAATAGACTGAATAATAGGAGTTAAACCTGTCTCATATATTTTTTCATTAGAAATGATACTAACATTTGGTATTAATCCATTTTTTATATTCGGTGTTTCATAACTTTGAAATAGAACTGCTAAAATTTTTCTTATTCCACTTCCATCGTTGAAAGTGTCTACAAGAAGATATATTAAAGAAATAATGTTTAAATTGTTATCTTTTACATTAAAATAAGCTTTTCTAAATTCATCAATTTCTTTGAAGTAATTTCCATTACTTGTATCTGAAGATAAACTCGCAACACCTTGAGAAGTATAAACAATTAAAGTTCTTGCAAATCTAATTATTTCAGCTATTGCTGGTAAGTCTCTTATAAGATCTAAACTCAGAGTTTTTTCTTTTTTTCTAATTGCAGTAAGATTTTTTGTTAATTTATCAATACTTGCCAAAAACTCTTTTCCACTAGATTGTTCTTTTTTAGGAACATTAATTTTATTGCTATTTCCTAGCATAAAGTCAATTGCATTTGATAAACCCATAATAGCTGAGTTCATTACTTCTTGATTTGTAAAGTTAGCATATTTATCATTTGAAAATGCATTTACTAGTAATTCAGTATTTTCTGTTGAAAGTATTTTATCTAAATACCCTACCAAGTAATTGTTTCTTAGTACATTTGTAATTTCAGGCAATACTAATACTGAATTAAACAAGAAATTAATAATTTTTCCATCAGATAACATTTCAACTAAATTTGGTAATGTTACAAATAAAGTTTCTATTGAAGAAGCTTCTTTTGGTTTTATTCCATCTTTTAATTCATAGTCTTTTACAAATAAATTATAATCAACATATTTATCAAATAACTCTCCCACTCTTGAATAAGCAGTTATTTGATCATCAACATTTGTTGAAAAAATTGTTGAAACATCTTTAATTCTTTTAACTTTTAATATTTCATCTAATTGATAATTAAAGTCATAATCAGATTTTTTTTCTAAATAAGCTGCTTTAGCAACTTGTTCAGTAATTGTTTTCATTGAAATTTCATTTAATTTAACTTTTGGTGTTGTACACGAAACTAAAAGAGTTGCAGGAGAAACCGTAATTAAACTTGATCCTAATAAACTTAATATCTTTTTCATATTATTTGAATTCCTTTAAAATTTCTTTAAGTAATTTGTCTGAAACATATTCATGAGCATGTTTTGTAGGGTGAACTATATCTGTAAAGAAGTATTTCTTCATAGCTTCATCTCTTTGTTCATATTCGCTTCAACCTTCTTTGCCTTCAAGTTCAACAAGGACATTTAATTCCTTTTTACCATCAAAGTTTAAATAATTTTTAATGTTATCTTCTATAAAATAATTTTTAAATTCATTTATAGTTTTTGAAATATCAGAGTTATTTATTTTTATTTTTATATCTTTGGTGAATGATTCATTTGAATGATATTGATCATCATTTTCTATTATTCCTTCATTTTTTATTAATTCCCCATACTCTTTTTGCATTATTGGAAATGAGTTTTCACCTTCGTATAATGAAGAAAAAACTAATTTATCTCCATAATATGACTGAACTTCTTTAACAACACTTTGCATTTTTATTTCAAATTCTTTTCCTAAATCAATAATTCTTTGCTTTTCTTTATCATCTTCTTTTGCATATCTAGGGATATTATCCATAATTGGTGGTCCTAAAAAGAAAATGTTTTGTATTCCATTATTTAAAAGTGTGAATAATGCATTTCTTAATCTAACAATAGAATCATTCATGTATTTAATAACAGCTGCGTCATTACCACTTTGTTGACTTGTAATCATTGAAAATAGATCGTTTCCTCCAATTTCAAAAAAAACCAAGTCATTTGAAGATATTTTTTGTTGAGCAACAAGTGTTCTTGCTTGTTCTTCAATACTAACATCATTTAAAAGTATTCCTCCAGCTTGTGGTGCAATCTTTGCAGCAGTTGCTCCACCAATTGAATAATTTCTACCAAATGTTTCATTTTCTTTAACTTTTGAATATTTATTACTTGGTTGTAATGGACCAAATCCGAGTTGATTTGCAATGTTATATGCTGTTGTTGGACCATTTGAAAAAGCATTGTGATGCTTACCATCATTATCTTTAAAACCATAACTTCCATCTAAATTTAAGTTAAAGTCTACTTTTGAATCAAGTCCAGTGGATACAAAAAACTTATCTTTAACATATGTTGTAAGTCCGTCAACATCACTTAATGAGTCTCCAATTACATAGTAATTTGTAAAACCATGGTGTGTTTTTGGATCCACACTTGAGTTCGTTACCTTACTTTTATCTATATCTAAACCAATTTTTAATGGGTTTTTCTTAGACTCTTTTGATTTTTGAGGCATACAAGAAACTGTAGAACTTAGAGTACCTACAGAAAAAGTTGTCATTGCCAAAACCGACAATAATTTTTTCATTTATTTAACCTTATTTCTATTAATCTTTGTTAGTTCATTTTTTTCTTAAAATGAAGTATATAGTTATTCCAGATGGAATAATAATGATGTTTAAAAATCACAATACTATAGAAACTCTTAGCAATGTTAATGTTGCTGTAAAGTTCGGTGCTTTTAAATCATCTACTGTTACGTATCTAATTTTTTCTTTTTTATCTATATTTTTATTAACAAACGGATTAGTTAAGCTTAAAGCGAAATTAACTGAATCTATTTGAGTGTTTAAAAATCAAACCTTGTTATTTACAATGTTTGTGCCTATTGATGAATTTATTTTAATACCATTAAGACCAGGACCAGAATAGTTAATTTCACTATCATATTCTTCTTGGTCTCAAATTGTTTGTTGGTCTAAAGAAAGTTCATATGTTTCTTTAGAGTAAATTTCTTTTAAACCAGAGGGTCTAAAAATTCATTGAATTCCAGTATTTACAAAACCAAATGAATGATATTCAGTTGCTATTGCTTTGTCAAATTCAATAAAGTTTAAACCAACATCATATAAATCTATTGGTTCTTTGTCTTTTACTTTTTGAGATCAATGCTGTTCATATCAATTATTTGAAAACTCAACATAAGCATCATAATGGTCATTATAATCTTTTGAGTCATAGTAATTAATTGTTGAAAGCGCATCAGCTTTAAATGAGTTTTTCACTACGTTATTCATCATCTCTTCATATAGTGGATGAGTAGGGTCAAATACATATTTCCCCTCAGGCATAATTCTTTTAATTTGTTTTTCAACACTATTAATAAATGTTAATGATTCAATACCCATACCAGGTAAAATCATTAGCGTTGATAAGAAAGAAAAAAATCCTACAAAAGATAGTATTAGTATTAATACTAACTTTTGGGTTTTATTCTTTATGTGTTTCATTCTCTCTCCTTTTTTTATTTTTACTATTTTAGCACTAGAAAGTTAAAAAATATTTTCTTTTTCTAAAATTTTTTAACAAAAAAAGACCTTTATTCGGTCTTATATATTTCCAAAATTATATTAAATGAATTTGTAACTACCCCACTAATCAATCTTCCTTGGTGACGTTCGAATTTATCATCAACAGAATTTATCATAATAGAAACTTCTCTGTTATCAACCATACCATTTATATTTGTAACAGTTAACAACCCTTCTTTTAATATCTTTGACAAAAAGAATGGATCTGATTGAGAAAGAACTCCATACTCAACTCTTTCCAAATAACCATAACCAGTTATTCTAGCATCGATAAGTTTATACTCTCTTACTATGTTTTGAATTTGTTGAGCTATCTCATCACCATGATCTAGATAAACTACAAGTAAATTTGATTTTTCTCTTACTATCATTTTTCTTTCTCCCTATCCTTGAGCTTGTTGTTTTTTAGCTTCAAGCTCTTTTAATTTTTCTTTTTGTTTTGCAAGTTTTTTAGACTTAGGATCATCTAAGTGTTTTTCTCTAAAACGTTTTTTATCTCTTATTGAGTTAAGTTTGTTAATTTGTTCATCTCTATAAGCAACTTCTTCTTCTTTTAATTCTCTTAAGTCTCTTAAAGTTTCATTTAAAGACTTAACAATTTGATTTGTTGCATAAGGGTCGTTTGGATCATAATACATTACATTGTCAAAAACTTCTTGTGTTTCAACATTTGGCATTGTTCCAATAACTAGAGAATGAAATCTATTGTAGTTATCTTTTAAATCAGCTATTTTAACTCTTGTTGAATTTGGAAGTGAATCCATCATGAAGTCTGAGATAAATAATAAGTCAGCTCTTTTAAAGTCTTCTGAATGCATTTTTTCAATAACTTTTTCAAATGCTGGTTTTGCATTTGTTTTTCCATAAAATGATTTTGCTAAAAACTCTAACATTTTTTCAATATTTACATTTCTACCATGAATTGTAAATTCATCAACGTGTTGATTTGCAAAGTTAACAAAAACTAAATCTCTATATTCTTTTAAAGCAACTTTAGCTACAGCTATTGAAAGTGCTTTTGCAATATATTCTCCAGCACCTTCCATAGAACTTGATGTATCTATACAAATAATAAACTTACCTTGTTCTAAAGGAATTGGAGCTTCATACTCAACTTCTTCAATTTCATGTTCAATAATATTTTCATTTGATTCAAATAAGAATGTTTGAAGTTGTCCTTCAACAAACTTTTTATAGAAAATGATTTCTAAATCTTCATCAAAAAGATTGGCGAATTCCATTGGAAGCAATCTTTCTAAATCTTTTGAAACTGTTAAACCAACAATTTCTTCAGGGTTGTAAGGTAATTTAACTTGAGTTGGATATGTAACTACTTGTTCAGTAATATTTATTTCCATTAAGTCGTCTTCACCATTTAATCTACCCAACATTTCTGCAATCATTAAAATTGAAGGATCTTTATATAAAAATTCTGCAAATCTAGCAATTGATTCAATGTTTTGGTTTTTTAATTCATCTTCTATGTTTGCAACTTTTCCAAAAACATCATACATTGTTTTGTAAATCTTTGCATATTTACCATAGTTTTTGATAATTGAATAGACCTCAACTAAATAGTTATATCTTAAATCTTCTACAGCTTTCATTCTATAATCAATAATTCTTTTTGTTAACATGAAAGTTCAAGTTCTAAAGAAATCTGTAAGTCAATCTCTGTCTTTTAATTCTAAATAACCATTGTCAATCTTTCATCTCATTGTATCAATGTAAGTTGAAAATGGTGAGTCAAATTCATCTAATTTATTTTGTATTAAGTTTAGGTTTTGTGCAAAACTAACCTCATCATATTTTTCAGAAATATAGTTATAGTAAACAATTTCTTTTCTTATTGGTTCAGGAAGTTTTATTTGTTTTATTGTAGATAAGTTTGAAGCAGAATAAAAATTATTAATTTTATCATCTAATTGTTCTGCTGCATACTCATGATCTTTTTTGAAGGCAAGAAATTCACTATTATGAAGATCTTTTCTTCTAAGTTTCTCAATTTCTTGTTTGATTTCACTTATTGGTTTTTCTAGATCGAATTCCATAATAGTTCACCTTCTTTAATTACATTTCAACTTCGAATTCTAAGTTGTCAATTGGACTGTTTGATTCATCAATATTTTCTAATTCTTTTTCTCTTTCAAGTTGTTTTTTAGTTTTTGTATCAAATGCTTCAGCTATTTTTTCATTGTAAATGTCTTCAAAGAAGATACAGTTCATATTCATATATTTTTTATATTCTTTGAACATTTTTGCAGATACTTCTTTATATTGTTTTTCTAAATCAATAATTGTGTCTGCTAAGTTTACCATTTGCTCATTAAATTCGTTTGGGTTGTCATTTTGTAATAAGTATTTTTTATTTTCATTTACAAATAAGATTTGATCAGATTTATATGCTCTAACTAAAGTTTTTTGACTTCCAACGTATTTGTTTAAGTTAGGACCGAAGTGCAAGTCAATTTCAAAGTCTTCATTTGTAAGGTTTCTAATTTTATTTCAATCAGCTGCTGAAATAAAACAAACTTTGTAATCTTCTCCACCATCTGTAAAGTTAATGAAATAATATGTTCCACCAAGAGCTCCTTTAAAAGGATCTGTATATGGAGTTAATCTTAAGTATTGGGCTTCAATTTGTCCAATTTGTGAGTTGATTGAATCAATTTGGTTCATTAAGTTTTTCTTTTCATTTCTTCACTCTAAACCAAATTGTTCTAAAAAGGCATCGAAGAAGATTTTAAAATATTCTTTTTCTTGTTCTTCGTTATCTCAAATACAGTAAGGAATTACAAATAAATCAGCAATATCAGTTTCTGCTCTTCCATTATAAAACGCACTAGTTTTCATTAAACCAGAGATTTTCTTTCAACGTCTATCTGAAATGTAAGCTTCTCCATTAGTATCTTTAACTATTTTTTTTCTAAAATAATGAATAAAGTCTAATGATTTTCTACTAATTCTTACTTGTTTTGATTGTCTTTTTCAAATTTCTAATTCTTCAATTGAAATTTGAAGTCTTGGATCAACTTCAACATCAAGTGATGATTCTCCATCAAGTAATTGTTCAAAGTTTTCTTCTGTTTTTAATCCTTCAGCAATATATCTAATGATAAAACGGTCAAATAGAGCTTCCAATCCTTCACCTTCAGCAGGTAGTTCGTTTGAAGCAGAAATTAAAAGTTTTAATGGAACTTTAATATCTGTTCCACCATTTCTAAAGATTTTTTCGTTAATAATTGTAAGTAATGTATTTTGAATACTTGGTCCAGCTTTTCAAATCTCATCTAAAAAACCTACGTTTGATGATGGTAAGTAACCATCAACAACCCTAACGTATTTTCCTTCTTTAAGTAATCTTAAATCGATTGGTCCGTAAATTTCTTCTGGTGTTGAGAATTTACTCATTAAGTATTCAAAGTTTGTTCCACCTTTAATGGCAAATTTAAGTCTACGAGAAATCAAAGATTTAGCAATCCCTGGTTTTCCTAATAAGAAAATTGACTCTTCTCCTAGAAGTGCTAACATTGCTAATCTAAAAATTGTTTCTTTCTCATAAACTTGATATGAAATTTCTGATATTAATTTTTTAATTCTTTCTGTTATATCCATGACTTTTCCCTCATTTACTTATAATTATAAAACAATAACACTCATTTGGAAATAATTGTTATTGTTAATTATCAAATAATTCTTCTCTACGTTTTTTGTATTTGTCTTTTTTAATTTTTGCTATTGATTCTTTAATGTGTTTTCTTCTGATATCTTTTTTAACTTTTTCAATTTCAGCTTTTCTACGTTTTTTGTATCCAGGTTTTACTTTTTTACCTTTATACTTATCAATTATCTTTTTAGTTTCAACATTTACTGGTAATTCTGAATTAAATTCTTTTTTCTTTTTAACAGTATTTACTTCTTGTAATTCATTATTTACAAGTTTAAAGTTTGTAAATGTTATACCTTTTGATTTCAACTCATCAATTTGATGTTGGTTTGTTGAGTTGAATAGAACATAACTTTTTCCTGAATATTGATTTCTACCTGTTCTTCCACTTCTGTGGATATAGTAGTCAAGATCTTTTGGAAGATCTACTGAAATAATGTGACTAACTCCATCAATATCAATACCTCTAGCAGCTACATCAGATGCCACAATTCATTTAAACTCTCCACTCTGAATTCTTTTTTGCATGCTAGTTCTTTGTCTTGAATCCAAGTCTCCGTGAAGCTCTCCAACGTTTTTAATTCCAAATTCATTCAATCAACTAATAATTTCTTTTATTTGATCTTTTTTATTTAAGAAAATCATACAAACATATGGATTTAATGATTTTGTTATTGTTCTTAAAACATCTTTGTTTTCTTTGTTTTTTGTTCATATAAGAACATGTTCAATATTTTTATTTGTTGGATTAGTATCCATATTTTCAATAAAAATAGAGTTTGATAAATATTTTTGCAAGAATGGTTTTAAACCATTGTTGATTGTTGCAGAAAATAAAGATACATTCACATCTTTGTTCATTTTAGAAAGCATTAAGTCTACTTCTTCAATAAATCCAAGATCAAAAATCATATCACACTCATCAATAACAACATATTTTGAAGTAGTAATATATAGATTACCTTCTTCGTACATTTTTTTAAGTCTAGTTGGAGTTCCAATAACTATTGTTGGTTGTTTTGTTTTAACATTTTGAATTGATTTTTCAATATCATCTCCACCAACAAATAAAGAAACTGTTCCCTTGTCGTTAAACTTTAATAACTCTTTTGTATTTTCGTAAATTTGTCTTGCTAACTCTCTTGTTGGAGTTACAATTAAACACTGTATTTTATTTGTTTCATCATAATTTATATTATTTAATATTGGTAACAAGAACGAGTGAGTTTTACCAGTCCCTGTATGTGATTGAGCTATAACTGATTTATGTTTTTTGATAAGAGGAATAACTTTTTCTTGAATTTTTGTTGGATATACAAAACCTATCTCTTCTAACGAATCATTTATAAATTTTTTGAATCCAAAATCTGAAAACTTCATACTATTTTACCTCTTAATTTCATACAACTATTATTATATCTTATTAATCTCTTTCTAGATAGTCTTCTCCCTTTTCAACTTCAACTTTTGAAAGGTCTAAGTAATCTCATTGTCTTAAAACTTCATACGTAGCAATTCCCATTGAATTTGCTATGTTTAAGCTTCTCCCAGTGGCAACCATTGGAATTCTAAAACATCTTTGCATATTGTCTTTTAAAATCTCTTTTGGAATTCCTGTAGATTCTTTTCCAAACATTATAAAAATTTCTTGATCAATTTCTTTGAAGTTAAAATCACTAATAGGTTTTTTACCATATCTTGTCATACAGAATAAATTTGGATTTGGATTTTCTTCAATAAAATGATTTCAATCATCATATCTTACATATTCACATCCTTCAAAATTATTTGCACTACTTCTTGCAAAGTTTCTTTTATCAAACACAAAACCAAATGGTTCTATTAAATGTAATTTTGCATTTGTTAATGCACATGTTCTCATAATAGCTCCAACATTATCTGCTATTTCTGGTTCAAACAATACAATGTTAATTTTTCTCATAATAAGCACCTCTTAAAAATAATTATTTTCTTTTAAAAACTCTCTTAATTTAGAAATTGAAATTCTTCTGTGAGATATTTCATTTTTCTCTTCTTTAGTCATCTCTGCAAATGTTTTATCATAACCATCGGGTTTAAAAATTTTATCGTATGCAAAGCCATTATCACCCATTTGACTGTACATAATAACACCTTCAACAATACCTGTAAAAACTTCTTCTATATTTCTTTCTTTATCAATTACAGCAATTGATGAAGTAAAAAAAGCTTTTCTTTGTTCGTCATTAAATAAATTATTATCCATTAATTTATCTAAAAGCATATCATTTATTACATTTCAATCTTTTTCTGGTTTAGCTCATCTTGCTGAATAAATTCCTGGAAAATTATCTAAGTGAACAACACTCAATCCAGAATCATCTGCAATTACAATTCCTTCAACTAAATTTGATAAAGTTTTTGCTTTGAATAAAGCGTTTAGTTCAAATGTTGGTTCGTCTTCTGGTATATCTAATTCTTTTTCTAGATCATTTAAAGATTTAACCTCCATTTCTGGAATCATCTCTTTTATTTCTTTTATTTTATTTTCATTTTGTGACGCAAATCATATGACACTCATTTTAAATTAACTCCTTTAAGTTCTAATTAATATTATAATATTATTATCTTAAGAGGTGAAATAAATGAAATTAAAAGGATATACAAACAATACTTTTTTACAAGACAATATTGTTGTTAAAGAATCAATTGAATTTCATGATTTATACCTAGATAAAAAAAATGAGTTTAATTTTTTAAGTGAATTAAAAAAAATTAAACAGGATTGTTTATTAAAACCACTTGAATTTAATTTAACAAAAAATAAATTAACTTCTAAATTTGAATTTCTATCAGATTTCAAATCACTTGAACAAATAGATATTAATAAAGACATTATCGATATGGTTATTGAAAACATAATGGAAATGCATAGTTTAAATATAGAAAAAGATAAAGTAAAAAAATTCGAATATGTTAATTTTTTAAATATTTTTCACAAAAATACAGATAAAAAATTAAAAGAATATGATGAATACATCGATCAAATAAAAGAATATGAAATATTATTTGATAGCTTAGATTTGGTTTTAAGTCATAATGATTTAGTTCCGGGAAATATTTTGATAAGTAACGATAAAGCAATTTTTATTGATTACGACTATGTAACTTTAAATAATAAATTCTTTGATATAGCAAGTTTTATCACTGAAACTTTAAACAATAACGAAGAATTTATAGACTACTTTATAAAAAAACTTATAAAAGTTAATGTGATAAACAAAGATGATTTAGATATTTTAAACAAAATGATTAAATATCAAGATTTATTGTGAACTCTTTGAGCTAATTTTATGTATGAGAAAAAGAAGGAAAAAATATTTGAAGAAATAATGATTGAAAAGCTAAATAGATTAAAAAACAGAAAGACATATTAGTCTTTCTGTTTTTCTCTTTTCTTATTTTCTTTAGCATCAAGTTTCTTATTAATCTTTTCAGCTTTAAGTTTCTCTTTCAATTCTTGCTCTTTTAATTCTCTTTTAATTTTTTCATCCAACTCAAGTTTAAACTTTTCAAGTTCTTCTTCTTTTTGGATCTTACTTACTAGATATTTTTGATATCTTTGAGCTTTTAAAAGCTTCTTATCTGGAATTATTTCTCCTTTTTTATAAGCTTCATAGGTTCTTTCTAAGTCTTCAACCCTTCTAAGATCATTATTTCTTATCAAAGTTCCTATAAAGACAAATAAAGGCGTTAGAACAACCACAATAAGCAATATTGATATAAATCTTATAAGGATTCATAAGCTTGAACTTTTCATGAAAGTTCCAAACATAATAATTGCTATAAAAATGATTGTTGAAATTTGTGCAAATGTAAAGTTATCAATTTCATGAAACTTTAATTTATAAAATAAATAAGTTAGCAAACATGAATATATTAAATAAACAGTGCAAATTAATGCCAAATATCCAACATGAGGTGTAGGCAATTTTTCATTTAAACTAAATTTAAAATCATAGCCAATTGTAAATCAAATTAAAAAACCAGGAATTATTGATTCTATTAATAGAAAACTAAAACTCTTAAAAAATGGAGTTCTTGATTCATTAAATTCTTTTAATAAATTGTTTTTCATCTTTACACCCCTTTAATCTAATTAATATTATAAATAAAAAAATCCCTTAAGGGATTTGAATTTTCTCAATGGAGCGGGTGAAGGGAATCGAACCCTCACAGTCAGCTTGGAAGGCTGAAGTTCTACCATTAAACTACACCCGCAAATTAATTACATTAATAAATATATATAATTGCTTTGCAGATGTCAATACTTTTAAAATATTTTTTATTTTTTTTAGATTTATATTTTTTAATTTATTTTTTCACTTAATGAAAAGAACAATGTAATTAATGCGTAACATCTGTACTTATAGAAAAAGTTATTATCTTGGAAATCTATAAGCATGTGTTTAAGTTCTTTTATTTTTGGTAACTCAGTTATATTACTTGGTGTTGTTACAACAAAAATCTCGTTATTTGCTTTCATTAGATATTCTAAAGCAATAACTGTGGTTTCTGTGTCTCTTCCAGTTAATAAAACAACTATTAATTCATCATTAAACTCTAAATGTTTCCCGACTTCTAGGTTAATAGACATATCAATAATTTTAGCCTGAACGCCAATATTTGTAAGTACATCTTCTAAAAACTTAGCAGCATATACCGACTGATATGATGGACATATTCAAACCTTTCTTTTCTCATTAATCTTATTTGCTAAATCAATTAAAAAGTTATCATTATCTTTCACTCAATGATTTATGATTGTTATCATAGCCGCTTCATCAACTTCGGATCCGACAGCAGTTTTAAGTTGGTTTTGCATAACATTTTCATACTCAACTTTTAATCTAATAGAAAGTTCTTTGTAACCTTCACACAAACATGCTTTTGCAAATTGCGTTACAGTTGCCAAAGACACAAAACAAGACTCACTAATCTCGTTTTGACTTTTAAAAACCCCAACCGATCAATCAGTTAAGATTTGTTTTCCTATTAATTTAAAAGTAGTATTTTTATTGTCCTTAATTAAGTTCTCCACACGTTCGTATACAGATAACATAGTTAAGTCTCCTAACTTGTATTCAATTTTAAAAAAACTAAATATTCAGTTTAATGTATTCAATTATTTCATCTGAAATTTTATTAAAATTATCATAATCATGTTCAAACCATTCAACATTATCTAGTTGATTTCTAAATCAAGTTAATTGCCTTCTTGCATAATGTCTATTATTTTTTTGCATAAGTTCAATACATTCATCATAAGTTATTTCTTTTTCAAGATATTTTATAATTTCTGGACCACCAATGCATTTAAGTGATTGAGCTTTCTTATTAAAGTTATTCGCTTCATAAGCCATTTCAATTTCTTTAAATAAACCTCGCTTCTCCAAGCTAAGTACCCTATTATTTATTCTACTATATAATTTGTCTCTTTGGGGAAATAATCCAACAATTAGTAAATTATTGTAGACATATTTTTTATTATCTTTAATTAATTCTGATTTTTGGTTTCCATTAAGTTCAATAATTTCTAAAGCTCTAATTGCCCTATATCTATTATTTGGATGAATTTTTTGAGCTTCTAGATTATCTTTTTCATTTAAAATTTCTCAAACCTCTTGGTTTGAAAGTTTTTCATATTGTTTTTCATAATCTTTTATATGATCATCGCTTGTGAAATTATAATCCATAAGCAATGCATTTGTATATAATCCGGTTCCGCCAACAATTATTGGAGTTTTTCCTTTCTCCAAAATTTGTGCAACTTTTTCTCTAGCTTCTTTTTGAAAATCAGCTACAGAATATGATTCATTAACTTCTTTTATAGAAAGTAAATGGTGTTCAATTCCATCCATTTCTTCTTTTGTAATTTTATTTGTTGCTATATCTGTTCCTTTAAATATTTGAGTAGAATCTGAGTTAATACACTCACCATTAAATTCTTTTGCTATTTTTACTGACAAATCAGTTTTTCCACTTGCTGTTGGACCAACTATTACTATTAATTTGTTCATAATTATTCCAACCTCCTAAAAAAAGACAAAAAAAAATATTCCCACCCGCTATCAAATGCATGAGAAAGGAAATACTTATTTATTGAGCGGTCTTTAATATCTCACGCAAACATAAAGAATAACAAATATTCTTGGCGTCCCGAAGGACATAAATATTATATAATAAAAAAACCCTACTTGAAGTAAGGTTTTTTTATTATTTTTTACCAGTTGCAGTTCTAATTTGAACGTTAACTTTTTTAGGTTCAACTTTTGAAGGTTGGAATAAAACAGTTTTTCTAGTTTTTGATAACTGAGTTCCAGAAATTTTAGTTTCTTTCTTTTGGTTAAATAGACCAGTAATGTCTCTTCCACCTGTTACAACAGCTGTTCAATTTTGATCTGGTTTACGTTTTACTTTTGCATTCATTCAGTGAAGAGCAACAACGTTGTTTACATCATCGTTTTCTCCTTCTGGATCAATTAAGCTGTAAACTCAACCGAATTCTGAAGCTTGTCCAAATTCACTAATTTTCATAATTGCTCCAGCTACATCTTGTCTGTAGATTGAAGCATTTGTAGCTGATACTGGATCTGCTTTTTCTCAGATAAATTTTTCTTGTCCATCACTTAATTTGATAGATTTGTTAACAATTTTCTCTGGTTTTGGATCAGTAGCTTTTTTTCTAGTTTGAATGTGTTCTGCTCTTTTTTTGTTTGAAGCAGCTTTTTTAACAGCAGTTGGATCTGGTTTTTTAGTTGCTGTTTTTTTTGTTGCAGTTGCCATATAGTAACACCGTCTTTCTAATAAACAATATTAAATTTTGATAAAAATTTATTTTTTGTACCAAAATATGATTTTATTATACATTAAATTTTCCAAGTTTTCTACTGCCAACGGCTTTAACTTAAAAAAATAAAAAGTCTAAAGACTTTTTATTTTCTAATTTTTAATTTTTCAATGATAGCTTTGTATCTTTCAACATCTTTTTTAAACAAGAAGTTTAATAAGTGTCTTCTTTGAGCAACTTTTTTCAATAAACTTCTTCTTGAAGTAATATCTTTTTTGTGTAAGTTTAAGTGCTCTGTTAAGTTTTGAATATCTTGAGTTAAAATTGCAATTTGAACTTCTGCTTTACCAGTATCATTTGCATTTGAACCATATTCCTTAACGATATTTTCGATTTGTGTTTTAGAAACCATTTCTAAATCCCCCTTTTAATCTTGATTGAAATTGTTTGAACAAAGAAATGATTCAGGGATAAATCAATTCAACGTAAAAACATCAATACTTAAAAAGTATAACAAAAAAAACTTTATTTTTTTACTTTTTTTCCAATAATTCTAATTCAATAACGTCTGAATTTGAGTCTATTTTGAATGAATTATCTGTAATCTCTACTTCTAAAATTTGATCTTTTAGCCTAATAAGATAAAAACTATTTGGTAGTTTTATTTTAAAATCTTCAATTAAATATCTACTTACATCTGTTCTTTTTGCAGAAACAATCAAATCATGTTCTAAAATTTTTTTAATTTCTTGAACACTTCCTGTAGATATTTTTTCTCTTATTAAAGATGTTGATATATTTTCAACTCTATCAAAAATAATAATATTTTCTTTTCCAAAATATTTCTGAAGTAATAATACATTACCTTCTCCCTTGAAACCAAATTTAAAGTCACTTCCAACAACTATTTTTTTTACCTTTAAATTATTTTTTAAAAAATCACAGAATTCTTCAGGTTGTTTTTTTATAGTTTCATTATTTACTTGAATTTCAATCAAACCATTGGGGTTAAATTCTTTTTCAAAAATATTATATTTTTTTTCTTTAAGTTGAATATTATTTTTAGTTGAGTTTAAAAAATCACTAACCTTTTCAGTAAAAGTTATAATTGATCATTTAAAATTATTTTCTTTTGCAATATTTTTTGTTTTTTCCAATATTTTTTTGTGCATTTTATGAACGCCATCAAAAAAACCAATACAGACAACTTCGCTAGAAAAACTAAAAACTTCTTTTTTATTTAAAAGAGTTTCTATTTTAATCATAGTACCCATTCCTTTCAGCTTCAGTTAACTGATCTAAAGGAACCTCATCTCAAAGACCTCTTTGGCATTTGTATAAGTCATGAGCAATATGTTTATAAATTGCTATAACTTCTTTCTCGTCATTTATTATAAAAACTATTGGGTAATTTATTCCAGTTAAAGTTATTGCTTTTCCTTGTTTAATGTCTTTTACTCTATGATATTCAATTAAAGGATGTTCATTTAACATTAAAGAATCATACATATTGATTAAGTCACTTTGCTCAATTTCATCAATTGTTTTTGCATTTTGTAATTCAAAACCACCAGAACTTATTCTTTCCAATTGAGAAACAGTTGCAATAGTTTCTAAGTCTTTTGCAATATCAGATACTAAACTTCTTATATAAGTTCCTTTACTTGATCTTACTTTTAATTTAATTGTTCCTAATTTTTGATTAAAGTCCAAAAGTTCACAACTTTTAATTGTTACTTTTCTTGGATTTATAATAACTTCTTGTTCTTTTCTTGCATATTCATATAATTTTTTACCATTAACTTTTACTGCAGAATAAATTGGAGGATATTGATCATAAATATAACCATTATATTTATCAACAATTTCTTTAACTAATGTTTTTGATATTTTTCTATATTCTTCTTGTTCAACAACATTTCCTGTGATGTCTTGAGAATCTGTTTGAACAAATAGCTTCATTGTAACAACATAGCTCTTATCACTTGTTAAAAGGTAGTTAGATATCTTTGTAGCTTGATTTATTAAAACAACCATCAAACCCGTTGCTAAAGGATCTAAAGTTCCTGCATGACCTATTTTTTTAACTTTGAATTTTCTTTTTATTTTTTGGATTAAGTCATTTGAAGTAATTCCCTCTGGCTTATTTATTAAAAAAACTCCTGATTTATTATTCATAACACTACCTCCAAATAAACAATATATTCTTATTATTACACATATACCTTAGGCTCTACACTATTAATTTCTAAAAATTATGATATAATAATACCAATAATAAAGGAATTCAGGTGACACTATGCGTATTAAATCAGAATTTTATAAAGAAATTGAAACAGAGTTTAAAATTATCTCTGAAAAAGAACACTTAGGTAGTGGTGGGAATCCAGTAAGTAACTTAAGTACTAAGATGTTCTATTTATCAAAACACCAATTTAATTCTTATGATGAATTCGACCAAGCAATCGTAGCTGAAATCGCAAATACTTTACAGTCATTAGAAGATATTATTGTTAAAAAAGCTTTGGCTTATCAAGCATTAGCTAAAGAAGCTTATAACGAAAACATTAATCCTCAAAAATGAGTTGACTTTGCACAAAGAGAAGCTCAAACATTAAGTTATGAAATGTATGATGAAAGAGAAATTAAATATTTAAGACACTTTCACATAGTTTGATTAACATGAGTTTTCTGTGATGAAGAATTAAAGAAATTAAGAATTAAAGCCAGTCGTGACCTATATCACCACATCGGAAAAGTTGAAAAAGACTATGTAAAAAAACGTACAGAAATCTTAAAAAACCAAACTGTAGAAGAAGAAAAATGATAATTATTACTAATTATCATTTTTTATTATTCATTGTTTGTCATCAATTCTATCCACTGTTTGAATAATTAAAGAAGCCAATTGATCAACCTCATAAGTTGATGAAAAAGGATATTTTTTATCAAAGTAAGGCTGAATATATTTTAGTTTTGAACTGTATTTTGTTAATCATTCATTTGCTATTTCATTTAATTCACTCATAGCTTCTCTTTGTTTTGTTGACTTTATCTCCGACTTTAATTCATCACTCAACTTCATGTAAAGTTCATTTGATTTTACAGTAAGTCATTTTTGAAACATTGCAAAATTTGCTACCCCACTTTTTATTACTGGAGTGACAATATATTTGTGTCCGTCGTTTTTAAACTTTTCTCAAGATATTCCAGATAAACCATTCTCATTTGATATATTACTTTGTATGTAAACTTTATCTTCAATCGAAGTTGTATCAAATAATTTTATTTCAGATAAATAGTCTATTGGTAATTTGAAGTTAGAATTTGTGTTTAATGAGTAACGAGAAATTCCATCAAACATTTCTTCAAACTCAAAATTAAATTGATTAAAGTAGTATGTATTTGTAGAATCTAATTTTAAAAATATGAAGCTAACTAGATCATAAAAACTAACAGTTCTTTTAATTCACTTTCTGAAATTATTTATTTTCATAAATTCTTTTACATCTAAATCAGTTTCTCTTTTTATATATTTTTCCAAAATATATTCATCTAATGTTTTAGAAGTGTATTCATAGAATCATCTTAAAAGTAGAAAATCAATATCATAAGTGTAATTGAATTCACCATTCATTATGTAGTTTATAATTCTCTTCAAAGAAACTAAAAGTCCCGAACTTAATTTGTTTGCTTTTTTAAAATCAGATGTTAAGTTTAAAACTAAATCCTCTTGAACTATTCCATTTCTATTTACTTTGCAAACCATTTCCCCTTCAACTTCTTTTGCGATAACAGGAATTATTCTAAAATTTATTTTTGTATTTTTAAAATTAAAAACTAAATTAATATAATTTTTATCTGTGTGAATTTCTGGCAACCCTTTGTATTTTTTTGAAGCTTCTAAAATAAATTCTTGAAGTTCAGAAAATTTAATTTTAGAATTTGAAACATATTTAACAGCACAAAGATCTAAATTAAAAATCTTGTTAACTTTTCTAAAAGAGTTATATGAAAAATCTCCAACTTTTTTTAAATGAATTCCCTCACCTAAAAATAATTCTCTTAAGTCATTGAAGTAAGAATTTATTTTTAAACTTAACTCCTTGTCTTCAGCTGTGAGAATTTTTATTGCGTTATTAAATTTTCATATATCTTTATTTAATTTCATTTTAATCTCTCTCTACTTCAAAAGTATAATATTGCAAGAATATTAAAAACAAACCATTCTCTTTATCAGTTGGATAAATTGTTCTTGAATGAATTTGAATGTGTAAGTTATCATATTTTTTATTTTCTTTTTTTATAGAAATACTTGTTGAACCAACTGTATTTTTTAAATACGAAACTGAATCATATCAAAAATAAAAGTTTCCATTTATATATTCTTCTTTGTTTTCGATAAAATTATTTGTATACTCAAAATATTTATCTAAAAATTCTTTTGTACTTGGATAAGTTTTTGAAAAAACTCAATTTAAATTTTTTAATTTAAATGAATTGTATAGTTTTGTAATTTTTTTTGGTCTCTTATAGTAAATATTTTTTGATTCTAAAATATTATCTACAACTTTTTTATTTGAAAAATTATAATCAAAAGAAAAATCTAATCACTGTTGTAAAAAATTATTTTTAGTAAGTTCATATTGAATGTCTGACATTACACTTAACTTTAAAATTAATCTTTCATTTTTGTTTAATGTATTTCTGAATTTTATTCTTATGTAATAAAAAAGTATTTGTAATTTTTTAACCAATAATTTATTTAGTGTTCTAAATTTTTTAACATACTCTAATGAAAAAGTTCTCTTGTACATAGTTTTATTACAAATAATTGGTGGGAACTCATTGTGTTGCAGTGCAGTTCTAATAATTATTGAAAAACCTAATTCATTTTCTTTATAAAAATCTATTCTAAGAGAATCATTAAATACTACATGTTCTTCTGAATTTGGTTTTGCATATTTTTTTTGATTTCATGAAATTTTAATTTCATCATCAATTTTGTAAGATTCTTTAAGCACTTTGAAAATATCTTCGTTTATTTCACAAATTCAACAATCCCCAAAATGATCATTTGTTTCAATTTCGTCTTCATATGTTTTATACATATTTTTGTTGACATGTTTAATAGCTAAAAGATCAATATTAAGAACTTTATCAAAGTTATAAACTTCTCCAGTTGCATAAGATCCGTGAGTTTTGATTTGAACTAAGTTTTTTAATTTTCTTTTAATAAAGCTTATATTTTTATCGATAAAGTTTTTTAAATTTTTATTAATTGCAACGCCTTTTAACTGACTGTTGATTTGTTCTAAATCTGCTGTAATTAATTTACTAAAATTCTTTTCCATGATTAACCCTCTTTTTCATAGTTTATACAACTCAAAACAAATAAAGGAACAGTTTCTGCTCTCATTATATTATCACCCAAAGATACATTGTTATAGCCTATAGAGTTTAGTTTAGAAATCTCTTCACTTGAAATACCACCTTCAGGTCCAATAACGATATTGATAGAAGAAAATTCTTTTTTTATTTCTTTTTTAATAAAATTGTTTTTTTCCTCTTCTCAACAAACAAGATTTAAGTCTGATTTGTATTTATCTAATTCATTTAAATCTTTAACTACATTCATTATTTTTGGAATACTAGTTCTTTTTGATTGCTTTGCAGCACTTTGACAAATACTAATTCATCTATTAATTTTACTATCTTCTTTTTTGCTTTCAATTTTTACAACATTTCTTTTAAATTCCACAGGTATTATCTTATCTACACCTAATTCAGTGGCTTTTTGAAGTACATAATCCCATTTTTGTTCTCTTATTATACCCAAGATCAAATTTACTTCATATTGTTTATTATTTGATGATACTTTGTCTATAATTTTTGCAACACAAGTATCTTCAGTTATTTTTGAAATATTGCACAAGTATTTTTCATTTTCAAAAATACAAAATATTTGTTCATTTTCTTTTAGTTTTATAACATTTTTAATATGATGAAAATCATCATTTTTAATCTCAAAAGTATCTAAATTTATTTTATCTATGAAAAAACTGTGCATAATTTACCCCAATTCCTTATATATTATAATATAATATTAATTGAGGTGAATATTTATTGAATTCTATGCACACGTTTGTTTAGGAGGAGAAATAACCGATGAAGAAAACTGATGAAAATAATCAAGAGTCTAATTTAATCACTAACTTTGATGAAATAGATATTGATTATGAAATCAGCAAACTTAACAAAACAAACAGACACGCAAGGTTTAAGAGTGAGACTCTAAAAATAACTCTTGTTAGTTTGTTACTAAGTATGTCCACAGCTGTTAGTATGATAAATGTTGTCATTCCACTAGTTATTACTGGTGTGAATGTAGGATTTGTCTTAAAATACTTTATTATTGCTATAAGCTTTCAAGTGGTAGGTATATACTGGGGTATGACAATAGGTTTGTTAGATGGTTTACTTCAATTTCTAATCTGAGGAATGAGTCCTTTATTTAGGTTTACATCAGGAATTGGATTAGCAATTTGAGTATTACTATTTTGATTAATATACGATAAAATATTCCAAGTTTATAGTAAAAGTCGCTCTTTTAATAGAAGCATTTCACTATTATTCTCAGGATTTTTAGTATTTATTTTTGGTCCATTTAGTTCAGCGATGATTAATTTTGCATGATCATATATTGAATATGGAACAATGTATGGTATTTTACAATTTTTTAATGCATGACTGGCCTTTATGGTTTTTGATCTATTTGCAATTGTCTTATTCACACTCACTACCAATAGAATTCAATTAATAACTGAAAAATTGCTAAATAATAAATAAAAAAACTGCTTTAAAGCAGTTTTTTTATTTAATTTCTTTTAAGATTTCTTCAATTTTGTTTGCATTTTCTAAAGTTTTATCGAATTCGAATACCAATTCAGGTACACTTCTCATTTCAACTTTACTTGCTAAAATCATTCTAATTTCTTTTAAGTTCTCATTTATTTCTTGTTGTACATCATTTTTATCTGCACTTGTATCCATAAATGAATAAAATACTTTAGCATGACCCATATCATTTGATAGTCTTACTTCATGAATTGTAAGTGAGTTTAAGTACTCACAATCTGGAAATTCTCTTTGTAAAATTAAGTTTAATTCTCTTAAAATAGTTGATTGATTTCTTTCAATTTTAATATCGTTTGGCATAACTATTTCACCTCTTCTACCTTATATGCTTCTATAATATCATTTTCTTTTAAATCATTAAAGTTTTTAATAGTTAAACCACATTCAGCACCTTCTTTAGCTTCTTTAATGTCATCTTTTTTGTTTTTTAACGATGACAATTCACCAGTATAAACAACGATTCCATCACGCAAGATATGTACTTTTGAGTTTCTTGGAACTGTACCACTAATAATTCTACATCCAGCAATTGTACCAACTTGTGAGTGCTTAAATAATTGTCTTACTTCAGCTTCTCCAAGTGATTTTTCTTCAAATACAGGATCTAACATACCAGTTGCAGCTTCTGCTATTTCTTCAATTAATTTATAAATAATATTGTGAAGTCTTATTTCAACACCATCTTCTTCTGCTTTTTGTCTAACTTGAGCAGTTGGTCTAACGTTGAATCCGTAAATTAAGGCATCTGATGCTAATGCTAAAGTAACATCACTTACTGATATTGCTCCAACAGTTGCTCTAATAACGTTAATTTTTACACCTTCAATATTTATTTTTAACATTGAGTTTCTAACAGCTTCAACAGTCCCTTGTGTATCTGCTTTTAGAATAATGTTAATTGATTTTAATTCTCCAGATTCAATTTTATTTTTAATTGAGTCTAAAGTGAAAGTTTGATTTTTTTGTCTTGCTTCATTTTGTTGTTTTTCAAATTGAGCTTTTGCAATATCTCTTGCCATTTTCTCTTCTGTAACAACAATGAATTTATCTCCAGCTTTTGGAACTTCATTTAAACCGATTACAACTGCTGGTTGACCTGGTAACACTTCTTTTAACTTAGCTTTATTTTCATTTTCTAAATCTTTGATAGTACCAAAAGTACCTCCAGCAATTACGATATCTCTCATTCTTAAAGTTCCCTCTTGAACTAGAATTGTTGCTATTGGACCTCTATTTTTATCCAATTTAGCTTCAATAACTGTTCCACGAGCAAATTTATTTGGATTTGCTTTTAAATCTTTAAGCTCTGAAATTAATAAGATAGTTTCTAATAAAGTATCTAAACCAGTTTTTGCTTTTGCAGAACCTTCAATAAATGGAATATCTCCACCGTATTCTTCTGCAACGATTCCATAGTTCATTAATTCCATTTTAACTTTACTTGGATCTGCTCCAGGTTTATCGATTTTATTAACAAAAACTATTATTGGAACATCTGCTGCTTTAGCATGGTCAATTGCTTCTTCTGTTTGAGGCATAACACCATCATCTGCTGCAACAACTAAAATAACTATATCTGTAACTTCACTTCCTCTTGCTCTCATTTCTGTGAAAGCTTCGTGACCTGGAGTATCAATAAATGTTATTTTATTATCTTTTATTGTAGCTTGATAGGCTCCAATATGTTGAGTAATACCACCAAATTCTCCTTCAGTTACATTTGCGTTTCTTATTGAGTCTAATAGTGTTGTTTTACCATGGTCAACGTGTCCCATAATTGTAACTATTGGAGGTTTTGCTTTTAAATCTTTTGGATCATCTTTTTCATTGAAAGTTTCAAAGATGTTTTCTTTTGTAACAGTAGTTTCTTTTTTAAAGTCATATCCGAACTCAATACACAATTCTCCCATTTGTTCTTCTGAAAGTACTTGATTTTGAGTCACCATTGAACCGTTTGTAAAAAATCATTTAACGATTTCTGCAGGTCCTTTATTTAGTTTTTTTGCAAAGTCTGCAATTGATAAAGGTTCTGTATAAACAAAAACCCCATCTATTAATCCTGTCTCTGTAGTTTGTTTTAATTGATTTTTTAAATTTGCACTGTGTGCTTTGGATTTGTTTTTGGCTTGAACTTTATTATTTGTGTTTGTTTGTTTTGTATTTTTTGCCATAACTACATCTCCCTTCTTATTCGACGTTTTTTAAAAGTAACTTTACAAAATTTTCATCACTTACTCCAACGCTTTTTACATTACTTCGACCTATTGCTTTGTTTAAAGTAGTAGAGTCAAATAAATTATTGATGATTTTTATGTTATAAAAATTAGCTTTATCATTTATTTTTTTTAATTGGGATTGACCCATATCAGTTGTTGTTAATACTAGTTTTATTTTGCTTTGTTTGATTTGATCAAATAGTTTTTCACCATAAATCAATTTACCAGCAGAAGAAATCATTCCAAGAGAACCTAAAAGTCTATCTAAATCTAATCCCAATTTAATTTTACCTCTTCTAAAAGTTTTTCATAAAATTGTTCTTCTAAAGTAGTTTTTAAATTTCTCTCTAAAGCTCTAGTTTTTTTAACTTTATTTACAGCTTCAACAGTAGGTCTGATGTATGCGCCTCTACCATTTGCTTTTTTAGTATTATCAATAAAAACTTCTCCGTTTTTATTCTTAACAACTCTTATTAATTCTATTTTAGGATACATCTTATTAGATGCAGCATCTTTTCTAAGATTTAAATCTTTTGACATTTAGAAATTAGTCTTGGTAGTATGAATCATAATCATCATCACTACCGATACTTTCTTCAAAATCTAAAGTACTGTCATCTTCGCTTAAGCTTTCAAATGCTGCAATTGATGCTTGAATTTCGTCAATTGATTTGTCTTCTTCAACAAATACAATTTCTTCTTCAACTTCTTTTTTAGCAAAGTTGTTTTCTTTTACATAGTTTCCAGCAGTTTTTTCTCTTCTTTTGTTAACTTTGTTTAAGAATTCTGGATTGCTTAATTCAGCTTCGTCAATGTTTCCATTTCATTTAATTTCAATATCTTTTTCTTTAGCATTATCTAATGAAAAGATATTAATTTTCATATTTACAAGGTTTGCAACAAGTCTTGCTGCCATACCTTTTTTACCAATTGCTAAAGATAATTGTTCGTTTGGAACTACAATGAAACATTCATTGTTTTCTTCATCAATATCAATACTAATTACTTTAACTGGAGCCAATGAGTTCATTACAAATGTTTTTTTATCTTCATTTCATAAAACAACATCAATTTTTTCTCCGTTTAATTCTTTAGTAACGTTTTTAATTCTGCTTCCTGATGCACCAACACAACTTCCAATTGGATCTACTCCTTCTTCATGAGAGTAAACAGCAATTTTTGCTCTGTGTCCTGGTTCTCTAGCAACAGATTTAACTTCAACAATTCCTTCTAAAATTTCAGGAACTTCTGTTTCCATTAATCTTGTTAAGAATTCTGGGTGAATTCTTGATGCTTGAATTTGTGAATGTTTGTTGTCTCTTGAAACTTCTTCAATGTAGAAACAAATTCTTTGATCAATATCAAAATCTTCTCCTGGAATCATTTTTTTATTTCAAATTGGAATAATTGAACCTTCAACATCTACTAAGTAGCTTGTTTCAGTTACATCTTTTACAAATCCACCAACAATTTCGTGGTTTTTTGATAAGAATTCTTGATAGATTTTATTCTTTTCACCTTCACGAATTTTTTGTTTAATGATTTGTCCAACTTGCATTACAGCAAGTTTTGAGAATTCTAATGTAAATTCAACTGGTTCATAAACATTATCTCCTATTGATACATTATCTCCGTATTGTTCTTTAGCTTGATTTAAACCAATTTCCAATCATTCATCTTCAATTTTTTGAACAACTGTTAATTCCTTAAATACTTTGATTTGACCTGTATTTTGGTCAATATCTACTCTAACAATAGCTTCAGGGTCAAAGAATTTTTCATAAGCTTTTTGAAAACCTTCTCTAATTCCTTCTAAAATAATTTCTTTATCAATTTTTTTATCTTGAACGATTTCATAAATCGCATCTAATAGTTGTGCACCATCGATCATGGCTTTTTTCCTCCTGTTATAAATTTAATAATTTGTCAATTTGGTTTTAACAAATAGAAAAGAAGACTTTCGCCTTCTTTTACTTAAATATGACTCTTTTATTATAACTAATAATTTAAAAAAAGCATAATTTAAATTAAAAATACTTTTTTTCTAAAAATGAAATAAGAGGATGTTATTAATCCGACGAACAATGAAGCATAAATTATATATATAACTTCAACTTTTATATCTCTTTTAACTTCTCATTTCTCACTATTTTTAGGTTTGTCTTTATCCGTTTTAACTTTAATATTTGGAATTGAGTTAAAAAACATTTGTTGTGTACCAACAACATTTATCAACGGGTCATTTTTATAATCAACTGAACTAAACATTAAACAAAAATGATTTAATGGGTTCAATATATTTTTTAACCTTTGCTCTTTAATATTGTCAAAAATAATTGTTAAATCCATTGAGGTTGAAAACATTCTATCTCGACTTGAGTATAGAAGTTTTTCAGTTAAAACTCTATTCATTAAATATTCTTCTGGCGTTTTATATTTTTCCTTTATTTTTTGTAAACGATTTGGTTCATTTTCATTACTTGTATAACCTAATCCTAAATATTTAAAATATGCCATATTGTCTGAATTATTATATATAAATTCAAATACATCATGGTATTCATTATTTTTGTTTTTATTCATTCCGTATTTTGAAACTTCTTTTATTTTTTCATTAAATAAAGTATTATTTTTAAAACCTATTACATCATCTCATTTTAATAAATTAGAGTTATAATAAGTCTTTTCAAAAACTTCTGATACTGATTTGAAGTTTTCAGCTTTTTGATCTCCACTAAGATTTCATAATTTATAACCGTCAATCAATTCATCATCTGAAAGGTTTAATTCCCTCATTTCTTTAAAGAGATTTTCTAGGTTATTACTTGATTTTATTTCTTTTGTTAATTTGTTTTTGTAACTTATTTTAAAAGCCATTTTATTAGTAGTGTCAATTTTAAAGTGACTATTATTAGATAACATCCCAAACATTGGAGTTATAACTACATTAACCAACATAAGAAATCCCATTAAAGATGACATCAAAGCAGAAGTTCCTTCTCTTTTAAATAAAACCGAAAATAAAATAGTTATCGTCACAGAAAATAAAACTCAAATAGAATATCATGCAATTGAAGATATTAATAATCTATAAACTAAAATATCACTTGCATTATTTGAGCTATATATTATAAAAATTAAAGCTGAAAAAATTAAATTTATTAAAAGTAAAGTCGACATTAAAGCCAATATAAATAAAACTCTTACTATATAAATTATTTTTATATTAATACCAACTTTTAATTCTAACTTATGGATTCCATTCTTTAACTGATTAAAAATTACACTTAAAGAAAAATATAAAGAGCCAACCATAAAAATTATAGAGTTCAAAATAATAAACATATTCACCATTATATATTTAGATTCAATAGTGTTATTTGAATTGAACATGGCCACGCAAGTTACATTAATTACTAGCGTTAGAATTGCTAAAATTGAAAATCAAATTATATTTGATCAATTATTTTTAAAAATAATAAGCTGATTGTTAAAAACAAGCCTATACTTATCACCAATTTTAAGCATTACTTACCCCCATTATTTTTTCAATATCTTTATTTAAATTTTTTGTATTTTCTCTAAATATTTTTGTAATATTCTCTTGTTTATCATATTTTTTATCATAGGTTACTTCACCATCATCAATAATTATTATATGATCGATTAAATCTTTTACCTCTTCAATTAAATGAGTGATTATAATAACATATGTTTCTGGACCAATTGTTTGCTGAATAACTTTTAGCAATAAATCTTTATTCGCAATATCTAAATTAGCTGTTGGTTCATCAAAAAAAATAACTTTTGGTTTTAACAAGACCATAATAAATAATGATAAAAGCTTTTTTTGACCTGCAGATATTTTTTTAATCAAGGTATTTTTAATTAAATTTATATCTAAAAAACTTTTAAAAGTTTCTATATTGTAATTTAAATCACTATTTTTTATATTATGAGTATTCATAATAATTTTTATGTAACTAATTACACTAATATCTGCTGGTAGTTCATTGTTTTCAACAAAAAAATATCATTTTAAATAGTCAATTTCTTTTTGATTTACTTCATCCAAAGTTATTTCACCAGAGTCTGCAATAATTTCATTAAAAACTATCTTGGTTAGGGTTGTTTTACCAACACCATTATTACCAAAAATACCATAACACTTTCCTTTTTCAAGATTAAATGTTATATTTTTTAATACGGTTTTTTCACCAAATTTTTTATTAATTTTATTTATTTTTATCATTTATTTAACCATATACATAGAATGTTTGAGTAGTTCCTAACATAAATGTACCCTTAATCTCTGAAATTAAAATAGAACCATTTGTCTTCTCTGTTAAACCCAGATTATTGCTATAAGTGAAAAAGTAACTGCTGCCAATTGAATCAGATCTTAATGCCCTTGATATTGGAAGTCCCATCAATATAGATGAGGCATCTATATTGATTAGCGCATTTGGAAATCATATGATAGAAATTTGAACAAAGTAAATTGTATTCTCGACAACCTTAGTACCGAAAAAAAACTGATTTGTAATTGTCGCAAGCCCATATGTAGCTTTTTTTGATTTTAATTTATTATCTAATTGTTCTATACCAGATACATTCTTAGAATTACCTAATTCAAAACTTGAATTTACAATATCACTTTCAGCTTTAATGTCAATATTTTTATCATTATATAAAAATGTATATTCATCTTTTTTCATTTGTGCTAATGCAGCATGATGATAAACGCTACCTCAAGCTCAATGTATTCTTGTGCCTAAATGCATTTTTATTTTTAATTGATTATTATTTCATTCTTCATAAAGAACTATTCTAGCCCTTTCATTTGAACTATGACTTTGGTCTGTTTTCTCTGTTATTAATTCACTTGAATTTTGACCTTTGAGTTTATATGTGTAACCAGCATTAATATATGAATTACTCTTACCTCCCGGATAAGTTCAACCTTCCTTAGAATTTCAAAAATTAAACATATATTCGTAATTAATATTCAAAATGCCGTAATTTTTAACGAACTCTTCTTTGCTAGAAGAATAATCTAGAACATTAATATTTATTCCTTTTATTAAGTGATTATATCACTCATCTTTTTTTGCCTTAGAAACTATGTAGTCATCAGAATTATTTGATTCTGGTAAATTTTTATCTGAAGAAGAATCTATGTATAACCTAAACTCTTTTCCGTATTCTTGACCCTGTAAATTTATATTTTCATTTGATTTTTCTTCATTTCCAAATTGATAATTTTCAACAATGCTTTGTATATTTTGATATTGACCGTTTGATAAACTTGATATTCCAGTTAAACTAGAACCAGATCCAAAACCAAAAATGGTCGCTAAAAAAATTTTTAACTGCATATATAAATTTCTCCTTTTTCAATTTACTCATTTTTTAATATTACAAATTAATTATAACAAAAAAAACATTAGTAATTAAATACTAATGTTTCATGAAGTTGTAACATTTGCTCAGTTGAAGTAAAGTGATCTACTATTTGTAAAGCAAATTGTAAAGCCCCTCCAATTGAACTTCCTGTGATAATGTTTTTATCTGCAATAGCTGACATATGTGGTTTTTTAACTGCTTTATCTAAATCAGTTGTACATCCAGGATAATGAGTTATTTCAATTCCATCAACAAGACCTAATTTACCTAAAATTTCAGGAGCTGCACATATAGCTGCAACAACTTTGTTTTCTTTAGCGTGTTTTTCAACAGCATTCATTAAAGTTTCGTTCTCTTTTAAACGATCAACTCCAACTCTACCTCCAGGTAAAATTAAACAATCATATTCTGAAAAATTAATTTCATTTATTAATTTATCTGCTGTTAATTCAATGTTTCAAGCTCCTTTAACATGCTTAGAATCATTTATAGAAACAATATCTACAACAGGAAAACTTCCTGCAAATAATTTCTCTGCTCTTCTTAAAACATCAACAGTTGCTACAACTTCAGTATCTTCAAAACCGTTAGCAACAAAAATAGCTACTTTTGCCATAATTATTCCTCTTTTCTTTTTAATATTATACTACTATTTTTTAGTTATAATATTTCTAGGTGATTCAAATGGGTTCAATAAAGAAATTAATAAGACTTACAAGGGTATTTAGAAAAGATAAAAATAAAGATATTTTTAAGGAAAACTATTCTTCAAAGTTAGTTCATAACCAAGAAGTATTAGATATTAATATAAGAACAATAAGAAATCCTTCAAATAAATATAGTTCTTTGATTTTCAAAGAGAAATTCTCTTCAGAAAATGGTTTTAGAATAATATATTCAAAAGGTTTTAACTCATTTGGTTTCAAAGAAAAAGTCGATGTTATTTTCTGTGATATTAAAAATCAAGTTATTGAAACTTATTCAAATTTTAATCCAAACAAAATGACAAAACTTCACGAAAAAGCAGCATCAGTTTATGTGTTATCAAATAATATGAATAAATTTTTAAACATAAAACAAAACGACTTATTAAAGATACTTAAATAAGTCGTTTTTATTTAACTAATTCATAACTAGTATCTATTAAATTATACAAAACGTTGTTACTCAATGAATTGTTTAAAATAACTGTATATCAATTACTTTTATTCATATGATAAGCTGGATAATAATTATTTTGTTCAATTTTATTGGCTACATTTTCAGGCAAATCTTTAATAACTAATATTTCTTCTATTTCATTTTCTTTAAAACCTATTTTGCTTAGGTTTATTTCCATTATTAATGCAAATCATTTATCATTTTTTTTATTTTTAAAGACCGAATACTTTGGATGCTTTTCTCATAAAAAATTTGGTTTAATTGAATATTTTTGATCCATATATTCAATAATATTTTTTGTTTGAATATTTGAATAAATTTCAATATCAAAACATTTATTTGATATTTCCAGTAGTTTTTCACTACATAATTTCTTTAAGTTTGAAACAAAATCTCCATTTGCATTTTTTACATGAACTAAATCATATTCTTCTTTAGTATCTTTTTCAAACAATTTAAAATTGACTTTGTTATTTAAATCAACAAATACATTTAAAAGAAAATTATCATTAAATATACTGCATTCATAAGTAAAATTATTGTTTGAAAAAACAAAACCAAATTCTATTAACTTATTTTTATTAATTACTTTATTTGTGAAAATTTCATTAAAACTCATAAAAACAGTTCCTTTTCAATAATTATAAATTGATAATAAAAAAACTCAAATTAGTTGAGTTTTTTCTATTATTTAAATATTGTTGTTCCAATATCGTTCATAGCTTCTTGTTTAACTTTTGATCAAAAGTTAACAGCTAACATTTTATCTACAGTTTTACCTGCAATGTGTAGTCCTTTGAAGTAGAAGTGACTTTTGTTGTATCTTAAACAAATGTGACCAATAACAACTGCTAAAAAGTCATTATTTGATTCTATTAATTCAAGACCTGTTTTTTCTCTAAATTCTGGGTGACCATAAGTTTGGAACATAGCTTCTCTCATTGTTTCAATTCCTGGGTTCATTCAAGTTGAAATTAAGTAGTCTTTTAATTCTCTTAATTTTTTTTGTCCTTCAGCACCTTGTGATAATCAATGGTTAATTACTTTTTCTTCAAATACAGTTGGGAATTTTTGAATTCCTTCTGCAAGTGATGGGAAGAATTGTTGGAAAGGTTCAACTTCCCCTTCAACTTCGAAATGCACTAAGAATCAAGGTTCTGGGAAGTTAACTACTCCGATTTGGTCTGAATTTAATTGGTATACTTTTTCACTCATAATTAAAGCTCCTTTTGTTATTTGTTAAAATTATATCATATTTTTAAAACATTTTTAAAGGTTTATTTAATAGACTAAATACAAAAAAACACCCAAAGGTGTTTTTTTAATTCATTAATGTTGAAGGTGATTCTTTTCTAATTTTTCTAGTTGTAATTGCAATTGAAGCAAAGAATGCTCCAAACACTAATAAAATTGCCAATATTGGACTTCATCAAGTAAATCCAAATGGTATCGATCCAATATTTTTACTTACTATGTTAAACACAATCAATATAACAGCAAAGTTTGTAGCCACCCCCAGAATATAGAATAATCCAGAAAGAACTGTAACTGTTGAGAATGTATATCTAACAATACTTTTGTTTGAGTATCCAATTGACTTCATAACAACCATGAATTTTTTATACTGATTTACATATAAGTCATTTATAAGTGTAATTGTAAGTATCATGATAATTATCATTAATGAAATTGCAATAGAAGCTAATGTAAGAATTATTGATGATAATTGGAAAATCAATGTTTTTTGTTGACTTAGCAATTTTGTACTTCTCAGTTCTAGTGAACTTGAACCGTAGTTTGAGCCATTCAATGTATCTTGTCCTGCTTTTGTACTTCTTGAAAATGATGCTTGTGAAGTTATAAAGTAAGGTTCTACAGCATTTGAATAAACACCAGTGAACCAATTGCTTGGTCTTATACTTCTTTGATGATCGTTTTGACCAAAAACAAGTTTGTCTTGACCTCATTTTTGAGTTTTTGTATCTGTAACATACTCAATTGGATCACGATATTTGTATGTTTGTATTTCTACTCCATTTAGAGTATATTTACCTGAAACTTTTTCTTCATATTGCATATTAAATGGTACATATTTAGAAATACCATAACCACTAAGAAGGTTTACGATGTTTTGATCTGCAATTACAATTGGATTTCCATAAACCCCTATTGTACCAACTCTTTTAAATGTAATATTTTTAATATTGTCATTAGTTCAATTTAAGTCAGCACTTCCAAAACCAATTGGCCCTTCTATATCCCTTAAAGTTCTAGAATAAAAATTTTCTAAACCTTTAGTTATATAGTTAACAGGTGTTCCTGATAAGTTTTCTGATTCTCTAGCGTAATTTCCAGAAGAGTCAAAGTAGTAAGAATAAGGTTTTATTGCAAAGTATTTAGAAGTTGGACTTATTCCGTTTGTTTTTTCTCAAGCTTTTTTTGTAGCTTCAGGAACAAAAGAAGTCGCATCTTTTTGAAATCATTGAGTTTTATCTACGTTACCTTTATTTATTAAATTTTCAAACATTGAATAATATTTTTCAGGGAAGAACATTGTAACATTATCATATGAATAATAAGGTCTAACGTTAAGTTCAAGTTTTTCTCCATCTTTAGTCCATTCAGATTGCAAGTCATAAAAACCATACGCATTGTTTTTTAGTTTTAAATCATCATTTTTTGCTAGATTAAATCCGGTTTGTTCAAAAATAGGCGCATAAGTAAATCTACTTGCAGATAAATTATCCATTTCAATATAACCATTGTTTTGGGCATCTCTATAGCTTGGATCTTGATATTTCATTCAGTCACCATCATCATACATTCAAGCTTGATTTGGTATATTAATATTTCCATTTCTTAAAACTAATCTAGATTTATTGATTCTAGGATTAGTTAAGTTATTTCAGTTTGAATCTAAATTGAAATCTGCTTGATCATTTGAAACAACTGGTATAACTAAATTTTTATCATGATAAAAGTTTGAAATTGATGAATATTCATCTGGTGTTAGAGTTTTATCACCTTTTATCAATCTTTCAATTAAGTGAGCTTGATAATCATTCATAAATGTTTTATCACTCACTTCTTTTGAGATATTAAAAGCATTTTGTGTATTTTGAAGACCTGTAATTTGAACATTTTTATTGTTTTTTCCAATTACATTTAAATTTGTATAAACATTGTCTACTCCAGGTATGTATTTGTTTATTTGTCATCCAAATTGGAAGTTGTTTAGTCTATTCTCAGATTTTGTAACATATTGTTTTATATAAGCTGGAGTTTGAGAAATAATAATATTTATTATTTGCTCTTTTCAATCACCTTCTGATGTTGAAGAACCATTTATAAAGTTTGTTAATAAAGCTGGAAGACCATTTGTCAACAACCCTGATACTTCATCAATTTTTTTAACTCTTTCTGACTGGTTTTCGCCTGTTCCATATACATCAGAGTGGATAATTCATTCAATAATTTTTTGAATATCAGCTATTTGTATACCTTTTCCGACAAGTTGACTTATATTGTTACCAAGTAAACTTGCAATAATAGCAATTAAAGAGTTTTGATCTTTATCATTTGCTAAACTTTGCTCAGATGAAACTCCTTGAATAGTTTCATAAACCCATTTAGCAGTCAAATCATTTCCATTTGTTCCTTGAGATAAAAGTATTTGAGGAATTGCAGAAGAATCTGTTGTTGATGAAAAATCAGTGACATTTTTAGAAATCTTGCTAATTCCATTTCCAAAGATATTTTTACTGTCAAATAAATTTTTTTCATATTCATCTACTTCTTTTGTTGCTTGCAATGATGTTTTTGCAAGCGGAGCATTACCTATTAAGTCTCTATTTTCTATAGAGTTAGAATAGTTAACATTTTTATAATAACTTCCTACAACATTTTGAACTAAACCAGGTACAGTTAGACCAAAAGATACTAGGAAACCTGCGAAAAACACCGTCACAGCAGATGCAATTGTTTTTGAAAAACCAGATATTGCTAACTCTAAACTGAATTTTCAAGAAAATGATCTTTTTCTAGTGATTCAGTTTTTAGTTTTATCCATTCACTCTATTCTTTTTACTCTTTCAACTTTATTCATGATTTCTAAAGTTGGTCTCTTAACTAACTTAAATGCTGTTGCAAAAGAAATTGCACATAACAGAACTCCAAATGTTGCAACAGATATTATAAGTGCAATCGGACTAAATATTATTAAATTGGACTGCCCACCTGCAAATTGTAAAAAGACTTTAGTTAAAAACTCTTGAATTACAGATCCTAATATTCAAGCAAAAGGAACAACACAAAGAACAACTATAACACCATAAGATAAATATGAAGATGAAATTTCACCAGTTCCAGCACCCATTGCTTTTAGAATACCTATTTCTCCTGCATTTAATTGCACTGTTTTTTTAACAGCTACAATAGTTGCAACTATTGTTATTGCAAATATTAATACAGAGAAAATTATTGAAGCTATTTTAAATCCAGAAATCATTTGTGGAGCTATTGTTCAGTTTAATTTTAAATTACTACTTTCAAAAGCAGAGTAATGTTGAATTAACTCTGATTCGTTTAATTCATTTGTAGTTTTTGAAACAAAATTATAAGAATTATATACTTCAACCATATTTGTAAATGAATATGCTCTTAGTTTATTCAAATCATTTGTCATATTTGTTTTGTTTTCTTTGTCTTTATAAGTGATAATTGAATACATTGTTTTTGTAGCAGTTTTAGACAAGTCGCTTGTTATTATTTTGTCTAAAGCACTTTTATTAGCATATACAATAGCACTTTTTTTACTATTTGGTAAAGGATTTGTTGTATTTGCCATTGGATAATATGTTAATGGCTCTGATGCAAATCCTGAAATAACAAAGTTATTTCCTCCAACTTTAATATTATCTCCCAATTTATATTTATTTGATTTTGCATATTGAGCATTTAAAAGGATTTCATTTCCTGTTCTTGGCATATTACCTTCATATAAAGTTAAATCATCTTTTCATTGACTTTCAACATCAACAATTCTATAAGTTACTTCACTTATATTGTCTGTATATTCAACTTCAGCTCTTGGTTTATAGTCAAACCCCATTGCTTGAGCCAATAATTCTTGTTTCATAAAGTATGCTCTAGCTGGTTTTATATTGTTATATGTATATTCTGTATAATAATCTAAATCAGTAAAACTAGTTCCACTACCAACTTTTGACTCTATACCTTCTTTTTCGTAATGTCTAAGGTAATTTGTGTTAAATGTTTTGCTTAAACTTGTGATATTTCCACTTTTATCCTTAGAAGTAATAATTTGAGAAAAACTTCCTCTCATACCCTTTTCAAAAACTTCATCTTTACTTGATAAGAAGTTTCCTTCTGGATTAGACAAATCTATGTTATTAGATCATGGTTTTTCATCATTCTCTACTAAAAATTTTTTAGCAACTTCATTGTCATCCTTAATTTTATATTCTTCAATTGATGGTCCCATACCAAAAATTCATGCAAAAATAGTTGATGCGAATTGAGTTTTTTGTGTTGATTCATCAGTTAAGAATTCAAATCCTACTTTTTCTTTATTTTTATTAAATGAAGTAACAACAGAATCTCTATCCTTAGTTGTGCCTTCAAAAGAAATAGCTTTATTAATTCAGTAAATAGGATATTCTGTAGCTGCTTTTATAAGTTGTCTTAAAAATGTTTCAAGAGAAAAATAAAGATACCTATTATAAATATCACGATCTTGTTCATCAGTTAACTTTATATTGTTACCATTTATTTTAAAATTATCAATTGTTATTATCCCTTTATTTTTTAATTCATAAAATAAAGTATTTTTTAAATAATCAGGTGTTCTTTCAGTTTTAAACAAGTCTTCTAAATAATTTTCTTTCAAAACTTCAATTGTGTTTGTGTAAAAAATTTTAATTTTAGAATTATCATCTTTACCAGAAAGATAAACACTTGAAGAGTCATCCGCAGCACCAACCACACCATATGGATTTCAGGTCACTTTATCATTTTTTGCATCGTATTGATAATCAAAAATAGTGCCTCAAAATTCTTTATCTTCTAACATTTTTAAAAAATCTGATTGAACTGTTGTATCTTTAAATGTTTTTGTTAAAAAAGTTTCGTCGTAGCCTGGTTGACCTTCAAAACTGCTTAAATTATAATTTAGCTCAATCGCTTTATTATTGAGCTTACTACTTGGATCTGTCGAATCTTTCACATATAAAAATTGATTATTTAAAATATCCATTGGCGCCATTATATTTGTAGATGCATCTTCTGAAGTTTCAGTACCAACAGTTGTTTGAGAAACATAACTAAAAGGGTCCATTTTAGACATTGTCTGGTTATAGTCATTTTTTAATCTGCTTGTCGCAGATAAAGAAGTACTTAAAATAAAGGTAGCTAAAAAACTCAAAATAACAATTACAATGAATTGTATTTTGAACTTCAATACACCTTTTACACCTTGTTTTAAGTATAAAAAAATCGACTTTTTCATTTTTTTCATTCCCGACTTGAATCATTTTAATATTATAGATTTTTTTTTTTTTTTTTTCAATTTAATACTTTTACTTTAAAAAAAATAAAATTCTTTTAATATTCCAAAAGAATTTTACCATAATTAAAAAATATAATAAAACATATCGGGGGATAAAAATGAAAAAGTTATTGACTATGTTAGGTGTTATAAGTATGACAGCTTCTACTTTTAGTGTAACAAGCTGTAGCATGGTAAATTTGAAAAAACAATCTATAAAGAATAAAGTTGAAAACTTAATGAATATTTCTTCTACTCTATTAAGAGGAAGTATAGTTCAAAATGCAAGTCAGGACAATGCATCAAAACTAGCATTCGACTCAAATTATTTGAATGATTTAATAGGAAATTCAAAAGCAAATGATTTGACACCAAAAATAAAGACTGATGGTGAAACAAGAATAAGTCATTTACACGAAACATATTTTGATAATCAAGATTTAAGCAGAAATGCTATAAACAACGATTTAAATAATAATTTCTTAACAGATAGCGTTAAATCACCAAAAAGTTCTTTAGACAAAGTGTCAGCAATTTTTGTAATAATTTCAAGTGTTTTAAAAACTAATGGTGGAATTCACCCAAGTATATCAGGTTTAATTCAAGGAGTAATTCCTGAACTTGGATTAAATGATGATTTAGCAGAAAAATTAAACCCAGAAACAATAAATCCAATTGCAGATCTAATTGGAAAGTTAGCTGTTCCTTTAACAAATGCTCTTGGTTTTTTACAAAACTCAAATGCATTTTACTCAGTTTTAAAGAATTTCTTTAATTCTGAATTTGAAAATGCTGTAAAAGAAAAAAATCAAGAAGAAATTTTAAAAGGAGTAAAAAACTTTATTGATGAAACTAACTTTGAAGGCTTTGACAAAGTTCTTGATTTACTAGTAAACACTATTTTGACTATGGATAAAAACCAAGATGAACTTACAGGTCAAATGATTTTAAACGCTTCTTTAAACAGAGTTAACAATATTTTTGCAAGAAGTTCTGGTCAAGATAAAAATATAATAGCAGATAATAAAATTTACTCTGATTTAGTAAAAAATTTCGATAAAAATTTAGGAGATGTAATAGGAAAGTTCTTAAAAAGTTTGAGCAATGATTCAAAAATAACAGATTTTAAATCTGTTATTACCCCTATTTTAGAAGTACCTGAAAACATAAAAGATTTACTATTTGTTATAGCTGGTTTTTTAAGATATATTTCTTCTATTGATTTTTCTCAATATGATCCCATAAGTGATGAAAACTTATTTAGCTCTTCTCAATCTAATAATGACTTTTTAAGTGAATTAAATAAAAAAACATTAAAAGCAGTTCCTTTTAAAACAGAAATATTGCTTAAAAATCTTAAAACCATTACAGATACAAATTTAAACAAAAACGGAAAACAACTTCAAAAACTATTTTATATGCTATTCAATTCAGGAGAAAAAGTGACAAATATTGATGAGAACATAAATATGCTTTCATTAATATCAAAAATTTCTTCACCATTTATTGGGCAAAATCAAAAAAACAATTACTCTTCTTTGCTATATGGAATAGGTAAAGGAATAGCTGTTTGAAAGGGATGAAGTTTCTTTGGAATTGGTGGAGATCAAATAGGTAACCTTCTTAGATGAGTTATTGGAGATGGTTTAGGATTCAACTCCGACTTAAGCGGGCTAAGAGAAGTCATCGAAATAATAAAAGGTCTTGGAATTGAAATAGATATAAAAATAAGTGACAATTCAACAAGACAATTAAAACACTTCTTTAATGCTCTTTGAGATAAAGATTCTACTCTATTAAAAGACATAACAGGAAAACAAATTAGTTTATTTTCACTATTCGACAACCCAGTAATAGCTGGTTTGAAAATTTCAGAAATTATCAATTTAATTTATGAAAATATAGTTTCTAGCGGAAATGAACAAGAAAATAATGGAGATAAAATGAAAACAGGATTAAATATCCTTTCAAATTCACTTAAAGAAGACAATTACACTCTTTGATACAAAGAAAAAGGAGTTCTTGTACCTCTAGAAAGTCAGTATAAAAAATACAACGCTTTACAAGCATTTATTATATCTTCTAGCAAAAATGGCGTCTATTTAAAAAATGGTGACAATGAGATAAATGAAAACGTTAAAGGTTCTAAAGCGGCCATGAACGCTTTAGGAACAGATTATTCTTCGAATGGAGTTCAAACAAACAAATTTAGACAAAACTCTATTTTAGCTGGGGTTGAATATATATTTGATGATCAAATAACAACAGGAATTTTAGATGATGTTGAAAAAGCGTTTACAGATATTCAAAAAATAAATGATGGTGTATCTAATAGCGTTTATAAAAAACTTATTCAAGATGAAAACTTTAAAACTAAATTAGTAAGTCACTCCAACATTGATGAAGCAAACAAAGAACAAAACATAACATATAAAACCACCTATATTGATCCTTTTACAAATAAAAATTATGTATATGAAATACAATTAATACTTAAAACTGACGCTAATTCATGAAAAATAAATTCAATTAAAAAAATATAAAGTCTTATCAAAGACTTTTTTTATCCCCTATTTTAGTAAAATATTTTATAATAATAAAAACTCTTTTACATTTTTATTATATAATTTTTTTAAGAGTGAACAGGAGTAGTCGGGAAAATGAAAAAGCTAATTTCCATACTTGGAATAATATCTATTACAGCTTCAACAGCAAGTGTTGCAAGTTGTAGTACAGTTAACAATAAATTAACTTCAATTAAGAATAAAGTTAATAATCTAACAAACGTTTCTTCAACAGTTTTACGTGGAGTAATGATTCAAAACGCAAGTCAAGAACTAAATGATGGACTTCCATACGATGCAGACTATTTATATGGTTTGATAAGTTCAAGTAAAGCAAACGATTTAATGCCAGGTTTTAAAACAGATAACCAAACAACAGTTGGGTCTTTAAAAAATAATTATTTTGGAAAACAAGGATTTAATAGAAAAGATATTAATAATTGAGATCACCCTTCAAACGCTAGTTATTCAGATAAGGAATTTTTAACAGATAAAGTTAAATCACCAAACGGACCAGCTGATTCAATTGGTAGCATGTTAACTTTAGTTATAAGTGCTATTAAATCAAATGGTGGAATTAATCCAAGCATATCAGGTTTATTAGAAGGTGTTTTAGGACAACTTCCTTTATCAGAAAGTAGTATTGGTAGTGTTTCAAAAGATAAAATGGAAGGTATTTCAAGCATTTTAAGCAGTGCTTCAGAACCATTAGCTATCTTGATAAAAGCTTTATCAAAATCAAATTTTGCATATGGTGCAATATCAAATTTACTAAACATTAATTTCTTAAATGATCTAAAAGAAGGAAAAACATCTTTATTAGATGGAATAATGTCAACTCTTTCTTCTATTAATTTCTTACCTTTAATAACAGGTTTATTAGAATTATTAAACTATTTTGATATATTAACCCCTCTTTTAGATACATTAGTTAATTCAATTTTAACAATGGACAATAAACAAAACATGACTAACAAGCAAGTTATGAATGCTACAAACAAAAGACTTTACAATATATTCGCTACTCTTTCAGGACAAAACGATAAAGTAATAACAGATAAAGATGAATTATATAAAGATGTTGATTATAACTTTGAAAAACAATTTGGAGAAGTTATGGCGGGATTCTTTAAGAATATGTCTAATATTAACACTTCAAATATAATCACAATAATTCCTGATATTTTATTTGTAGTTGCAGGAATTTTACAAAGAATAACAAGTGTTGATTTTGAAACAAATGTTGCACAAAATAATCAAGATTTATTTGATAACAATTCTATTAAAAAAAATAGGAATCAGGATTTCTTAATTAAATTAGGAAATGAAAGTTTTAACAAGCATAATTTTAGCACAAAGATTTTAATAAATAATTTGAGAATATCTTTAACTTCTGATGAAAATGGATATAATCTTATAAAATTATTTGCACTTTTATTTGAAAGTGCCGGTACAAACGATGGTAGAATAGATCTATCTTATACAGAATCTACAGCTGCTTGGATTGCGAGATTAATAGGTTCAGCATTTACTTTAGGACTCAATTATGGAGGTCAAGAAGGATTGTCACCACTCCTTTTTGCTATAGGTAATGGTATTGCTGTTTTTTTAAAAATAAATGTAGCGGGCGTTGGACCCAACCATGTAGGAAACATTTTCAAAGCGCTTATTGACAAAATAATATTAAACAAGGATATAAGTGGGATACAAGGTTTATTGGAAACATTTGGGGCAAAACTACCATTCACCCTATCTAATGAATCAATTAAAATAATGAAAAACGCCTGAGATGCATTATGAAGTAAAGATTCAACAATGCTAAAAGACATTATCGGAGGAGATAAAAACATATCTCTTCAAACAATACTTGAAGGTCCTGTTTATAAAGGTAAAACAATTTCAGAAATTATGGAATTAATTTACAATGCAATAAATTCTTCTAGTTCAAATACTCAAAGATATAAAAAACTTAAAGAAGAATCAACAGGACTTGCAAAAGGTTTACAAGACATTTCAAGCGCTTTAGTTTATAACAAATACAAAATGTACTATGGCGAAGGAGAAAACAAAACAGAACACAACCCTCTTTCTTATGAAGAAAAAGATGGATACACAGCTTTACAAGTATTAATGGTTGCTTCAAATGCAAAAGGAATTTATATTTCAATTGATGGCAAAGAAAACAATAAAGTTAAAGGTTCTAAAGCTGCAATGAGTGCTTTAGGAACAGATTTTGATGAAAACGGAAAACAAATAAACACAGCATTTAGAGATAATTCTCTATTATTAGGTTTAAAAAATATAATAGATGACAAATCTATCGATAGCTTATTAGATCAAATAGTAAAAGGATTTGCTAATGTAAATAATGTTAAAAAAGATGTTTCAAACAAAGTATATAAAACATTAATTCAAAGCAAAAACTTTAAAACAAAAGTTAAATCTTATTATGGAATTGATGAAGGAAATGTTGAAGCGGGTATTACTTATGTAACCACTTACACAGATCCAAAAACACATAAATCATTTAATTATGAAGTAAAATTAAATTTAAATATAGATAGCACTGATTGAAAAGTTACTTCTATTAAAAGAGTTTAAAAAAATCGCAAATAATTGCGATTTTTTTAAACTGTTAATTTACCTGTATTTAAATCTACGAAATCTTTAAGGTTTAGGCTCGCTTTAAAATCTTCACCATACTCATTTTTTGAAGTTTGTTCATCTTGTTTGAATGCGATATTTTTATATAATCCATTTTTATTTATAGATATCGCTTTATTTTTTATCAAAAAATCTAAAAGTCTCCTATGACCTTCTTTGTCTTCTAATTCCAAATAGAAACAAATTACACCAGAATTATAGAAATTTTCTACGTTAGGATTAGTGTGTTTTACACTAGAAATTATTTCATTTTCTATGACTTTAGTACACAAAGAAATTGCTCATTCACTGTCTTTAAGGTTGTAACCAATTATTCACTTTCCAACATTTTTTTCTAATTTTTGCATTTTTTTTGTTTCGTAATAAACTCAATACTCATTTTTATAAATATTCAAGATAATCTCCTTATATTAAAAATATTATTGCCAATATTGTTCCTAAAACTCCAACTGGTAATATAAATCAAAACAATCATGTTTTTGATTGTCATTTAGATCCATATCCGCCCTTTTTCTCTTTTTTAGGTTTGACCTTTTTTGGAGGAACAACTTTTATTTCAACAACCTTTTCTTTTGCTTCTGGAGGCGCTTTTCTTCATCCATCAAACTCTTTCATAGGTTTAATTTCTTCGTGTTTTTTTTCAAACTTATGAGGAACAACTTCTTCAGCTTTATTTAAGTTTTCATCAATTAATTGTTCTCTTTCATTTTCGGCAAATAAAGGATTGTCTGAATCTGGAAGAATTTCAATTTCACCATTAGTTCTTCCAGCAAGAGTATCTACAAAGTGTTGTGCAACTTCTCTATTTGGTGTTGCAAATGTAACACCATTTCCAAAACTGTCGTTTTGAAGAGAAACATAGTGTAGCCCCCCAGCATTTTTTGCAAATTGGAGTTGAATTTTTTGTAAAGAATATGAGTCAAATGGTAAATATCTTATTTGAGTACTTGAATCATTGTCCAAAATTTCTAAAGTAAATGTTCTTTTTGTTGTAATAAATACAACCCCAACCATATCATCTTCATATCTTTTAAAACTAGCTCATAGAGCTGAAAGAACAGTTTCGTCATCATCAAAGTAAGTTTCTGTTTGATATCAAACTTTTTGTAAAATGTCTTTGTAAGTTGGCATTCAAATATATCCTTGACTAGCTAACTCTTCTTTTATTTGCATACTAGTTTTCATATTTAAATCCCCCTTTACTTTCCACTTATATTATTTTATCTTATTTTTATTTGTAAATTTTATATAGATTTCCATTAACTTTTTCTCATAAGCACTATGAGGCTTAAATTTAAAATAAGTTATATCTTTTATATCATCGGGTAAATATTGCTGATCTACTCAATCATTTTCAAAATTATGTGGATATTTATATCCTATTCCATTTCCAAGTTTATGAGCACTTTTATAGTGATTATCTCTTAAGTATTGAGGAATTGGTGGTGCAAGACCTTGGTTTACATCATCAAGTGCTTTTTCTAAAGCTAAATATGATGAGTTTGATTTTTCACTTAAAGCCATTTCGATAATTGCAAGACCAAGTATTATTCTTCCTTCTGGCATTCCAATTTGTCTAAATATTTGACAAGCTTGGTAAACTCTAATTGGAATTGCAGGATTTGCAAGTCCAATATCTTCATATGCCATTATAACCATTCTTCTCATTAAAACTTCATAATCACCAATTGCCATCAATCTTGCTCAATAATGAAGAGAAGCGTCTACATCACTTCCTCTTATTGATTTTTGAAGTGCTGATTTTAAATCATGATATTCATCACCTTCTCCAGTACCTTTTGTAACTGCTTGATCAAAAATAGCATCGATTATTTCATTGTTTATTTTTTCATTTGCATATAGATTTATCAATATCTCAATAGAGTTAAGAGCAACTCTTAAATCTCCATTTGAAAGATTACACATTCTCTCAAATGCATCTTCTTCAATATTTAGGTTTATATCGTTATTTTTTAAAACTCTTTTTAATCCTTCACTCATTTCTTGTGAATTAATTTCTTTTAGTTTTAATATAGTACATCTACTTCTTATAGCTGGATTTATTACAAAATAAGGGTTTTCTGTAGTTGTTAAAAAGACAATAACTTTTTTAGATTCAATATATTCTAATAAATAATCTTGAATGTTTCTATTCATTCTGTGGATTTCATCCACTATTAAAATTAACTGTTCTTCATGATTTGAAGATTCAATTAACTTTTGAAGTTTTTCTTTTTTATCATTAGAAGCATTGAAAAAATCATATTTTGCTCCTAAATCATTTGCAATTGATATTGCCATTGAAGTTTTACCAACTCCAGGAGGACCATAAAAAATCAAGTTAGCTAAAAACTTGTTTTCTACCATTTTAGAAATTAATCCATATTTATTATTAATTAAGTGTGATTGACCTATTATATTTTTCAATGATGTAGGTCTTAACAAAAAACTTAAAGGTTTGTTCATATTTTCAACTCCAAATTGATAATAGCATAAAAAAACTAACCTTTTGGGTTAGTTTATTAAGCATTTCCTGCATCATGTAAGTCTTTAAACTTACCAGGAGTTTTAATTAATTCTTTATAAGTTCCTTGTTGTACTATTCCTTTTCCAGGAGCTAATACAAATATTTGATCAACATCTTTAATAGTACTTAATCTATGAGCGATAATAACTGATGTTTTATCTCTCATAAGTTCATTTAATTGTGCTTGAATTTCTTTTTCAACAATATTATCTAAAGCACTTGTTGCTTCATCTAATATTAAAAGTTCAGGATTTCTTAAAAGTATTCTTGCAATAACAAGTCTTTGTTTTTGCCCACCACTTAATAATAATCCACGTTCTCCTAAAACAGTTTCATATCCATAAGGTCAACTATTAATTATTTGATCTATTTGAGCTTTTCTACAAGCTTCATGAACTTCTTCTTCTGTAGCTTGGAAATAACCATATCTTACATTATCATAGACATCTCCAAATATTATTGAAGGTTCTTGTTCAACATAACCAACATGGCTTAAGTAACTTTTTAAATTAAAGTCTCTAATGTCTTTTCCATTTATTAAAACACTACCTTCGGTTGGGTCATAAAATCTTAATAGTAATTTTGAAATTGTTGATTTACCACTTCCAGTTTCACCAACAAAAGCATATGATTTTCCTCTTTCTAGAGTTATGTCTAGATTTGGAACAATATTAACTTCGGGTTTTTCAGGATAATTAAATTTAACTTGTCTAAATTCAATTTTTGAAATATTTTCATCAAACAATAAACCACTTTTTTCTTTATCATCTAAAATTGGGTCTTTTTCAATTGTTTCATAAATTTGCGCTGAAGAAGCTGATGCTCTTGAAAGACCTGGAATAATTGCAGAAATTTGTCATAATGGTCTTGTTAATGCAACCATTGCAGAAATAAATGATGGTAGAATTTCGGTCATCATATCTTTTGTATCTCTATAAAAAGTTATTGCAACAGTTATCATTAATAGATTTATAAGAACATCTGATGCAATAAGTATTGCCAACAATGATCCATCTATTTTTGAAATTGGTTTAAAAGCTTTAATATATGGAGTGTGTAAATTTTCTAATCTAGACTCTTCATATTTTCTTGTACCAGTTGCTTTTACAAGTTTAATAGCTCCAATTCTGTCAACAACATCTCCATTAATATCAGAGATAACTTCTCTTACTACTTTTACCTTTTTTTGATATTGTAAAGATAATAAAATAACTAATAAAGTTAATAAGTAAACAGAAACACTTGCAACAATAGCTAATTGCGGGTGAATAACAAACATCATTGCTGTTCCCATAATTATTACTAATGGTGCTTGAATAACTCAAGCGATTAAACCTGAAATTTCATTACCAATAACATTTGTATCCCCTACAAGTTTTGTCATTAATTTACCTATTTTTTTGTCAGAATAATAACTGATATCTTGTTCTAATAATCTTTTTATTGTTAAGTTTCTAAGTTCAACTTCAATTCTAACAGCCAACATAATAGAACACGAGTTTCTAATATAAGTACAAAAATAAAGCAAAATTAAATCTGATGCTGTTATAGTCATTCATCAGTATCACTTTAAATTTCAGTATGTATAACCATTATCTTTAGATTGAGCTGCGGATAATACATTTTTTAAAAATAAAGTGTTTAAACTTACTAAAAAGGCACTAAAAGTAACTACTATTACAACACTTAAAAATAAAGCTTTATATTTTCATCCGTAAATTAAAACTATTCAAGAAAACTTTAATTTTTTCTTTTCTTTGATAAGTTTATAAATTTTATCATCTGGAACATAGCTTTTAGATTCTTCTTTTACACTTGCAATATTAACATCACCAATTGGTGAGTTTGTTGCACTAAATGATTGATCCATTTTAAAATTCCTTTCTTACATTTTCATTGTTGATATATTATCACAAAAATATGAAAAACAACTCTTTAAAGAGTTGTTTTTAATTATTAATGAGTTTTTTTACTTTCTTCTGTTGAAGAAGTTGATATTGGCAATTCCCTAACTAAATCATTTAATTTATCTCCAAAAACATTTTCATATACTTCTGAGTATTGTTGAACAGGAACTACTTCTAGAACTTTTCTAACTTCTTCAGGAATATCTTCTATGTCTTTTGTATTTTTAAATGGTATTAAGATTTTTTTCAATCCACTTCTGTGAGCTGAAATTGATTTTTCTCTTAATCCACCAATAGGGAACACTAATCCTCTAAGTGTGATTTCACCAGTCATACCAATTTCTTTTGGTACTGGTTTATTTGTTAAAGCAGATACAATTGCTGTTGTAATTGTAACTCCAGCACTTGGACCATCTTTTGGAACAGCTCCTTCAGGTACGTGGATATGAATATCATTTTCATTAAACACTTCTTTTGGAATTCCAAATGCTTTGTAATTTGATTTTACAAAGTCATATGCAATTGTTGCAGATTCTTTCATAACATCTCCAAGTTTACCAGTTAAAACTAGTCCACCTTTACCTGGGAAGTGATTTACCTCTATTGGTAAGATATCCCCTCCAAATTGAGTATATGCAAGTCCTGTAACAACTCCAACTTGAGCTTCATTTTCTTTTTCAGTATGTTCAAAGATACGTTTTTTCAACAATTCATTTACCACTTCTGGAGTAACTGTTAAAGTTTCTAATTCTTTGTTTAACATTTTTACAACAAATTTTCTAACTATTGATGCAATTCATCTTTCTAATTGTCTTACACCAGCTTCTCTAGTATAGTGTTTGATAATTTCGTTGATTGCTTCTTTTGTAAAGATTACTTGTTCTTTTGAAACTGCATGATCATCTAATACTTTTGGTATTAAATATTCTTTTGCAATTTTCATTTTCTCAATTTCTGTATAACTTGAAAGTTCAATGATTTCCATTCTGTCATATAAAGCTTCTGGTATATTTTCAGGATAGTTTGCTGTTGCAATAAATACAACATCACTTAAATCATATTCTTCTTCTAAATAGTGATCTGAGAATTTTGAGTTTTGTTCTGGATCCAATACTTCTAGCATTGCTGAAGCTGGATCTCCTCTATAGTCACTTGCCATTTTATCAATTTCATCAAGTAAGAAAACTGGGTTTTTAACTCCTGATTTTTTCATTCCTTGGATTACTCTACCAGGCATTGCTCCTATATAAGTTTTTCTGTGACCTCTAATTTCTGATTCATCTTTAACTCCACCAAGAGCCATTTTAACAAATTCTCTACCCATTGATTCAGCTATTGATTTTGCTAAACTTGTTTTACCAACTCCAGGAGGACCTACTAATGTAATTATTTGTCCTTTAACTTTGTTAGTATTTTGTTTTACAGCAAGATATTCAATAATTCTTTCTTTAACTTTTTCTAAACCATAGTGGTGTTTATCTAAAACATCCTTTGCGAATTTTAGATCAGTTTTTTCTTCAGTTTTTTGTCATCATGGTGTTTGCATCATTCAATCAATATATGTTCTTGTAATGTTTGCTTCAGATGAAGCAGCTGGCATTCCTTCACATTTATCAATTTCAGATAATATTCTTTTTTTAATATTTTCTGGGAAAGGTTCTGTTTCAAGGCGTTTTCTGTATTTAGCCAAGTCATCTCCTTCTCCATCCATATCTCCAAGTTCTTCTTTAATAGCTTTTAATTTTTCTCTTAAATAGAACTCTCTTTGTTGTTCATCAACTCTTGATTTAATTTTTTTACTTATTGATGATTCAATGTCAGCTGATTGACGTTTTTCATCTAAAAAGTCATTAATTATTTCAATTCTTTTAACAGGATCTAACTCCTCAAGCATAGCTTGTTTTTTTTCAATAGGCATGAAAGGCATTAGGTTAGCTGCGCTATCTACAATAAAGTTTGGATCCACATCAACAGGAGCAGAATTTACTATTTCTTCTACTTCTGATGGGAATTCATCTTGTGAACTTATCATTGCTTTAATATGTTTTGTAATTTTATCTAATGCTTCTTTATCTGAGCTTCTTAGGCTATCTTTTACTTCATAATTTGCAATATAAAATTCGTTTAATTCAATGTCACTTGTTTCAACACGAGACAATGATTTTATATTTACAGTTAATGTACCATCTTTTCATTCTTTTTTAATTTTAACTTCGGCCAATACACCGAATGTGAATAGATCCTCAATTTTAGGTTCATCTTCTAATGGTTTCTTTTGAGAAACCATTAAGATTTTTCCGTCGTACTTTTCTACTGATTCTTTAACAGCAAGTGTAGTTTTATCTCTTCCAATTTCTAATACTTGATCAAAAGTTGGGTAAATATAACTACCACGAGTTATTAACATAGGTAATTTTTTATTCATAATATTCCTCCTTAGGTACAAAAATATGATATCACATTTTTTAGCACTTGCAAGTGTTAAGTGCTAAAAAATAAAAAAATACAATTTAATTGTATTTTTTAACCATTGTTTGAATATAGGAAATCAACAATTTTTTCTCTTATTATTTCTTCTTTTATTTGTGGTTCAGGTAATAGAGAGTTTTTAATGAAATCTGTTTCAACACCAAATGTTTTAGCTAATGCTTCATATTTTGCTTCTATTTCTTCTTTAGAAACTTCAAATTTTTCAGTATTTCTTACTTGATCTGTAATTAAGTAACTTTCAATACGTTTTTTAGCATCATCAAATAACTCATTTCTTATATCTTCATCTGATAATCCTGTTTGTTTTTTATATTCTTTCATTGTAAGTTTTTGACTTTGAACTTTTGCTTCAAATTCTCTGTATAAAGTATCAATTTCTTTGTTTATTGCTGACTTAGGAATTTCAATTTTTGAATCTTCTCTAATTAAATCAATAACTTTATTTACAAAAATATTTTTTGATTGAGTTGATTTTTGGTCTTTAATTTGAGTTTTTAAGCTATCTTCAAGTTCTTTATAAGTTTTAATTCCAGGTAAGTTTAAGTCTTTTACTAATTCATCATCTTTTGAAGGTAAAATTCTTTCTTTAATTTCTTTAACGTTTAATTTAAATTCTGCTGCTTTTCCTTTTAAATCCGGAGTGTAATCTTCAGGGAATACAACGTTAATTGATGATTCTCCTAATGTTTTTCCAATCATTTGATCTTCAAAACCAGGAATCATTTGTCCGCTTCCGATTGTTAATTTAAAGTCTAAACCTTTTCCACCTTTAAATGCTACTCCATCAATAAATCCTTCAAAGTCAAATGTTACTGAATCACCTTTGGCAATTTTTCCACCTTCTTCTTTGATTTTTTCCATTACAAATCTTTCTCTGTATTGGTCTATTGCTTTTTCAAGTTCATCTTTTTCAACTTTTATTTCTTCTTTTACTAAATCTTTGTGTGTAATCCCTTTGTATTTACCAATTTTAATTTCAGGTTTTAAGTCAAAAACAAAGTGTAATTCACATTCTTTTTCACTTATCTTAACTGGTGTAGGCACTGGTGAAGTAAATGGTTCAATATCAGATTTTTGGTCTCTTGCAAATTCTCAAGCTTTTTCCATAATTGATTGAACTGCAGCATTTAAATATTTAACTGGAGTTAAATATTGTTCGATTTTTTCTTTTGGTGCTTTACCTTTTCTAAAACCAGGAATTTCAATGTTAGCTGCTGCTTTATTTTTACCTTTTTTTACAGCTTCTTCTCATTCTTTACCATCAATTGTAACAATTCATGTTCCTTGTCCTTTTTCAGCAATTTTTTTTGCACTAAATTTCATATAAATATTCTCCTTTTTTATACATAACATTTTTAATTATAACAAATTATTATCTATTGTTAAGTATTTTAATGTCTAACATACTTCTTAAGTTAGTTAAATTAACATCAAAACTATACATTTTTTCTTTTAAAGTTTCATATTCCACTGAGTTGTCTAAAGTTTTCTCTATAGTTGAAAAAACTTTAACTAGCAATGGAACTAAATCTTCAATATTGTCACTTACAGAGAATAACTCTAAATATGAGACTTCATAATCCAAAGTTTTATTCATCTCTATTAATATAATCGACATTTCAATGAAAAATTCTAACTTATTTATGAAATAAATTAATTTTGCTATATTGTCTTCTTCTATAATACTTGCAATTTTTAAAGGATCATAATTGGAATCAATCATATCCATATAATCTGTTTTATTTAAACTCATTAAATTATTATTAGCATTTCTAATATCTGCCAATAAGTTTTTTATTCCTTTTTTGAAAACTTTAGGTATAGCTTTTATTTTACTAATTTCATTTGAATATTCTAAAAAGTTACTTGTAAGCGATAATTTTTTATCTATTTCTTCTCAACCAGTAAACAAACAACATCAACACTCTAAGTCTTTTGCACAGTTGCACTCCATTATTGAGCATATACAACTATTTTGTAGTTCTTCGCATTTACAACATGACATAAACGTTACCCCCAATTAAAAAATCGTTATATTAACGATTTAAAACTCTTCAATATCACTCATTTTTTTAATAAACTCAATCGTTCTTAATAAGTCACCTTTTGAGTGTGTGCTCATAGTTGAATCTAAATCTATTAAAGCATCTGATATTCTTGACATATTTTCAAAATCCAATAATGCATCAGCTGATTTAATGTTGAAACCATCTAATATTTCATTTGGATGAGAAAGGAATGAATCTGAAACACCTGCTTCGTGATATTTTATTAATTTATCAATTTGTTCAAAATATGAATTTAAAATTAATGGATTGTATAAATCATCTCCTGATTTATTTTTATACTTAATTAATAAATCTTTAACTAATTGAATTAAATTTCTATTTAATCTTTTTGTTGAAAGAGAAATTAACTTTTGAATATTATCTTTTGATTGAGTTAAAGCAATATAAAGATTTTTGAAAAGTTCTTTTTCTCTAGAAATTAATCATCCACCATTACTTCTGATCATTTCTGCTTTTGCACCTCAAACACTTATTGTTTGAGAAGTTATTATGTTACTTAAAATATTTGAAAAGAATATTCTAATATTTAACTCTAAAGTAAAGTTGAAGTCTCATAACTCAGAATTATCAGGTAATTTTTGAATTTGATCAACTATTTGATCATAGTCTAAATATACTATGAAATCTTTTTCATCAATAAATTTTAAACCATCCATACTTATCTTACATTTTTCATAATATTTATGATTTTCTGGTGTTGGAGCTACTTTCCCATTGTCGTAATCTTCAATAAAGGTTTTAAAGCTTTTTAATGTTTCTATCAAAATATTGTATTTTGAATAATAACTTACTTCTTCTTTTTCATTTAAGTTTGCCATTATAGAAAGTAATTTTTCTTTTAAGTCTTTATCTTGTTTAAGGTTTTTCGCATGTACTCAAGCTAAAAATCTTGACTCAACCATTTTTATTGTTTTGTCTCAATCAATCAATTCTCTCTCCACAATAAAAGTGTTTTCCAGCGCTTTGTGATATGTTTTGTTTAATTCTTGAACAACATATTCATGATCTAAGTAGTGATTTTCTGTTGTAGTAATTAAACAGTTATCTAAAAAAAGTCTTTTTAATTCAATTAATTCTTCATTAGAAATAAAGTTTCAGTTAAAAGTTTCCCCACAAGCAATTATCTCACTCTCTGTGTGTACTCTTTTTTTCATTGAATATCTATAGAATTCTTTTAAGTTTAAAGCAACTTGTTTTTGCTTTTCTTTATCACTTGAAAAATCATCACTTAATAAAGAAAGTGTTTTACCAATTATTTTATAAACCAAGTTTATAGCATCACTTGCAGTATATAACATACAGTACCTCCATATATCTAATATTATATAATCATATAGCACTAAAACAAATTATTATTGGAATAATTCTAATAAAAAACCACTAATTAGATAGTGGTTTTTTATCCGTTAACCTCTTCTTTGTAAGTGGTTACCAATTGTTTAATAGAGTTAATTTTATCTTGTTCAACACTATTTAGATAAGTTTCTAGATTTTTAACCCCTTCTTCAATGTTTCCATTAAAAGGAATTTTGTATTTTTTAGATAAAAGAACTATTTTTTTTCTTAACATGTTCTTTTTAACTATTTCTTCTGGCAAGAATAAAGTAAGAGCGTCTTTTGAAGAATAATCAACACTTCATTCTGGTCCTTTTTCTCTTAACTCTTTGTTAAATTCTTCATGTATCAAAGTTGAATAATCATCTGCTTCTTGAGCCACTTGCTCAAATGCAAATAAAATGTTTTTCTTTGGATCATTTGAAATATTTATTTTGTATTTTTTGTATTTATCTTGACTTAGCTCGGTAATTATTACATTAGGAATTATATATTCACAAAGGTAAGATACCATTATTTTTCTAAGTTTAGATATAAACTTCAGATAATATTTATAGAAGAAATATACTGGAGCTTGTGTAATTTGAGGCATTTCATTAAAAGAAGTAGTTAATAAAATTTTGTATTTTTTTCATCAAATATTCTCTAAACAAGTAGTGTAAAGTTTTATTCTATCTATTGTTTTATTTACAGTTTTTATATCCATTATTTCATATAAGAAAATTTTAGTTCTCACAAATTTTGAGTTTAAAAAACCTTCTGAAAAGTTTTCTTCATAATCAAAATATCTTATTTTGAAATCATAATCTTGAACTTCCATTCATTTTTTTTCAAAACTTCCATCTTTAGAGATTCATCATTTTTCCTTATTGTGTTCTTCATTTATGAAAAATGGCTGGTTAGTAACTTGTTTTAATACTTTTTTGGGTTTTTTGAATCTAAAAACCAAACCTATTGTTAAACCTAATCCAGATACTAAAACCAATATGAAAATTGATATACCAATTGCATAATACATATTTATTTCACGCTTTCCTTATTTGAATTCTTTTCTTTTTCTTTGTTATTACTTTTCTTTTTAACTTGTTGTTTTTTAACTTGTTGTTTTTGTGGTTGAGCAACAAAAATAGCTTTTATTTTATCTCATAACCCCATATTTTGCTCTAATCTTAATCTTTTTCTTAAAACAGATTTTTGTTTATTTGGATTAATACTTAATCAGATAGAAATATTTGAAGTTTTAACCCTCTTTTTAATGCCGTATCAAAAGCTAAAGTATTTATTTTTAGGATCTGTTGTTTCTTCAATTGAAAATTCATGACCAAGAATAGTGAATGATTTTTGTAATTCAATTGTAGAGTCAAAACTTGGTTTTTTATCATATTCCACAAATGTTTCTTTTACTTCTTCATTAGTTTTTCTTTCACTTATAGTTTCTTGTCTTGTTTTACCATAAAGTTCTTTTCATAACTTCTCTTTTTCTGCTTGTTCCTTCTCATAATCTCTGTCAATTTTTATAATTTGTGGAGAAGGGCTTTTTTTAGTTTTAACTTTTTTAACTTTTTTAACTTTTTGCTCTTTTTTAGCCTTAGCTTCTTTTTCTAGTTCTTTTTTCTTTTTCTCTAGTTCTTTTTGTTTTGCTAATTGTTTTTGTCTTTCTTCTTCAGCTTTTTTAGCTTCTCTTAATTTTGCTGCTTTAGCTTCTTTTTCTTCTCTAATTTTGGCCTCTAAAAGCATTTTGTTTATAGAATTCTTTTCAATTGAAACTACATTTTTGTTTTGATTTGTTTTTTCAACATTTGTAATTTCTGGTTTTTTAATTAGAGTTTCTTTTCTAGAATTTTCTATAGCCTTTTGAGTTGCGCTTGTTCTATCTTTTGTAAGATATTCTTGGAACTTCTTAATTTCTTCTTGTCTTTGATAAAAATCAGATTGTTTTATTGTAGTCAAATTTTGTACATTTTGTTTTTCGTACAAGTAATTTGATTCATTCATTCACTTTTCTCTTTCAATTTCCATCAAGAAATTAATGTAATCTATTAATTGTTCTCTTACTTCTGCATCATAAGTTTCATACTCTTGAGCAAAAAGCATAATTGTTTGGCTTGTAAGTCTTTTATCAATTAAGTTTTTAACTCTTACTTTTACTTTTGAAGATAATAGATCAAAATCCTTTTCAGTTCTTTTTTTATTTTTGTTTGTCATTAGGATTTTCTCCAATTCTATTTCTTTTCAAAAGCAATAGAAGGCATTTTACTTATATCAACACCATTTTTAACATTGCTTTGCATTTTTTTTGTTCTACTCAACTTAATAGTACTACTATTTTCTAAAATTCTTTCATAAACACTTGAGATGTTATTATTAAAAACTTTCTTCTCACTATTTTTTTCAATTTCTTTTCTTATTTTTTCAGCATCTTGTTGATACTTTTTAGCCATTTGGTTAATTGTTTTTAAATCAATTACTTCCTTTATTTCTTGTTCTTCTGATTCTAATAAATTCTCTTCGATTTCTGATTCTATTTCAGTTTCTTTTTCTTCAACTCTATAATCTTCTAAAGGCGAAGAAAATATTCTTTGATTTTCTTTTTCTTGTGCTTTTAAGAAAAACTCTGTTGATTCAGAATCAAAAGATATATCTCCAAGTATTTTTGTTATTCTTTTTGTATCTGCTACTTTATTATTTGATTTAAAAGATATTTTACTTGAAGTAGATGTATCAAACATTGACTTAAGATCTGCAGTCTTTTGATTTCTACCTTTAATATTTTCTTTTCCATCTTTGATTTTAGATTTAACAATAATATCTTGAGCAAACATATTTGCTGCTTGTTTATTCATTTTTTCAAAATCTTGATTTTTGAAAAGAGATTTTTTAACAGCTTTTTTAGATTCGTTTCTCTTTTTCTCTAACTCAAGTTCGTAGTCAAGCTTTTTATCACTTTGAAAACCAAGTTTTCTTTCTTGAAGAATTGTTAATTTTTCATTAATAACTTCTGTTTTATTTCTAACTTTTTCAATATGTCTTGTTCTTGAATCTGTTCTTTTAGCATCTAAGGGACTTGCTTGTCTTTTTTGCATCTTTTGAACAGATTGATGAACTTCTGGTGTATCACTGGTCTCTTTAAAGCTAGCACTTCCTATTTTTCCAGAAAGAGAGTTAATTGTATTTATACCCAATTTAGCCTCTTCTAAAACCTTAATACTAGGAATTCTTTTTATTACTTTACTTTTACTATTTGCCATAAGTACACCCCTTTTCAAATTTATATAAAAAATAGGCAAGTTTAAATAAATTCTTGCCCATGATTTTGACTATTTAATATTTTTAATAAATTTTCTACTTATTTTTTCTACTCTATCCTTACGTTTTTGTTCTTCCAATTGTTGAATCATTTCTGCTTTTTGTTCAATTGATTTGTAATTTGGAGTAGTTGTTTTTGCTATTTTTAATGATTTGTCAAATAATTGGTCATCATGAACTTTTGTAAAGTATGCTTTCATTTTTAATTCAGTACGTTTAATCATTTCTTGTTCGTGTCTAATTTGAGCATCAATACTTGCGATTTCTGTTCTGTATTTAGCATCTCTTTCAAGACGTCTTTCACGTTCTAATCTTAAAACTGTAGCAACACGTTTTTCTTCATTTCTCTTTAATTGACGTTCTTTCATCAATTCAATTAATTTTTGACGTTCTTGTAATCTTCTTAATCTTTCAGCTTTTTCAATAGCTTTTAGATTAAATTCTTCACGTTTTTTAAGTCTTTTTAATTCACGAGCTTCAGCTAATCTTCTTGCACGAGCAACAATGTAACTGTTTGCACGTTCAATTTTCATCATATTAATTCTATGACGACGATCATTTCTTAGTTCTCTTAAGAATTCAATTTTTTGAGTCATTTCATCAAGAGCTTTACCTTCTCTTTGGTGTGCTGCCATTAAATCATGCATTGCAGGTCTTTTTGCAGCATCATAATTCATTGGGTAGTAACCAACAGGGTTTTCTTCATGATATGGTTTTGATTTTGAAGATGATGAATTTTTGCTTTCATAAACTATTTTTCCTGATAAATCTGTTTTATCTGGGTTTAAGTTAATTTCAAAACCTTCTTTTGAAAGAATGTTTCTTTTTTCAGGAGCAACTGTTTCATCTTTTTCGTTGTACTCTCTTCTTGCAAGACCTTCATTGATCTCTACATTAGAATTTCCAATTGAATCTTCAGTTAAATGTTGTTGGAAGAATTCTGTTCCTAATTCAAGAGCTGCAAAGTTATCATCTTCTTCGTTTAATTGTGATTCATCAAAGTAGATGTTGTTTGCTCTATTAAACTCTTCTCTTGACATGTTTTCTCTTGCAACATATCCTAAAGGTTCTTCATTTTTTTCAGTTTTATTATTTTTATTTTCTTCTTTTGATGATTTATTTTCTGAAACTGAATCTTCACTTGAAACTTTTCCTTCATTTATAAATTCTAATAAATTAGGATCTGGTATTGCTTGTGAAGTCATAAGTTCTGTTTCTTCATCTATTGAAATTTTTTCAGCTTTTGCTTTTGTAGTTGGAGTTTCTTCAATAACTTCAACTTTTTGAGCAACTCCAAAACCATTTTGTAAAATGCTTTCTGGTTCACCCATACCTTTTTCTTCAGCTGCACTTAGTAAGTTTTCAATTTCATAAATGTTTTGACCAGTTCTTGGAACTGCAGTGAAATTAAATTGTTCAGTTTTAACTTGGCTTACATAACCAGCTCTTGAAAGAATTTCTTCTTTAGTATTTCTGTTTGAAGAAACAACACCTGGAGATAATTTAGTCATTAAATCTTTTCTCTTTTGGTCAGGAGACATAGCGGTAGGTTTAACGTCAAGTCTTTCTTTTCAACCTGATACACCATTATCTTTTCTCTTTTGACCAACTGCGTAGTTTTCTCAGAAGTGTTTAAAAATTCTGTTGAATTCACCTTCTCATAAGTCAACTAAATTTGGCTTTCTTGGATCATTTTTTGGCAATGAATCAATTCTTTCAAAAGATGATATTAATTTCTTGTAACTTTCATCTGTTTGTAAATTATATTTGTTTATTAAAGCTAAAGCTTTAGGACCAAACTTTTGATTTACATATTCACTTGCTCCAGGTTTTCCATTAATTGTCTTTGTACCTGTTGTAGTTGTTTTTTTGGTTGTTGTTTTAGCTGCCGCCATACCTAGTTCCTCCATTTAAATACAAAATCATTATACACTATTTCTACACATTTTTAAAGCATATGATAGCACCATATTATACAAAAAAATAGGTTTTATTTACCTATTTTATGAATGCAAATGCTATGTTTTTTGGTTTTATTCTTAAAGTTTTATAAATTGATTCATTTATTATTGAAGCAACTTTTACTCCATCCATTGAAAATTTTCCTTTTTCAATTGTGTGAACTCTAACAACGATAAATAAGTTAGTTTCTTGATGAATACTTACAGATGCTTCTATACTTTTGTATCCAACTGAATTTGAAGTAACATCAAATTCTATTATTTTACTTAAGATTTTTTCATCGATCTCCAAAGTTCCCTTTGAATTTCTTTCTATAGATATGTACATGTACAAATACCTCTATTCTATTTAAAATTAGTTTGCTCTACCAGCATATTTACCATCAGTAGTGTTTATTAACACTTTTTCACCTTCTTTGATGAATAATGGAACAGTTATTTCTAAACCAGTTTCTACTTTAGCTTTCTTTTGAGCCCCACTTGTTGTATCACCTTTTACAGCAGGTTCTGCTTCAACTATTGTAAGTTCAATTTTTTCTGGAATAGTAATACCAAGGATTTCTCCATCATATTCAGTCATTTTAACCATTATTCCATCTGTTATGAATTTTAATTCTCATTCTAATTTAGAAGAAGGAATTTCAACTTGTTCATATGTTTCTGTATTCATTAAAACACAATTTGTTCCATCATTGTAAAGGTATTGCATATCTTTCTTTTCAATTAAAGCTTTATCTACTTTTTCTCCACCTGTAAATGTAATTTCAACTCTAGCTCCAGTTCTCAAGTTTTTAACTTTTACTGTAACTTTACCTTGTTGTCTACCTGTTTTAGAAAATGAGTTTTCTAAAACAACAAAGATGTTTCCATCGTATAAGAATGTACTTCCAGGTCTTAAATCGTTTACTGACATAAATTAATCTCCCTTTAATATTTCTAAATAAATTATATATAAAAAAATCACAAATAAATAGTGATTTTTACAAGTTTACTTAATTAGTTGTTTTTTAAATAATCACATTGATAACCCAATAAAAGCAAAACTTATAATGATACTTGTAATAATAACTATATTATTGTTATTAAATATCAAATTTTCAATATCCTTGTTAGCAAATGGTGAGTTTTCATAATTTAATAAGTCATTTTCACTTATTTTATAATTAAATGAAGGATAGATTTCTAGCATACCGTTTCCAACATTTGTAAAATCAGTTAACAACGAAGGCTTGCTAGCAAAATAGACATAAGTATATGAGTTTAAAAAATTACTATTTATTTTTTTCTTTGAAAAATCTATAAATTCATTGTATTTTTTTAAATACACTTGTTTTTCCCTTGTTTCTTCTAGTTGATTAGAAATTGATGGATCATTGAAAGTATTATTTAAGTTTAATTTAGTATCTATATACATTGAATTTCTTCAAGTTTGAAATAGTAAAAAGTTTATTATCATTAACTCAGGGTGTTCATAATAGACTTTAATTGCCTCTTGGTCATTTTCACTAATTTTTCCAATATTGCCACAATCAATGTTTTTATCAACTCACAACGTTCTAATTATTTTAATTTTAGAATCACATTCATTCCCGGTGTTTCCTTCAAAATCTGAATTGATTCTTTCTTTTCTTAAAAAGCCTTGGGATTGATTTATCATTTTTCCAAAATAGTCATACATGTCATTATATATATGGTTTATATAATCTAAAATTTTTTCATATCTAGAAGTTTTAGGATTTTTCTTCAAATAACTGATTGTTGGTTTTAAATCAACAATAACTTCACTTGAAGAGCTATTTATTAAAAAAGAAGATCTGCTATCATTTAAAGACATCCCTAACCCTTCATAGCTGATTGGAATACCTTTATCATCTTTAAAAACTTCATATATATCCTCTATCATTTGATTAAAGAAAAAGTCTTTATTATAATGTGAATTTGAATTTCTGAAATCATAATTTAATTGTCCAGAATTAAAGTATCTATATGAAAAAACTCCCTTTAAATCAGATTCAGATTTATTTTTAACTCCCTTATTGTATTCATAGTTAAATCATTCTAATCCATCAATATCAAAAGATTTAAAGTAATCTTGTACTTTTTTTGTATCGAATAAATCTTTATATTCTTCTTCCTGACTAAAAGTTTTGTAGAATTCTTGTCCTTGATTTATTTGTAATTCAAATAGAGATTTTGAATTTAAGTTAATATTATTTTTATTTTCTTTTGACATTAAAGAAATTCCCATCGCAGTAACTGAAGATAAAGCAAATAGAAACACAAAAATCATATTTACAACCAAACTAGGTGTGCTTTTTAATAGTAATGAAAAAATAATACAAACTGAGTAAAAAATAAAGCTTGAAAGATAAAAGAACAAAGCTGTACTAGTTATCAATGAATACTTAATATCATTATTATTTATATCTAAATTTAGACCTACTAACTCAGTTATTATTAGGTTTATAGAGATTATTATAAATATATATAAATAGGAAACTATGAATCTTAATAAAAAACTGATGTATATGTTTTTCCCCGACTGTATTTCTATATTAATAAAATTTGATTTAATTTGTTTATTAAACAGAGTATAAACAATAAAAATTATCATAACACCCAAAACTACATGTGAAAATATGAAATTTAGCATCTTAAACAAACCAATATCTTCAATAGGATCTTTGTTTAAGGCGCCATTAACACCTAAAAAGGTGAATAATAAATTCATTATTATAAAACCTAACGATAATAAATTAACACCAATGCTTTTTCATATTTTTTTAAATTGGAAAAAAAATAGAAAATCGAAGTTACTTTTTCTTTTTGTTGTTTTCATATTAAGAATATAACCTCATAACTTCCTGATTTAAATCAGAATCAACTGATAAACTTGAATAAATGTCAATAATTTGTTCTTTCTCTTTATCAAATTTATTTTTATAAATTACTTTTCCTTGTTTTATTATTACCAATTTATTAGCAAGCATTTGTAGTTCCTCAACAATATGACTAGTTATCATTATAGAAACATTAGCTTTTTCCAATGACTTTATAATGTTTATAAATTCCTTTTTATTTTCTATATCCATATTGGCTGTTGGTTCATCAAAAATTATATATTGTGGCTTTCTAACTAATACAGATCCAAGAATAGCTTTTTTCTTTTGACCAGCAGATAGTTCACTTATTTTTTTGTTTAAAAATGGTTCTATTTTTAATCATCTAGATACTTCATTTAAGGTATTTTCAAAATCCTTTAGTGGTAATCCCGAACAAGCATAACAATATTTTATATATTCCTTTAGCTTTATATCCAAAATTATATTATTGGTATCCGGAAAAAACACGATAGATTTCAGTTCTTTATTACCAATTTTTTTAGAATTCAATAACACATTTCCAGAACTAATTTTATATTCTTTCATTATGCACTTAATTAAGGTTGTTTTACCAGCACCATTTGGACCCACCAAAGCTATAATATCATTTTTATCAAAATTAAAAGAAACATCATAGATGCCTCCACCATTTTTAAATTCTTTTGTTAAATTTAAAATTTCTATCATTTTAAAACCCTTTTCTATTGTATTTATTTTAAATATTAGGCTTATCTTAACAAAAAAGAAAAAAATTACAATAAAAAAATAAAATTTGGAAATATTATCCAAATTTTATTCCTGATTTAATTGGTGAGTTAGGATCATTAAATGTTGAGGCACTAACCATTTTTTTACCTTCTCTTTGAATTTCCAATATTTTTAAGTAACCATTTGAGGTATTTACAATAATACCTTCTTTGTCTGTTGAAATAACTTCACCATTTGCAAATAATCTATCAACAGTAATTAAGTTTTCATCATCTCTAATCACTCTTGCGGACTTAATCTTTACTCTTTCTTTTTCTATAAAAGTAAATGCTACTGGTTGAGGTGATAAAGCTCTTATGAAATTGTTTATTTCATAAGCAGATTTATTTCAATCTATAATTTCTTGCTCATTTTTTAAGTTATAAGCAAAAGTGACTTTTGATTCATCTTGTTCAATACCTTTTAACTTACCTTCAAAAATATCTAGCAACTTTTCTTCAACCATTTTTTTACCTAAAATAGCCATTTTTCCAAATAAACTTGCAGAATCATCATCGTCGCTGATTTCAATTTCTTCTTGATAATATACTTCTCCTGCATCCATTTTTTTGACCATTTTCATTAAAGAAATACCTGTTGTTTTTTCTCCATTCATAATTGCAAACTGAATGGGACTTCCTCCTCGATATTTTGGCAAAATACTTGCATGAGTATTTATGCAATTTTTAAATAAATCTAAAATTGGTTGGGTAATAAACTGACCATAAGCACAAGTTAGCATAAAATCAGCACTCAAACCCTTTAGATCATCATAGATTTCGCCAATTTTATAAGGTTGAAATAATTTATAACCTTTTGTTAAAGCATATTCTTTAACTGGTGAAAACTTAATTTCTTTTTTTCTTCCAACTTGCTTGTCTGGTTGAGTAATAACACCAACAATTTCTACACCAGTATTTTCTAATCCTTTTAAAATCTCTACAGAAATTTGAGGTGTTCCACAAAATATTACTTTATGCATTTTTTTCATCCTCCAACATTTGTCTTATATACATTTCAAAATTTGGGTTATATTCTTTTACAATATCAACTACTCTTTGCAAAACAACAATCATGGCAAGAGTATCTCTATCACAATATTTAAGCATATCTTCTTTTAGGATAACTTCATATTCTTCTTGAGTTATAACATCATCTAAGAATTGTCTAAATGTTTGACTTGCTTTATCTCCTTTATTTATTTTTAAATCCTTATAACTTAAAGTACTATCCAAAGCAGGTTGTGTTTTTTTAATAGAATATGAACCTCTAAAGTCTGGGTGATAAATTAATCAATTGTCTTCTTTCTTTTTAAAGAACTCCATTAAATCAATTGTGTTGTGATAAATATATTCTAATGATTTTCTAAATTCTGGATAAGAATATATTAAGTTCTTTATAACACTTCTTTCAAAAGATTTGTTATAAGCTACATAAACTCCAGGACCATATGCAAAACAATCTCTTATGAAATTAACTAAAAACTCAGGTCTTGGATCTTCTTGTTTGCTTGCAATGAAATTTAAATGTTTCATTGTATTTATAGGGTCATTAAAATCATAATCAGGATTGTCAATTACATGTATTGAATATTGAAATGGTATTTGTTCATAAGATCAAGAATTATCATATTTTGGAATTGCTCATTTAACAGTTTCAAAGTCATACATATAAACTGGATATCTATAATAATCTTTCAATAAAGACATTAGATTACTTCTACCATCTTCTCTTATTATATCTTCTGCAGATAAACTACCTTTTTCTAAGTAACTTCTAACAGTTTTAATTATTCTTAATTCATCTTTTCCAAAAAGAGATTTTCCCTCACCTTGAAATTTAGTATGTTCAACATCATTTATATTTTCAATATAAATTGCATTTTCATCTCTAGAATGAATTATAGCTGCTTTTGGTTTGAATCTTGTAAGTTCATATAAATTAAATTTACTTTTATCATAATGATCAACTACATGATGACAGACATTTTTCTTTAATTTATGAGTAACTCTTTTATAGTCAAATTGATATTTTTCACAATCTTGTTTATATAAATTTGATTTATCTTCTAAATATTTTGAAATTTCTAATATCATTTCATCGAAATCAAAACCATTATCTTCCATTCCCAATATCATTTCATTTAAACCAACATCTTTTTTTGTAGTTTCTAATTTATCTGTAATTCTTATTAACTGTTGGTAATTTAAGTCAGACTCATCTGAAATAGGTAACTTTAAATTATTTAAAACCGGTTTAACTTCTGTTTCAAAATCTATTTCATCTTTCTCTATGAAAAAATCAGGTCTATTTTCATCAATCCCAATTCCCCTAACATAGCACTTATTGATAAGACCAACTTTAACATCATCTACAAAATAACCATTTTTTTCAAGAACTTTTTTTTGATAAAGCACGTCAAAGAAGTGAACTGCCTTAGATGTAGTTGAAGCTTTAAACTCAACTATAGTAACATGTCTGTTTCCGTGATTAATTAAAACGTCACATCTAACTTTCAACATTGAATCCATATACTCAAATGAAGGTTCAAATAAATACTTTACTTTATTATTATCTAAAGCTTTTTTTGTTTCTTCTAAACTTTCTTCATAACTCATTTCTTGAAAATCTCTAAATTCAAAATCAGTTTTTTCTTTTAGATTATCTTTATATAATTTTTCAATGAAATACTCGCGAGCAGCATCCCCAACAGCATTACCATCCACAATAGTTTCTGCAGGCAATCCTGAAATTTCAAAACCATTAAGATCATCCATTTGTTTTATAAGCATTTCTTTTTGAGCAACTTCTGCTTTGCTAAGCTCACTTTCATCTTTTTCTAAAAGATCAGAGTAAAGATCAATAGCATTAAAACCAGCTGATGTATTTCAATCATCATCTGTTTCTATTGGTGATTTATAATGAGTTTCAATCATTTCATTCTTTTTTTGTTCAATAGTATATTTGAAGTTTTCTAAACTGTGAAATATTCAAGCTATTTTAGGACATTCAGCCATATATCTTTTAAAATCTTCTTTTGTAACCCTTATATTTGTTTTCATTTTTTCTTCTCCTTTTAAACAAAAAAAACATATTAAAAAATATGTTATTTATTTCTTCTTGGTATAAATTTAACTGTTGTTGCTTTTATAGCTTTATCCATTTGAAGATTTAAATCCTTGTTTTCTTTTTGGTATTTTTTCTCTTCTTTAATGTTTTTCATTTCTTCTTTAATTTGAACTTTATGTTCTATAGCTTTTTCTTTTTCTTCTTTTTTAAGAACAACTTTTTCTTGTTTTGTTAATTTTACTTTTTTCTCAGCAATAGCGATTCTTCTTTGAGTATTTTCAAGATCTATTTCACCATTTACTTGTCATGCAGTAACATAATTATTTTTTCCAGATTTTGTTGTTATACCTTCAACTTCATAAGCATTTGTTGTCATTAATTTATTAGTTTTTGGTTCGAAAATTTGAACAACTACGTCAAAAACGTCTCTATACTTGTATTCTTGACCTTTTCTTGCATAAACTTTTTCATATTCTATTTTAATATTTTTAATATTTTGTGTTTTAGCAAGATAGTTTTTTATTTCCTCTTTAACTACTTTTTTTCTTTTTTGTTGCTCAACTTTTTGAGCTTTTTTACTTGTTATTGAAGAAACAATAACAAAAACTAAAACAACTAATACTACTACACCAATAACAATTGTACTTGCGCTTGAACTTAAAAACATACAACATTCCTCTTTCTTTAAATCATATTTATTTTAACTTATTTTTAACTAATTATTTAAAACTTTATCTATTACCCCACCACCAAGGCAAACTTCACCAAGATATAAAACTGCTTCTTGACCTTCTGTAACAGCTCTTACAGGTTCTTTGTAAGTAACTTTAATTTGTGTATCTGTTAAAACTTCAACTTCAACTTTTACATCTTTTTGACGATATCTAAATTTGGCTGTACACTCAAATTTATTTGAATCAAAGTAGTTTTTATAATTTGAAATAAAATTAAATTCTTCTACTATACAACTTTTAGATTCCAAATAACTTTCGTCACTTAAAGGTGAAACATAAATTATCTTTTTATCTATATCTTTTTTTGCAACATAGTAAGGTTCTTTTTGACCACCAAGATTAAGACCTTTTCTTTGACCAATTGTATAATACATAACTCCAATATGCTCTGCTATTTTTTTATTTGTTTTAATATCAATAATATCACCTGGTTGATTTGGTATATAGTTTTGTAAGAACTTTGTGAAATTTCTTTCACCAATAAAACAAATACCAGTAGAGTCTTTTTTCTCAGCTGTAATTAAATCATATTTTTTAGCAATTTCTCTTATTTCACTTTTTTGATATTTTTGTAAGGGAAACATGGTTCTAGATAGTTGATCTTGATTTAATTGACACAAAAAATAACTTTGATCTTTGTTTTCATCAAATCCTCTTAACAATTCAAACTCATTTGTTTTTTCATTAAATTTAACTCCGGCATAATGCCCCATGGCAATATAGTCAGCTTTTAATTCTTTGGTTGCATATTCTAAAAATTTATCAAATTTAATGTATTTGTTACACAAAATATCTGGATTGGGAGTCCTTCCTTTTTTGTATTCACTTACAAAATACTGAAAAACATAGTCTCAGTATTCTTTAATAAAGTCAATTCTATGTATTTTAATATTTAGTTTTTCTGCTACTTTTTTAGCATCTAAGTAGTCTAATTCTTGAGGACAAGTTTCTCCATTTAAGTTATTTCCTAAAATATCATTATTTAAGTTACTATCTCAATTTCTCATAAAGAGACCTTCTACTTCATAACCTTGTTCTAACAATATTGCAGCAGTAACAGAAGAATCAACTCCCCCACTAAGACCTACAATAACTTTCTTTTTTTCCATAATTTGTTCGCCTTATTTTTTACTTATTTTTATCATTTTTTTATTTTCTTTTTTAGCTAATTTAGCCATTTTTTTAACATCTCTAGAATTATTAAATCAAGTTTCAAAAGAGTCAAAGTTAATTGGATCGACACTGGCTTTTTTAGCATTTCTTGATGTTAATTGTAAACTTTCAACAAGTTGTGTAGTTCCACCATCTTGATCAAAAAACTTCTCTTTCTCTCTGATTTTTTTGCTACCAAACTCAAGATTATTAATAGCTTTTTCTAAATCATCAACTGTATTTGCAACAGTGTAATCATTATTATTAAAAACTGGAACTGAATACTTGTTGCTTTCATCATTGAAAAATTCACTTAATTCTTTTGTATCCATTTCATCAAATAAAGTTCTTTTGCTTATTTTACTTTTAGAAAGTGCTTCTTGATTATTTTGCTTGTGTTCTAAGTTATCAAATTCAACCATAATATTTTTCTCTTCTTCTTTAACTTCTTCATCTAGTGCTGTGACTTCATTTTTTTCAGTTTTTATAAGTTCATTTTTTGTTTCTTGTGTTTCTTTAAATTCATTTTTAACAAGTTTTGTATCAGCAAGAAGAAAATTACTTTTTATTTCAAAGTCTTTATTTTCAGCTTCTTTAGTTATTTCATCATCAATTGAGTTTTTAATTTCGTTTTTAATAGATTTTTCGTTTAATGTTTCTTTAAATGATTCTTTAATAGTATCTTTTATAACTTTAGTTATTTGATCATTTTTATATTGATTTAAATCTTGTTCTTGTTTTGTGATCATGGTTTCTAAAGAAGTTTGTTGTTGATTTAAAACATTCATTTGCTCTTGAACAGTATCATTTATTTTATTTTGTTGCTTCATTTCTTCTTCTTTTGTTGCTAAATTATAATTTTTGAAATTATTATTGGGTTTTAAGTCAACGTTTAATTTACTCAATAAATAATCTTTATCTCTTTGCTCATTCTCATAGCTCATTTTTCTCATTTCAATGATTTCTTTTCTAATATGAGAATTTGTGGGTTTAATCATTTTGTCTACTATGTTTATTGATTCAAATTTTGTATTTTCTATATCTTCTTTTTTGATTGCTAAATCTTTATTATTTGGTTCAAAAAAATGTGAGTTTGCATTTTGAACAATATCAATTTTAGATGTTTTTTTATCTTTAATAGCAATTGTCTTATCAAAATCCATTGATATAGAATGATCTAAGTCTTTTTCAAATCAAAAATCTCCTGAAGAAAATTCTTCAGTAGTTTCGTCTATTAAATTTTCTTTGACTTTATTGATTTTTAAAACTTTAATTTTATCAGACATAGTAAAACCTCCACCTATTGATTATACAATAATAAGATTAAATCAAAATAAATACTTTTGTCAAAAAAATAACCCTAAGGGTTATTCTTCTAAATTATTTGTTACTTTGAATTCAGTTAATTGCATTAAACTTTCAATTTTTTCTTTTTCTTCTTTATCAAGTTCTTTTGGAATCACAATGTTAACTTCTAACAATAAATTACCTCTGTGTGAAGATTTAACACCCTTGTGTAAACCATAATTTTTAACAGTAATAATTTCTCCGTTTTTAACACCCCTTGGTATTTTTATGTTAACATCCCCATCAAGAGTTTTTATTGTGATTTCATTTGCAAGTAACGCATCTAGATAACTAACATCGAATTTAAATTTAATATCATGATCATTTACTATTTTTACATTTTTTGATGCTTTCAAGTGAACATCAGCATAAAGATGTCCTCTTTCACCACCATCAACTGAATAATTTCCTGCATTTCTCAATACAATTTGTTGATCTGGTACTAAACCTTTTGGTATTGGCATTGTAACTGTTTCTTTTTTCATAACAGCTCCATCACCTCTACAACTTTTACATGGGTTTTTATTTTCTTTACCTTGTCCTTTACATTTTGGACAAGGTTGTTGAGTTTGGAATTTTGCAATTCCCATATCTTGTAAAACTGTAACAACCCCATGTCCATTACATACTTCACATTCAACAATATCAGATTTAGATTTTGCTCCAACTCCATCACAATCATCACACTTAGAAACAAGATCTAAAGTAACATCTTTATCTACTCCGAATAATAATTCTTTTAAAGATAAACTAACACTTATGACAATATCTTTTCCTCTTGATGATCTTTGTCTTGAAGAACCTCCAGATCTACCCCCAAAGAAGTTTGAGAATATATCTGAGAAGAAGTCTCCAGCTCCTCCCATATTTGAGAAGAAGTCTCCAAATCCGCCACCAAATCCGCCAAATCCAGATCCCATTCCATTTAGTCCATCATGTCCAAATTGGTCGTAAGTTTGACGTTTATTTGCATCTAAAAGAACTTCAGCTGCTTCAGTTGCTTCTTTAAATTTCTCTTCAGCATCTGGTTCTTTACAAATATCAGGGTGGTATTTTTTAGCTAATTTACGATAAGCTTTTTTTATGTCATCTTCTGATGCTGACTTTGCAACACCTAAAACTTCATAATAATCTCTTTTAGCCATAACACACCTCTTTTTCTATCTTTAAAAAACAACTATTGATTAGTTGTTTTTTAAAACTATTTAGATTCTTCATCTTTATTTTCGTCTTTAGCTTCTTCTTTAACTTCTTCAGCTGCACCAGCTTGTGCTTGTTGTGCTGCCATTTCTGAAGCCATTTTCATAGCTTGTTCTAATTCATTCATTTTTTTCTCTAAAGCATCATAATCTTCTTTAGCAATTAATTCACGAATTTCTTTTGCCATATCTTCAGATTGTTTTTTTTGCTCTTCATTCATTGATTCACCAGCTTCAGTCATTGATGATTCAATAATATTTAAGTAGCTTTCTGCTTTATTTTTTAATTCGATATTTTTACGTTTTTTGTTATCAGCTTCTTGGTTTTCCTCAGCTTCTTTTACCATTTTTTCAATTTCAGCATCACTTAAGCTTCCTGAGTTTGAAATTGTAATAGTTTTTTCTTCATTTGTATCTTTATCTTTTGCAGTAACAGATACAATACCGTTAACGTCAATTTTGAAAGTAACTTCAATTTGAGGTGTTCCTTTTGGAGCAGGTTTAATTCCTGATAATTGGAATTGTCCTAATGATTTGTTATCTGCTGCCATTGGTCTTTCACCTTGTAATACATTAATATCAACTGCTGGTTGGTTGTCAACTGCTGTTGAGAATACTTGTGATTTTTCTGTAGGAATTGTTGTATTTCTTTGAATTAATGGTGTCATAACTCCACCCATTGTTTCAATTCCTAATGTTAATGGTGTAACGTCTAATAATAAAACATCAGTTACGTCTCCAGCTAAAACTCCACCTTGGATAGCTGCCCCCATAGCAACAACTTCATCAGGGTTAATAGTTCTGTTTGGTTCTTTTCCTAATAATGATTTAACTAATTCTTGAACAGCAGGAATTCTTGTTGATCCTCCAACTAAAAGAACTTGGTCAATTTCAGTTGCTTTTAATTTTGCTTCTTTTAAAGCATCTTCAACTGGTTTTCTTGTTCTTTCAACTAAATCTTTAGACATTTTTTCAAATTCTGCTCTTGATAATTTAGTTGAGAAGTTAACTGGTCCATTTTCATTCATTGCGATAAATGGTAAGTTAATTTCTGTTTCTACTTGACTTGATAAGTTAATTTTTGCTTTTTCAGCTTCATCTTTAAATCTTTGTAAAGCCATTTTATCTTTTGATAAATCAATGTTGTGTTCTTTTTTGATTTCTTGTCCAATTCAGTCCATAATTTTTTGGTCGAAGTCATCTCCACCCAATTCATTATCTCCTGAAGTTGCTAAAACATCATAAGTTCCATCTGCTAATTCTAATAATGAAACGTCAAATGTTCCTCCACCCAAGTCATAAACTAAAACTTTCATTTCTTTGTCTTGTTTGTCAATACCATATGCTAATGCAGCTGCTGTAGGTTCGTTGATAATTCTTTCAACTTCTAATCCAGCAATTTTACCAGCATCTTTAGTTGCTTTTCTTTGTGCATCATTGAAGTAAGCAGGAACTGTAACTACAGCTTTTGTAATTTTTGATCCTATTTTATCTTCTGCATATTTTTTTAAGTATCTTAAAATTTCAGCTGAAATTTGTTCTGGTGTGTAATCTTTACCTTCTAAATTTCTTTTTTTGCTTGTTCCCATATCACGTTTGATTGAGATTGCAGTATTTGGGTTTGTAACTGATTGTCTTTTTGCAGCTCCCCCAACAATAATATCGCTATTTTTAAATGCTACAACTGATGGTGTAGTTCTTTGTCCTTCTGGGTTTTCAAGAACCATTGGTTGTCCACCCTCCATAATTGCTACACATGAGTTTGTAGTTCCTAAGTCAATTCCTATAATTCTTTCTTTTGCCATAATAATTTTCTCCTCTTAAATGCTTTCTATACTATTCTGCTACTTTTACAGCAGCATGTTTAATAACTCTGTCATGTAATTTATATCCATTTGAAACAACCACTGCTATTTTTCCTGTTTCAAATTCTTCTGATTTAACTTGTTCAATAGCTGAATGTAATTCTGGATTAAAATCATCTCCAGGTTTTACACTAACCATTGTTACACCAGCATTTGTTAATGCTTGATCTATTTGGTTAATTATCATTTCAAATCCCATTAAATAATTTTTTATTTCTGGATTATCTGGAGTTGATTTTAAAACTCCTCTAAACATATCTATTGCAGGGATAAGTTCTGAAGCTAATTTTTCTCCACCGTATTTTCTAACTAAAATACTTTCGTTTTGAAATCTTCTAACAGTATTTTGGTTATCAGCAACAGCTATCAATCTAGCTTCTTCTAATTTTGCATTTTCTTCTGTTAGAGCAACAAATTCAAGTTCCAACTTTTCAATATTTGAAAGTTCTTCAACTTTAGTTTCTTCTCCGTCTTTAACTTCTTTTTTTTCAATTTTTAACTCTTTTTTTATAGTTTCAAAAAGATTTAAAACTGATTTCATTTTTTCTTTTTCCATTATTATTCTCCTTCTAATAAAAACTTCTCTTCGATCTTATTACTTATTCATTCCAAAAGTTTTGAAACCTTATCGTATTCAATTCTTTTAGGACCAACTAGTGCTAAAGCACCTTTTCCCCCACCCTTTGTGGGGAAGTTAGTACCAATGACTGCAATATCGTCATTTTCATTTCCTGTTTCTAACCCAATAGCCACAGTTGTTTTATTTGTTTTGCTTTGATAATTGAATCAAGCAAAAGGAGAAGCGTTTTCAATAAATTCAATAATGTCTTTAATTTTATTTGGATCATTAAACTCAGGGTTTTCCAATAAATATTTAACTCCACTAGTTTTTGATTTATTTGAATCTGTATGAATCAATGCACCCACTAATGTTTGTAAAACAAACTCGTATTTTTTAACTTGTTGTTTTAAAACTGGTATCATTGCTTGTGATTTAGTCTCTATTTCAGATATTTTAGAATTTATTAACCTTTCATTAAATAAATCAATTGATAGTCTTAACTCTTCTAATGAAACTGATTCCAAATTAATTGTTTTATTTTGGATAGTTCCATTAGAAAGAACAAATATAACTATTGCCGACTTATTTGATATAGGTACTAATTCTACTTTTGAAAGTCTAACTTCATCATTTGTATCTGAAGTTGCAACCACTGTTGCCAACTTAGTCATTTCACTCAATATTGATGAAGTTTGATCTAAAATTTCATCAATAGTAGCTCCTCTTTTTTTAAAGATTTCATCTATTTGATATTTAATATCGTCAATATTATTTGATTCCATTAAGTTATCAACATAATATCTATAACCTTTTGTTGAAGGAACTCTTCCTGAAGAAGTATGGGCTTTTTCTAGAAAACCCTGTTCTTCTAAGGATGCTGATTCGTTTCTAATTGTTGCAGAAGATACTTCAATTGCTAAAACTTCTTGAATTCTTTTCGAACCAACAGGTGCAGCTGTTTTGATATATTCTTCAATTATTGATTTCAAAATCATGCTCTGACGTTGTGATAACAATTAAAACACCTCCATAACAATACATATCTAGTTTATCAATAGCACTCTTAATAATCAAGTGCTAATTTAATTTATTTGAAGTTGATATAACAAATTTGTCATCTTTAACATCTATTACATAATTTCTTTTTGGTTCAATTTCTCCACCAACAATAGCTCTTGCAATTAAAGTTTCAATGTTTCTTTCAATATATCTTTTAATAGGTCTTGCTCCATATAATTGATCATACCCTTCTTCTAGAATTTTCTTAATTGAAGCATCTGTGAAGTTTATGATGTATTCATTTGTAGACAGAACTCTTTCTTTTAATTCATCTAAAGTTTTTACAATAACTTCTTTTATAACTTCTTTTGATAAAGAATTAAAGTTAACAATATTGTCAATTCTGTTTAAAAATTCTGGTCTAAAGAATTTTTTCAAGTTTTCCATTAATACATCTTGGTCTACCAACTCAGAAGGAGTTGATATTAAGTAATCTGAACCAATATTTGATGTCATGATTATAATTGTATTTTTAAAGTCAATTGTTTTTCCTAAAGAGTCAGTAACTCTACCATCATCTAATATTTGTAAGAAAATATTAAACACATCTGGGTGAGCTTTTTCTACTTCATCAAATAGTAATATTGAGTATGGTGCTCTTCTAACTGCTTCAGTTAGTTTTCCACCTTCTTCATATCCAACATATCCTGGAGGAGAACCCAATAATTTAGAAACTGAATGTTTTTCCATGTATTCTGACATATCAAAACGTAACATTTTCTTTTCACTTCCAAATAAATTTCTTGCAAGTGATTTTGCAACTTCAGTTTTACCCACCCCAGTAGGTCCTAAAAATAAGAAACTACCTATTGGTTTGTTTGGATCTTTAATACCACTTCTACTTCTAATGATTGCATCAGATACAAGTTCAATTGCTTGATTTTGACCTTTTACCATCTTTTTAAGTTGAGTATTTAATCCTAAAAGTTTTTGTTTTTCACTTTCGATTAAGTTTTCCATTTCAATTCCAGTTCATCTAGAAACTATAGAAGCTATTTCACTTTCAGTAACTTCTTCAGAAATTAGTTTTTCTTTTTTACTATCAAGCGCAGTTTCCAATTGTTTTTCTAAAGCCGGTAAAAGTGAGTATTGAATTTCTCCAGCTCTTTGGTAATTTGCTTGTGCTTGTGCTTGTTCTAATTCAATTTTTAATGAGTCAATTGTTGATCTAAATTGATTTATTTTTTCAAGCGCACTTTTTTCTGCATTTCATTTTTCATTAAATTCAGATTGTTTTTGCTTTAAAGAAGTTAATTCTTTATCAGCTTGTTCTAATCTTTCTTGAGATTTTTCATCTTTTTCTTTAGAAAGAGCTGCTTTTTCAATCTCTAATTGCATAACTTTTCTGTCAATTTGATACAACTCTGTTGGAACAGAAGCTAATTCAGTTTTTATAGTAGCACTTGCTTCATCAACTAAATCTATAGCTTTGTCAGGCAAGAATCTATCTGAAATATATCTATCACTCAATTGAGCTGCTGCAACTAAAGCATTATCATGTATTCTAACTCCATGATATGTTTCAAAACGTTCTTTTAAACCTCTTAATATTGAAATTGTTTCTTCAATTGTTGGTTCACTTACAATAACTTTTTGAAATCTTCTTTCTAATGCAGCATCTTTTTCAATATATTCTCTATATTCTTTTAAAGTTGTAGCACCAATTACTTTGATACCACCTCTTGCAAGAGCTGGTTTTAGAAGGTTGGAAACATCCATTCCCCCTCCATTACCAGTTTTTCCAGCTCCAACTATTAAATGTAATTCATCTATGAAAAGTATTACTTGACCATCTTCTTTTTGTATTGCATTAACAATACCTTTTATTCTAGCTTCATAGTCACCTAAAAAACTAGCTCCAGCCATTACGCTTCCCATATCTAATTCAAGAATTCTTTTATCTTTAAGAACACTTGGAACATCACCCTTATTTATTCTTTGAGCCAAACCTTCAGCAATAGCTGTTTTACCAACTCCAGGTTCTCCGATAAGAACTGGGTTGTTTTTTGTTTTTCTACTCAATATTCTAATTACTCTCATAATTTCATCATCTCTACCGATGATGGGATCTATTTTTCCTTCTTTAGCGTCCTTTGTCAAATCTCTAGTATATTTACTTAAGATTTCTGGATCATTTAAAGGATCTGGTTTTTGTGTAAAATCCATAAAATTTCCTCCTTTGTATTAGCACTCTATCTATTCATTTGCTAATCAATAATATAATACATTTTGTTTTAGCAATGTCAATGATAAAGTGCTAATTTTATGATTTTTTTATAAGAAAAAAACACCTAAAATAGGTGCTTTTATTATTAATTTAGTTTTTTTCTAGATAAATTTTCTTCTACAAATATACAAAATAATTGCATAAATGTTGAATATGATAATTTAGCTTTTTCTTTTAAGTTAAGTTTTGAGTTACTTTTTATCATCTGAGATTGTAATAACATCATATTTAAAGGTAGATATTTAAAGATATCTGTTTTAATAGAGTTTTTTAAACTTACAAAATCTTCAATTTTATTTGATTTTAAAACTAAATTTAAAGTTGCTTTTTGATCAGCAGTTAAAGTTATAAAGTTTTCGTCATTTTCTTTAAAATCAAACAAAAGCAATAGTAACTTGTAATTAATTGGACTTTCTATTTTTTTAGATGTAATCTTTTGACTTTGATTTGCATCTAACTTTAGTCAAATGTTATGGTTATATCTTAATTGTGCTAAGAATACTTGTTTTAGCATAAATATTTTTTGAAGTATTTTAAGACCTTCGCCATTTTTAAATTTACTTGAGAAAAATGAGTTTGTTAGATAACATATTCTCTCTGTAATTTTTCATAGTGTATAGTTATTTTTAAAGTCTTTTTCAAGCTCTTTAACAACTTCTTTAAAACAGTTTTTCTTAATTGCACTTGTGAAAAGTTTATCATAGTCAGATTCTATTTTAATTTGAGGCTGATTTAAGAAGTTATATATAACATCTTTGAAATCTATGAACTCTTCACTATTTGTAATTTGTGAAAAGATTAGGTTATTTTCTTCCTTATTAATAATTTGTTTTAACATAATTTTCCTCCTTTTTTATTAATCGCTTTTTTACAAAAAAAATATAACTAAATAGTTATATTTTTTTTGATAAATCATAATTTATAAAACTTTCATATCCTTTTTTTATTGAATCATCATAAGTTGCTTGAACACAAACATCTAACGCCAATCCACATATTTCTAATTGTTTTATTTCTCTTTGCTTTAATCAAGAGTCAAGACCTGAATCCACATTTAATTCTTGAGCAACATAGAAAGCAGAATAACTATCATATTTTAGTTCTGTACCTTTTTTAATTATTAAATCAGCTTTTGAACTATCAACATAAAATTCTACTCCACTAGTTCCAACAAGACAATGTTCTCCCCACTCAGCAAAAGAAACATGATTACTTGGATGGAAATCTCCTGAAAAAATAACATAATCTTGATTTAATTTGTATTCTTCAATTTTTTCTAAAATACCTTGCTTTATTGTTTCTCCTTGAGATACATATAACTTACCTTTTGGATCTGCAAAATCAAATTGGTAGTCTACAACTATTAGTGCTTTTTTCATTCTATAAGAAATCTATTAATATCTCATTCAAGATATTAAATCCCCTTTCTGTACATCTAATTTTATTATCAACTATTTCTAAAAGATTATCTTTTATTTTTTCTTCTATTTTTTGTTTATAGAAATCATATATTTCTTTATTTATATCTAAAGATATATCTATTCCATCAACTAAACGAAGTCCCATCATAACTATTTGGAAGTAATAATCTTCTTTTGAAAGGTGTTCAAACTCTTTTTTGTAATTTAATATATTACCTTCATTTTTAGTTAAATAATATTCACCATCTATTTGTTCAAAACCAGTTGCTCCTATTCCAACACCTGCAAATAACGAGTTATTTCAATACGACATATTATGAATTGATTTATTTTTTTCTCCTAAAGAGTAGTTTGAAATTTCATATCTAATATAGCCCAATTCTTTTAAACCTTGATTTACTATTTCGTCAAAAAGTTCATCATTTTCAGGAACCTTCATATTTTTTCTTCCTCAAACAGATTTTTCTTTCATTATCAATGAATATCAAGATATGTGATCAGGTTTAAGTTCGTTAATGTAATTTAAATCAGTTTGGATGTTTTGTTTAGTTTGATCATATAAGTTATACATTAAATCAATACTTACATTTTCAAAACCAACTTCTCTAATTAATTTATATGCATTAATAGCTATAGAATTATCATGAATTCTTCCAATTTTCTTTAGAAGTTCATTATCAAAAGTTTGAACACCCATACTAATTCTGTTTATATTAAATTTTTTATATATTTCTAATTTTTCTCTAGTAACTGACTCTGGATTTAACTCTATTGAATATTCAAAATTAGGTTTGTTTGAGTATCTGTGTAAAAGAGAACACATTCTAGTAGTTTGTTCTTCGTTCAAACAACTTGGAGTTCCCCCTCCAATATAGATACTTTGAATTTCATCTAATTTATCTTCATATTCATTTAGTTCAAATTCTAATTTATCTAAATATTTTTCTATAACATTAGGATCTTGTGGCTTTTTAACTTTTACAAAATCACAATAAAAGCAAATATGTTCACAAAATGGAATGTGAACATATAAGCTATTAATTTTTCTATCTATTGTACTACTGGTCCTCATGGTCTAAGTGGTAAACCTCTTTTTTTTCTAATAATCAATCAAGGTATTACTATTACAAATAATAGAATTGCCATTGCTGTGAAGAAAATAATCATACAAACTTTATTTGCTTTTCTTCTAATTTCTTTAATTTCTTGTTGAGGAATTATTTCATATCCATAATATCCTATTATGTTATTTTTTCTTGTTCTTGTAGTTACTATGTTTAAAACATGAGCAATTAAAGTTACAAATAAAACTATTATGTTAGTTTGAATTTCTGAGTCTAATCTTTTTAGTTTTCCAATTTGTCAGAACAAGAAGTAAATTGGAGTTTCTTGTTCTCCTTCACTGATTTGGCTTTGTAATCCATACATTATTCCTAAAGTGATTGCTCCAAAAATATATATACAGAATGAAACTCAATTAACATAAACAGATCTTGAAATTAAACTTCTGTAATTTCTTGTTATAAAGTAAGGAACAGCTTCCTTACCAACCATTAATTCTCTTTCATATTTCTTAACATTTGAATATAAGAAACCAAAATCAGTAAGGCTTGTTCCAAAGAATCCAATAGCTACTATAAGCATTAGAATTGAAAAGAATGGGTACATTACTTGTTCTCTCTTAATTCCAATGTAAGTTCCTGCAGAACCAGCTTTATAGTAAATTGCCAACATTAAAGAAGCTGTGATAATACCAACCGCTCCAATTAAAAATACTAAAAATATTCTTAACTTTTCACTTCTTATTTCTTTTCCTATTTCTCTAGGAATTATGTTTGCTACCCTCATTCTTTCATTATAAGAACGTTGTTCGTATGGGTTATAGTTATTCGAACTAACTGGTGCATAATCTATTTCTGAATTGTATCCATATGGACCATTTTGGTTATAGAATTGGTTATTATTTGAAAAGTCATTATAACCATATTGCATATTGTTGTTTGGTACACTGTAATTTTCATATAATGGTTTATTATTGTAATTTTGATTAACTTGAATATTGTTGTTTGCCATATTTGGTGGGTAAACCATTCTGTTATATTCATTTTCATCTCTATAGTTTCCATAGTCAATGAATGCATTATTGTCAAAATCTAAATATTCTTGTTTTAAATTATTATTGTATTGGTTTTGATAATTATTAAAGTTATTTTGTCTTTGATATTGTTGTGGTTGATTGTGATGATTAGATACTGGTTGTGGATTTTGATATGCCATTTGATAGTTAGTTTGATTTCCCAAGTAACCTTTCATCATTATTTCTCCTGTTGTTTCGCTTCTTCCATATTGAGGCAATGACTGTGCTTGTTGGTAATAACTATTATCAAAGTTTTTATGTCTTGGTTTTATGTAACCTTCATTTTTATTTTCAATTAGATTTTTTTGATACATTGCTGTTTCATTTTGGTAATTTACATTTTGTTGAGCATTAGGATTGAACGCAAAATTTCCAACGTTTTGTTGGTTTTGATTTTCTATCGAATTTTCTTTTTTAAAAGGATTTAATAATCCACTCATAAAAAAAGCCCCCTTTTTTACGAGCATAAAAAGGTATTATTTTTTGCGTTCTCTTTGTATTTTTCTAACTTTAGCTATTTCTAGCTCAAAATCATTTCTTTGATCTTCAAACTTTTCAAGCCTTTTGAATTCGTTTGCAGATACTTCTTCTTTTTCGAAATAGAATTTTCTATTTTTTCTAAAGAGAATTAAAAAATATATAGTCAAAGAGATAATTGCAATTAAAGCAAAAACTATCAATACTGCAATCAAAGGAAGTTCAACGTTTAAAACCTTAAAAACTGTTTTACTGAATATTAATGCTTTCATAAAAATCACCTTTATTTTTAGCCCAACTGTAAATTACCCTATCTACAATCATATTTATAATAACATATTTATAAAAAAAACTAGATTTTTTTTAATCTAGTTTAATTTTTTTAATCTCAACTTGCAACTAATGCATCAATGATATCGTTTTTTCATTCTTCGATATCTAAGTCATTTACAAAGAAATCAATAAATTCATCTTTTAATGTAACTATTAAATTCATTGCAAAGTCATTTTGATCAATTTCTAATTCATTTAATTTTGCTAAAACTTCTTCAGGAAATTCTGGACTAAATGCAATTGACTGTACACAATCTTCGGCAAATAGTTCAGCATCTGATTCTTCTTGCAATGATCCCATCAATGCAGCATAAACCTCTTCTTCTCCTATTTCAGTTTCTTTAACTACTCTTGCAATTTCTTCAAGAGACTTTCCATCTAATTTTAATGGTTCGTAATTTTTTTCAATTTCTTCACCAAATAAAACAACTGCAAAGTATAAACTCATTCCAGCTATTAGTTCTTCAAACATTTTATCTGCTGTTTGGTCTTGTAAATTATCAATAAATTCACTTATTTTATTTGCTTGTAATTCTGTCATGTATACATTCTCCTTATTTCTCTAATTATCTAACAAAAAAGACCATTAATAAAAAAAAATTTAAATAAATTATTTAAACTTTTATCTAATATTTTTTGGCATTGGTGCGCCATTTCTTTTGTGTTCTGAAATTTTGTGTAAATGATCAACTCTTTGTTTTACTTCATCAGCAACAGGTTTACCGCTTATATAATCATCAATTAAATCATAGCTAAATCCTATTTCTGATTCATCTGTTTGATCTTCTCATAAACTAGCTGTTGGAGCTCTGTTTATGATTGATTCTGGAACTCCTAATATTTTAGCAGCTTCTCTTACTTCTCTTTTTAATAAATGTACTATCGGAAGTAAGTCAACTCCACCATCTCCAAATTTTGTAAAGTAACCAATATGTCATTCATCAGCATTATCAGTTCCTAAAACTAAGTAGTTGTGAGTTTGAGCCATTGAATATAAAATAGACATTCTAAGTCTTGCTTTTGTATTTGCCAGAGCTAATTTAGATTGTTCAATACCAGAGTCATTTAATGATTTTGAAATAACTTCAAATGTTTGACTTAAATCTACTGTTACATTTTTTAAGTCTAAATCATTAATTAATTCTGCTTTACATTTTTCATCCAATTCACTTGATTTACATGGCATTCAAACAGTTATATAGTCATTTGGAAAAGCTCTTTTAGCAAGTGCAGCTACAACCGCTGAATCAATTCCACCACTAATACCAACTACTAAACCTTTTTGATTTGATTTTTTAACTTCTTCTCTTAGTCATTCAACTAAATAATCTAAATATTCTTTTAATTCCATATTAATCCATTCACTCCAATTCTATATCGAATACTTTTACAATATCTCCTTGTTGAGCACCTTTTTCTCTAAGAATATTATAAACACCTAAATGTTTAAGTTTTTCATTAAATAAAAGTAAGTTGTCATAAGTTGATATTGGTGTTTTTTGATAAACTTTATAGACATCTTCTCCTTCGATTCTTCATCTACCATTTCCAAGGTTTTTAACTTGAATATCTTTCAAGTCACTTTCAAATGTATAAACTTTATAATCTTGAGGATTTTCATCTTTTATTTCTCAAAGAGGTATATCTTTAACCTCTTCTAAAGTTGAACCAATTTCTAAAAGCAATTGGTCAATGTTCATTTTATTTAATCCAGAAACTTCAATTATTTTTCTATCTTTATATTTTTCTTTAAAATATAAAACATTAATTTGAGCTTCATCAATATCCATTTTGTTTGCAACTATAATTTCCACTCTTTTTTCTAAATTATAGTTATATTCTATTAATTCTTTTCTAATTAATTCATAGTTTTTTATAACATCTTCTGTTGCATAGTTACCTGACATATCAATAACATGACAAATAATTTTACATCTTTCAATATGTCTTAAAAACTCATGTCCTAATCCTTTCCCTAAACTAGCTCCTTCAATTAAACCAGGTAGATCTGCTACAGTAAAAGTTCTTCCTTGTTTATCTCTTGAAACTCCAAGTTGTGGGTTTAAAGTTGTAAATGGATAGTCAGCAACTTGAGGTTTTGAATTAGAAATTGTTCTTAAAAGAGTTGACTTACCAGCATTTGGTAAACCCACGAACCCAACATCAGCTAAAACTTTTAGTTCAGCTTTAATGTTTATTTCTTGACCAGGATCTCCTGCTTCAAAAATTGTTGGAGCTTTGTTTCTAGAGTTAGCAAATCTAGCATTACCTCTTCCACCTTTTCCTCCACGAGCAACAACCTCTTCTTGGCCATCAGTTATGAAATCATATAATAATTCATTTGTGTCTGCATCATATATTATAGTTCCTACAGGAACTTTGATATATGTGTCTTTTCCATTTTTTCCGTGCATGTTTTTGATGTCACCTTTGTAACCATCTTCTGCACTATAAAATTTTTGTAATTTTAAATCTAGCAATGATGACTTTCCTTCGTCAGCAATAAAGATAACATCTCCACCTTTACCACCATCTCCACCATTGGGTCCACCATTAGCTACATAAAGTTCATGACGAAAAGAGACAGCTCCATCTCCACCTTTACCTGATTTAATATTAAAATGTGCTAAGTCTACAAATTTCATGAACTTCTTACTCCTTAAAAACTATTCTTCTTGTCCAGATACTGAAATTGAGATTTCTCCCTCAATCAATTGATCGTGACAGTTATAACATAAAAATGTTGGCATACCAATTGATGCGTTGTAATCATCTAATTCTTGTCATGCATCTATTTGTGGTTCTATCATTTCATTAAGTTCTTCATCATCAATTTCAGGATCTTCTGCCAGAATTTCTTCTGCAACTTGACCTAAAGTTTTTGGTGCTTTTTCATCAACAAAATCTATTTCGTCAATTCCACAAACCGAACATGTAACTCCAAATAATTGCATCATTACATTTTTAGGATCAACGTATTTTACAAAATCTTCTTCTGTGAAAGTTGTTTTTATCATAATTTTTTCCCCTTTTCTTTTATATAATATTATTCAACTCATTTAATAATAACATTGTATTATCTTTATTAAAATCTAATTTTAATTCTAAGTTAGTATCAAATTCTATACCAAGTGAATTTGATGCTTTCATAATTATTGCAATTGCCAAATCATTTAAACTATATGTTTCAAAGTTAAAGATTGGAAAACTATAGTAAAAATATGTGCTCGCAATATGTTGGCAAATAGCAAATAAGCTTGGATTTACATCATAGACTAGTTGCTCTATTTTTAATTCAATATCTTTTAGAATATCTTGAGCTTCACTCAATTTATATTTAGAAGGATTTAAAGAAATACTTTTCTCATTTTTTTCAATAACTATTTCTTGATCAATTCCTTGTTCTATTAAAACCATAAATAGAAATGTTTTATATTCAGGTTTTATTTCTTTATCTATTAAATATTCTTTTAGTTCTTCTATTATTAATCTTGCATTTAATCCCCTAAGAGCATCAAAAGCCATTAAATGAATATCTTGATCCATTTTTTTAGACATTATCTCCAATACTTTATCTGTATTTCAATTATTAAAATTGTTCTCATTAAAGTTAAGTTTTTCCATTAAAGATTTTTCTAAATTTGCCAATTGATCTTCAAAATCTTGAGGAACATAAGGAGCACTCAACTCTTCACCAACTATTTTTAATGCTTGTTCAAAATCATTATTATTAATTGATTCATTAATCTTTTCCATTATTTCTTCATAATAATTTTTCATACAAACACCTCTTAACAAAGTATATTTTACCTTTTTTTAGCAATTTATTTATAATCAAAACAAAGAAAAATCTCTCTTTTGAGAGATTTTTTCAAACGCTGGTTAAATTATTTTTTAACTGCTTTTTTAACTGAAGAAGCATCTTTTGTTTTGTTGTTGATAACTTCTTTAATACGTGCAGCTTTACCTGATAATTTTCTAATGTAGTAAATTCTAGCTCTTCTTACACGTCCACGTTTAATGATTTCAATTGATTCAATAATTGGTGAATGAACTGGGAAAGTTCTTTCAACAAAAACACCATTTGAGTTTTTTCTTACACAAACTGAGTATGAAATTCCACTTCCTTGAGTTTTAATAACAACACCCTCGAATGCTTGGATACGGTATTTTTCTCCCTCTTTAATTTTTACATTAACTTTAATAGTATCTCCTGATGTAAAGTTTGGAAGACTATCGTTTAATTGTTCATCAATTAAAGCTTTTGTGTTTTTTGTTAACATATTCATAATTAATTATCTCCTTTCATTTTTTTTAAATTTTCAATAAATTCTAAATCTGTGTTTGATAATTTACTTTTTTCTAAAAGATCTGGTCTTTTATTAAAAGTATTTCTTAATCTACCTTCTTGGCGATATTTTTCAACATTTGCATGATGACCACTTGTTAAAACTTCTGGCACAGTTTTACCTCTAAACTCTATTGGCTTTGTGTAAACCGGATGATCTAGAAGGTTATTTTCAAAACTGTCGTTTAGATGAGAATCTTTTGCTATCACTCCATCCAATAACCTTGTTATTGAATCTAGTACAACAATACTTGCTATCTCTCCACCAGTAAGAACATAATCTCCAATAGATAATTCTAAATCTACATAGTCTAGAATTCTCTCATCAAAACCCTCATAATGACCACAAATTAATATTATGTGCTCATATTTTATAGCATATTCTCTTGCCAAGTTTTGATTCCAAGTTTTACCTTGTGGACTTGTCAAAACAACTAAACTGTTTTGTTGTTTGCAACTCTCAATAGCATTAACCACTGGTTCGACCATTAGAACCATACCTTTTCCTCCACCAAATTGATAATCATCAACTTGATTGTGTTTTAGATTAGTGTGATTTCTAAGATCTATAACTTCAACTTCTATACTATTTTTATCTATAGCTCTTTTTATGATCGACTCTGATATGTAAGAATTAATTAAATTTGGAAATAAAGTTATTATTGAGAACTTCAATTTGATAAAACCTCAATTTCTTTTAAATATATTTTTTCATTTTCTTCATCAATTTCTTTTATATAGAAATCAACGCAAGGAACTCATATATTTTCATTTTCATATTTAATTTTAATTAAATCATGTGCTCCATTGAACATTTCTTCAATAACTTTTCCATAAGATTTGTTATTAACAAAGCATTCAAATCCAACATAACTAAATTCTTCAACAATGAATTCAGAATCTTTTTTAACATAAACTGTGTTATTAACTAACTTTTGAGCTTTTTCAATAGTATCTATATCTTCTAAAGCTATAATGTGTTTTTTATTTAAAAAGTATGATTTTTCAACTTCAAACACATCAAGGTTTTTTGAACTATTTTCTAAAAAGAACTGTTCTTTTTGGATTTCTCCATCCAGAATTAAGTTATCTTCAATTTTAAACTTCAATTCACCTTTTAAACCATGAGTTGCAACAATTTTTCCTATTTTTTTTAGATTATTAAGCATATAACTCTAATACCTCTAAATCTATGACTATTTTTTTAGAAAAATTTGATATTTCCGAATTACACATATTTATAACAGAATTAATTAAGCCTCCAGATTTTTTAGATTTAAAAATATCTAGATCCTTTTCTTCTACTATCATTATGAATTCGTAAGTTTGATCTGTTTCGTATTTTTCTTTAAAGACATATTTAATGTCTTTTGGAATAACGTTATCAAACAATCTTTCAAATGTTTTAAAAATATCTTGCATAATTACTCAGCTGAAGCTTCTTTTTCAGTTGCTGCAGGTTTTTTAGCAGCAGCTGGTTTTTTAGCAGCTGTTGTAGTTTTTTTAGCAGCTGGTTTTTTAGCTACTTTTTCTTTCTTTGGTTGGTTTTTTTTGTTTTCTAATTTTACATTGTGTAAATCAGTCATTACACCTTCTTTTGAAAGAATATTTCTAACTGTATCAGTTGGTTGAGCTCCTTGTTGTAATCATTTTAAAGCGATTTCTTTTTTAACATTTACTTCTCCATTAATTGGGTTGTATGTTCCAATTAATTCGATGTATTCTCCATCACGTTTAACACGAGCATCAGATGCTACAATTCTGTAGAATGCAGCTCTTTTTTTACCAGCTCTTTTTAATCTTAATTTAACCATGTTTCCTCCTTTTTTTCTATTTAAGAACATTATTAATATTAAACTAAAAAATAAGTTTGTCAAGTTAAATTACTTAACAAACTTATTTTAAACATTCATTATGAGCATAAAATATTACCTTATTGGCAAATATATCCTCTTCTTCAAAATATTTATACTTGTCCCCTTCTTCAATTTTTAATTTACATTTATAACAAATTTTTGTATGTATACTTCTTTTCATAACCATTTAATATTAAGGTCTGAAAAAGCTATATTTAAAATGTTTTTATTAAAAATAAAATTTTAGATTTATAAAAATATTTTTAATCTATTTTGAAAAAACTTTATTTCATATTCCGACAAAAACCCAGAATATAACCAATATTGTAAAGTTTATAATATATAAACTACTGTCATTTTTATTAATAGACATAACGTTAATAATCAATGTTGCTATAAATACTAATAAAGGCAATAAAAAACTTTGAATTGAGTTTTTTACATTTAAACTATTGTTTTCCAATAACTCTAAAAAACTTCCAAAAACGTAAGTTAAAAGCATTGTAGAAAAAACTATATATAACAGGCTTTTCAAAAAGTTAAGTAATTGAGAATTATATCAAGCTTCTGAAGAATCCCCTTTAATACTTATATTTGGAAAAAATACAACATTTAATATTATATTCATAAATATTAATGCAATTATTAAATAATAAACAACTAAATGTTTTCAATAAATTTTTATATTCATCTTTTTAGAAGAAATAAAAATCGAGATATTGTAGTGAATTATAGAAATGATGAACATTGATCCTATAAATCCTACAAATAAATAATTATCTACACTTACCTTATTAACATACATAACAATTCCAACAATAGCGAATATGAATATATTTGCTAAAAATGCAAAAAATAAGGAATTTTTAAATTTTGATATATACAAGCTAGATATTTTTCACATACTTGATTTATCTTCTTGTAAATTATTAAGTGCTAAATTATATTTTATAGAGTCTCAACTTGTGTTTGAAAAATAAGATTCTGACATTTGAAATTCCACTATGCCTTTTTGTTTGCTTAAAACTCTTAGTTTTTCTTTTTCAAAGTTTGTTTTAATATTTTCTAAAATAACTTCAACTGCACCAATATGAGCTGAAATATCTTTTTCTAACAATAATTCATTTGCAATAAGTTCCATAAAATCTGATAGATAAATAGGTTTATAAACAACTGTTTTGAAATCCTTTAGTGCTTTTTTTGCACCCTTAACATCATTTGATTTAATAACTTCTTTTAAGTTATTAACATAGTGAATTGTATTTTCAAATTCAAATAAAATATTGTTTCTTAAATTTTGTCTATATTTCTTTACATTTACTATTCTAGAGAATAATAGTTTTTTGATTGCTGCATATATTATTGTGAATATCATTCCTAATAAAATTAATTTAAAAGGATCAAATAATTGAAATGTCAGCTCTTCTTTATTTAAACTATTGACTCATGCTCCATAAAAATAGTACATAAAGAATAAAACACATATAAAAACTAGTTGAATACTAAATTTTTTCATTTCTTTCCCTAACCTTTTTTTCTATTAATAAACTAATTTTAATTGTTCCATTCAGAAATCTTCATCTTTAAAACCAAGTTTTTTATAAATATTTATAGCCATTTCACTACCAAATAAATATACCTCTTCTTGGTTTCTTTCAAAACAAATATTCAATAAAGACTTCATTAAAAAAGTAGCTAGACCTTTTCCTCTAACGCTATCCAGAACTGTAATATCATCAATTACAGTTGTTTTATTATCAAAGTGAGTTAAGTGACCTGTTCCAACAAATTCACCTTTATATCTTAATAGATAGAGTTCACTAAAATCTTTATATTCATCAAAAATACCATAGAATTTTTTTGCATCACTAAATTCTTCTAAAAAAACTGAGTTTACAATTTCTATAAATTTTTCTAACTCCTCTTTTGTTTTAAATCTTACAAGTTCTACTTCTTCTAAATCATGGTTTTTAAACTTATCTATCTCAGATAAATTTAATGCCATGAATTTATAACTATCTTTAAACTTTAACTTATTAGAAATTTCTCTTCCGTCATATTTATGTTCTGTAAAGTTAATTATATTTCTAATTTTATTTTCCATAATCACATCATAGTTTTCAAATTTATAATCTCATTCTTTTGTAATAATTAAGTTTGAGTGATTTTTATAAGATAAAATTTCAAAATTATCTACTTTTCTTGATTCCAACTCTATATTTGTTGGATCAGTATAGTAATTTATGTAATGTTTTGAAACTATATCGTATTTCTTATTTTTTGAAACTGATTCATTATATCTAAATTTCATTTTCTTTCATCTCCCGACTGTCACTTCAATATTTTACAAAAAAATAAAAAAAATACTAGCATAACTAGTACCTATTTTCTTAATGGCGCCCACGAGAAGATTCGAACTTCTGACCCTACGCTTAGAAGGCGCATGCTCTATCCTACTGAGCTACGTGGGCAAAATAAGACAAAATAATAATAGCAAATTTTTTTGTAGATTACTATTAAATTTAGTCTTTTTTTCATCTTAATAACTTTAAAGGTAATTCCAAATTAGAAATGTATTTTTTTGATTTTTCAAAGTCTTTTTTAATAATTTTTTCATAGTCATTACACATTAGTTCAAATTTAGAATACAATTTTTCAATTGTTTCAGTTGTTTGAACGGTGTGATCTAATGGATGAGGACCCATTAAAATTATAATATTTTTAAATAATTCGAATAAATCATAGTTCATTTTTGAAGCAGTTTTGTTTTCTACTCCCAACACCAAACTCATTATTTTACCTATTTTAAAGAAACAATTTTTATTGTAAAAATCATCTATATTTGTATATTCATGTTCTAAAATTTCATTTATATCATCTTCTGAAATAATAAAATCAGATTCAAGAAGATTTTCTACATCTAACATTCTTTTGAATTTACCTTCTTTGATTTCTTCAAATAATTTAAGAACATCAACAAACAACTTTTTCTTTGGCAATATTCTTGAATCAATTAGATTTGGTAAATACTCATGAATTAATAATATTAATCTTAACTTAGCAAGAACTGTATAAATTATTTCTGAAGTTGTCAATAAAGTTTCTTTGTTGTAATTTATGAATCTCTCACCTTTAGAAATGATATAAGGTTCTAGAACTTGTACATTTATATTTTGATTAGCAAATGGAGAAAGAATTTTTATGCTTGATTTTTTAAAGTCCCTTTTTAATTCATTTTTATCATTAAAGATCTTATCTTCACAAATAAATAATGGTAAGTAGTTTTTTACTTGATCGAATAACTCTTCTCCGTCATCTAACATTGTAACTGCACTTATTTCATCTTTCATCAAAATTGTTGTTACTTTTGTTAGTTGAAATAAAGCTTTAAATCTTTCTTTTAAATCAAAGTTATCTCATTTTGAAGATGAAAAATTACTTAAAAATAATAGTCACTCTTCATCGTTTTTAATTAGCTCATAAGTTTCATTCAAATAGTCTAATTCTTTTTCTTTTCATTCTCTTCCAGAGTTGAATTTTCTTAAAAGAACATCTTTTTGATAACATTTTTCTATTCTTTGATATAAACCTTGTTTTTCTTGAACAACTATTAAACTAAGTGTGAAAAAGAATGGATATAACATTGAAGTTTTGATTTTTCCATCGTCTGCTTCATGGTTAATATCATATTCATAATTTATTACAGATTCTCTGATGTATGCTTGAGCTAAATTTTTTCACATATCATAAGTTCTAAAACAGTACTCATTTATATAAGGTAAAAGTAAATTAGAAATAATTTCTTCGCATAACTCATATGTTTCTTCATCTTTTAAATTAGCTTTTTTAGGTTTTTCTTTTACGAACCTGTATCTTATCTTATAAATTTCATCATATCTTTCCAATATGTAGTCAGTATATGAATTGCTTTCCTCTAATGGAATTTCATCTATAACAATACCTCTATATAAAGAATATTGAATGACTCCAAGATAAACAACAGGATATAGATTGTAAATCAATTCTTTTTGAGTTGTAATATAGTATTTTAACTGAGCATTTTCTTGAGCTAAGTTGTGTAAACCAAATCAAAAAATACTTTGTTTATCAATTTCTCTCATAATTGCCTTTCATTTATTATTACAATGTTTTAATGAATTCTTTCATTGAATTTATTGCTCTATTTGAATAAAGTTCTTTTTTTTCTTCTTTTTTAATTTTAGACTTAATTTCTAAATTTTCAACAATACTTCAATTAGCTTTCATTGGTTGGAAGTTTTTTGAGTCTGTTGATATTATGTAATTTTGCAAACCACCCATTACTGTATCTTTTGGGAATTTTCTTAATTCTTCTTCGTTAATCATTCTAGCAATGTTTATTGCAGCTATGATACCTGAAGAAGTTGATTCAACATATCCCTCCACACCTGTTATTTGTCCGGCAAAAAATATGTTGTTATTGCTTTTAAGTTGATTAAACTCATTTAAAACAGTTGGAGAGTTTATGAAATTGTTTTGATGCATAACTCCATATCTTACAAAATTAGCATTTTCTAAACCTGGTATAAGTCTAAAAACCCTCTTTTGTTCAGGTCAAGTTAAATTGGTTTGAAAACCAACAAAATTATATAAATCATCTGCTGCATTATCTTGTCTTAACTGAACAACTGCAAAATTATTTGTTCCATCTAAATTTCTTAAACCAGCTGGTTTTAAAGGACCATAAGTTAAAGTGTCAAAACCTCTTTTTGCCATAACTTCAACTGGCATACAACCTTCAAAATATTTTAAGTTTTTTTCAGATTCCAGATGAACTGGTGCTAATTGTGCATTTACAAGCTCGTTATAAAATATTTCATATTGTTCTCTGTTCATTGGACAATTTATATAATCTTGAGTTTCACCTTTCTCATATCTGTTTTTTCTAAAAGCAATATCCATATTAATTGAATCTTTTGTTATTATTGGTGCTACTGCATCGAAAAAATAAAAGTAGTCTTGTCCAATTAAATTTGCTATTTCCTCTTGTAACTTTTCACTTGTTAGTGGTCCTGAAGCTATTAAATTTATTTCATTATCATTGATTTTCTCAAATTCTTTCTCAATAACTTCAATATTTGGATCATTGTGCATTGCGTCAGTAATATATTTAGAAAATACATCTCTGTCAACTGCCAAACTTCCTCCGGCAGGTATTTGAGCGTGTTCTGCTGCTTTTATTATTAAAGAGTCAAACATCCTCATTTCTTCTTTTAAAGTACCTACTGCATTTTTTAAATCAGTTGATCTTAAAGTGTTTGAACATACTAATTCAGCAAAATAATCTAACTTTTGTACAGGATTCCTTTCAATGGTTTTCTTCTCATATAATTTAACTTTAATATTTCTTTTTGATAATTGATAAGCCGCTTCACAACCTGAAAGTCCTGCTCCAATTATATTAACTAGTTTTTCCATTGCTTAATTATAACAAAAAACAATATAAAAAAAGCACATTCAAATTGTGCTTTATTGTTTTTTAAGATTCTCATTTAAGCTTCATTGCAGATGTAGTGGTAAATGCTGCAATCATAGATATAGAAACACCAAGATATATTCCTGTAGCTAAATCAAAACTAAATGTTCCACCTCAAGCATTTGAGAATGGTTCCATACAATATTTAAATACGTTAATATATGTTGCATATCTCAATACTGGACTGTCCATTATTAAATCTATTGGTAAAAATGATCCACCCAAAAAGGCAATTGGCATGTAGATTACGTTTGAAACAGCTATGTATGCTGTTGTTGATCTAAATACACTAGCCAACATCATCCCCATTGATACTGATTGAACTAAAGTTAACATTAAGAAAGGTATTGATGGTCCAAACTGTTTTGGAAGGGCAACATTTTCTCAACCCAAATCCCCACCAAACATTATTCCCGCTCAAAGTAATGTTCAAAAGAAACCTACTATCATGAAGAAAATCCCCATAACAACTACTGTTAAAACGAAAAATATCGGTTTAATATTTGTTGCTCCAATTCTTTTCATAAGAACACTATTTTTAAATTCTAAAATAGTTTGAGGGATAATAAATATTCCCACAGCGATTATTTGCATAATAGCTAGAGAACCAATTAGGTTATGCAATAATCCTCCAGGTTTTCCCGAAGCATCTTGCATATTTTTAAATACAAATCCTTCTAAGAATAAAAGAATCAAAGGGAAAAAGAATAAGAAAAATGGCACTGCAAAACCTTTATAGTAGTACTTTAACAAAAGTTTTATTAAAGGTATATTTTTACCTTTATTTTTTTCACTATTTATAATTCTATCTAACTTATTTTTATTCTCTTTATCAGCTTGTAAGTTTTCCTTTTTAAGATCTGCAGCTTTTTCTTCTTTGAATTTTTTTCAAGTAAAGTTATGTACTGATCCATATTCTTTTACAAGATCTTTTACAAGACCTTGTTCTCTTATTTTTCCGTTATGAATATAAATATACTTCTCACATAATTCTTCAATTTCACTCATCATATGAGTAACTAAAATCATTGCTTTGTTTTTGTTTACAACGTTTTCTTTGATGGTGTCAAAAATTTCACTTCTAACTTCAATATCAAGTCCTGTTGATATTTCATCAAAAATAACTAAATCCGGATTATGAATTAAACTTAAAAGGATATTAACTCTTTGCTGTTGTCCTCCACTTAAACCTTCTAAAAATTTGTTTTTAAAATTATCAATTTGGAATTTTCTTAAAATATCAGTAAGTTCTTTTTCTGTCATAGGGATATTAAAAGTTTCAAGATAATATTTAATCATGTCTAAAACTGTAATACCAATTGGATATTTTGATTCTTGAAATTGTAATCCTATCGTCATATTTTCTTGTCTTATAACTTTACCTAAAGTTGGTTTTCTTATTCCACCAATAATTTCACTTAGTGTTGATTTACCCCCACCATTAGGACCTATTACACCAATTCTATCTCCAGGATTAATAATTAAACTTACATCATCTAAAGCTTTTTTATTTTTATATAATTTAGAAATGTTTTCAATTTTAATCAGTGGGCTTTTTTCATCTATTTTTGAGATGAATTTTTCTGTTTGTTCATTTTTCATAATTAATTACTTTCTATTTGATAAGCCAAAATAAGTTCCATAATTGATATTATATGATACAGATTTTCAACAAAAAAAAAAAAAAAAAAAAAAAAAAATCTAAAAATATTTTTAGATTAGTAAATATTTTTAGATTTATTTTTTTATAACTAAGGGCTTGATTTCATCTCCAATAACCAAACTATTTTTTGGTACATCTTTTCTTATTATACTTCCTGCTCCAATAGTAGAATTTGCACCAATAGTAACTCCAGGTAAAACTATTACATTACCACCAAATCAAACATCATTTTCAATAACTATAGGTTTTGAAATAATATGTCTTCTCTTTTCTGGATCTAATGGATGATTTGAAGTGTAAAATGAACAATTTGGGCCAATCATTGTATTATCTCCAATAGATATTCCACCCCTATCCAAAAAGGTACAGCCAAAATTTATAAATACATTATTTCCAATTTTTAAATTAAGGCCTAAGTCTATATTTATCGGGGTTAAAAACATAAAATCCTTTCCCAATTCATAATTAGATAACTTAGAAAAAAGTTTGTTTCTTCTTTTTGTAGATATATTAGCATAGTTAATCTTTTTTAATTTTTTTTGAGTTTTAAAAATAGCTTTTATTATATTTTCAGCACCGTCATCTGTTGGTTTTATTCATTCCATGTTTTTATCTCTTTTAAAAACATCGTGTTTGTAATTTATTCTCATAATTATTATCCTTTCTGTTTTATTTTAACATTATGGTTTTCATTTATATTAAATAAAAAAACAGAATTAGATTCTGTTTTTTAAATTAATTTTACTTTCTTATTTCATTTTAAATAATTCATCAAGATTTGTATTAATTGAGTTTATATTTTTTTTGGTTTTCTCTTTATAAATATCAAATATTTTTTTATCATTTTTGTCATAATCATCATTGTAAACAATTTTACCTTCTTGTATGATGACTAATTTATTTATTATTTCTTCTAGTTCATCAATTATATGTGTTGTTATAAAAAACCCAATTCCTTTTTTGTTTAAATTTCTAATAATTTCTAAAATTTCTTGTCTAGCATCTACATCTAGGTTTGCTGTAGGTTCATCCATAAATATAATTTCTGGTTTTGCCATTAAAGCTAAAACAATACTTAATTTTTTTTGCATTCCCAATGAAAGTTCTTTGATTCTTTTATTTTTAGTTTCCTTTAGATTGAATGATTCTAATAAGAAATCGCTTCTTTCTATAGTTTGATATTTAGAAAGTTTATATAGAGCTCCAGTTCAAAGAATGTAGTCCTTAACTTTATAAAATTGAGGGAGTTGTGTTTGATCTGTAAGAAAAATAACTTTTGAAGGTTCACATTCAGAGAATGATTTTTCTCCATATCTTATTTCACCAGAATCTAATATATATTCTCCAAATATCGATTTCATAGTTGTAGTTTTACCAGCTCCATTAGGACCTACAAAACCAACTATATCTTTAGAATCAAAAGTAATTGATATATTTTCTATTCCATTGTTTTTGAATTTTTTAGTTACATTATTTATATTAAAGTTCATAATTTTCCCCCTATATTATTAACTTTCTTTTTCAATTTTTAGCTGTTATATAAAACATTATTGATACTCATGATATTTGTTCAATGAAAATTATTCATCTGTTAACAAGAATATCTCCATCCTCAAAAGAAACATTATCTTCTAAATCATTGCCATATAGGTCAAGATTTTTGTCAATTAAACTATCTTTATCTTTTATAATTAATTTTTTTCTTAATCCTGCCTTTGTTAAACCAGCACCACTTAAATGTCCGTATTGGTCTGAAAATGATTGGTCCTTATAGTTTAAAACTGAGTAGTTTTTAAAGTAAGCAGTACTTGCAAGCGGATTTAAGTAATAATTTATTTTTGTATTTCTATAGTACTCATTGACTAATCCTTCTGGATATATTTTTATAAAACGGCCACTTGTTTGAGAATTCAATGTGAAAGTTCTTGTAGACATAATACTTTCTATAACATTTTCAAATATTTCTGATAAATACCAATTAATTTCAAGTGAATATCCTGAATCTCGAATTCTCTCTCTTTCATATATCGGCTCAGCACTAACACCATCATATTTAGCATATACAAAATTCTCATCAATATAAGTTTTTAATTCAAAATAATATTTTGTAAGATCAATAATTTCTTTTATTTCTTTTATTTCTTTATCTGAATAAAAAGTATTGTCACTTTTTTTCATTCCTTTTATGTTTTTATCAATTACATCATATACGGAAACAAAATTATTTTTTCCTATTAAACTTTTTTCTAAATGATAACTTAAGTCTTTCATTCAAGCAAAAGGATTAGAAAACACTTCTTTTGAATCGCTTGGTTCTATATTAACTTTTAAATAGTCGTATACTTTTAAATCTTCTGCATTAATTATAAATCCAGATTTTCATAAGTAATAAAAAGTTTTATTATTGTTATCCAAATCACTTGTTTTATTTCAATTAACTATTTCATCGTTATGGCTGTCGTTATAGTTTACCTGAATTTTTTTGTATAAGTTCAATAACATTTCAGGTTCATTACACATGACATTAAACATATTATTTGTATTTTTTAGTTCAAGTGCTCGTTCTGTAAAATTTATCCTATAATTTATATTTAACTCTTGCGAAGCTACAAAGGAAAGGTTTCTATGAAAACCATCTTCTTTTTCTATTTCTTTTAAAAGGGTTGGATTAGAAAAAGTTTCACAACTTAAATATAAACCATTTATAAGAAAAGTAGATATTATAGATAACACTGTTTTTCCGTGAGAGAAAAATACTATCATTAAACAAATTATAAATAAATTAATAAAAAAACCAGCTATATATTTTGAAATAATTAATGAATAGTAGTATCAAAAACTAAAACTAAATGAAGCTTTTATTATCAACTCAAAAGACATAGCAAATAAATATAAAGATAGCAGCCATACCATAGCCACAACAACTCTTCTTAAAAAGATATTAAATGGTTTTATCTTTAGCCTAACTTCTAAGTTTAATGATCCATTTTCTCTTTTATTTACAAACTCTTCATGAAAGTGCATAACAAGAAATATTCAGATACAAAAAGATGCTGATATATTACCCATTATCATTACAATTAATTGTACACTTTGATCACTATCCAAGCCTAAAAATAAATCTATTAGAGAAAAAAATATGACGAAAAAGAAAAAACTTATCATTGTAATGATTGAACTTTTTTTGAAATATATCTCTTTTAAACTATATAAATAAATTCTCATGATAAATTCTCCTTAATCTAACAGATTTTTTTTAAAAATATAAAAACTCAAGAATAATAAACCTAAATTCAAAGAAGATCATTCTAAATAAATTATTCATGGACTAATTATTTTTGTTGTTTTTGTTATTTTAATTACTCCTTCATTTCAATCATCTCTATATAAATCAAAGTATTTTGTTTCTTCGTTATTTTTATATTCAAAATAAGAATACTCATTATATAGGAAGTTTTTGCAACCAAAATTTGAAGAAATACCTCTATTTATAACATTTGTATTATTTAAATTTTGATAAAATCCGAAGCTTGAAATGTAATTTAATGAGGCAAATGGATTTAAATAGTAATTTATTCTTGTATCTTTAATATATTTGTCTGAAGTACTTTCAGAAAAAACATTATAACTATTATAGGAATCCAACTCATATAGATTGGGTGCCATTCTTGATATTGCTATTGATTCTAAAACTATTGAGTATAGAACGCTATTTCCATAACTTATATTTGTTTGATTTGCATAAATTTTATTATTTATGTTAACTCCATAAAAGCCATTTTCGGGTATCTCAACTTGTTCAAATAACTTACCATAATCATTAACTTCAACAATTCTCATGTTTGAGGAAAATTCTTCTCAAAAAATATAATTTGCAAGAGATAATATTTCCATAATTTCATCTATTTCTTTTTCATCATAACTTCCGTAATTCACTTGTTTTAGTAGGTTTATATTTTTTTTAATTATTTTAAAAATATCATTTACATTATAACCTTTAGGACCGAACTTTGAGTCAGTGGGATAATATGTATTCTCAATGATTTCGTTTGGTGTGAAATTAATTACATCATTTATTATATTTTGTAAATCAACCATTCATTTATAATTGTTTGATTCTTTAATATCATTTACATGTTTAAGATCAAATCTATATCTTTCATCCCCAATTGTTTGAGCATTAGTTGATAAGTTTGAATCAATTAAAAAGCATCATACTATGTTTTCATAATTTTTTGTATTTTTTGTGACTACCCTGTCAGAACTTCCATTCTGTCCGTAATCATCTAGATAAAAATCATCTTGATAAAGGTCAACAAAATCCTTTGGGTTTTCAATCATTTTCGAAAATAAACTATTAGTTTTTTTCAAAGAGTTTATTTTTAATGAGTATTCATAAAGTTTGTTTAATCTATAATTTGATTTACCAACATTACCATAAGTTAACTCTTTAAATGGAACGCCTTTATTTTCTATAACTTTACTTAATAGAGGATTTGCTAATTCTGATTTTAGTCCAAGACCTATAACTAGAAAAATACTTAAAATAATAGCTAATATCTCTTGTTTCTTTATAAATAACATTGCAATTATGCTTATTAATAAAATTTCAACCATAAATATAGCTAGGTATTTAAAAAAGAAGAAAGAGAAATACAAACTCGCATAAGGATTTAAAATGGCTCAAAAAATAATTTCTATGCAAAAATAAATTAAGTTAATAAACACAACTAGTAAGATAGCTAGAGATATTTTTCTTATAAAAATATCTCTAGAATTTATTTTATGTCTTAACTCTTGATTTATAATGTTGTTCTTTCTTTTGTAAACAAATTCATGATAAAGAAAATCAATCATTATTAATGTGGTAAGAAAAAGTATAAGCAAGAAAGAAACCATTGAATATATAGGAAACATATCATCCGAATAATTTCTATTATTGTCTAAAGTAGCAATTATACATATAAGAATTAAATGTATAATTAAGTAAATAGAATTTGTTATTATGTTTTTTGGTCTTGAAAAATACTCTTTAATTGTTATTTTATATAGAATCATTTTGTTTTAACCAGTTTAATGAGTTCAAATTTAATTTATACTTATTATAATTTTCTGCTTTTTTAATAAAAAAAATATTACCACCTATAAAAAAATTCTCTTGTTCATAATATTGATTATTTATAAATAACTCTTTTTCTTTTAACTGATTTTTATTTGACAAATACTCTGAAATTTTTCCAATTATTTGTCCCTGTCGATATTCTCCAAAACTCAAAACCTTAATTACAGAAACTTCTCTATCAAAATCTCTTATAATTTCTTTAACATCCCTAAAATTAACAATTTCACTTATAACTGGGTTAGACCATATAATTGAAATCGGTAGCACAAAATATAGTGCTTTTATAAAAACTTTCATATCATACCCTTTTTCTTTCAATATTATTTTACTAGAAAGAGACATTTAAGTGTTAAAAAATAAAAAAAACAGAATTAGATTCTGTTTTTTTAAGCCATAAGTCCGGCATCATATAGTTTTTTGAAGTGACCTTCTTTGTTTTTTAATTCATTGAAAGTTCCAACTTGTGCTATTCCTTTTTCAGGAGCTAAAACTATTATTTGATCAACATTTTTAATAGTACTTAATCTGTGAGCGATAGTAACTGTAGTTCTACCTTTCATTAAGCTATCTAATTTTGATTGAATTTCTTTTTCAACAATATTATCTAAAGCACTTGTTGCTTCATCTAATATTAATAATTGTGGATCTTTTAAGAACATTCTTGCAATAACAAGTCTTTGTTTTTGGCCACCACTTAACATAAATCCACGTTCACCAAGAACTGTGTTGTATCCTTCTGGTCAAGTCATAACTAAGTCGTGTAATTCTGCTAATTTTGCAGCTTCAATTGCTTGTTCGTCAGTTGCTTCAAATCTTCCATATTTAATGTTATCTAAAACATTACCAAATAAGATTTGAGGTTCTTGTTCAACATACCCAACTTTGTCTAAGTAACTTGCTAAGTTTACATCTCTTAAGTCATGTTCACCATTAATTAAGATTTGTCCTTTGAAAGGATCATAGAATCTTAATAATAATTTAGCAATAGTTGATTTACCAGCTCCAGTTTCACCAACAAAGGCATATGATTTTCCATGTTCAAATGTGAAATCAAATTCTGGAATAATTACTTTTTCAGGTTTTTCTGGATATCTAAATTCAATATTTTTAAAGATAATATCTTTATCAATACTTTCGATATGAACACCTTCAGCAGGATCATAATGAGGATTAATTCTTGATTTTGCTCCAAGAATTTCATTAATTCTAACAGCTGATGTAGATGCCATAATTAATCCTGCTTGTAGTCTTGCAACTTGCATAATTGGACCAACCATTGTTCCAACAGATGAAATAAATGCTGTTAAAACAACTGATAATGTTCCTGGATCATTATGTCATTTCATTGCAGCTGCAATAACAATGATCATTTGAATTGAACTTACACCAGCTACTAAAACTGTAATAACAGTTGATTGTAGTTTAATTAAACTACTTGATTTTTTAAAGTAATCTTTGTGAATTTCTTTAAATCTTTCTGTTTCATAGTTTTCTGTTCCAGACGCTTTAATAAGTCTAACAGTAGCAATTCTATCTGTTACATCTCCATTAATATCTGTAATAGAATCTCTTGTTTTGAAAGCAGCTTTTTTAACTATTCCAAAAGTTGAGAAAATTGATGTAACAATTATTGCCATTGTAATAATTACAACAACAGTTAAGTAAGTATTAATTGTAAACATCATAATTAATGCTCCAAAGAAAGTAAATGCAGCACTCATCATAGTTACAGGAACTTGTTGAGCTTGGTCACCTACTATTTGAGTATCAGAAACTATTTTTGTTAAAATTTCTCCAATTTTTTTGTCAGAGTAGTAACTCATATCTTGTTTTACTAATCTTTCAAGAGCTTTATTTCTTAGCTCAATTTCAATATTTTTACCCATAATTCCAGCTATAAAGTTAGAAGCAAAAGTGAATATTGCTAAAGCTGCAAATAAACCTAATTGAACATAAATTCAATGTTGTCATTGCAAATCAAATCCAAAAAGATTTGTTGTGAAATGATAATTTCCAGCATCACCATGAGCTGTAATAAGCATGGTACCTTTTTGTTGGTGTGTTGCTGATAATGCTTCGTTGATTTTATCAATAGGACTATCTTGTCATTTATTTCCAAGTATTGATGCCAAAATTGTTGGAGCAGTTAAAACTGTCATAATATTTTCAATAATTTTAGGACTTAAAACACTTGTTACTGATGAAGCTAGTGTAAGTAGCACTAAGAAAACCCCTAAAAATGGGTGTCTTTTTATATAATGGAAAATTATTGCAAAGAATGATTTTCCACTTCTTTTTGTTTTAAATTCAGGTTTGATATTTTTGTTTTCATTTTGGGCATTAACCTCTTGGGTACTGTCCAATTTAATATTTTCTGCCATTTTTATCACTCTTTTTCTCTAAATATCTTAAAAATTATACATCAAAAACAAAAAAAGAGAGATAAAATCTCTCTTAAATTAAAATTACTCTTATCATTTGTGTGTCGGGAATAAAATGATTAGTTTAATTTATACTTAGTTTTGGCTTTCGCCTTACAAGTGTGATATCTCTATCACAAACTCATTATATCATTATTAAATTTCATTTAGTATATCTTTTGCATTTTCAACTAACTTGGCACCATTTTTAATTAGCTTATTTGTTGAGTTTTTAGAAAATGTTTCGTCTGGAATTGCAAAAATTTCTTTACCTTCATTAACTGCAAAGGAAAATAACTTATTAACTAAATCATTTGCTTTAAAATGAATGAAAACTATTCCTTTAGAAATTCCACAAAGCATTCTATTTGAATATTCTTGAACCATATTACCCATATTATTATCTGATTCATATACTTCTGTTATAACAAGTAGATTATTTCTTTCCGGAAGATCTATGGTTTTTTTAAGATAATCTTTCATAGGTTCTTGAATTACATTTATTAAATTAAACTCATTTTTTAAAGCATTATCAAAAACCTCATTGTTTATACCTTCATTTTCTATAGTTGAAAATATAACATTTTCAGAGTTTAAATCATTCATTAAAAAATCTATATTTTTAATTCCATATTCATTTGTCTCTATCCCGCCAACCAAAGCTATTGTTTTGTGATATTTAGAAAGTAAAGTGATATCTCCTTTATAAAATATAACAAATGGTGGTTTATGAGTATTTTTTAAATAACTTGGATATAAAGGACTTAATATAGTTATAAAGTTTGAATCTATTTTTTTAGAAACTTCATCAAGATCTTTGTGTGTAATCTTTTCTTTTGTATCTAAAGCATGGTAAATTTTGTCTCAATCACCTTTGTATTTGATTGAAAAATATAAAAGTACGTTTTCCATTAATTCAAGTTCACTAACTTATTGGCTACAAGCTCATTTCCATAGTTGTTATTTTCTGAGTTACCAAATGATACTAATCTACCCTCAACACCAATATAAGATTGATCAAAGTATTCGTATTCATCTCCCAATACATTTGATCATACTTTGACATTTATAAAGTCATCAATTGACTCTCCAGATTTAGTTTTATAGTTTCTTGGTACTCTTAAAGTTAATTTGTATAGTTTTTTATCCCCTTCTTTTGAATTAAAAACTAATTGAGGATTTCCCTCTATTTGTCCGATTATTGTTACATTGTTCATTTATTATTCCTCCCAAATATTAATATCGATAGAAATAAAAAAAATAATTACTTTTTAGTAATTATTTTTTATTAATTTCTTCTAGTTTATTTTTAAAAGTAATTTTTTCATTTTTTATGTCTTGTTTTAAATTATTTTTAATAATATTTTTTTGTTCTTGGGATAAATCTTTGTTTTTAATTTCTTTATTAGCTTTAGAATTTAATAAGCCAATATTTTTAATTAAGTTATCTTTTAATAGATGTTTTTCCTTAATTAATTTTTGTTTTTTTAACCCTTTTTCGGTTAACAATTCTGAATCCTCGTCAATTAAACCCTCGGACTTTGCAACAATTGTTGCAGTAGCTACACCTCCGACAACATTTGCTCCAGTTCTTCCCATATCAAAGAGACCATCTAATGGAGCGATTACTCCAAGAACACTTCCGGCATAAACTCCAAAACCGATTCCACCTAAAACCCCAACAGTAACAACAGTTGCAGTTCCAGGAACCCCAGCTATACCCAATGAAGCAATAACTGTTACAAATAGAGCCATTATAAAAAATGTAAATAATCCCATCTCTTGGACAACACCACCTGTGTTTCCTGTTCATAAGATACTTGTTGCTAAACCAGATTGAACACCAGCACAAGCAATTAAACCCATTGTTGTCGAGATTGGTTGAATTGTATTTGCAGACTTACCATTTACTTTCATATCTTCGGTTAAAGTCTCTATAGCTATAGGTAAAGATGCGTTAGAGGATTGAGTTGCAAAACCTTGAATTAAAGGTCTTCAAGCTTTTTTTCATCAAGCGCCTATTCTTACACCACTCAAGAAAACTTCTAAACTTAACAGTCCTAATGCTAAAGCCACTCCTAAATATCCAACACCAATGACTTTACCAACTACTACTAAAGCGCCTATTGGTCTTGATGTAATAGAAACAGTTATCATCGACATAACAGCTAGTGGCATTATTTTCATAAAAGTCATCAGCATTGACATGATTATATCTCAACCAGTATTCATAGATTTTCTGATCGCTTCCATTTCTACTGATTTTCTTTTTGAAAGTATTTTAACACTTCCACCAGCTAAAGCCCCAACTACCATTACAGGTATAATTGCCTGAGCAGCCAATGCACCAACAAAGTTGTTTGGAATATATTGTCATATTATTTGTGGTAAAGGCATGTTTTCTCTTCCAGGTACATCTTCACTTGGATTTAAGCTAATTCCATTACCAACTTTAAATAACAATCCCAAAAAGAATGTTATTGTAAACATAACTGCAACATTAAATAATAGTAAAGCTATTCCTTTTGCAGTTATTCTCCCTAAACCAGTTTCTCCTGGTTTAGAAGTAATTTTAAATATCGCTATAAAAACGATTGGAACAGTAAGTAAGTAAACACCATTTATAAATATATTTTTAAAGAATGATGCTCAAATATTTAATTCCGCTACTCAATATAATTTATTTCCCGGTTTAAGCATTTCTTTAAAATCTTCTTCACCAGGAAATCCAATAATTGATTGTAGTACAATACCATAAACTAGACCAATTCCCATACCTAAAATAACTCTATACATAAATGCAAATTTATATTTCTTTAAAAAGAATCATAAACCTACTTGTAAAGATAAAAATATAGTAATTGCAACTAACGATTGTCATGTACTTATTGCTAGAAAATCTCTAAGCAAGTTATGACCACTATCTTCTGCTAAGAATGTCATATTATTTCCCTCTCTTTTTATTTGTTTAATTTTGATAAAGCAATGTGAATAATATCCACACTTCTTGAGAAAGGTGGAGCATAAGGTAAATCAATTTGTTCTAAACTGTTATTTACTTTTGCTTTTTGTCAAATTAATGCTGCAAGTCCATAAATTCTTAATACAGAATTGTTACTTCCAGCCATTTGAGCCCCTATTATTTCTCTTGTTTCGCTATTCATTATCAATTTCAGATATATGTCTTTTTGATTTGGAGTATAGTTTGTATGATCTTTATCTTTTATAAAAACCGATTTGAACTTAATGTTTTTATCTTGAGCCATTTTTTCAGTTAAACCTGTTCTTGCAACTTCAAGATCAAACAATCTTAAAATAGCACTTTGGATTGAACCAACATATTCATTTTCTTTTCCAGATATATTATCTGCAATAACTTTTGAAAACTTACTTGCAACAGTTGCAAGTGGAGAATAAATATCTTGATTATCTATATAACTTTTTGAAACTGCACAATCTCCAGCTGAATAAACATTTTCAATGTTTGTTTCACCTTTAAAATTCACAATGATTGTTCCTCTTTCATTCATTTCCAATTCACTATCTTTTAAAAATTGTGTATTTGGTTGGAAACCAACAGATAAAAGAACTGCATCTACTTCAATTTCTTTTCCACTTTTTAAAACAATTGAAGAAACTTTGTTATCTTTACTTTTTATCTCTACTAATTGTTCTCCAAGAAGTGTATTTATTTTTTTCTCTTTTAATTTTGATTCTAATAATTCAGAAATCTCTTCATCAAAAGTTTTAATCATAACTTTTGACTCCATTTCTAATAAATAAACTTCTTTGTTTAACTCAGAAAAAGTTTCACTCATTTCAAGACCAATGAATCCAGCACCAATAATTGCAACCTTATTGATGTTTTTATCATTCATCATTTTTTCTTTTAAATTAACTCCATCTTCAAGTGTTGTAAGAGTAAAGACATTGTCTGCTTCAACACCCTTTATGTTTGGCACTATAGGTTTTGCCCCAACAGCTATTACTAAATTATCATATTGTTCAAATTGATCATTGTAGAAAGCTTTTTTAGATTTAAAATCTATTGATTTTACTTTTGAATTTGAAATAACTTTTATTTCGTTGTTTTTAAATTCCTCTATTGTTCTTGCAATTAAATTATTTTTATTGTCAAAGTTATTCGCAACAAAATATGGAAGACCACAAGCACCAAGAGAAACATAATCTTTGTCTTGAATTACTGTAATTTCCATATTTGGATCATTTCTTCTTAATCTAGCTGCAACTCCCATTCCAGTTGCACTACCACCAATAATTAAAGTCTTCATTCTTACTCCTTAATTTAATTAGCAAAAAATATATTGCCAATATAATTATATTGTAGGAAAAGTAATTTTGTTTTAAAAATAAAAAATAATGCATATGCATTATTTTTTTAATTAAATTTCTAAAAAGTCTTTTAAGTCTTTGAAAATAGCTTCGCACTTCTCTTTTGCTGCTTCTTCATTTTCACCAACACTTATAAAATAGATTTTTATTTTAGGTTCAGTACCTGATGGTCTAACTGCAAATCAACTTCCATCATTAAAGTAGAATTTGATTAAGTTTTGACCTGGCATATTGAATAAACCATCAATGTAATCTTCAGCATAACTCAATTCTAATCCACCTAAAGTAGTAAATTCTTCTTCTCTAAGTTTTTTCATAATTGGTTCTACTTTTGATTTAATTTCTTCTGGTTTGAAATTTAAATTTTCTGTATATGTATAGTAATAACCATATTTTTCATACAATTCATTTAAAACATCAATTAGAGTTTTACCTTGTTTTTTATAGTATCATGCAGCTTCAACTAACATTGTTGTTGCTTGAATACCATCTTTATCTCTTGTTGATGAATCAAGAACATACCCATAACTTTCTTCATAAGCAAATACAAAGTTTAAGTTTCTTTCTGGTTCTTTTAGTATTTCAGAACCCATTCATTTAAACCCGGTAAGAGTTTTAATAACTTTTACTCCATAAGTTTCATTTGCAATTCTATCTCCCAAGTCACTTGTTACAAAACTTGAATACATTGCTGGGTTTTCTGGAGTTAAATTATGTTCTTTCATTTGACTTAATTTTCATTCAATCAATAATGGTCCTGTTTGATTTCCATCAATTCTTATTCATTCTCCATTATGATTAATTGCACAACCAATTCTATCAGCATCTGGATCTTGAATTATCATTATTGAAGCATCTTGATTTTTTTGACCATATTCAAATGGAATTCTTCATGCTGGTTCGAATTCAGGATTTGGATTTCCTACGTTTTTAAATGTAGAATCTTCAAAAGCATGTTCTTCAACTTCAACTACATCATAACCAAAACTTCTTAGTAATGGTGGTGTAAATTCAGTTCCTGTTCCATTAACAGCTGAATAAATCATTTTAAATCCATCTCTTGGTTGGTTTTTATAAAACTGTAAGTTAGAAATCATTTCTTTATAATTATCTAAAACTTTTTGAGGAACAACTTCTAAAAGTGATTCATCTGTTTTATAGTTTCAATTCAAGATATCTTGAATTTCTTCCATATATTCAGCAATAACTTTAGTGTCTTCATCAATTAATTGACAACCAAATTCATCATATATTTTATAACCGTTATAAATTGCAGGGTTGTGACTTGCTGTAATAACAATTCCACCGATTGCATTTAAATCTTTTGTAGCATATGAAACAACCGGAGTTGGTTTCATAATGTTATCTTCGAAAAGATAAGCTTTAATACCAAAACTTGTTAATATTTCTGCTGCTAACTGTGAGAATTCTTTTGAGAATTTTCTGTTATCGTGACCAATAACAACTCCTCTGTTTAATTCTTCACCATATTTTGACATTAGAAGTTTTGCATAACTCATAGTTACTTTTTTTATTGTATATAAGTTAAATCTTCCAGGACCCGCACCAAGAATACCTCTTATTCCAGCTGTTCCAAACTCTAATTGAATATTAAAAGCAGCATTTAATTCTTCATCTGTTGCATTTAAAAGTTCTTCTTTTAGGTTTTCATCTAAATGGTTTGAGTTAATTCACTCTTGGTATAGTTCGTTACTTTTGTTAAAGTTCATTTTGTTTCTCCTTTAGAAATTTTATGGGTTTATAAGAAAATCTATGAATATCAAGAACACCAAATTGTTTTACTCTTTCTTGGTGATCTTTTGTACAATATCCTTTATGTTTTATAAAGTTATATTGTGGATATTCTAAATCATACTTATTCATAATTCTATCTCTATAAACTTTTGCAAGAATACTTGCAGCTCCGATAGTCATGCTTAGGTTGTCGCCCTTAATTATTTGCAAACACTTGTACCCACTTAATTCTATATTTTCTCCATCAATTAAGCAAACATCTGGCTTAACTTCTAATTTTTTTATAGAATCAATCATTCCTATTTGACTAGTTTTTTTTGGATTGTTTTGATCAACAAACTTAGAATCATATTCACAAATACTATAAGCAATACAATTTGCTTTTATTTCTTCATAAAGTTCTTCTCTTTGTTTTTCATTAAGTAATTTTGAATCCTTAATTTTAGGATTATTGTATTCAGGTTTTAGAATTGCTGATGCAACCACGATTGGTCCTGCCATAGCTCCTCTTCCAACTTCATCACTTCCCGCAATTAAAGTTACATTATGTTCTTTTCGTATATTTTGATCAAATAAATATCTTAAATTTTCTATCATTCTACTGTTAAATCACTTACTACTGTTGAATCCAAATCATCTTCTTCAATTGCTTGTTTAGAAATTTCTTTGATTTCTATTGGTTTTTCAAAAGAAATCTTTCCTAAGTTGTTATTTATAATGTCGTGAACAAATAACTCTATTGCTCTTTCAACATCTGCAATTTCATCTAGGATTGTGAATTTATTTCTTTTTGCAATTTCTTCAAAAATTGTAAAAGTATCATCATAATTTATTGGTCTTAATACGTTTTTGTTAATTTTATAAGTATTTTCAATTAATGATGGATATGAGTTATAAATATATCTCATTAATTTAGTTGCCATTCTTTCTTTTGGAACAACATCCAATCTAATTGAATTTGTAGCTGCACAATTACATGCAACTGTTTCATTTTCAAATCTTGCTGGCAATATTCCAGGAGTATCAATTAATGTTATGTTATTTGTCATAACAATTCTTTGCATCCCTCTAGTAACACCAGGTTTATTTCCAATTTTTAAATTCTTACCTTTTGAAAGTTTAGAGATAACTGTTGATTTACCAACGTTTGGTATACCCACAACTAAAACATTTAATTGAGGATTTTCTATCCCTCTGCTTTTTTGTTTTAATTGACTTTCTCTTGTCATTTCATTTATAAGTTTTAAAACATCATTATAAATATCTGTTTGTTTATCTTTAACAATAAAAGTTCTGTGTCCTGCTGATTTAAAATATTCTGTTCATTGGTTTGTGATTTCCTTATCAGATAAGTCAAACTTAGTCATAATAATTAATCTTGGTCTTTTGTTTAGAATTTTTCTAAGTAAAGGATTTTGAGTAGAAAAAGGAGCTCTTGCATCTACTATTTCAATAACTAAATCAACTATTGAAACTTTTTCTTCAATTTCTTTAATACTTTTGTTCATGTGACCTGGAAATCAATTAAAAGTTGATTTTTCGTCAAACATAGGATTACCTCCTTAGCGATAGTATCATTTTATAGATTAATTTTAAAAAAGTCTATTCTTTTAAAATTAATAACAACCTTTTATTTATGGTACTTTTGATTTTTTGATATTTTAAATCCTCTATAAATTTGTTCTAACAACACTATTCTAACTAGGTTATATGGCAAAGTTATCAGACCAAAACTAATTTTATTTTGGTGTTGTTTTCTAAATTCTTGACCAAATCCATCACTTGGACCAATTATAAAACAAGCTTTTCCACCTTTATAATTTTGATTTTCTGTTAATGTTTGAGCTATTTGCTCTGAACTATATTGTTTTGAATTTATATCTAATAAAAATATTTCATAATCTTTTAAATCTTTTAATTTTAGATCAATATTTTGTTCATTTTTGACCATATTTGATTTGATATCACCATGATCAAATTCATTAATTTCTATGATTTCTAGGTCACAATGATTTTTTAGTTTATCAACATATGCTTGATGAACTTCTTTAAATTCTTTATTTACTTTGTTAAAACATATTAATTTTATTTTCATAATTTCTCCTAAAAACCACTAATATTATACACTTATCATATTTATTCAAAAAAATATATGATAAAATATCTATATGATTTTGGAGGAGATATTATGGCTGAAAAAAAACAATTTCAATCTATTTTGGATTTTAGACCTCAATTTGAAAATATAATTGATGCTCTAGTTCCAGATATTCAATTTTCATATTCTGCAATTATGAACAACTCAACAGTTCAAACTTACTTTAATATGATAGCTCTTGAGTACTATGGTTTTGAATACTACCAATTATTAAGATTGAACAAATTAGAATTTAAATTAAATGAAAGAACTTTAAACCTTACTATTTTAGAAATGGTTTACAATATAATTTCACAAATAGTTGCAAGAAAATGAAGATATTCTGAATATATTGCATACGATATGTACATTTTACCTTTACGTATTAAAAAATACATAAATGCAATGAACTATAAGTTTGTAGAATCAGAAACAGCAACAAAAAAACCAATCTTAAAATTAGTTGGTCAACCTACAAGAATTGTAGTTGAAGAACTAGTGGATCAATACCACGATGACAGATTAAACAATGTTATTGGTCAATTTAGAGCTGCTGGAAATGATGAAGTAGAATTAAAACTAAATCTATTTAAAAACATTGCTCTTTTCGTACATGAAGGAAACGCTTTAATTTTCCAAAAATTCGGAACTGAATTTGCAACAAACTATTTCAAAGAAGTTGAAACTTTAGAAAAATATAAATCAGAAAACTTATCTGCAAAAGAAAAAAAACATGTAGAAAAAGTTATTGGAGATTTATTCAATATTGCAATTGTATCTGTTTTATTAATGTCAGATGCAATGAAAGCTGGAGTTTGAAAAAAAATCAAAGATGCTGAAAAACGCAGAATTGAAATGGAAGTTACTCAAAAAACTATCGAAGAAGCAAACAGAAGATTACAAGCCATTTCTCAACAAGAAAAAGACATCAAGAAAATTGAAGCAAAAAAATAAAACTAGTTATATAACTAGTTTTTTATTTTATTTTTAAATTTTTTGATTTTTTTTGAAAACAATAAAGCCTATATAAATAAAAGCTGCAGTTAATAAAATCTCTACAATATATGAATAGACAATTATTCCAGTTTGTTTGACTTTGACTTTATTTTTATCATATATAGATAATTTTGTATTCATCGGGTTTCATTTAGGGTTATTTGGAGTATCACCCTCTATAGGCTTATAAAGGTTTTGTAAAGAACTTAAATTAATTTGATAAACTTCATCAATATAATTTAAAGATGGTTCTGAAAAAATCATAAATTTTGAGTATTTTATATCTGCAAATGCAAGGTTTTGATAAGAAACAAAATTAAAGAAATTTAAAAACTGTCTTGCCTTTATTTTTTTATAATAGTCATTGTAATCTCTAATATCTAAATAATAATATTTATCATTAGTAGAAATAGTTTGATAAAAAATAGTTGTATTAAAAGAATTCATTAGCCCAATATTCAAGATTTGAGAAATAGCTAAAAATTCAGGATATTCTTCATAAAAGCTATATTCGTTTGAATAAACTTTTGATTCCTCAAACGGTATATTTTTTCCAAACAAAGGAGTTGTATTAAAAGTATAGTCTATTTGATTATAAATACTATAATAATTATTTGAAACATAACTAAGAATATTTGGATATTTTTTACCAAAATCAGTTAATTCTAGATCTTTTAAAGTTTTATCCAAATTTAATTTTTGTTTTTCTTTATTTGGATCAGAATAAAAAGGAATTTGTTGAAGTTTGTAATAATTCTCATTACCTATTTTTATAATTGAACTTTTTAAAGTTGTGATCATTTCATAATAATTTTTATCAAATTCAAAAACATTCTTTGGTTCATTTTTTGATTCATCTACAATTTGATTTAAAGTTTGACCCATATAATAAGAAAAATACATACTCTTACTGTATTGATTATCATAATATTTAAAAATAGAGTCAAAATTTTTAGCGTTTTTATAAAAACCATTGGTATGTAAATCACCAAATAAATTAAGATTACCATTATATAAATCTATTTTATCTTTTAGTATTGAATCATGAAATTCTTTTCCAATTATAATTTTAAAGTTTTGTTCACTGATTGTTTCAGATATTTTATTATCTTTTTGTGAATATTCATTTGCTAAGAAACTAAAAAATGGACCCACTGCTATTGATACCAAAAATAATGTCGCAAGAATATTTCCAAGACTAGCTTTTAATATAACTCCAACAAAAGTTGTTAAAGTTAATATTAATAAATTATATAAAATTAAATTTAATTTAGGTAAACATATAATTTTCAAAACCTCTTGATGCTTATCTTGGAATGAAATTGCCAAAGTTTGGATCAAAAAATAAACAAAAGCTAATGTTGTTGTCAAAGTAATCATCATAATAATTCTAAAGAAAAAAGAAAATTTTGCTTTAACACCATATCTTTGCTCTAACTGTTGAAAACTTTTTGCTTCATTAGATGAAAGTAAATGACCAACCATAATAATTGATAGAACGCCAAAGAGACATATTGATATCATAGATTCTAAGTTAACAATAACAGTTTTCTTATAAATATAATCATTCGCTTTTATTGAATATATTATTGTAAATACCAATAAACTTAAGAATATTAAAGATATATTTACTAGCAAACTTTTATTTTTAAAAATAGAACTAATATTCAATTTTATTAATCTACTTAAATTTGTCTTATTCATAAATTACCTTAACCTCTTCATATTTATTTTCTTTTTTATCAATAAATTTAAAATAAATATCTTTGATTTTCTCTTTTTTATTATCAAATTTACTATTATAAACTATGCTTCCTTCTTTAATTATTATTAACTTATTACAAATATCTTGTAATTCTTCAATTATGTGACTTGTAATCATTATTCCAACTTTACTTTCATGAAGTTTTTTTATTATTGCTAAGAATTCATTTTTTCCTTCAACATCCAAATTGGCTGTTGGTTCATCAAAAATTATAAATTCAGGTTTTGTTATTAAAACCCCTGCCATTATTGCTCTTTTTTTCATACCAGCAGATAATTTTTTAATGGTTTTATTTTTGTAACTTCTGATTTCTAACATATCAATTATTTTATCCACTCTTGATTTAAATTCTTTTTCACCGACACCAGCAACAATAGAAATGTACTTCATATAGTTTTCTACACTTATATTTAAAGGGATATTATTTGAATCAGGGAAAAAAGCTATTTTACTTAAGTTATTATTATCAAATATATTTTCACCATTTAAAGTTATTTTCCCAGAATTTAATTCAACCATACCAAAAATAGATTTTATTAAGGTTGTTTTACCAGCCCCATTATCTCCAACCAAGGCAATCAAGTCACCTTTCTCAATCGTCAAATTTATATCTGATAAATTAAATTCTTTAAAAATTTTTACAATTTTATTTACTTTTATCATACTATCAACCTATGTATTGAATCCAAATAGATTTAATAACCTTTCATGTTAAGCAATGTTTTTCTCATTTCATAGAAGAATCTTTTAATTTTTTATTCATTATTTTTTTTAGCAAAAGGAAAGCGAATCTATATTTAAAATCGATTGAATAAAAATTACTTTATATAATATTTTGCTTAACCTATTTTAGTTCTTTTTTCTTTATTATTAATTTTATCATAAAATAACACTTTTAAATTTTTTTGAATTTTGAGCGGCAGTAACCTTTCACATTAAGGTTTGTAATTTATTTTTAATACTCACACATAAATGGCTTTTTATTATTTAATAGAAATTAAAAAAACAAGCTTTGCTTGTTTTTTTAATGTTGAACTTCTGAGTTTGGTTGAAACTCATTTGCTGCATTAAATTGGTTTGGTTGAACAACTTCTTTGTAGTTTTGTGGATTATTTGCCAATAATATAAAAATACCACCTAAAGTGCTAACAAATAATATAGCACAAACACCCAATACAGTTGCATCTCTATAAACAGTTATTAATGACTTTGTTTTTAAAGTCATCGGTATTGTTCACAGTAATGGTATTAGTAGAAAACTTGATAAAACAGTTCCCACTATCATAAATGCATACCCTATTTTCATTTGTTGATTCATAAATTCTTTTTTTGTATTTTCCATTTCTTTTTACTCCTTATCATTAAATTATAGACTTAAAAGTTGTTATTCTATATATTAAAATTTCAACCCACCCATATTAGGCATTCTTCCTGATTTTAAAGCTTTAGACATTTCAAGGACTTGTTTTTTACCTTTATCAAATTGGTTTAAAAGTTCATTGTATTCTTTTTCGCTTCTACCAGATCCTTTTAAAATTCTTTGTTTTCTGGTAATGGCTTTTAAAAGTCTTGGTTCTCTTCTTTCTTTTAAAGTCATAGAACTCATTAAGATTTTTGCAACTCAAAGTTTTTCTTGAGCTTGATTGATTTGAGTTTCGCTAATTTTTCCACTCATCCCAGGCATCATTTTCATAATACCTCCTAAGTTTCCCATTTTAGCAACTTGTTCCATTTGGTTTCTTAAATCCTCTAAATCAAACTGACCAGCAAACATTCTTTTCATGGTTTTTTCCATTGTTCGCTCATCAATAACATCAGCTGCTTTTTCGAATAATGTCTCAACATCTCCCATACCAAGGATTCTGTCAGCCATTCTTTTTGGGTGGAATTCAGCAAGAGCACCAATACCCTCACCTTCCCCAATAAATTTAATTGGTAATTTTGTAATATCTGTAATTGATAAGGTAGCTCCCCCACGAGCATCCCCATCAAGTTTTGTAACAATTACTCCAGTTAGTTTTAATAAACTATTAAATTCTTGTGAAACATTTATGATATCTTGTCCAGTCATACCATCAACTGTAAGAATAATTTCTTGAGGCGAAACTGCTTTTCTAATTTCATTTAACTCTTTCATTAATTCTTTATCAATTTGCAAACGACCAGCAGTATCTAAAATTATTACTTCATAACCGTTTTTTTGAGCAAAATCAATTGCTTGTTTTGCTGTTTTTACAGGGTCTTGTTTTCCTTGTTCAAAAACATCTAAGTTATTTTTTTGTCCTAATTCTACTAATTGATCAATGGCCCCTGGTCTGTAAATATCAAGACCAACCATTAAAGTTTTTTTCTTATTTTTTTTGCTTATTAAATGTGAAAGTTTACCAACTGTTGTTGTTTTACCAGCACCTTGTAATCCAACCATCATTATAATTGATGGTTTTTTATCAATTTCTAAAGGCTTGTTAGTTTTTCCAAGTATTTCAATTAACTCTTCATGAACTATTTTGATCATTTGTTGATCTGCTCTTACACCTTGTTCAATAAATGCTCCTTCAGCTTTTTTTTCAACATTTGTTATAAATTTCTTTACAACATCAACGTTTACGTCAGCTTCTAAAAGAGCTAGTCTAATTTCTCTTAATACTTCTTTTATGTTTTCACTGTTTAAAGTACTTTTCTTTAAGTTCTTTTCGATAGACTTTTTCATTCTACCTGTTAAAAAATCTCCAAATCCCATGTGTTTCACTCCAATCACAAATAATTATAACAAAAAACACCTTTTGCTTGGTGTTTTTATAATCTTATAGTTTCACGTTTTTCACGAATTATTGTTATATAGACATCTCCTGGTGTTTTGTTGATTTTTTGAATTTCTTCTTTTAAGGTATATGAAAGTTTTTTCATATTGTAATCATCAACAACACTTGGATTTACCATAACCCTTATTTCTCTTCCAGCTTTTAGAACATAAGCTTTTGTAACACCTTCTTGTTCTAAACAAAGATCTTCAAGTTCTTGCATTCTTGCGAAATATTCTTCAGCGTCATTATTTCTTGCCCCAGGTCTTGCAGCACTCATTGCATCAGCAATGGCTACAATTTCAGCATAATAAGTTTCTTTTTGAACATCATTGTGATGTGACTCTACAGCATTAATAACAATATTTTCTATATCATATTTTTTTAATATGTTAACTCCCAAAGTTACATGACTTCCTTCTTGTTCGAAGTCCACAGCTTTTCCAATGTCATGTAACAGTCCTGATTTAAGTGCTATTTTTTCATCTAAACCTAATTCATGAGCTATTCTTTTAGATATTGTCCCAACTTCAATAGAGTGTTGTAGAGCATTTTGACCATAACTGTGTCTAAATTTTAATTTACCAAGTAATGTTATTATCTCATCTGGTAAATCATCAATATTTAGATCAGTTAAAGTTTTTAAACCTAAATCATAGCAATGTTTTTCTAGTTTTTCTGCTTGTATAATTAATTGTTCTTCAATTGAAGCGGGATGTATTCTTGCAGTTTTTGTAAGTTCTTGTAAAGTTAAATAAGCAATTTCTCTTCTAATTGGATTAAAAGATGAAATAGTTATTCTGTTAGGAGTTTCATCAATTAGAATATCCACCCCTCCATAAGCTTGGAAGGTTTTAATATTTCTACCTTCTTTACCAATTATTTTTCCTTTTCAAGAATCGTTTTCAATTTCAAAGAAAGTAGTGTTTTTTTCTGTTGTTACTTCTACACTACAACTTTGCATCGCATCAATTAATATTTTTGTTGCTTTTTGTTGAGAATTCTTTTTAAGAGTCTCTTCAAAATCTTTGATCTTAGAATTCAACTCTCCTAGATATTTCTTTTCAACAATATTGAATAATTCTTCTTTAACTTCTTTTTCAGTAAGTTTTGAACTATCTTCTAATATTGATTGAATTTTCTTTCTCTCTATTTCAAGTTCTTTTTTTAATTCATTTATTCTTATTTTCTCTTTTAAAAGAGTTTGTTCTTTTTCATTCAAAACATCTAAATCTTCATAAAACTTATCTTTTTTAACCTTTAAGTTTTTTTGTTCAATAGCTATTTCTTCTTGAATATATTTAACATCATTTTCAGCATTAAGCCTAAGCGAAGCTGCTTGTTGTTTTGCCTCTGCAATGATATTCATTTTTATATTTTTTGCCTCATCATTTGTTTTTTGTAAGATATATTTGCGTTGACGAGATTTTAGTAGATATACTATTACTGCTAATGAAAGTATTAATAATATAATTACTACCGATAAAATCGCAATATATATGTGTTCTTGTATTTTTGTAACTAGCATTGTTTTCTCCAATCCTAGAAAAGTGTGGTGTTGCTTTTACAACTATATTATTTTACAATAATTAAGTTTAGTTATAAACATAAAAAATTATTAAATGATGTCAATTAAATTAATTTTTAAATATTTATTAGAAAAGAAGACGAAAAAATGAAAGATATATTAAAAGGTTATTGAACCGAATTATCTTCAAGAGTTTTATCATCCAAAAAAAGATTACTTAAATTTTTTGGAATTGCTATAGTGCCAATCATATATGCTATTACTTGTATATTGGGTTTTTGAAACCCAATAAATAATATAGGAAAAGCACCAGTTGCAATAATGAATGAAGATGCAACGGTTTGAATTTATAAGAAAACTGGAGATAACTTCAGTGATTTCAATATCGGAGTTTTAAAAGACAAAGATGGAAATAGTTTAAATACAAAAAATACAACCAGTAGAGAAGAAGCTATTGAAAAAGCTACTATTAACGGGAAAATACACACCAATACTGGTGATTACAAATTTAATGAAGAACAAATTTCAGATTTAAACATATGAACTCTTTTTAAAGATTATTTAACTCCAAAACACAGTGATAAAAAAGATGAAGAAAATACCTTTTCATCTCCAGAACTAAAAGAAGGTTTGGCTTTAACAAACATACATTATATTTCTGACAAAAAAGAAATAGAAAAACAATGAAAAGGTAAAAAATACTATTTGGATTTAAAAATACATGAAGGAACACTTGAGTATTTAATCTACAAAATAGGAACACTAATTCATATACATCCAGGCTTAACTCCAACACCAAAAGTAAAAATGGATGTTTGAACTACATATGAAAGAAACTTTATATTTGGTTATTATATGAAATCAATGTATGAATATAGATCATCAATTATTTTTGGTTTAATAGATAAACTTTTTGATAATGAAGCAGCTAAAAATATAAAAGATGAATTACAAAAAGAAATAAACAATCAAAACCAAGGTATTTCAACAAAAGGCTGAAAAGATGATTTGATACTAAAAATTGTGAAATATATTTACAGTTCTTCAAAAGAAGAATTAAGTTTAATAAACTTTGATCAACAAGGTTCTAAAAACGGAGTTTATGGTATTGGTTTAGGAGAATTCTTTATTTGTATTGGATTGTTTGTTGGTACTTTTATGCAAACATTTATTTATGATAGAGGAAAAAGAAGTCATAACTTAAGTTCAACAAAATGGTATATAACAAAATCAATGTTAATGTTTACAACAGGAATAGTTCAAGTAACATTTCTTGTAATAGCTCTTTCTCTAACTGGCTATTCAGCAATAGGTTCTGCTGCAATGTTCTCGTTGTGATTATGACTTTTATATATTGATTTAATATTTGTAATAACCATCCAATCACTTTGATATTTATTTACAGATGAAATGATTTCTAAATTTGTAGTGGTAATTTATTTAGTAATAAATATAGCTGCAGGTTCTGGAACTTTCCCTAACTTTATGCAATTTGATTTCTTTAATGCAATAAGTTATTTATCAGAATTTAGATATTCAATCCACGCCATTGGATCGATAGTATATGGAATTGGTGAATATGGATTTAACAGCTATGATTCATTGTATATATTACAAGAAGCTGGATATCTTGCAATATTTGGAGTAATAATGTTTGCTTTAGGTTTATATTCAAGTTCAAAAAGAAATAAACAAATCAGATTTGGTTCTTACAAAGGTAAAAAAGTTTTAAAAGCTTTTGAGGAATTAAATATGCAATCAGAAGTTAATGAATTTAAATTAGAAAAACAAAGACACTATAATTGAAATAAAATGAGTCAAAGTTACTATCCTGAAGTTATATTAAAAGTTAAAGAAATTTATCCTTCAGAAAAACAATTTAAGTGATTTGAGAAACAAGAAAAAGGAATTATTTTAAAACCAAATGAAAGTGATCAAGAAACTATAAGTAGAAACGATACAAAAGAGGTTTAAAAAAATCGAGTTAATAACTCGATTTTTTTATTCTATACATTCTTTTAATTTATCTTGAATTTCTTGGTACTTATCTGGATTTGCTGCAAATCATTCTCTAACAGCTTCTTTTCCTTGACCAATTTTTTCTTCTCCATAAGAATATCAAACACCAGCTTTTGTAAGTATGTTATAAATTGTTGCCATTTCAACAACTTCTAAATCTTTTTCCACACCTTTATTATAAGCAATAGTTATTTGACATGTTTTAAATGGTGGAGCAACTTTGTTTTTTACAACTTTAATTTTCACTTTATTTGCAGTTGCTTCACCATTTGTAGAAATAGTTTCACCTTTTCTAACCTCTAATCTTAAAGAAGAATAGAATCTAAGAGCTCTTCCCCCGGGTGTTGTTTCTGGATTACCAAAGATAACTCCAACTTTTTCTCTTAATTGGTTAATGAAAATAACTGTTGTGTTTGTTTTAGAAACAATACCATTTAATTTTCTTAAAGCTTTTGACATAAGTCTTGCTTGTAAACCTATTTGTTGGTCTGACATTTCTCCATCCAACTCTGCTTTAGGAACTAAAGCGGCAACAGAATCAACTACAACAATATCAATTGTATTTGATTTTACTAGCATTTCTAAAATATCTAAAGCTTGTTCTCCAGAATCCGGTTGTGCAACAACCAGATTTTTAATATCAACACCAATATTTTGTGCATATCTTGGATCTAATGCATGTTCAGCATCTATAAAAGCTGCTCTACCATTGTTTTTTTGCGCTTCACAAATAGCATGTAAAGAAAGAGTAGTTTTTCCACTTGATTCAGGTCCATAAATTTCTATTATTCTTCCCTTTGGATAACCTCCAGCCCCAATTGCTCTATCCAATAAAAAGCTACCACTTGGAATTACATCAATTGAAGAGTTTGCAACATCTCCTAATTGCATTATTGAACCTTTACCGAATGTTTTTTCGATATCTTTTAAAACATTTTTAAAAGCTGGATCATCATAAATATTGTTATTGCTCATATTTAAAAGTACCTCATTTTTATTTTTTTCTAAAGTCTTTTCTATCATAATTTCCTCCTCAATTGCTTTATCGACAATTAAAAAAGAAAAATTATAAATTTAAAAGTTTATTTATTATAAATTCACAACTATTTTTTTTATACTCTTCTCTTGTTAAATTTTTTGTTTCTTTAAATTCAAAAATATAGTTTTTATTTTTAATTTTAAACCCCACATAACTAATTCCTGATTGAGGATTATTATCAATCGGAGTTGCAAAACCAGTAAAAGCAAAAACAATATCTGTTTTCAACATTTCATGTGTTTTGTCCAACATTTCATTTAGTGTTTCAAAAGAAACTACACCATATTTTTTAATTACTTCTATATCTACACCTAAAACTTTTGTTTTAAATTCATCACTGTAACAAACAAAACCACCCTTATAGTAATTGCTAGCTCCAGTTATATTGGTTATTTCATTTGAAAAATAACCACCAGTGAAAGATTCACAACTAGATATTGTTAAATTATTTAATTTTAAATATTCAAATAATTCTTTCATATACAAGTCCTTAAAAAATATAGTGAGATTGAATCTTCATAACCCACGTTTTGTAACACTTTCGTGCATCAACTATCTATCTATCGCATAAGCGATCCCAAAGGCTTGTTCAGTTCCTCACCCTTAAGCTCCTCTACCAAAATTTGAGTTTCTTGCTTGTGGAGTTTACCCGTTCCATTTCACTATTTCTAGCTAATCGTCTCTGTGGCACTTTAAAAAGCTCATCATAGGTACAAGTACCCTTAGACTATACTTAAGTCGTTACCAATTAAAATTGGTACCTAGAGTTATTTTTTCCCCTAGCACAATCACTACATTCATCTCAGAATGTGCAAGCGTGGAGTTTCCTCTATATTATTTTTCAAATATAGCAGTTGATTCAGATTTAATCTCAATCATTATTTTATACCAAAATTATTTATTATATGTGTCTTTTTCTAAATTAGATATACGTTTAATAATGTCTGCACTATTTAAACCTTTTCTTGCAAGATCTTCCATTTGACTTTCTGTAAGTTTCAATGTAGCTGCCACTTGATTTAAATTGTTTGTTACTCTATTAACTTCTTTTTCTAAAAGAGCTATTTTTTCATCTTTTTTAATTTCTCTGTCAGTAAAAGTTTTATAATCTTCTGCTATCATGTCTAAAAAAGCATCTACTTCTTCTACTTTATAACCCTTGTATTCAACTTCAAAGTCTTTGTCTAAAATATCTTGTTTTGATAATTTTATGTAATCTGCCATTTTTCTAGCCCCCATTTAAGTTTATTGTATCTTATTTTACAATTTTTTGTAAATATATGACGATTAATATATTGGGTGATTTTTATGATTATAAAAAACAAAGGCATGTTTTTAGAAACCTTGATCAACAACAGCATTTCTTTGTTAAATGATAATCAGGGATTTATTTATAAAATGCCTGTAAACAATAGCATAATTTCTATAGAAGATAATATAGTTACTGCAAGACTTAATAAAAACTATTTTTGTGATTATATAGGACTTTGAAATGGAGTTTATTTAGAATTTGAAGCCAAAGAAACTGAAAAGGAATTTTTTAACCTAAATAACATAAAGAAAAATCAGTTAGAGAAGTTACTTTTAGTAGATAAAAACTCAGGTTGTGGGTTCATTTTAATATACTTTCATTTATATGAAAAACTATTTTTATTAAATATTAGAGAATTAAAGGAATTAAAAAATAAAAAAATACCATTTTCATATTTCCAAGATAACTTTCTTGAAATAAATTTAAATGGTATTAATTTTGATTTTAATGAAATATTTAATCATTTAGTCAGTTATACATTGTAATTTTTACTGATGTTTTTTTTGACTGTTCTTCTAATTTTTTAAATAAATCATTTATATTATTAATTTTATATTCATCAATTATAGACATAATTTTTGGTTTTGAAATACCTAACTCGATAAAATCCTCAATCTTATCAATATGTTCTTGAGTAAGTTTGCAGTTTAAGATTTTCTCGATAAATGTATATGTATTATCTGTTTTTAATTTAGAGTGTTCTTCTTCCAAATTAACAAGTAGTCTATTAAATAAAGGGGTTAAATCAAGAATAGTCTTTTTACCCTTTTGTTCAAGTTTTATAATTCTATTCTTTAATAAATTTGAGATTTCTTTTTCAATTTCTTCTTTTGAAATCATCATATGTTCTGCTATTTCTGATGGTGTGAAATTTTTTTGATCTTCATTTGATAATTCCATGATTATCAACAATATAGCTAACTGGTTTTCATTAATATTTATTTTAGAGTAATTTAAAATTAAAAGAGCTTTCTTGCTTATTAGTCCCGATTTAAATAATTCAAACATATTTATTTTACAAAATGAAAACTTGCTATAAGCAAGTTTTTACGATGTATAGGTTAATTATTTAGCAACTGCTTCTTTTAATTGTTTAGCTACTTTAAATTTTGCTACAGTAGTTGCAGCAATTTTAATTTTTGCTCCAGTTGCTGGGTTTACACCTTCACGAGCTGCTCTATCAGCAGTAACGAATTTTCCGAATCCTGCGATTGCAACTTCTTCTTTTTTAACTAATGCATTTGAAATTTCGTCAAATACAAAGTTTACCATTCTTTCAGCTTCTGCTTTAGTGCTACCAAATTCAGCTGATAATTTTTCTGATAATTCTTTTTTTGTCATGGTTAATCCACCCCTTATATCTATACTACCTTAGCGTGTTGGAAAAAGTCATTAACTAACCCACTAGGCTTATGATTATTGTATAGTATTTTATATAGTATTTCAAACATTGGTGCATTTATTTTATATTTTTTGCAAATTTCGTATGCTAATTTACAAGACAATACACCTTCAACTGTATTTTTGTGAGACTTTAAAACCTTTTGAGCATCGTCTTTTTGAGCAATTTGAACCCCTAATGAGAAGTTTCTTGATTTCAATGAAGATGCAGTTAGGATAAGATCTCCTAATGTAGCAAAATTCATAAATGTTTCAATTCTAGCTCCAAAATATTTAGCTACATTATAAATTTCTGCATTACCAATAGTTATTAATGAAGCCTTTGCATTATCTGCTGCTGCAAATCCATGTAATATTCCTGCTGCAATGGCAACTGAATTTTTAAGTGCAGCTGCTATTTCACAACCAACTACATCTGTTGAAACTTTAACAACAAAATACTCATTTGAGAATATTTTTGCAATGTATTCTGCAACTTTTTCATCTTCATTACAACTCATAACACAAGTTGGTTTTCTCATAATAACTTCAATTGCAACTGAAGGTCCATAAATAGCCCCGTAAGACTTCATAACTCCAGTTCCTTCAAATTGTTTCTTGATTTTTTTACTTAAAACATCAAGATTTTCTTCATCTAAACCTTTTGCAACGTTTATTATGTGCATTTCTCTTTTTCCATATTTAATTACATTTTCAATTGCATTGTTTAAAGCAAAAGTTGGAACACTTAAAATTACAATATTTGCTTTTTCCATTGCAACTGCAAAATCAGTTGTTGCTCTTATGTTTGTATTTATCAATAAATCTTGAAAAAACTTTGAGTTTAAGTGGTTGTTATTAATATCATCCACTTCAGCCTCTTCTATTCCATACATTAAAACATCATGACCGTTATCAGCTAATACGTTAGCTAAAACTGTACCATATGCTCCTGTACCTATTATTGCTATTTTTTCCTTTGACATTTTCCTATTTCCTTTCCCTAAAGATTATTGTTATTGGCACACCACTAAAATCAAATTGTGATCTAATTTGATTTTCTAAAAATCTCTTATATGAGAAGTGTACAAACTCTGGATTGTTAACAAACAAAACAAATGTTGGCAAGTAAGCCTCTACTTGTGATGCATAAAATATCTTTAATCTTCCTCCGTTATGATTTGGAGCTGGGTTAATAAGTTGTGCTTTATTGAATATTTCATTTAATAAACTTGTTCTAATTCTTTTTTTAATATTTTTTTGAACTAAGTCAACAACTTCAAATATTTTATTTACCCTTTTGTTTTCTTTTGCAGATAAGAATAAAACTTTTGCATAATTTAAATATTTAAAATAAGCTTTTATCTCTTCTTCTTTTCTTTTCATAGTATTAGTTTCTTTGTTAGAAACTAAGTCCCATTTGTTACCAATAATTATTATAGGTTTATTTTCCTCAAATGCAACCCCACCAATATTTGTATCATGATCAGCTACTTTTTCACTTGAATCTAAAACCAAAAGAACTATATCTGCTTTATTTATACTAGTAATTGATCTAAGGTAACTGTATTTTTCAAGGTTTTCATAGATTTTACCTTTTTTCCTCATACCTGCCGTATCAATTATCGTATATTCATTTCCATTGTGTTTTATTTTGCTGTCAACTGCATCGATTGTAGTTCCCGCTATATCAGAAACAATCATTCTTTCTTCTCCAACCAATGCATTTACTAAACTTGATTTACCAACATTAGGTCTACCAACAATTGCCAATTTAAGTTCATCATCTTTTTGATCTTCATCAAATTTAGGCATACTTTCAATTACTTTATCTAGTAAATCTCCAACACCAATACCATGAGTTGAAGAAATTAAACAAGGTTCTCCAAAACCTAAAGTCATAAAAGTAAATGATTCATCAAATTGTTCTTTTTTATCATATTTATTAACAGCCAATATTACTGGTTTATGAGTTTTATAAAGTATTTTTGCAACCGCTTCGTCTTCTTGTGTAATACCATCTTTGTAATTAATTACAAAAACAATTACATCTGCTTCTTTAATAGCGATTTCAGCTTGCATTCTTATTTCTTTTGAAAATGGACTGTCTTGTAGTGTAATACCACCTGTATCTACAACTATGAATGGCAGAGTTAATCATTCAGCTCTACCATACATTCTATCTCTTGTAACTCCAGGTTTATCTTCTACAATAGCTTTTTTTTCTCTAATTATTCTATTAAAAAGTGTAGATTTACCAACATTAGGTCTACCAACCACTGCCACTATTCCTTTTCTTGCCATAATTCTACACCTCCACTTATTTATAAAATTATTTAATTTCTTCTATTTTTTTTAAAACTAGATCAATTACTTGTTCAATATCTAAATCACTTGTATCTAAATATCATGAATCAGGAGCAATTTTTAAAGCTCCCATTTCTCTATTTTTATCATAATCATCTCTTTGTTGTATTTGTCTTAAAATGTCTTCATATACATTTGGAGTAACATTTTTTCTTTTGTTTTGTTCAAATCTTCTTTTTGCTCTTGATTCTACAGAACAGTCAAAATAAATTTTTAACTCTGCTTCTGGAAGAACAACAGTTGTTATGTCTCTTCCTATAACTATGTTGTTTTTGCTTTCAGACATCTTTCTTTGAGCTTCCACCATAAATGATCTGACATCATTGTTTTTAGCAACATACTTTATGTTTTCAGCCACTTCATAATCAAATATATTTTTTCCATAATCAATACCATTTACCAATATCGAACCTTCATTTATATATTCAAACTTAAAGTTTTTAATTTGATCTTTTATTTCATTATCTGATTGAAAATCAACTTTGTTATCTATACAAAGTTTTGTAAAAGCTCTGTACATAACACCTGTATCTATGAAATTCATATTAAGTTTTTCTGCAACCTTTAACATTACAGAACTCTTACCAGAACCTGCAGTACCATCAACTGCAATATTAATTTTTTTCATATTAAATTACCCTTCTATACAACAAAAATAGGTATTATTATGCATAAAAACATAACAAAAGCTAAAATTATCAAAACAGGAATCGCTCACTTAAATCTATATTTTTTCTCATATAGTTTTCATGTTTTAACAACTTTATTTTGGCCTTTTTCATTTTTTTCTGCCACTTCTAAAATCATTTGTTGAGTGCTTCTATTATCTTTACTTCTAAACTGTTGAACAGTTGTCATAGATATATCTTGGGGTGCATTTTTTAAACCAGCTTGTTTTTCTTTTAATTTATCAATGTTTCTTTGAAAGTTCTTTTCGTTTGCTTGTAAACTTTTGAATAAGTTTTGATACTTTTCACTTCTAAGTTCAAAAACTTCTTCTTCAACTTCTTCAACAGGAGCATTAACAACCTCTTGATTTCCTAATTTTTTAAGTTCTGAAATCTCTAATTTCATTTCATACTTTATTTCTTCAGGAAATAAACTCGATGATCTATCTCTATCTAAATATGGTTTTTCAAATTCATGCTTTGCATCAAAAATAGCTAACTTTTCTTTAAAAAATTCTAAGTCAATTCTTTTTAGTTTTTCAAAAGTAGAATGAACTACTGATTTTTCGTCTTGAATGTTCTTTTTGTAAGCAATTTCTTTTCTTACCTTGTCGTGAATAGGTTTATTTCTTTCCATTCTTGTTAGGTTCATATTTTTCACCCCATTAACCTATATATTATAAATTAAATATGTAAATATTTAAAATTATTGTTATTATATTAATGAAATGGAGATGGTTTTTATGAAAAAAACTTGAATAGATAAATCAATGTGCATTGGATGTATGGCCTGTGTACAAGTCGATGAAACTGGTACTCTTTTCATGGATGATGATGGATTTGCAGAAGCAAACGAAAACGATTTAGAATTAGTAGAAGCACAAATGGTGTGTCCTACTGGTGCTGTTAAAATCGGTGATGAATAGAAAATAAAAAAAATTCTCGAAAGAGAATTTTTTGTATCTTTAGAAAAAAATATAATTGAAAGTGCTTCACTCATTCAAAATAGCAATTTCGATAATACTTTTTTTAAAAAGATAATCAGTTTTTCTTTTGAACACTAACATCCTTGGGTTGATACATGTAAAACTACAACATCTTGTAATTTCATTTTCATTATAGCATAGCATCTAAAAAAAGTTATAAAAAATTCAATTTTTTTTAGAATTTTTTTCCATAAATTTTCCAAAAAAAAATGCCTAAAGCATTTTCTAGTAATCTAATTCGTTTTTTTCAGCTCTTAATTGCTCAAAAACTTCTGATTCATATTTTTTTGTTCCGTTAATAACAGCTAATAAAGGTGATTCTCCAACTTTTGTTGGTAATTGTAAAGTATCACCGAAGTATTTTGCAATACCTTTAATCAATGCTGTTCCACCACATAAGATAACTCCATTTCTGAAGATATCTCCAGCTAATTCAGCTGGTGTTGCTTCAAGAACTTGAACTACTAATTCAATAATTCTTGATAAAGGAACTTTTAATACTTCTCTCATTTCTTCTGGTGTAATTTCGATTTCTCTTGGTAATCCAGAAACAACGTCACGTCCGTAAACTTTCATTGATTTTTCATCTGAATGTTTTGCCAATGATCCAATGCTGATTTTAATTGTTTCAGCTGTTTTGATACCGATTTCCATACCATATTGTGCTCTTACGAATTTTAAGATTTCTTCGTTTAAGTAGTTACCAGCTATTTTAACTGATTTTGAAAGAACTATATCTCCTGATGAGATAACAGCAACGTCTGTTGTTCCCCCACCCATGTCAACGATTAAGTTTCCTGTTGGTGCGTAGATATTAACTCCACCACCTAAAGCCGCCATTTTTACTTCTTCTTCAATAAATACACTTGAAGCACCTAAGTTAAGTGCGATTTTTTTAAGTGCTGATTTTTCTAATTCTGTAATTGCTGAAGGACAAGCTAATAACATAACACATCCTCTTAAAGCTTTTTCTAATCTTAATTTTGCAAAGATGTAGTTTAATTGTGCTTGAGTAGCTTTGATATCAGTAATAACTCCGTCAACCATTGGTCTAACAATTCTTAGGTTTTTATTACCTTTACCTATCATTTTGTAAGCTTCTGCTCCAACTGCAACAATTTTATTTTCTTTAATTCTGTATGCTACGATTGAAGGTTCGTTATATACAATTCCTTGACCTTCAATGTACACTAAAGTATAAGCTGTTCCTAAATCCATAGAAACATATACTGGTTTTTTTCCTGCCATTTTTCGATTCCTCGCTAATCTATAATTTATACTTAGATTTTATCAAATTATGATAGAAAAAAATTATTAAATTATTATTACTTATAATAGTGATTTAATTGTTTAACTTTAGGTTCAATTACTGCAAACAGTGAATAACAAATTGAAAATCTTGCAAGTTCAATTGCAGAAATGATTCCAATAAATAATCCCATATGTTCAATTACTTCATTTCAACTTTCATGTCCATGATCATGGTCTGCATGATACATAGAAACACTTTTCATGAATGTATCGTGATCATGACCCACTAATGAATTTAGGTAAATTATTCCAAAAACAATAACAGTATAAACTATTGTCATAATTGGAACATATGCAACCATTGGTGTTCATCTTTTAAATCTATCAACACTCTTTATTGGGTGTTTATGAATACTTGAATTTCTAAATACAAAGTAATAGAAAAATCAAATTACTCATATAGATACAAAATATCCACCACAATCTATTACAACTGATAACGGGTTATGAAAACCATCTGCAAGATGAATAAAAGGTGCTATAAAACCTATTAAACTTGCAAATATTGGTCCTAGTGCAGATAAAGATAAAGTTATTACCATTAAATCCAATATTCTAAATGGTATTGAAACTCCTTGAAACTGAATTTTATCCAAAACAGCTTCCATTGACATTTCAAAAGCTGAAATAGCTATTGCTAATGCTAAAAACACTCCTGTTAATGTAATTTTAAAAGTTAAATTTCTTCTACTTGTAAATAAACTATTTTTTCAATGAAAATCTTCATCATTTATATCATCGTGATTTCCTAGAGCATCAAAGTGGTGTTCTTCATGATAATGATCTTTTTTTTCTTCTAAATGATCATCGTGCTCTGGTATATCGTGATTTTTATTTTCCATATTTTTCTCCTTATTTATTTGCTCAAAAATATTATATATCAATTTATAAAAATTATAAATATAAATTATAATTTTTATAAATTAGGTTATATTAATTTTTCATCTGTTAGTTTATAATAAATTTGTGAGTATTTTCGGGGCAAGGTGTGATTCCTTACCGATAGTGAAAGTCTATGAGCTCGAAAGAGCATGATTCAGTGAAATTCTGAAACCGACGGTAAAGTCCGGATGAGAGAAAATACCTAACAAATTTTTATAAACCTTTTTTTGGTTTACATTTTTTTGTTATTCAGCCCCATTTTATAATGGGGCTTTTTTTTGAAAGGATTAAATCATGGAAAATGTATATGGTTTTTGAAATCACAAATACGACTTTTCAGAACTTAATAAATATAACTATAAAGAGGTTTTGAAAGATACATTTAAATTAGATATTAAAAGAGTTTCAATTTTAGCAATGTTATTTGCTTTAGAAATTGTTTTAACAGTAATAAACAAATACACATTAGGTTTTCTTACTTTGGGCTTTTTCACAATCGAAGTGTCCTTTGTAGGTGTTTTGTTCATCTATTTATCGTCAAATATTTTATATGCTTCTTTATTAGGAGTTTTGGCAAATTGTTTAAGATTAGCTTTAGGATCAGATCCAGTTGGTATTCTAATAATGAGTTTGCTAGATGTTACATTTTTAATTTTCTTTGCAACAATATTCTTTTTTTTGAAAAAGTATTGGCTTTTGAAAGTTAAAAGTAAAAATCAAATAAAGTATTACATTGCAATAATTGTTATAACAGGTTTAATAGCTACATTTATTACATCTGGCTTTGCATTGCTTTACAATGATACTTTTATATTTGAAATGTACAGAAAATTATATGGTGATGTAATACCCCAAAAGAACACAACAGAGTGATATTCTCTATTATTAGCTTCAATGGGTGTTACTATTGCTAAATTTGCATTTAGTATTATTTTATTTTCATTTTGTATAAAACCATTGGTTAACTTAATAAATAAACATTTAATTTAGAAACTAATCTTTTAGTTTCTATTTTTTAATATAAAATAATTTTGTAGAGGAGATTTTATTAATGGAAAACAACGTAATTAAAATGATAGTTGAAATACCAAAAGGTAGTTCAAACAAATACGAATACGATATCAATACTAACGAAATTAGTTTAGACAGAGTATTATATGGAGCAAACTTTTATCCAGGAGAATATGGTTTTGTACCAAACACTCTTGACTGAGATGGAGATCCATTAGATGTTATAAGTCTTGTAACTTACCCTACTCTTCCAGGAGTTGGAGTTAACGTAAGAATCTTAGGTTCAATCAAAATGATCGATGCAGGAGAAATAGATACAAAACTATTTGGAGTTTTTGCAGATGATAGAAGATTTGATGACTACAAAACTTTAAATGATGTACCACAACATTTAAAAGATGAAATCGAAAACTTCTTCTTACAATACAAAGCATTACAAAAAAAAGAAGTTAAGATTAATGGTTGAGGATCAGCTGAAGAAGCTATGCATGAATTAAAAGAATGTACAGAAAGATATGCTGAATACAAAGAAAGATATTCTAAACCTGGTGGAAAAGAAGAAATAATGGCCGAATGAAAAGAAAAAGGATTAGGTCAAGGATAATAAAAAAAATTGAGTTAACTCAATTTTTTTTATTCTAAAGTATTGTAAATGGTCCTACAAATTTTAAGTTTGAAGTTTTAGCGTTAAATCTAAATATTTTAAAGTCTAACTTGTTAAATTCTTTTGAATATATCCTTGCAGCTGAAATATCTTGTTTATAGCTTTCACATTCATTTTTAACAAACTGTATAATTTCTCTTTCATATTTTTCTTCTAACTTTTCTTTTAAAGAATTAGTTGTAAAAGAAAGTATTGTCATCGCCAGAAAAGCCATTAATCCAGTTAATTGGAAAACAGGTCTGTTGAATATAAAAATTAAAAATTTAGATCCACTTGAAGTTATTAATGCTTCTTTGTTTATAAAATAAATAACAAAAGAAGCTATAAAGCATAATGCATAGATTAATTTTAACAATAAAGGAAATCATTTGATTATTACATTTAACTTAACTAAATCTTTATCTTTTTGAAATAACTTTGTATTAAATCAAATGCTTGCCAAAATATAATCAAGTTCATAACCAACACTTGGCATTATTCACTTTGGTATGTTGATTTGTTTCTTTCTCTTGTTTAGCATTTGATTTATTCTACTATAACCTTCATTTTCTCCATAAGTGACTTCTAACTCTTCAGCTCTTAAATAGATTTTAAATTTAGAGATAATGGTTTCAATCTTTGCACTTGATATATTACTATCTGCAGAATTTATTTCATGGACTACCACTTTATTTAAACTAAATGTATTATAAATTCTTATTGTTATTAGTGAAATCAAAGAAAGACCTAAAGCAATTAGCAAAACCTTTTCTAAAGAATCCATAAACTCACCTTCTCTACTCATTATTATATATCTTTAATAATTAACTATCTTTTGTATTTATCAAATAAAAACTTAATTTCTGGTTTTAAATCATTAACTTTTTTAACATCATAAACAGAATTGAAATTTCTAACTATTCCATGTGAAGACATAAATGCATTTACATAAAACTTCCCATTTTTATAATCTACAGGTTTTAAACTACCACCAGCAGTTAAACCTGCCGCAAAGAATCTAGCTCTGTGATCTGCAACTAAATCAAGATCTTCTAATATTGAATCAAAATCCAAATTATATTTATCTAATCAAGCTTTTTCTTTTTCTTTTCTTGATTCGGTTTCTTGTTCATTTGGTCATATTTCTTCATATCTAACTAGTTTAGATTGCATTTTGCACTCAGCAGAAATTGCAAGAGCTGCCATTAAAGAACCTTCAGGCGCTCCACCAATACCGTAAACAAAATCAGCATCTCCATTTACAACATCAATTGCTGCTAAAACATCTCCATCTTGAATAAGTCTAACAATAATTCCCATATCATTCATTTTTTGAATGATATCTTTGTGTCTTTGTTTATCAAGAATAATACATTTTAAATCTTTTCTTTTTGAATATTCTTGCATTGTTTTAATACAATGAATTATTCCTTTTTTTAAATCTATTTGATCTTTAAATTCTGTACTTACAAAAAGTTTTTCCATATACATTTCCGGAAGTTGTAACATAGTGTTTTCTTTTGAAAAAGCAATTGTTGAAATACTTCCAGCAAAGTTGTAGGCAGCTGGATGGGTCCCTTCTACTGGATCTACACTTACATCATAAGTCATAACACTTGGGTCTTCTAAGTCTCCTAAAAGTTGTCCAACAAATAACATTGGAGCTTGGTCTAATTCACCTTCTCCATTAACAACTTTAAGTTTAAAACCTTTTTCATTTTTTAACATTACTTCAAAAGCTTCTACTGCAGCTTTATCAACTAAATCTTTATCTTTTTTACCAATATATTTATAAGAAGCTATGGCAGCAACTTCTACAGTTCTTAATAAGACGATATCTCTGTTCATTTTTTACCTCATGTTATTTTAATTATAACAAAATAATTACCTTGTTCTTTTGGTCTTTGCTATTGTTTATTTAATTATTAGTTCTATAATCTACTTTATAAAGAGGAGTGAATTGTATGTCAAAAATAAGAGCACAAGATAATTTTTTTGATCACATTAATAAAGATTGAATTGATAGTACAGAATTACCAAGTGGATATCCTTCATGAGGTAGTTTTGAAATGCTACATAAAAAATCAATTGACGATATCAAAGAAATGATAATGGAGTTTAAAGTAAAAACTAATGATTTAAACTCAGATCAAGAGAAAATAGTTAATTTATTTAATAACTATTTAAACCAAGAAGAAAGAAACAAACAAGGAATAGAACCAATTAAAGAGATTATTTCAGAAATTGATTCTTTAAAAGATAAAAATGAGTTTACACAATTTTTAATTGATGTATTTAAAAAGTTTAATATTTCTTATTTCCATTCTAAAGGAATTGATTCTGATTTTAAAAACAGTAATGTAAGAGCGTTAATGATTGGATCAATGGGTTTAGGGATGTCAGATAGAGATTTTTATGATGAATCTCACCCAAGACACAAAGAAATTAAAGAAGCATATAAAGTTTATTTAGAAGATATTGCAAAAACTTCAAAAATTGAATTTTATACAAATAAAATTTTTGATTTAGTTTATAACTTTGAAAAAGAAATTTCTCAAAGTATGTTAAAACAAGAAGAATTAAGAAGTCCAGAAAACATATATAACGTAGTTTCTATTAAAGATTTAAATAATTATTGTTCTTTCATAAACTGAGATAGTTATTTAACACAAACAGGATATTCTAAAGCAGAAGTTTTAATTCTTTCAGAACCTAAGTTTATGGAAAAATTAAACGAAATGCTAACAGCAATAAGCTTGGATGACTTAAAAGACTTTATGAAAATAAAAACAGTAGTTGCTTACTCTTCAATTTTAAGTTTAGATCTTTACCAAATTAACTTTAACTACTCTAGTGTATTTAGTGGTGTAAAAGAAATGAAACCAGAAATTGATAGAGCTGTAGAATTTACAAACTCAAGACTTGGTGAACTTTTAGGACAAGAATATGTTAAAAAACATTTCTCAAAAGAAGCTAAAGAAGATGTTTTATCAATGGTTAATGACTTAATAAGAATTTATTCAAATAGAATTAAAAATTTAGAATGAATGAGTCAAACAACAAAAGATAAAGCAATTGATAAACTAAATTCATTTACAGTTAAAATTGGTTATCCAGACAAATTTGAAGATTACTCTAAAATTGAAATAAGAAGTTACGAGCAAGGTGGAAGTTTATATGAAAATATGAAAAATCTATCTAAATATTTCTTAGAAAAAGAATTAAGAGAAATTAACTTACCAGTTGATAAAACAAAATGATATATGGATCCACAAACTGTGAATGCATATTACAACCCTACTTCAAATGAAATTTGTTTCCCTGCTGGGATTCTTCAAAAACCATTTTATGACATTAATGAACCAAGAGCTAAAAATTTAGGTGGTATTGGTGCTGTAATTGGTCATGAAGTAAGTCATGGTTTTGACGATGAAGGAAGTAAATTTGATAAAAATGGAAACTTCGAAAATTGATGAACTGAAGATGACTATAAACAATATAGTTTAAGAACAGAAAAATTAGTGGAACAATACAACAAGTATGAAATAAACGGAACTAATGTAAATGGTAAATTAACATTAGGAGAAAATATTGGGGACTTAAGTGGAGTTGCAGCTGCTTTAGATATTTGTAAAGAACAATGTCCAGAAGATATTAAATTATTCTTTGAAAATTATGCAACTGTTTGAATGAGAAAATCTACAGATGAGTTAAAAAATACAAGATTATTAATTGATCCTCATTCACCAGAAGAGTTCAGATGTAATGGAGTTTTAATTAATATAGATGAATTCCATGATGTTTACGAAACTCAACCTGGAGATGGAATGTATTTAGAAAAAGAAAAAAGAATTAAAATTTGATAATAAAAAAAGTACTAATTTAGTACTTTTTTTAATCTTCAACGTTGTGATAAACGTCTTGAACATCTTCTAGTTCATTTAGTTTATCCATTAATTTATCAAATTTAGCTTTTTCTTCAGCGTCAGTAATTGTCATCATTTCATCTGCCAACATTGTAGTTTCAGCCATTTTGTATTCTTTTATACCAGCATTATCTAAAGCTGTTTTAACAGCATTGAAAGCTTGGAATGGAGCATAAACAACTGTTAAACCATTTTCTTCAACAACGTCATTTACTTCACAATCTGTTTCCATTAATAATTCTAAAACTTCTTCCACTGATTTTCCTTCAAAAACAAAAACACTTGATGCTTGGAATGAATGTGAAACAGCTCCACTGTTTGCAATTTTCCCACCATTTTTATTAAATGCATCTCTAATTTCTGCAATTGCTCTATTAACATTATTTGTTAATGAATCTACAATTATCATTGAGTTTCCTGGACCATATCCTTCATATCTGTTTGAAGTATAGTTATCTGCATCTCCACCTTCAGCTTTTTTAATAGCTCTTTGGATAACATCTGCAGGAACTTGTTTAGACTTTGCTTTATCAATTGCACTTCTTAGTGCTAGATTTGCTTCAGGATCTTTACTTCCAGCTTTTGCAGCCATATAAATTTCTTTTGAAGCTCTTCCATAAATTGCTGACTTCATTGCAGCAGTTTTTTCCATACTTGCTTTTCTAACTTCATGTGCTCTTCCCATTTTTAAATCTCCTTGTTAGTAAAAAACATTACTTTAAGATTTTACACCATTTTTAATTATGACAAAATAAAAAATAAGCAATTGCTTATTTTTTCAATGTAGGATCTAAATCATAAATTTTATCCATAATTATTTCCATTTTTTCTTCTAAGTTGTCAGTTTCTGCATCAACTACAAGGAAGTCAAACATATGTTTTCTTCTTTCAAAGAAATCATCATATTTTTGATTTAGAGTTTCTCAATATTCTCTTGGAGTATCTAACTCTTGGTTTCTTCCTCTTTCTTTTATTCTTTCAATAGCTTTATCTGTTGAAACTTTTAAATATATTACTAAATCAAATTTTGCTCTATGTGATAAATTTGGAATTACAACATGTTCATAAAAATCTGTATATGTTTTGTAATCCACATCATTCATTGTTTTTAATTCATGGTTAACAGCAACGAATATTGGATCTTCCAAAATTGTTCTGTCAAAAATTACATTTTCTAAAGTTCTAGCTTCAATTAATTGTTGACTTCTTGCTGTTAGCATATAGATTTGCATTTTAAATACATTTGCTTCCATATCTTTATAATAATCATCAAAATATGGATTATTATCTATTGGTTCAGGAAATATTTCATATCCCAATTTTTTTGATATCTCTTCACTTACAGTAGATTTTCCTGCTCCTACTGTTCCAAAAATAGCTATTCTCATTTATTTATTTACCCCTTTTAACTTTCAATGAATTATATATTCCATAAAATTGTTTTATTTCATGTGCTTTTAGTTCTCTGAATTTACCTATTGGTAAGTCATCAATTGTTAAGAACTCAATTTGAGTTCTTTTTAATTTTTTTAAATAAATATCTGCTGCAATCAGCATTTTTTTAACATGGTGTTTTCTACCTTCTGCAATTGTTAATTCAATTACAGATTCATCGTATTCTTCATCATATTTTAATAATCTAGCTTGTATTGCTTTTGTTTTATAGTCATCATCAATTATAACTCCATCCACAAGTTCTTTTATTTGATACTTGTGAACTTTACCGTTACAAAGCGCTTGATAAGTTTTTCTAAATTCATATTTTGGATGCATTACAAAGTTTGCAAATTCACCATCATTTGTCATAATAAGCGCTCCAGAAACATCATAGTCTAACCTTCCTACTGGATAAACTCTAAGTTTAGAACCTTTAAAGTATTCTGCAACTGTTTTTCTATCCTTTGGATCATGCATTGTTGTTAAAACCAATCTTGGTTTATTAAACAAGTAATAAACTTTTTCTTTTACTTCACTTACTGTTTTATTGTTAATATCAATGTTTACATTAGTATCAAATTTTGAACCTAATTCTGTAATTACTTGACCATTAACTTTAACTCTACCTTGAGCTATTAACTCTTCTGCTCTTCTTCTTGAACAATATCCCCTAGTGGCGATAATTTTTTGCAATCTTTCTTCCATTATTCACCTCTATTGAAAATATCTTTTTCTTCTTCTATTGACTCTTTTAGTTTAGGAAGTTCATCTAAACTATTTAAATTGAAATACTTCAAGAAGTCTTCTGTAACTTTATAAAGCATTGGTTTTCCAACCTCTTCAGATTTACCAGCTTCTTCAATTAAATTTCTTAACTTTAATTTATAAAATATTGTTTCACAATTTACTCCTCTAATGTCTTCAACATTAGCTCTTGAAATTGGACCTTTGTAAGCAATTATAGATAAAGTCTCAATGCTTGCTGTAGATAATTTTGATTCTGTTTTAACATTTGCAAGTTTTGTATAAAATTCAGAATTCTCTTTTTTAGTTATCATTCTGTATTTATTTTTTGCAAATTTTTGAATGCTCAATCCAGAAGCATTATCATTATTATATTTTTGGATTAAATCATCAATTAAAACTTCAATTTCATCTTGACTGACATCACCTAAAATAAACTGTAAATCCTCTACTGTTGTACCCTCATCACCATTTACAAAAAGTAAACCTTCAGCAATTGCCATTTTTTTATTATTATCCATAATTTACCTCCAAATTTGCTAACCTAAATATTTTACAATAACTTCTTCATTCTTTTGAGAAAGTGTGATAAATTTTTTTGCAGCAAGATCTAAAACCGCTAAAAATGTAGCTACCATCATTCTTATTGAAAATTCTTTTATTTCAATAAGTTTTCCAAGTTCAATTTCATCAATATTATTATTTTTTAAAAATAGTTTAATTTCTTCAGCAACTTCTTCAGGAGAAACTTCTTCTGAAGTTATTGTGTTTACTTCCATTTTCTTGAACTTGTTTTTTTCAATAGCTCTCAAGAATATATTTGAAAATTTTTCTATATCAATTGTGTTTTCTGCCAATGGTAGTTTATCATCATCAATTTTGGCAATTTTAATAATACTTTTTGATTTACTAAATGTTTTTAAAAAGTCTTCTTGTTTTGTTTTAAAGAAGTTTGTAACCTCTTTAATTTTGTGATATTCCATTAATCTTCTGATTAATTCATCTCTTTCTTGTTGTTCGTAGTTTGAATCAACTTCAACTTCTTCTTTTGGTATTAAAAGTTTTGATTTTAACTCAATTAAATAAGCTGCCATAACAAGGTATTCACTTGCTATTTCAATATCTAACATTTCATACTCTTTAATATAAGAAATGTATTGAGATGATAACTCTAAAAGATTGATATCCATTATATCCATTTCTTTTTCTTTTATTAAATGTAATAACAAGTCTAAAGGTCCATTAAAGTTATTCAATTGTATTTCATTTCATTTATTCATAATGTACCCCTTAAATTCCTATTTCTCTTTTTTCAAGTTTTCTAGTGTTTTTCTTATTTCCATCTCTGATTGTAAATATTTATTTAACGCTAGCATTATTCTACCAATAATTATGAATAATAACTCTAAAGAAAAACAAATATTATATTTAAATGATGGATCTACAAAATCATGTTCAATAGAATTTCTCAATCTTCTTATATAGTGTCATGCTTTTGAGTAAGTGATTTGTTCAATTACATCACTTAGTTTTTGATATTCAATAGCGCTGCTAGCCAAAAATGAAATATCTCTTAAAAAGTCGTTAGCAAACTTTAATGGTTCTCCATTATAAACACTTAACTCTTTTTTACAATATTTGTCATTTAAGTGTCTTGCAATATAAGTTAATTTATCAAATATTGTATAAAGATATTTAAAACTTTCATTTTGTTGATGAAACTCAACAGTATTGATTCCATATAAAGTTTCATAATCAGTTAAAGAATCAAATTCATATGTTTTTTCTAAAAAATATCTAAAGATACTTTTTACCTCTACAAAAATTGACTGATTTAAAGTATCTTCTTCAATAAACATTGCCTTTTCAATAGCTCTCTTTGTATTTGATAAATAATCGTGAATGTTTTCCACTTTTAATTCTATTGAACTTGGTTGTCTAAATTTAATATCTAAGTATCTTCCGCTATTTTCACAATATTCTACTAACTTTTGTATTATTGCATCATTTCTAAAAAAAGTATCGTCAATATATTCTTGAATTACATCACTATAAGCACTAAATTCTTTTATTGTATTATATTCTTTTGAGGCAAGTATTTTATTTATTTGAACTATATCTTTTAATGTAGTTTTTTCTGACATATTTATACACCTCTTACTATATTGATTATACATAAAAAAAATTTATACCCCTATTTTTGAGTTCTAAAAAAGTAGTTATATAAAAAGAAGTGTATAATATTTTATGAAAGCGATATTCTAAAGGTGAATTTATGATAAATAGAATTAACACTAGAAAAGTAATGGTTGGTAATATTGAAATTGGTGGAAATAACGAAGTTGTTATACAATCAATGACTACAACAAAAACCCATAATGTAAAAGAAACTTTAGAACAAATTAATTCACTTTATAAAGAAGGATGTCAAATAGTTAGAGTTGCTGTTCTGGGTATTGATGATGCAAATTCTTTAAAAGAAATTGTAGATAATTCTCCTGTACCAATAGTTGCAGATATACATTTTAATTACAAGTTCGCTTTAATAGCAGCCGATGCTGGATGTTCAAAAATCAGAATTAATCCAGGAAATATTGGTATTGAAGAAAATACAATAGCTGTTGTAGAAAAGTGTAAAGAAAAAAATATTCCAATAAGAATTGGTGTCAACTCAGGAAGTTTGCCAAAAAAAATGGTTGCACAATATGGTTGAACAGCAAAGGCTATGGTTGAATCATTAAGAGAACACATAGAAATATTAGAAAAGTATGATTTTAAAAATATAATTTATTCTCTAAAAGCAACAGATCCTTTGATGGCAATTGAAGCTTATGAATTGGCAAGCGAAAACTGAGATTATCCAGCTCACTTAGGTATAACTGAAGCTGGTAGTTTGTTAAACGGGGCTATAAAATCAAGTTTTGGTTTAGGTTACTTACTTCAAAAAGGAATTGGAAGTACAATAAGAATTAGTTTGAGTGAAGATCCAGTTGAGGAAATAAAAGTTGCCAAAAGATTATTAAACTCTCTAGGACTATTCCACAATATGGTAGAAGTTATTGCTTGTCCAACATGTGGTAGACTTGAATTTGGTCTAAGAGATGTGGTTAGAGAAGTTGAAGAATTTGTCGAAGAGCTTCAGTTCCCTTTAAAAGTTGCAATACTTGGTTGTGTTGTTAACGGACCAGGAGAAGCAAGTCAAGCAGATATAGGTATTGCTGGTGGTAATAAAGGTGGAATAATTTTTAAAAAAGGTAAGATCTTTAAAACTGTTGAGCAAAACCAATTAGTTCCAGAATTAAAAGAATTGATATTAGAATATTATGAAGAATGAAAAAAAGTGCAATAGCACTTTTTTTAAAATTTAATTTCAAACAAAAAATCTTTTTGTTCATCTTTTTGTAATTTCATTATTCCCTCTTTATCTTTTAATTCAAAAGATTCTTTGTTTAATAGGTCTGGTATACCATTTCAATTTTCTATACAAATAAAATCACATTCGTTACTTTCTCTTCAAATAACCAAATCTTTAAAATCATTTGCCATAATATTGAAATTAACTTTTCCATTTTCAAAATAAATCTCTTCTTTGTTAAAATTATTTGTCATATAAGATTTACCATTAGAAAAATCTAAATTACTAATATTTATATCTTTTATTTTTATTTCCTTTTTTAAATTTGATACCAATCCTTTTTCAAATTGATCAGTAAATAAATCTTCTTTTATTAAATCTACTCTAGAATTTTTATTAAAAATAAAACCAGGATGGTGACCTAAAGAAAAATACATTTCTTCATCTTCTAAATTAGAAACTTTTATATTAAAAGAAAATACTTTATCACTCAAAAATAAGTCTATATTTAATTTAAATCTAAATGGATAAACATCTATGAATTCTTCTTTTGAAAAATACTCTAAAGAAATTGAATTTTGGTTTTGTTCTAAAATTTTCCAATCTTTTATTTCTCTAAAAAATCCATGTCTAGTTAATCCAAGTTCTTTATTTTTATGAGTTAATTTTTCATTAACAGCTCCACAAACCGGGAATAAAATTGGTCAAGACTTATCTCACAAAGAAGTTTTTTGATATATTATTTCAACAGTGTCATTTTTTATACTAGTTATTTCAAAAGGACTAATATTAAATTGCACTTCTATAGATTCATTGAATATTTTAAACATTTTCTTGAACTTCCTCTATGCTTGATTCTACATCAAACTTTGTTTTTGTTTTTGCTATTACCCTTTTCTTTATAAGCACTTTTAAATTTTGTGTTGCCATTTTATATTTAACATAATCTGCAAATATTTTATTGCTCATAAAATAAAATATTAAAATGAAAGTTAAAACAATGATACAAGCAATGGACATAATTATTGTTGTTGCATCATCAAATACAGCTAAAGTATTATTCATAGCACTAGTGTCAAATGAATTTCTAAACTCCAATAACTCTTTTAGATTTGAAAAATCTTTAAAGATACCTAAGTTTAATTCTGAAATTATATTTTGTGAAACTTCTACTAAAAAGTAAGCTCCAATCATAGCGCTACCATAGAATCCTGTTACAGGATTTTTTCTTGCTCTATAATTTCAGAACATACACACTGAAAATAGTGAGTAAATAATTTGATTAAAACTTATTCCTGCAATTAAATTTAAAACTATAAAAACAAATGGGTTTTGAACAAAAGCCATTGCAGTATAAACACCAAAAAGAACAAACAAGTTTATGAAAATAAGATACTTTTGTTCAAATATCTTAGTCAATATTTTATAACTTATAATTGATGCAAAAATTGTTGGTATTAAATAAATAAAGTCATTTATTCTCATTCATAAATAAATACTTTCATCACTTAGATTAAACTTTGTAAGATTTAAAGCAATAAATAATTTAATTACTAGTGAATTATTAATAGCACTTGTAAGAGCCAAAAGAAAACCTAATAAATAAATTAAAAGAAACAATTTATTATTTTTCTTCGGAAGATGTTCTAAGATTTCTTGATCAAAAACTTGAACCATATTTTTATTTTCTTTTGTAAAAAAACTTAAAGCCATTGAGCTTGCCAACATCAAAATTAAAATTATTGATAAAGTTAAATTTGAAGAAAGTGCTTTTTGACCAATAACTATATTTAAGTTACTTAAATATATACCAAAAGTTGATGAGAAAGTCATGAAGACAAATGTTATTCAAACAGAAGGTAAAACATAGATTCTGTAAAAACTTTGCTCATTTAAAAAAAGATAAAATAAAGTAGAACTAGCAATTGAAAGTGATAATAAAATAGAAGTAATTATCAAAGCTCATAAAGGAAGATTTGTTAAACTTAATAAAATTACTAACAAAATCATTATCCCATTACTTGCTTGTATTCAAATTTTTCTATTTTTTCAAATACCAGTAACAAATGTTGCTAATGGTTTTAAAAAAATAAGGAAAAGAGATGTAGAGAAAATTGTTATTACAATAAAACTTTTAGAATCTAAAAAATTTATTTGATCCTTCAATTGATTTCCTGCATAACCTGCAGCAATCCAAAAAAGAACTATTTGTATTATTCATAAATATGAATTTTTTTGAAGTTTTTCTTTTGAACACAAAAAAACCATTGAAATAACACATGCTATAAAAAGTAACGGAAATAAAATCTTTAAATCTCAATATTGCATTTTTTACACCTCAACTTATATTTTATTACAAATAAAAAACAAAAGGTCATTTAAATGACCTTTTAGTGTGAAAAGTTTTGTGGACTCTCACTATTTTTTGAAATAGATGGAGAAATCTTTTCTTGATTTAATTTTTTAATATCCTTTTTCATTTTTTTAATTTCATTATGTACTTTAATTAGATAAACACTAGATTCATTGTTATATTCTTGAATTGAATCAATAATTTCTACTTTATTTTCTAATTGGAAATTATAAAATGCTATTTTTTTGTATTGTTTATCACTTACAGAAACTAAGTAACAAACTGAATAAATAACAAATACTAAAAACATAAATATTGAAGATCCGATTATTGCAATATCAACAACATTACTTAAATTGAACATAAACAATTCTTTGAAAATTATTTGATTTGTATTAAGTCATTGTATTGCAGCTTTTGCGAATAAACCTAAAATTGGAGTTATTAGCATAAATACTAATAATGTAACCAATCATCCACTCATAACTTTAAATTTTCTATATATCTTAGAGTTTTTTAAAGCATCTTGATTGAATCCACCACTTACTCCAAATAGAGTATTTGTATTTTCTATATTGTTATTATATTGTTCATTTAAACTATCTTGAATTTTTTGATGTCTATTAAAGTTTTCAAATAGTTTTTTAGTATTTAAAGGACCAGTTTCAAGTGTGTCGAAATGTTTTTCATCCAACGTAGCTGTAATATCCTTTTGAGGTTTTTGTAAAATAACTTCTTTTTCAACAAACTCTTTTTCTAAAGTTTCTGTAAAGTCTTCTTCTACGCTTTCGTTTGAAAGTACATTTTTTTCCTCTGACATTCTTTTTTCAACAACATTTGCATTTATTTGATTAAATAAGTCAGATGCAGTTGTTCTTTCAACTCTAGAAGTTTGATCCAAGTATTGTTCATTTTCAACAATTGTTTGTTCTTTTTTTAATTGTTCTACCATTTGCATTTGTTCATTTTGTTTTGCTTCAAAATGTTTCTTTTCTTCATTTAAAACCCTTGTAGGTATAAATTCTGATGTTTGAGTTGGTATTTCTCCTATTAATTGTAGATCACTGAATGTTTCATCGATTGGAGGAACTTTTTCAAAAGAAGGAGTTCTTCTAGGTGTTAAATGAACTTTAGTTTCTGGTATTTGAAAATTTTGAACTAATCCAACAGTTGCTTCGTTTTGAGGTTTTTCTAAATCTTCAAAAGTAGCTTGTGCTTCAAGATCATCATTTTTAATTTCATCAAAGATAATATCATCTAAAGTAAAAGTAGCTTCTCCAGATAAGTCAAATAAACTAATATCTTCACTATCTCCTGCTCCCACTTCTGAAAAAAGTGATTCTATATAGCTTGTGTCAGTTACTTGACTGTCAAATTCATTTATTTGATTATCTTCTCTTCTTTTTAGTTCAATTTGAGTAACTTTTCTTGAATCAACAGTTAAAATCTCTTGATTAATTAAATTTTTGATTTTCAAAAATTTAATTGTTCCTCCAGTTACTTCTTTTTCAATAATTTCTATTATTACATAATTTTGTTGGTTGTATGTAACCACCATACCCATATTAAAGCCCATAATCTACACCTCTCTAATATTTAGTATATATATAAAAATTACTTTTACAACTTTATGATTTTTTATTTCAAAAAAAAAAAAAAAAAAAAAACTAGTTAAACTAGTTAAATTTTCATTAAATCATTTTCTTTTTCTTTTGCAAGTTGATCAAGCATTTCAACGTATTTATCAGTTAACTTTTGTACTTGATTTTCTAAATCTTTTTTTACATCTTCTGGTGAAGATGAATCTTTTTTGATTTTATCATTTGCATCTCTTCTTGCATTTCTAACTCTAACTTTAAAACCTTCAAGCTCTTTTAGCATTTTTTTAACTAAATCTTTTCTTATTTCTTCTGTTAAAGCAGGAATATTAATTCTTACCAAATCAGCTTCTGCAATTGGGTTTAATCCTAAATCAGCTTTATTAATTCCAGCAACAACAGCTGCCACTTGAGATCTATCATATGGTTTAATAACTAATTGTTGTGGTTCTGGTGAAGATATTTGTGATGTTTGATTTATTGGTGTTGGAGTTCCATAAAAATCAACCATTACACTATTTAGCATATTTGCATTTGCTCTACCAGTTCTAACTTTATTTAAGTAATCTTTGAAACTATCAATAGTTTCTTCCATACTTAATTCTGTCATTTCTATAATTTCGTGTGCCATTTTTCTATTTCCTTTACTATTTAATTATTGTACTTTCTAAATCGCCATGAGCTATTTTAATGATATTGTCTTTACCATTCATATCAAATACAACAATTTCTAATTTACCATCTCTTGATAAAGCAGCTGCTGTTGAGTCCATAACTTGTAAATTACCTGCAACTAAATCATCATGAGTTAAACTTTCTAAAAATTTTGCATCAGGATTGGTGTTTGGATCTGAATCATAAACTCCTTTTGTACCATTTTTAGCCATCAATAAAGCATCTGCTTTAATTTCAATAGCTCTAATACTTGCTCCTGTATCTGTTGTAAAGTAACTGTAACCAGTTCCTCCAGCAAATATTGTTACATAACCTTCATCAAGTTTTTCTCTTGCATTTCTATAGTTATATGCACTTGTAACTGTTTTGATTTCCAAAGATGAATAAACTTTAACCTTATCAAAACCTAATTTTCTTAATGTTGCTTCAAATGCTAATGCATTCATAATTGTTGCAAGCATTCCCATGTAATCAGCTTCAATTCTGAACAATTCTAAGGTATCTGCCAATTTACCTCTTCAAATGTTTCCTCCACCAATTACAATACCGATTTGTAAACCTTGTTTTGTTAATTCAATAACTTGGTTTGCAACTTCGTCTAATTTTTCTTTATCATAAATATCTCCACTACCCTTTAAAGCTTCACCTGATATTTTTAATAAAACTCTTTTATATTTTAATGCCATACTTACCTCGCTAGATAAATTATAACAAAATCGCGTATTTTTTGAAGAATATATAAGGTTTTTTAATTATTATATTCACTATTTGTAAAAAATCTTTCCTTGATCACCCAAAGAGATTCGCAAGAAACAGGAATACAGATCATTAACATTACATAATCAAATATTGTATTTACAGAATTGTATATAAATGAATATCCAACAGTATTTGATCACTCGAATTGCGGAAACTGTTCTTGTTTATTTGGGTTTAATCAAAAAATCACTCCAGATGTTACTCTAGAAAAGTAAATTATTATTATAGGTACTGTTACAAAAGAGAATCAAACAGATAATTTTACTATTCAATTTTTAGATTTGACACTTGGTGCAAAAAAAGAAGCAAAAAAGATACAAAAAGCAGTTATTCAATAGTCAAATAAAAATTGCCAAAAAGCTAAATATACTCCTGGTAAAAGAGCAGTTAAACTAGCTGCTGTAAAACACAAAATGAATGATGATGTTTTTGTTAAAATAAATGCACCAAAGAACAATGGTATATATTTAAAAGTAAGTTCTATAAAGAAAAACTGAGTTGTTGGTATAAAAGTTGTTATATAGCCAATAACAAAGTATAAAGCCAATAAAACAGAACTTGCAGTTAAATCAAAAATAGTTATTTTTGGTAACTTTTTAAATTTAAAACTAGGTCTTTCATTTCTAAAAACTCAAATCATCATTTCAATATTCAAAGTCAATATTGATAAAGAGATTATTATATTATTGTTGTTTAAACCACCATAAATATAATTCATTATTAATGAAATATTCATTAAAAGGAACATAACAAAAACAATAGAAAAACAAAAACTTATAGTAACTATTTTACTTGTTACTAAATCTCCATTTAATTTTATTCCATTACTAACTGCAATTATCGATCATATTATTAATGCTAAAAAAATAAATACCCTTAAAGAACTTAATAAAAGTGTTATTTTTAAATTTTTTTTATTCATGAATTTCCTCCATGAAAAAAGCAGAATTTGTCTTTTAAAGGACTTCCTACGCTAGTATTAACTAGATCAGGTTCTAAGAGTATTTCTCAAGCTATTTAATAGCTACCTCTGCCTTTTTCATTATAATTTTATATTTAAATAAAAGAAAAACACATTTAAAATGTGTTTTGAAAATTTATTTCTCTTCTTTTTTTGATTCTTCTTTTTTAACATCTTGCTTTTTAACTTCTGGTTTTGAAGTTTGTAAAGCAGCTTGTCTAATTTTTGCTACTTCTTCTTTAAAGTAATCTGATTCATTGCCTTTTTCTGGTTTTACACCAGTTTTTTCAGCAATTTCTAAAAAGTACATACCAATTGTTGTTTTTTTACTAAACTTGATTTTTTTTAATGTTCTTTTACCTTCTAGGTAGTTTACATAAACTGCACTTTTTTCATCATCTTCAATAATTTTAACTATTTTAGATAATTTTATTGTTTCTCCTAAAGTAACTAATTTGTCTTCCTCTTTTTCAATATAGAATCATATTTGATTTGAGAAAAAGATTACCATTGAGAATCAAATTGCAGATAATACTGCAGCAAATACAACAAAGACGATCAATAATATTCTTGCTGTATCTTCTTCTTTCGCCAATAAACCAAAGTATGAAAACAATGATAATAAAGACGAAGCGATTGATAATAATTGAATTGTTATCAAAGTAGAAAGTAAAGGATTACTTGAAAACTTTATTTCTGACTTTGTTTTTTTAAACTTCATTGTTATAAATCATGAAGAAATTGAAGAAAGAGGTGTTACTAATAATAACACTATTGAAATTATTAATAAATTATTGCCATCTTCTATTGTAGATAATAAATTAAACATGATTAGTTACCTGCCAATTGTGCTGCAACTTCTGCTGCAAAATCTGTAGTAACTTTTTCAATTCCTTCACCAACTTCAAATCTAAACATGTTAGTTAAAGTTGCTCCTTTTGATTTAATAAAGTTTCCAACTGTTTGTTTTTCATCCATAACAAAACCTTGAGCTAATAAAGTAACTTCAGCAAGTTTTTTATTTAACTTACCTTTTAAAATTCCTTCAGCTACATTTTCGGGTTTTCCTGTTAAATCAGTTGTTTCTTTAATAATGTGAAGTTCTTGATCTTTAAATTCTTGAGGAACATCTTGTTCTGAAAGATATTTTGGTGCCATTGCAGCAACGTGCATACATACATTGTATGCATCTTCATCATTAATGTCTCCTTCAAATCCTAATAATACTGAAATTCTGTTGTTTGCGTGGTTATAAATTGATAATTTACCACCTTCAACTGCAGCAATTCTTCTTAATTCGATTTTTTCTCCAATTGTTGCTGTTGCTTCAACACAAGCTTCACTAATTGTTTGACCTGATGCTAATTTAACTTCTAATGCTTCTTCTAAAGTTGATGCACTTGAATCTAATAAAGCACTTCCAATGTTTTCAATTAATGCCATAAATTTGTCATTTTTAGAAACGAAATCTGTTTCTGAGTTAACTTCAAAAACAACTGCTCTTTTTCCATTTGTTTTAGCAAATGAAACACCTTCAGCTGCAACTCTGTCAGCTTTTTTAGCTGCTTTTGCTAATCCGTTTTCTCTTAATCAAACTACTGCTTCATCGATGTTACCGTCTGTAGCTTCTAAAGCTTTTTTACAGTCCATCATTCCAGCAGAAGTCATTTCTCTTAATTCTTTAATTAATTGTGGTGTAACTGCCATTTTAATCTCTCCTATTTAGTTTCTTCTTTTTTAACTGTTGGTTTTTTGTATGCTGGTCTTTCAGCATTTGAATCGTTGTTTCTTGGTGTGTAATTTCTTCTTTCACCATTGTATTCTCTATCTTCTTTTTTCTGTGCAACAACTTTTAAATTACTTGGTTGCATTTTAATTCCAGCTGCATCAGCGTAAACTTCAACAATATAGTTTGTAATTATGTTTACTGATTCTTGAATGTCATCGTTTGCAGGAATTACAAAGTCTACCATATCTGGATCAACGTTTGTATCACAAATAGCGATAACTGGAATTCTTAATTTTCTTGCTTCTTTAACTGCAATTTCATCAGTTTTTGGATCAACTACGAACATTGCTGCAGGTAGTTTATGCATTTGTTTAATACCACCTAAAGTTTTTTCTAATTTAGCTTTTTCTTTTTTAATTAGAATTTGCTCTTTTTTAGGTCTTAGGTTAATTTTTCCTGTTTTTTCTTCGTTTTCAATGTCTCATAGAGCTTTAATTCTTAATGAAATAGTTTTCATGTTAGTTAAAGTTCCACCTAATCATCTTGAGTTAACATAGAAGTTTCCACTTCTTAATGCAGCTTCTTTAACTGCATTTTTAGCACTTCTTTTTGTTCCTACAAAAATAATTTTTTCTCTTTTTTGTCCAATTGAAGTAACGTATTTTTTAACATCCTCTAATCTTCAGATTGTTTGTTGTAAATCAATAACGTGATTTTTGTTTTTTGCTCCATAAATATATGGTTTCATTTTTGGATTTCAACGTTTAGTTTGGTGTCCAAATTGAGCTCCAGCATCTCATAGCTGTTCTCTTGTTAAGTCTTTTGCCATTTTTAAGGCTCCTTTCATTTTAATTCGTTAGTCTTCCATTATGGTTCTAAATAACTCCACTCGTTTAATTAAAGTTAACGAGCACTGGGAGTTAAAATTCCCAAATGTGATTGCATACCCAAAATAAATATACAAACAAGTATAGTATATCATTTTTTACACTTGCTTTTAAACAAAAAAATAATGCTAAAAGCATTATTTTAATTTTGTTAGTTTAACCAATGATTTTGCATAAATTTCCATCATTTTTTTCAAATCTTCAATTTTTACATACTCATTGTAAGCGTGCATTGTAGAATCATTTAAATCAAATTCAGCTCCAAAAGCGATCATGTTAGGCATTGATTTTGCAAATGTCCCACCACCAATAGCAATTGGTTCTGCTTTAAGATCTCCTGTAACTTCTTTGTAAACTTCCATTATATTTTTAACTACATCACTGTCTTTTGGGAAATAAACTCTATCTTCGATTGAAGATAATTTTAACCCTAACCCTTTGTCTTTAACAAATTTTTCAAGAACATCAACAACATCTTTTTGTGGATCTCTTGTACAAGGTATTCTAAAGTTAATTGTGAATCTATAGTCTGTTTTTGAAATATTTACAATTCCATTACATGCTGTTAAATCTCCAGTTTCATCTGTTAAATCTCCAAAAATTTCTTTCATATCGAAATTTAAATGAGCATAATTTGCAACAAATTGTGCCAATGGATGTTTTAATCCATTTGAGTCAATTGCTTTTAACAATCAAGTTGAAGCAGATACTCCTTTAAATGGTAAACTTCCGTGAGCAGATACTCCTTTAACAAATAAGTATCCATCACTCTCATAAGAATCAATTCCATTTTCTTTTAATCAAGAAGCAATTTCTTCTTGTTTTGGACCTTTATATTTAACTAGGTCATTTACTGCATTATAAACTTCTCCACCACTTAGTTCAAATTCAGATTCAAATTCTCCAACTAAATCAACATCTGCAATTCATTTTTCAGCATAAACAACCGGGAAGTGACCGTCAGGAACATAACCTAAATCACAAAGTTGTTCATTTTCAACATATGCTTCCATACATTCTCAATTTGTTTCTTCACTTGTTCCAAAAATGAATCTAATTTTGTAATCTGGTTTAAAACCATGATCAATTAAATATTTAAAAGCAAATATATTCATCATAGTAGGACCTTTATCGTCAAAAGTTCCCCTTCCGATTAATTTTCCATCTTTTATAATTGGCTCAAATGGATTAGTTTCTCATTCATCTATATTTCCTGCAGGAACAACATCTAAGTGACAAATTATCCCAAATAATTTGTCACCATCACCATAATCTGCATAACCATATCTATAATCTGGTGCTATAAAAGTTTGAAAACCAAATGTTTTCAACAATTCAACACAGTGATCTAGAACTTTTCTTGTGTCTTCGTGAACTGGTGCTCCATAAGTTAAATCCCTTCTATAAGAAGGCATTGCTACTATTTTTTTTGTTTCTTCTAAAGCTTGATCAAAATATTGACCAAGTAATATTTCTTTTTCAACATTCATGTTAATTACCTTAATCTTTCTTTCTATCTTTTAAAACAGTATCATATGCATCATTTATTTCAGCCATTTTTTCTTTAGCATATTCTTTATTATTTCTATCTGGGTGATAAATTTTTGCTAATTTTAAATATGCCTTTTTAATTTTTTCGTCTGTTTCAAATGGTGAAACTTCCAAAATTCTATATGCTCTGCTTAATTTTTCATCACTTTGTTTTTTAACAAAGTTTGAATTTTCATTACCACTATTGTCTGACTTATTTTGATAAAACTCTGTTTCAATAGTCATTATTATTTTATCAATACCTTTGCAAAAATCTATAAATTGTTCATCTACAAAATCATTTATTCTATCTGGGGTTATTAATTTATAAGATTTATTTTCAAACTTCGAAATTATAGATGGTATTACATTGCTTATAAAAATATCTTTATACAAATTGAAAATACTTATAGAAAACTCATTGTAAACTTTTATTAAATTTTCTGAAGACAAAGTAATAAATTTTTCTTTTGAAAGTTTTTCAAAAATGACAAAAAAATCAAATTCTTTATTAGCTCAATAGTCGTAAAAACTATTTTGGGTATGTTTAAGAGAACTTATCAAACTATCGCTTGGATATTTTTCTTTAATATTTTTAAAATCACTAATAAATGGAAAAGTATTAAAATTTTCCGTAATTTGCAATTCATTTATAAATACCCTTTTGTTTGATTGGTTTTGAAATAACTTTTTAAAATCAGATAGATCTTGTTTTATATTTCTATTATCATTCTTTTTTCCCTTATTTTTAAATATCTTTAATAAGTAAAATAGAACAAAGATAAAAATTATAAAAGTTATTGATATACCTAAAATTAATGACATTTTAATTTCCTCATTTCATTAAAAAAAGCCCCAAACGGGACTTTATATTATTATTTAGATTCTTGTGGAATAACTACAGCTCTAGTTCTGTTTTTACCAAATCTTTGGTATTTAACTATTCCTGATACTAAAGCGAATAATGTATCATCTCCACCACGTCCAACATTTGCACCTGGATGGATTTTTGTTCCTCTTTGTCTGAAAATAATTGAACCTGCATTAGCAAATTGTCCATCTGCTTTTTTAGCTCCTAAACGTTTTGATTCTGAGTCACGCCCGTTTTTAGTTGACCCAACCCCTTTTTTAGAAGCAAAATATTGTAATCCTAATAAGAAACGCATATTAAATCATCCTTTCTATTTTAAAATTCTTTGGATATTGCACCTGAATAGTTTCTAGTTGAATAAGCATAAATTCTAATAAATTATTTAATAATTCATCATCTTTAACTATTTTAATACTTATTTCATTTTCCTTAACATCTATTTCAACATTGCTTTTAAATTGAATGTCGAAAGCATTTAAAGATCCAGTAACTATCCCTGTAATAGCTGCACATACAAGATCATGACCATAGTCACCACCCTCAGCATGTCCATTTATTACAAACGAATTTATTTTATTGTTTTTTTCAACAATTTTAGCTTTTACCATCTACTATTCCTCAGTTTTTGGTTCTGTAGTAGCTTTTGGTGCAGCAGCTTTTGTAGCTGTTGTTGTTTTTGGTGCAGCAGCAGCTTTAGGAGCTGTTGCTGTAGTTTTTGTTTCTGCAGAATCAGTTGTTGATTTTGATCCTCCTAATGAAATAGCGTCAATTTTAACTTTTGTATATGGTTGTCTGTGACCATAAACTTTATTAACGTTTTTCTTAGGGTGATATCTAACAACTCTAAGTTTTTTACCTTTACCTTGTTTAACAACAGTTCCTGTAACTGTTGCCCCTTTGATTAAAGGTGAACCTACTGTACCATCTATCATTAGAACTTCGTTAAAAGTAACTTTTTTACCTTCTTCAACATCTAATTTTTCTACGTAGATTTCATCATCTTTAGAAACTTTAATTTGTTTTCCACCTGTTTTTATAATTGCGAACATCTTTATTCCTCCAGTCTAGACTCGCCTTGCATGTGAGTTGTTTTTCAAACTACTTATTGACATACAAAGTGCGGTTGAAACTAGCAACCTAAATAATTTTATACTAAATTGGAATTAAAAATCTAGTTTTTTTAACTTTTTTATTAAAAAAGGTTCAGAAGAAACCTAAAATAAACTAACTACACTCGGCACTTTTGAATCAGCTTCAATATTTAGCTTATTTGAAGTTGTATTATCTGATTTAAAAGTTGAGTTACCAATTTTTGCCTCTAATTTATCTACTTTATTTAGAGATTTTGCTGTAAAGATTGTTGTTGATATTGATCCAATTGTGTTTGTAAATAAATCACTTACTCCCTTTGCAATACTTCCAATACCATTTAATAAAGCTCCAGTAACACCTTTACCCCCAACAACTTCTCTTTTTTGATTTGTATTTAATTTTTCCATAGTAAAATACCTCCCATTATTTATATCGATATAAATAATTATTTTTTTACTTATAGAAGAACTTTGTTAGTTCATTTTTATTTACATTATATTTCTTTGATACAGTTTTTATAGCATCCTTTTTACTAATGTTTGTTTTCAATAATTCTTCAACTTCTGAAACTATTTTTTGCATATCTATTTCTTTATTTATAGTTTTTTTAAAGTTTGATTCTAAAACAACACAAAACTCCCCTTTAAGAACTAAATTATCACTATTTATATAGTCACAAATCTCTTTTATTGTCCCTCTTAGAAATTCTTCATTTATTTTTGTTAATTCTCTTGCCAAAACCATTTTAGTTTCAGAGTCAATCATCAATGAAAGTTGATTTAAAGTGGATTGGATTCTATGAACAGATTCATAAAAAGATATTATAACCTCTTCATTTTGTTGTTCTTCTAAAACCTTTTTTAAGTCATTTTCTATATTTTTTTTATCTAAAAACCCTAAAAATAGGTTTCTTCTAGAAACAAAACCAGAACTTGCTATTGCATGAATATAGGCAGGACCACAATTAACTGAAGTTATATTAACTTCAACATTTGATTCTAATACTTGTTTTATAACAATTGCACCTGGATCACTTATGCAAGGAACTCCAGCATCACTTATAATTGCTATGTTTTTATATTTATTAATATCTTCAATAAAGCTTTCACTTATAGAAAATTCATTAAATTTATGTAGTGCTTTTAATTTTTTATTTAAATTTAGTTTTTCAAAAAGTTTGAAACTCACCCTAGTGTCTTCACAGTATATTACATCAGCTTTTTGAAATGTCTCTACAACTCTTTTTGAAATGTCATCCAAATTCCCTATTGGGGTTCCCACCAAATATATAGTTGGTAAATCATTTTTAAATGTACTTTGCACTTTTAACATAACTTTTCTCCTTGTATAAAAAAACCTAATAAAGTTATTAGGTTAAATTATTTAATTTCTTTAATTGTTATTTTGTAAGGTTCTTTAAGTTCTCTCACTTCAACTGAATCTCCAACAACTTTTCCCAACATTGCTTTTGCAAGTGGTGATTCGTTTGAGATTTTGTTTTCAAATGGGTCAGCTTCAATAGCTCCAACAATTTTTACACTCATGTCTTTTTTAGTTTTTTGACTTGTAAATGTAACTTGGCTACCAATTTTTACTTCTTTATTTTTTGAATTTGAATCTTCAATAATTTTTGCTTTAGAAAGCATAGCTTCAACTTCTTTAATTCTAGCTTCAACTTCTGCTTGTCTGTTTCTTGCTGCATCATAATCAGCATTTTCTGATAAATCTCCTTGAGCACGAGCTTCAACAAGTTCTTCAATAACTTGTGGACGAACGTTATTAATTAAATTAGCTAATTCGTCTTTTAATTCTTGTAGCCCCTCAGCAGTTAAAATAATGTCTTTATCTGTCATATTAATCCCCTTTTATTTAACTAAAATATTATACATTTTTTTACCATAAAAATAAGCATATTATTCTATTTTTTGTTTTCAATTTTATTTTTTATTTCTTTAATAGCTAAAACAATTTCATCTTTTTTGACTATTTTTTTAATATCTTCATAATCTGCATTATAGAAATCCATTCTTGAAGGATATAGTTGGTTAATTTTTTGTATCATTTTCTCTCCAACACCTTTTATTGAAGATAAGTCATCTTTAGAAAATGATTTAGCTTGTTTTTTTCTAAAACTTGAGATAGCAAAGTTATGAACTCTGTTTTGTATTAATTCTAAAAACTTAAAGACCTCTGATGTTTTATCTAAGATAATTTCGTTTTCTTGAGTATCTAAAATATATTCTGTTTTGTGTTTATCGTTTTTTACAAGACCAATAACTGGTATATTTAAATCTAATAACTCTAATTGTGATTTAGCTGCATGAACTTGTATTTTTCCACCATCCATTATTATAAGATCTGGTAAATTTTGTTGTGCATTTAAATCCTTTTGATATCTTCTATATATCATATTTTGCATTCTTTGAAAGTCACCTTTTTCATCAATGATAATGTTGTATTTTCTAAAATCATTGAAACTTGGTTGACCACCTTTAAAAACAACCATAGCACCAGTTACAAATTCATCTAATATATTTGCAACATCAAACATTTCAATGTGATATGGATAATTAGGTAAGTTCAAGGTTTTTTGAACTTGATCTAGCAATTCTTCTTTACTGATAGATTTTTGACTTTTATATAATTCTTCTTGTCTGATATATTCTTGAGCATTATTTTTTGCTAAATTTAAAATTCTTAAACTTGATTCATCATTCCCATATGTTATCTTTTCATTAAATAACAATTGCAAACTACTATCTTCTAATTCTTTTGGTAATAAAATATAGTCTGGTAACATATTTTTTGAATAAATTTGCATTATAAAATTTTCAAATAAAGGTTTAACTTCTTGAAATGTATTTTTCATTATTAATTGATCTTTTAAAATCAATTTTCCGCTTCTATAAAATAGAACTACAAAACAAACATAGTGATCACTTTCGTAATAGTTAAATACATCTCTATTTAAATTATCGTTAAAATCAACAAATTGTTCTGTAATAGAGAAGTTTAAGTGACTTATAATTTCTTTAATTCTTTGTGCTTCTTCAAATTGTAAATTGTCAGAAGCTATAAACATTTTTTCTTCTAATTTGTTTTTAAAATCATCATTGCTTCTATTAAAAAAGTTTTTAACATTTTGTATTTGATTTTCATAAAAACTAGATTCAACTTCTTTAAAACAAGCCCCTGAACATTGTTCTATATGATAGTGAATACATGGTTTTCCTAAATTTCCTTTACATCTTCTTAAAGGATAAATTCTCTCTAAAGTTTTTAAAATATTTCTAGCACTTGTTCCATCAGGAAGTGGTCCAAATGAAATTTGATTGTTATTATCATAGTTTCTTGTATAAACATAAACGGGATCTTTTTCTTTTGTTATAGCAATATATGGATATTTTTTATCATCATTTAAAACAATGTTATATCTCGGTCTATATTTTTTAATTAAGTTTTGTTCTAAAATCAAAGATTCTTTTTCATTTTCTGTAACAATAGTTTCAATATCAACTATGTCTCTTACAAGTTTAGTTGTTTTATAATTATGAGCTCTATTGAAATAACTAGAAACTCTTTTTTTAAGATTTTTTGCTTTTCCAACATAGATTATTTTATTTTCTTTATTTTTATATAAATAGCAACCAGGTTTTTCTGGTAAATTTTTAACTATGTTTTCCATAAAATCTCACCTCAGTATTATTATATAGTCTTAAAAAAAATCAGCATTTAATTTTGCTGATTTTAATATATATCTTCTGCTTTAATATAAACTTCTCTTGGTTTTGAACCATTTTGTGGTCCAATTATTCCCATTAGTTCAAGTTCATCTACAATTTTTGCAGCTCTATTATAACCAATTGCAAATTGTCTTTGAATTAAACTGGTTGAAGCTTTTTGCTTGCTTATTACATAATCTTTAATTTCATTAAACATAGGATCTGAACCAGCACCCATGTTAATTGTGTTGGTATCTTCTTCTATTTTTAAGAATTCAGAATCGAAAATTTGTTGTTGTTGAGTTGAACAATGTCTTACTAAAGCTTCAATTTCATCATCACTTATATAAGCACCTTGTGCTCTAACAAGTGAAGCACTTCCTGGAAGTGTGTACAACAGATCTCCTTTTCCAATTAATCTTTCAGCACCACTTGAATCTAAAATAGTTCTTGAATCAATTGATGAAGTTACAGAAAAGGCAATTCTTACTGGAATGTTAGATTTAATAACACCTGTAATAACATCTGTTGAAGGTCTTTGAGTTGCAACAATTAAGTGAATTCCTGCAGCACGAGAAAGTTGTGTAAGTCTCATAATAGAGTCTTCAACATCTTTTTTATTTGAGGTCATCATTAAGTCTGCTAGCTCGTCGATAATAACTACATAGTAAGGAAGTTTTGTTTCAGAAGATGCTTGTCTTGAGTTAAATCCATCAATGTTTTTAACTCCATTTGTTGTGAAAAGAGCATATCTTCTTTCCATTTCATTTATAACTTTTTTAAGTGCACTATTTGCAACACTCATATCACTAATTACTGGTGCAAGTAAATGAGGAATTGAAGAATAAACTGAAAGTTCAACTTTTTTAGGGTCAATCATCAAGAATTTAACTTCATGAGGCTTTGCTTTCATTAGAATTGATGAAATTATACCGTTGATCATAACTGACTTACCACTACCTGTTGAACCAGCAACAAGTAAGTGAGGCATTTTATCAAGTTCACCAAATAACATATCTCCAGTAACTGTTTTACCAATAGCAAAATATAGTTTACTTCCCATTTTAGTAATAGGTTGTTCTTCAATAACAGTTCTCATTGGAACAATTTCAGGTTTATCGTTTGGTATTTCTATACCTACAGCTTGTTTTCCTGGAATTGGAGATTCCATTATAACATTTTGAGTTGCTAACGCTAATTTCAAGTCATTTTCCAATGATGTAATGCTATTAACTTTTGTTCCAGGTTCTGGTTGAATTTCAAATTTAATAACAGTTGGACCGATATTCATATTAGTTACACTAGCATGAACTCCAAACTGTTTGAAAGTTTCATTAATTCTTTGAGCTTTTTCTTCCGCTGCTTTTCTAACTTCTTCTTGCTGAACTGAGTTATTGCCTTTTTGAGTAAGTATTTCAATTGAAGGAAGTTGATAAGCATCATTTACAAATTGTTGTTTTTCAACAGCTTTATTTGTATTAACCTCCATTTGTTGTTTACCATTATTTCTTGATTGATATCCACTTGAAGAATATAAAATATTTCTTGCAAGATTTTCTTGCATCGGAGAAGTGTAATCATTAAATTCTTCAAACTGTTTTTTAACTTGTTCTTTTTCTTTTTTAGTTTCATTAATGAAGTAATCCAAAGTGATTTGACCTTCTGGTGTTTCTTCGACTTTTTCTTTTTTTGTTTTTGATTTAACTAGTTCTTGAGTTTTACCATTAGCACCGAAAGGAGTTATATTTGTTTCTTTTGCCAATTGTTCCCTTGCTTGTTCTGTAGAAACTTGACCATATTTTGATTCAATAGGCATTGGGAAATCAAAGTCATAATCTTTTTCTCTTCTAGAAGTATAAACAGGTTCTTCTCTGACAAAAGATTCAGCTCTATATTTTGCCTCTTCCCTTACTTTATCTAAATTAAAATCTGTTATTTTCTTTAGTCCTTGTTCTTGATGATTCATGAACTCATTTTTGTAGTCTTGATTTGGATTATAGTTTTCTAGATTTATGTTTGAGAAGTCATCATTATAAAAATCAGTATTAACTTCTTCATAAATATTTCTATCACTGTTTCTGTTATAACTTGGCAATTCAATAGTGATATCAGATTCTTTCATAGATGCTAAAATATTTCTTTCCTCGAAACCGTCATCATCATCTAAATTAATAAGACTAAATATTCCTCTGTTATTTCTTTGCTTTTTAACTTTTGGGCTATAACTTGAATTTTTATTATTTTTTAAAGAAAGTATTCTTAGTCTTTTACCTGTTCTTTTTGATTTGGGTTTTAAAAAGAAGAAGGCATCTCCTGTAAATATTCATATCATATCTAAAACGAAAAAGAATAAAGCTATTACTAACCCAAAGTATATTGATGTATATGCAGAAAAACCGGCTAAAATTGTTCCAATTAATCCACCACCAGCTCATAAATTAAAGTATGTTTCTGGATTTGCAACTCATATTGTTCCACTATTTTCTCCTCAAAGAGATTTTTGAGTTCAATTTTCAAAATAAGAAGATATTGAATCTTTTAGTATTGTAGATGATCAAATAGCATTAACTTTAAAATCTTCTGTTTTAACATTATAAGCAACTATAAAAAGAATTGAAGATATTATTCAACACATTGAAATTCATGTAATAATTACCATTGCTAAAAATCTTTTTTTAGGTTTAAATTTTATTCCAAAATAAATAGCAAAATCCACCATAAAAAATAATAGATATAAAAAGTACTTAAATCACCCAAAAGGCAAATTAAAAAATACGTCATCAATAAATTGACCAACGATTGTAATTCTTCCTAATGACATTAAGTTTATAAAGAATAGAAGTAAAGCTCCAACTATTCATGAAACTGAATCTGCTCTTCTTTCTTTTTTTTGAAGAGTAAATGCTCTTGTACGGTCATTGTCATCTTGATTATTTAGCCCATTAAAATTATTCATGATTCCACCTTTGTATATTGCCCTTACCATATGATTTTAATATATTTTAAAGATTTTTTTTAATCAATTAAAAAAAACTCAAAATTTATTATGAGTTTCTTGATCTATTATTTTTCGGTTCAAAGAATGTACCGTCAATTTCATTAATTATTACCAATACAATTGGTTGTTTTCCTGTTTCTTGTTTTAGAGTAGTTCTAATTCTTGAAACAATTTCTTTCTTAATTGCATTTAAGTCGTAAGCGTTAGGATTTGTTTTTGCTTCATTTTTATATTTTTCTAAAATATCAATGATTTGTTTTTGCATTAATTTAAAAATAGGATTTTCTTCAGTAATGTAAATAACTCCACGCATTTGAATATCTATTAATGAAATTAAATCTTTTGTTTTATTGTTAACATTGGCACCAATTATTACAGCACCATCAGTTGCAAGTTGTTTTCTTTCATTTAAAACAACCGCCCCAATATCACCAACACCAATACCATCTACATAAACATCAGCTGTTTTTATAGAATCTGATGCAATTATTAATTTACCTTCTTCAGATATTTTTAATATCTGACCATTATTAATTAATTGAATATTTTTCTTTTCTACACCAGCTTCAATTGCTGCTCTTTCAGCATTTAAGAAGTCTTTATATAGACCTTTTATAGGTATGAATGATTTGGGTTTCATTATTATTGTCATTAATTTAATATCTTCATAACTCGCTCTCATTGATCAAATGTTTTTATCACTCAATGAAACTAATTTAGCATTAGTTCTTGCAAGTTCATCCAATATTTCAGCATGTCTTTTTTCAACTCCAGCTGCTGGTGGAGTTGCAAGAATTATTGTATCGTTTTCTGTAAATTCAACTTTATCATCATTTCCTGCAGCTATTTTAGCAAGTCTTGTGTATAAAAGATCCCCTGCTCCAGTTAACAATAATATTCCATCTTCTGATTTCATGAAATCTTCAATTGAAATAACATCTTTTTCAGAAATTTGTAAACTTTCTTGTATAACTTTTGATTCAACAACTTTAGTGATTGTTTTTCCATAAACAGCTATTTTCCTATCATTTGCTTTGGCTTGCTTGATTATTTCAAATAACTTAAATACATCTTCTTCGAACATCCCTAAAATTAAACGTCTTTTTTTATCTTTCATTGGAGCTGCTATGAATTTTTCAATTCTATGATTTGGAACAGTATATCCAATTCTTGAAGCATATTCTGCATCACTTATAAATGCAAGAACTCCTTTTTTAGCAATTTCATTTAAGTGGTTCATATCTGTTGAAAAATATGATTGTTCATTTCCATCAATTATGTAATCTCCAGCATAAACAATTACACCATCTTCTGTATGCATTGCAAAACCAAATGATTCTGGAAATGCAGCAGTTGTTCTAAAAGCTTCAATTTTTACATCACCAAATGAAACTATATCTTTATCATTTATTATTTTGAAGTTATTTTCTCTATTTTTTATTCTATATTTCATGTTTCTGTATTTTAAGATTGTTGTTGTTAATTCATTACAATAAACTGGAACATCAATTTCTCTTAAAATATAACTAATTGCCCCTGAGTTGTTTGAACTTGGGTTTGAAAGGAAAATACCTTTAATTTTTTTAGCATTAGCTTTTAAGTATTCAAAGTTAGGAATAATAACATCAATTCCTAAAACACTTCTTTCAGGAAATTTAATTCCTGCATCAAAAATATATAAGTCATCATTTACACTAATAACAAAAATATTTTTTCCTCTTTCGTCTTGACCACCTAGGGCCATAAATTTAATATCTGCCATATTTTTTCTCCATTTCTTTAGTTTTTATTATTTGTTTAGTTTTTAAAATAAAACGTCAACCAGATTTAAATACTCTCTAATTATAAGTTATTTATGTTTAAAGTAAAGTTTTTGAATAAAAAAAGATTGTTTTATTCACAAATAAGAGATTAAAATATTTGTGAAAGAAGGTGTGATGTGATGTTTATTTCAGTTGAAGAATATGCTTTGGACAAGGATAAGTATTTTACTTTGGATGTTAGAACAAGAACAGAGTTTAAAACTTTACCCCATTTTAGTTGAGCTGTAAATATTCATATAGATCAATTTTTAGATGACTTCAAAAAATACCTAGAGGAATATAACCCAAGCAACAAACCAATAGTAACAGTATGCAATGCTGGTAATCGAAGCGGACAAGTAGCTAGTTTTTTAAGACAACTTGGTTATGATGCAAGAACTCTTCAGGGAGGAATTTATAACTATAATAAAAAAATAAGATAATCATTATCTTATTTTTTTAAATCATTTTCTAACCTTTTCATAAATAACTTTATGGAGAATTCTTTAGAAGTTAAACCAACTTCATTTCCTTCTATTTCAGCTTTTATTTTTAAGTTTTTCAAATTTTCTATATTAACAAGTTGTGAAGAAAGAACTAAAATTCTATTTTCCTTTATAGAGTCAACATTTTCTATTGTTCCAATTTCTATCAATATTTTGTTATAAATTGTCGAACTTCTTTCAATACTGTCAATTCCATATTTATCTTTTTTATTTTTTATAATTTTTGTTATAGAAAAATATGCAAACAGAGAGATAAAACAAACCGTAAAAGCTATTGCCAAAAGAATATAAACTATTGTATTCACTATTTTATAACTTCCTTGTCTTTAACAAAAATATCTCTCAATATTTCAATTTTACTTGCAGCTTTATGATCGGTTACAACCTTTATTTTGTTTTTTGAAGATTTTATCTCTATTTCTAAGTCTTCAACAGGATACTCAACTGTATCTATTATCATTATTTCATTTGACTTTTTTTCAAACTTTAATTTTAATACATGATTTTCATCTAATATTAAAGGAGCATTTAAAGTTCTAAATTTGTTTGTACTTACAGGAACAAGTTCTTGGAGTTGGAATATTCTACTGTCTTTAGACAATATGATAGCTCCTCCAGCTGATTTCATATAACCACTACTTCCATTAGAAGTAGAAACAACTAGTCCTGTTCCGTGAAATTTTTCTAAAAATTCATCATTTATATAAATTTCTACATATAGTGGATTTTTTTCATTTAATATTTTTACTTCATTTGTAACTATTAAGTTTTTTTGACTACTTTTTATTTCTAATAACTCAAAATCATTTAACTTATAGCTTTTATTTTCAATTGATTCAATAGTATCATCAATGTTTTCTACCCTATTTTTGTTTGTGTAAAAACCAATTCCTCCAGATTTAAATGGGACAAACTCAATATTTGTTATATTTTCTTTATATGTTGATACTGCCTTTAAAAAAGTTCCATCTCCACCAAAAATAAATACATAACTAGGGTTAATTTCATCATACTTTCAACCCCTGACTTCAAGTTTTTCTTTTAAACTAGAAACTACTTCTTGTGTTGTTTCATAATCATTTTTAATTATGCTAAATGAAAACATTTATTCCACCTCTAAACTATAATTAATTTTACTTATTTTTAAAAGAAAAATATATAAAGATTGTATAATATTAAATGTAAATCAAGGAGTAATAAGTATGGATAAAAAAAGAATGTTATCAGCAATAACAACAACAGGTCAAATGACATTAGGTAACTATATTGGAGCTATGAAAAACTTTGTAGAACTTCAAGAAGAGTTTGATATGTATGTTTTTGTTGCAAACCTTCACGGAATAACAACACCAATTGAAAAAGAAACACTTAGAAAAAATATTAAAAATATGGTAACTCTATATTTTGCTTGTGGAATGGACCCTGAAAAATCAACAGTTTTTGTACAAAGTGATGTTTTAGAGCACGCTCAACTAGCTTGAATACTTACTTGTAATACAACTATTGGGGAATTACAAAGAATGACTCAATTTAAGGATAAATCAACAAAAGTCAAATCAGAAAATGGAACAGAATTTATTCCAACAGGTTTATTAACTTATCCTGTTTTAATGGCTGCAGATATTTTGTTATATGATCCAGAATTTGTTCCTGTTGGAAAAGATCAAAAACAACATATTGAATTAGCTAGAAATATTGCAGAAAGAATGAACAATAAATTTGGAGAAATGTTTACAATACCTGGAGATTACACTCCAAAAGTTGGTTCAAAAATAATGGACTTACAAGATCCATCTAAGAAAATGTCTAAATCAGCTGCTAACCCAAAAAGTTTTATAGCTCTTTTAGATGATATTGAAGATGTTAAAAAGAAAATAAAAGCTGCTGTTACCGATTCAGAGAACTTAATAAAATATGATCCAGAAAATAAACCTGGTGTAAGTAATCTATTAACAATATATTCAGCACTTAAAAATATTACTATTGAAGAAACAGAAAAATTCTTTGAAGGTAAGGATTATGGATTCTTAAAAGAAAATGTAAGTGAAGTGGTTGTTGAATTATTAGAAAAAATTCAAACTAAATTTAAAGAACTAAGTAATTCTGATTTAGTAGATGAGTGATTAGAAAAAGGAGCCGAAAAAGCTCGTAAAATAGCTAGAAAAAAACTTACAAAAGTACAAAATTTAACTGGAGTTAACTATAAAAGAAAATAAAAGAGGTTTTAAACCTCTTTTTTTATTCTGAAGCACTTCACTGTGATGATTTTATCTTTTTTACAATTTTAGAGCAGTCATCTTTGTGTCTCAATTCTCTACAACCAGGATGTATAGCTATCATATTTGAAGAATCTAAATTAAAATGTTTTAGATCAATAAATTCACAAATTCAAGCTAAATCTCCCTTTTCAAAATTCTCTTTAATCATATAGAATTTGCAAATGAAACACATTCTAAATGATTCTGGTTCTTTGTTAATTAATATTGGCGAATTTTCTCAAGCAGCCAATAAGTCATCTTTTGAGAATTCTATTTCGTTATTATCTAAAATTTTAGCCATGTTTTATACCTCATATAAATATAGAAAGATTTTAACATAAATAAAAAAATGAGCTTGTCGCTCATTTGTATTATTTTTTAGAATCTAAAGCTTTTTTAGATGAAGCTACTATTGCTTCAAATTGTTTTGGTTCGTGAATTGCTAATTCAGATAACATTTTTCTGTTAATATCAATTCCTGCAATTTTTAAACCATTCATGAATTTAGAATAACTTAATCCTAATGGTCTAACTGCTGCGTTTATACGAATAATTCATAATTTTCTAAAGTCACGTTTTTTAAGTTTACGTCCAACAAAAGCATAAGCCATAGAACGTACAACTTGTTCATGAGCCTTTTTATAGTTTGCTTTTTTTGTTCCGTAGTAACCTTTTGCTCTTTTAATTCAACGTTTTCTTCTTGCTCTAGTTACTTTACCAAATTTTACTCTTGCCATATTGTTCTACCTCCTATTTTAGTTTTGTAATAATCCTTTTAGACGTTTCATATCTCCAGCTGAGACGAAAGTTGCTTTTTTAAGATGTCTTTTTTGTTTTGTTGATTTATTTTGTGCTAAGTGAGATCTATAAGCTTTACCTCTTTTTAACTTACCTGCACCATTTTTCTTAACTCTTTTTGCTAAAGAGCTTTTTGTCTTCATTTTTGGCATAAATTCTCTCCTCCTATAATTAACCTTTTTTTGGCACTACATACATATCTAAGAATCTTGTATTTAGTTTGGCTTCTTTTTCGATTTTTGCAACATCTTCAATTTTTGTAAAAAATCTATCTAATGTTTCTTTTCCAAATTCTTGGAAAGTTATTTCTCTACCCTTGAATTTTAATGATACTTTAACTCTATCTCCAGCTTCTAAGAATTCTCTTGCTTTTCTAGCTTTAGTGTCCATATCATGTTCACCAATACCGACAGTTAAACGAATTTCTTTGTTTTCTACTTTAACTTGATTTTTCTTATTTTCTTTTTGTTTACGTTTTTGTTCATATTTAAACTTACCGTAGTCCAAGATTTTAGCAATAGCTGTAGCATTATCTTGCATACCCACTTGAAGTAGATCTAAACCTGCTTCTTCTGCTAATTTTAAAGCTTCAAATTTGTTAAGTGGTCCATTTTTAGTACCATCATCATTGATAATTAAAACTTGTTTAGCTCTAATTTCTCTGTTTACAAAATCTGTTTTTATATTTTTATTGTCTGCCATTTTTCCTCCAAAATAAAAAGTGTGCCGTTAAAAGATCAGGAGCACACTTAAAATTTATTTATTTTATATACGAATAATAAATAAGTTTTTACCGTTTCTTTACAAATTACGGTGAGCTGTGCGCTTCTTTCTTTAAACCTTAATTATTATATTATATATTTTTTAAAAAAATCACTTTTTTTTAATTAATTATCTAAACTTTTTCAAATCAGATATGTTAGGATTTTCTCTTTCAACGTTCCTTTGCAATTTGTTTTTTAAACAGTAATCTATGATCTCAAATTCTTTTTCAATTATTTTTTTATTTAAAGAATCTGAAGATTTTACATTATCAAATTCATATTTTAAATTTCTTATATCATTTTCTAATTTATACAGAGACAACACCTGTTTGTGTTTTTTGACTTGCTCTTCTGAACTGATTTTTTTCTCTGGTATTTTTGTAGTGCCTGGAAAATAGTCAATATCAATATGCTTACAACCAATATGATGATAGCCTTTTGATATAGCTTCACTCATGGTTATATACTGATTGTCATATTGTTCTAAAGATAAAATTTGATTTTCGAAAGGGATACAAAGATCACAACTATCTTCTTCAGGTTGTACATAAACTATTGTTTTTAATCTCAAAGCTTCTTTTTTACCAAATCAATTATAAATACCAAGCATTGGTTTATTATTTGGGTTTTCTACAGCTTTTGTTATTTTTTTGTCGATTTCAGAATCAATATATTCTTTAGGTTCATTTATTAAATCCGATTTTTCTTTAAACTTTGATCTTATTTTGTTTCAAGGAATGACAAAATAAAGGATAAGAAGAACAAAAATTATTATCAGGATTACTCATCAAGGAAATTTGTCCATAACCAATTAATTATTATGATCATTTAAATGATCATAATAATCTCTAGCCTCCTTTAAATTTATTCTTTGCTCTTTTTTACATTCAACACATATACCTTTGTAAGAATCTTTTGTCTCAAAATTTATACTTTTTGAAAAAACAAACTTTTTAAAATCTCAACAGCTCTTACAAAAAGTAAATATTCAATCTGTATCTTTTTCAAAATTAAAAGCCATATTTACCTCCAAAAAAAAAGAAATGTAAACATTTCTTTTTTTAATATTTACTTTATTTATTTAATAATTTTTTAAGTGCATTAGCAGCATGTTCAACATCAGGTCCTACAACTATTTGCAAACTTTCAGTTCCTAAACGTTTTATACCATAAGTTCCTGATGATTTAATTAGTGCATCATCTATAATGGCATTATCTTTAAGCACAAGTCTTAATCTAGTTGCGCAATTATCAATACTTACAAAGTTATCTTTACCAATAGCTTCTACTATTTTTGAAGCCATCTCATCATATCTGTCTCCTTTTTGTGAAGATTCTTTTTTTGTAGATGATTTACTTGCTGTTGATAATGTTGTTCCGTCAACATTTCTTCCTGGTGTTGCTAGATTCATTTTTTTAATTGTGAAGTAGAATACGAAGAAGTATGTTGCTCCTGCAGCTGCAGACAATACTAATATTCATAACGGATTTGCAATTGCTGTTTGAAATCCACTATTACTTGCTTGATTTGCTAATCCTCATGATTGTGCAAATGATATTGCATAGTCAATAAATCCAGCACTAAATCCGAATCCTATTTGAATTCTCATAGAAGTTGTTATTGCCATAAATAAACCTGTTAATCCTGCGTGAATACCTAATAAAACAGGTGCAATAAATACAAATGAGAATTCTAAAGGTTCAGTAATTCCTGACAAGAATGAAACACCAGCAACTCCCCCAAGGAATCCTGCCATTTCTTTTCTATTTTCTCTATCTGCTGTCATAATCATAGCTACAGCAGCCATTGGTAATCCACCCATCATAATTGGGAAGAAACCTGATTGGAATAAACCAGCTGTATTTAATCCCTTAGTAAATGCATTAATATCACCATTTACAATTATTTCTCCTGAGCCGATTGGCGCTCCAGTTATCACTTCTATTGGAGTACCTGTCACAGGCATTTGGAATCAGAAGAATGTATTCATAATTTGGTGTAAACCAAATGGTAATAATAGTCTGTTTAATATTGCATATACAGTAGTTCCTGGAATAGCAACTGCAGGATTTGTTGGATCAGCAACTGCTGTTCCGAATTTAATTAATCCTAATTGTATTCAAGGTCATACTATTGCAAATGCAAAAGCCGTTGGTATAGCTGCAGCTAAGGCAACCATAGGGACAAATCTTCTACCCCCAAAAAATGATAATGCAGGAGGCAATTTAATATCTTTTAATCTATTGTAGAAGTATGCTGACATACATCCTGCAACTATTCCTCCTAAAACCCCTATATTTAAAACATAAGTAGCTCCAGTAATATATGTAGCTCCATCTACCAACCCTGGAACAGCAGAAGCTCCTTGTTTATACTGTGATTTTGTAACAACATAAAGTAACTGGGACCATAATCCACTTCCGCCTTGACTTCAGTGAGTTGTGTTATTTATTGGGTCAACCCAAGATACCGCTTCTTGTTTTTGAGTCAAAACATTCCCATAAATCATACTTGGAAGAGTTCCTTCACTTGTTAATGCAGCAAGCGATAAATAAAATATCACAGCTACCAAGGCGACTTCTCCTCGATGATCTTTCGCTAAACCAAAAGCACAACCTATCGCAAATAATAAGGCAAGATTATCAAATGGTATAGCACCGGGTTTTTGAATTATTAAAGATATTCAATATCCTACTTGATTTGTAATTTCACCAGCAGAATCTGTTGAAAATTGAATACCCAGAGCTCCAAACCTATTTAAAATAGCAGCAAACGGTAACACAGCGATTGGAAACTGTAGAGTTTTTCCAAGCTCTTGAAGCATTGTTAAAAATTTACTTCAACTACTGCTACCATTGTCCGAACTTTTCATTCTTTTTGTCTTTAACTTTTTTTCATTAGTTAAATGTACGCTTTTATCGTTCATTTTGTTTTCCTTTTCTTTCCTCTCATTTGTATTTTAATATAAAAAAAAAAAAAAAAAAAAAAAAAAGCATTTTTTTTCCATAAATTTTTTTATTTTTTGGAAAAAAATTACAATTTATAATGATTAAAAATATTTATCCTATGATTTCACCAAGACAAATTCCTAAAAAAATCAAAGCCATTAAATAGCCCACCATAGCTAATGTGAAAATTCCGTAATACTGTCAAAACCTGAAAATTTTAAACTTTGTTGTTGTAACTTTAAAAGAATCCTTTTCAAGTTTCTTTCTTCTTTTAAAATTAATAAAAAATATTGTAGAGCATACCCCTAAAATAAGTCCTAAAATACCAAATGAAAATAAAGTTCAAAAAGTTCCATTACTCAATCCTGTCAATAACATAATTATTCCTCGATTCCGAATCTAAAGTGACTTCAAGGACCAATAAATTCTATTAGTCTTTTTTCACTTTCTTTTATAGTACCAATTCAATTATATTTTTGTTGTTTGTCTTCAAAATTATCTTTCATAATAATGTGGCATTCACCTTTATATTTAATATCATTATTATTTATTATTACAACATCACCCTTATTATAAGTTTTCTTTGTATTTTTTGGCTCTATTGATGAGTTTTTAAATTCTACTCTTGAGAATGTAGATCTAACAAAATATTCTGTAATATCCCCTCTTCTGAAGTGATCAAATTTTAAAATACCCTTTTCATCTTCACTTAATTCATACATTGGTTTAACATTTAAAGTTATTTCATATCTATCAATACTTGCTAATTCTTCTAATTCTTCTTTTGTTGCATAAGCATTTCCAATCAAAACTAAATTAATCTCATTTGTGTAGAAAAGAATTTTTGCTTGTTCTGAAATAGAAAGATTTCTTTGTTCTTCAAGTGTTGGCAATTCCTTTCAACCAGTAGCTGTTGTCATTTCACCAAAATGGCTTCCAACAAAAGCAGCAGTTGATAAGTTATGCTTTAAATATTTTTTATTTGCTTCTTTGAAGTAATCAAACGGAAGCGCTGTATATTCTAATGGATAAAAATTATGACATCCACTAAGTCTTTCTTTGATTGGTTTAAAATCCATAACATTATCAATTAAACTGTCATTATTTGACATGTTAAGTTGAATATCTACTCCATATTTATTATGTGTAATAGAAGATATTTCAAATGGTAAACTTGGAGAATCTAATCTCAAACAATCTATTCCATAATCATTACATTTTGAAACATCATTAACACTTATTCCAATTAATTCCATTGATTTATATTCAACATCTAAAATTGTGTAGAAACCGATTTGTTTTGCATATTTAATAGTTTTTAAAACCATTTCTGCTTTTTGTTTTTCGTTTTCTGATCCTACAAAATGTAAAACACTTGTAAAAACTACTTCATACCCTAATTTTTTTGCTAAATCCAAATATTCTTTGTCTTTTTCAAAAGTTGATTGTTCAGGATATATTGATATACCTAATTGTCTTTTCATAAAGTTACCTCACTAATATAATTTTAACAATAAAAAAATCACTTTTTAAAGTGATTTTTTTATTTACAGTTTGCCAATGCAAATTCTAAAACTTTTTCTCCACTTGCTTTTGCATAATCTTCTTTATCTATTACAAAAACAGGTGTATCAAAGTAAGTTTTAATTTCATCTAACTCATATGCAACTTGCGGCCCTAGAAGAACTATGTCTCATGTTTTACCATTTAGTTTTGCTTCATTTACAGAAACAGCTTTTATTTCAACATTGATATCTTCTTCAAAAGCATAGTTTTGCATATTTTTAACAAGTATTGATGTGCTCATTCCAGCATTGCAAGCTAAAAGTACTTTCTTGTTCATTGTTTTTTCCCCTCCCAAAGCGAATTAAACGTTATTTAAATTTACACTATTTAAATTACTTTCTAATTTTACAATATTTTCTTCATTTTGATTTTTATTTTTAGCAAATTTGTTTAATAAATCACGTTGTTCTAATTTATTTGCTAACATTACGAATGGTGAGTATACTGATATTAATAAAACTAAGTTTACCCCAGCTATTACACCACCCATTAAACTTTTTGTCGTTAATATACCCCCAATAATCGGTGGTGTTGTTCAAGGAACAACAACACTAGAGTGAGGCATTATTCCAGTAGTTGTTGCTAGATAAGCAACAACACCTGCCAATATTGGTCCAAACACAAATGGTATGAACAATATTGGATTTAGAACAATTGGTAAACCAAATAGTAATGGTTCATTAATACAGAATATTGCCGGTATTAATGTTATTTTAGCCATTGATCTATAATCTCCACGTTTAGAGAATAAAAGAATCGCTATAATAAGTCCAATTGTTCCTCCAGTTCCACCCATAAATAAGAAGTTATTCATAAATGGATTTGTAAATACATATTGTGGTTGTATACCTTCAGCTAATGCTTGCTGATTTTGAGTTAAACCATCAAGTTGAATTGGCTCAACAATAGGTGATAATATACCACTTGCATGAATTCCCATGAATCATAAAATTTGTCAGATAAATACTATACTTATCATTCCACCAAATCCAGAAACCGCGTTAACAAGTGGTTTTTGAATCGCTACAGTAATTAGACCATTTATATCCATAAATGTGACTGTGTTTTCTCCGATTGTTATTTCTCCCACAGCAGAACCTATTCAAGAAATTCCAAAAGCAGTAACCCCGAAAACAACAGCAGTTATTGTATAAGGTATTAGAACGTTAAAAGACTTTGCAACCCCATCAGGTACTGAGTCAGGCATTTTTATTTTTAATTTTTCATTTTTTGAAAGTCTTCCAAATAAAGCTGTTGATAAAATACCTATAATCATTGCAGTAAACATTCCAGAAGTACCAAATACTCCTAAATTTCCTCAAAATGATGGATTCATTATAAGGAATGAAACAAACCCTACAACAGCAGCAGCTCATTGGTTAACTTTATAGTATGGCGCCAAGTGATAAGCAATAGCTCCAGCTAAAAGCAACCCAAAGAATGCATATGTACCATTTCAGATGTAAGAACCAATTAATTTTACTTTATCCAAAACTGCCAATTGATCGGCAGATAAGTAAAATAAGTTGAATAATCCACCATTTCCTGCTCCAAGGATAATGTTGTTAACCAATATAAACATTGCTCCAACAATTACTAGAGGCATTAATGAAAAGAACCCATTTTTTATAGCAACCATGTATTTTCAGTTTGATAATTTACCTGATGCTCAAGTTATTTTATCAACAGTTGTTTTGATGGTTACCGGGTCTGATTTCCCAGAGTTATATCTGATTTCTAATTTTTTATCATTTAACTTTTTCTTTTCAATATCTATTTTATTTTTATAAATAATCTTAAGTTCATTAACTTTAAGAGATAATTCATAAATTGTTTCATCTAACTCGTGTTCAAAAGGTTTTAATCTTCTTTTACGTTTTAGTTTTCTAAGAATATAGCCAACATTAACTAATGAGTGGTTTTCTTCTTTTCAATTAGAAATTAATTCTACATACTTTTCTCTGTATTCTTTATTAAAGTGATAAATATTTGATTTAACTTCAAGTTTTAATTCAATTAACTCAGATTTTAATCTATCAGATTCATTTTGAATATCCTCTTGTTTGATTATTCAAAGCTCTTTAACTTCTAATTTGATTTCTTTATTTCTTATTCCGATATCTTTATATTGTTGCTTAGAAGATTCTATTTTTGACTTTAAATCCTCTATTTCCATTCGCATTTTTTCAGATCTTTTAATTTTTTTTGCTTCATATTCTTCTTTTAAAGAAGAAATTGTGTCATTATAAACATCATAAATTTTGTTTATATCAGCTTTTTTATATTTAGCATTCGCTAAATCAACATCCAAAGAAGCAGTTAATTCCTTTTCTTTTTCTCTTCTAATTTTATTAAAAGTTGAAGAAATATCTTTTGCCTTTAATTTTTTAGTGTGAAGCTCATTGTTAAGATCAAATATTTCAGTTTTTAACTTCTTTCTTCTTTCTTTGTTTGCTTTAATATTATTAGAAAGCTCAAATATATCAGGGTATTTTTCAAATTTTTGCATTATCTATGACCCCCCAATTCAGTAAATCCATAATTATATAATCTAGAAACTTCATAATCATTTATTCTTGCAGCTATATGAGGTTTAGAACCGTAAATTACATCTTTTTCTGGACTTTTTCCATCAGCTAAAATAATACCTTTTATTCAATCATCATTGTTTGAAGAAGGTGTGAATCAATATCCTTCGTATTTTTTAAGGTACTCACTTGATTTTGAACCTACGTCGAAATAACTTACAACATGTTTGTCGAATTTCATTTTAGTCATCGAGTTACCCTGACTGATTACTTTTTCTTGTCTTATTATTTTAAACATAGGAACAAATCAACCATCAGTTAAATAATTGTTCATGTATTCAACTTCACTTATATATTCCTTAGTATATTTTTCACTTGGATTTTTAAGGAAAGTATCTTCAAAGTATTGTGTAAATGCTAAGTTTTTTCTTAAAACCGCAAACTGAACTGCTGTTTTTTGAAATAAAGGATTTATTATTGCATCACCGTAAAAATCTAAAATATTTTTTTGAGATTCATAATTCATAAGTTTTGATGAATTACCATAGGCATTTTTATCATCTAAAACATAGTAATAATAGTCGTTTCCATCTTCATCTTTTGGATCAAAATCAGGGACAATTGAATCAAAATAGGTACTTGCTTCTTTGAAAAGTTCTAATGAATTATCAGTAATTTTTTTTAATTCAACTTCGTTTTTTTTATTATTTATTAATTCAGAAGGTTTTAACTCTAATACATTTACATCCCTGTGTTTCACTTCAACACAAGCAGGCAATTCTGGGTTTTCAGGTTCTGGGTTTTCAGGTTCTGGGTTTGTTTCGTCAGAGTAAAATGAACCCGGTTTACAAGGATCAACTTTGTTTGGTGTTATTTGTTTATCCTTTTCTTCTTTTATATCAAAATAATCTTTTCCAGTTATTTTTTCAACATCTTTGTCAATTATTGATTGAAATTCACCAGATCAAGTTGCATTACATGAGACTACTTGTGTTGAAATCGCTATACTTGTTGTTGAAAGTGTTAATGTTCCGAATAAAGATAATAGTTTTTTCATACAGAAAGTCTCCTTATACATATTTTATAATATTTATATAAATATTTTCAAACAAAAAAAATAAATCTTTAAGATTTATTTTTTGTTTATAATGTGATCTACTCCATATTTGTAAACCCCTCAAGCTCCAACTAAGTCTTTTAATCCTGAGCTTGTTATTTTTATCTTGTCATAAAATTGTGGTAATACATATTTTTTTAAATCTTCTTTAATAATATCTAAGAAAGGTTCTCCTAAATTTGAAGGCCCTCCACCAATAACTATCATTGAAAGATCAAAGAAATGTATTAAAACAGAGATACATTTAGCTAGCGGTTCTAAATTTTCTTTGAAAACATCAACAACTTCCTTGTCTCCATTTTTAAACAAGTCCGCTACATCAATAATGTGTAGATCTTCTTTTAATCTTGAATAAACTTCACCTAAAGGTCCACTTGATTTAGAAGCAACCTCTATAAGTCTTCTTTCAATACCTGTTGCTGAAGAAACTGGGTCTAAACAACCAAGTAATCCACAACTACATTGAAATACATTTTGGAATCCTCCACCATGTCCTGGTTCACTTGGTAATCCTGTGTTATCTCCAAAAACTAATTTTCTATTGAAAATAGCTCCTCCTCCAACTCCAGTTCCAATTGTGAATAAAGCCATTGATTCTGGTTCTTTATTTAAAGAAGCACTTCATTCTCCATAAGTTGCTGCTTTTGCATCATTTAAAACTACAATGTTTTTGTTGTTAAATAATTTTTGTAATTCAATTCTTGTTGGATAGTTTGTTCAACCTAAGTTAGTTGAATAAAGAACTGTTCCTGTTTCATTATCAACAATTCCACAAACAGCTATTCCAACAAAATCTAATGCTTCCATATCGATATTGTTTTCAGCTGCAACTTTAAAAGTTTCTTTTGAAATGTTTTCTAATAAGTTTGTTTTATTTGTCGTATCAAAAACAAATGTTTTGATAACCTTTTCATGATCAAAGAATGCACACTTTGCAGAAGTTGCTCCTAAGTCAATAGTAAACGCTTTTGGCATAAATTATACCCTCCCAATTTTTTTATTTATTTATTAATAATTTTATACATTTCAATCATTTCTTTTGCTAAATCCATCATTGCTTGAGTTGTTAGCATTTGATCTTCTGCATGAATAAAAATTAATTTAATTTCCAATTTTTCTCCACCAGCTTCTCTAGAAACTATATCAAAATGTAAGTTGTGAGCTTTTGTCATTTCTGTTTCAGCTTCTTTTAATAAATCCTTTGCTTTATCAAAATCACTTTCTTTGGCAGCTCTTATCGCCATTATTGTATTTGACTTTGCAGTACCTATGCAAGAGATCATTTCCATTGATATTTCATTTCATTTAATATCGTTCATATAATACCTCTATTTCATCAAACCAATAGTGTATAGCTTTTTGAATCTTCCTTCTTTTTCTTTCAACTCATCAAAACTACCTTTTTGAGAAACTCCATCTTTGTCTAAAACAATTATTTCATCGACGTTTTTGATTGTACTTAATCTGTGTGCGATAACAACAGTGGTTCTACCCACCATTAATTTGTCTAGCTCTGATTGAATTTCTCTCTCAACGACATTATCCAACGCACTTGTTGCTTCGTCGAGAATTAGCAATTGTGGGTCTTTCAAGAAAAGACGCGCAATTACTAGACGCTGTTTTTGCCCTCCACTAAACATAAAACCACGTTCTCCTAAAATTGTATCATAACCTTTTGGTAACTTTTCTATGTAATTGTGAATTTTTGCTTTTTTTGCAGCTGCAATTGCTTCTTCATCTGTTTTATCAAAACATGGATATTTTAAGTTTTCCATAACAGTTCCATATAGTATTTGTGGCTCTTGTTCTACATAACCTACTTTATTTAGATAATCTACATGATCAATTTTTTTAATATTTTTACCATTTATAAGCAGTTCTCCTGATGTTACATCATAAAATCTTAACAATAGTTTAGCTATTGTAGATTTTCCAACCCCAGTTTCTCCGACAAATGCATAACTTTTGTTTTTTTCAAAAGTAAAGCTAACTTCTGGCAAGATTTTTTTTGTTGGAGACTCTGGATAGTTAAATGTAACTTTATCAAAAGTAATTGTTTCAATATCTCCAACTTTTTGTGGGTTATCAATAAACTCTAATAATGATTTTGAGTCATATATGTGATTTAGCCTCATAATACAGTTTGATAGCTTTGTAAGACCTCTCATCCATACAGGAAGAGTCATTAATGAATAAAGTATATTATTTGTAGCTGAAGCAAATGCAACAATTAAGTTTGTTAATTCAGCTCCATCCATAGAATTACCATATAATCCCATTGCTGAAATTATTGCAACAATGGGCAATGATCAAGCAAATGTATAAGAAAAGAATGTTAGAGAAGATTGTAATCATATTACTCTACTTAATTTCTCATCATACTTTCTATGCAGTTCTTTATTTCTCATTGTTTCTCTATCTTCTGCCGCATTTGCTTTAATAGCTCTAATATTTATTAATCTATCAGTGATGTCTGCATCAATTGATTGTTTAACATCAATTGAGATAATTATAGCTCTTCTGTAGTATACAAATAAAACTCAAACTATAACAACAAGTGTTAAAAATATTGCAAATATTATTGAAGCCATTAACGGATCTATCATATACATAAAAACCATCATTGTTGTAAAACTAACACTTGTGAAAAGAAGGTTTAATAGAAAATCATTGAATGAATCTCCAGATCCTTGACTATCATTTATAACTCTAGACATTATTAAACCAAGTTGGTTTTTTGAATAATAACTTATATCAATTTCAACAAGTTTTTTTAAAGCTTTTATACGAAGATAAATTTCAACTTTCTTTGAAAAAAGTGCTGTAAAAACATTAGTTAGATAATCAAAAACAACAATAAGCATTAAAATAGCTAGTCCAATAAATGCTCAACTGTATCATTGCATTGAAAGACCTAAAAAATTATTTCCTTTCTGTCCATCAGTTGTTAAAGATTTTGTCATTTGACTAACAACAATTGTTATTGAAGAGTACAAAATAGAGTCAATTACAGTAAATATTAAATAACCCACGAATGTTCATGGGTTATGTTTTATGGTTTCGCCAATCATTTTAAATGAATCAGAAAATTTCTTTACAGAAAAAGCCTTATCACTTTGAAATTTTTTCACTTTCATAAATTACCTCGTAAAAATAAACCCTTGTAAAGGGTTTTAATAAAATAGATTAAAAGATGTGTGCACCAGTATAATTTAAACCAGTACCAATTAAAAGTAATGAAATATTTATAAAGAATAAACATAAATGAAATTTTCATGTACCTTTAATTATTGTACCATAACTTGTTCTTCCAATTTGTGCTGCTCCAACAACAATTCCAGAAGCCGGAGAAATCATATTTGCTGTACCATTTGCATATGCAAATGCAGTAATACTACCAGAAACCATATTTGTTGCAGTAGAACCAACAGTTATTTGTTCTGCTAGAGGTCCTCAAACAGGAAATACAGCACTTGAGAATCCAGAAGTTGATGGTAATGCAAATGACATCGGAATAAATAATAAGAATGTCATTATAATAAATAAAAATGGATTCATATTATTTACATTTGATTTTTCAATACCGTCAAGCATTAATGATTGCATACCTGTTTCTTTTAGTAAAAAAGTTATTGCCCCTGCTATAGAGATAATAAATGCTACTCCCAACATATCTTTGGCACCAACCATTAAGTCTTCTATAAAAGACTCTTCGCTTTCTCAATTTAAAATTGTAACGATTAATGATCCTATCAAGAAAAATCCAGCAACCACAAACATATCACCATGACCCATACCAGGAACAAGACCTGTTAGGAAAGGGATATATTTGTTAACTCATAACCCTGCATTTTGCATTGCGTTTGTTCCAAATAAAGTATCTCAAGGAAAAAGATAAGCTATCATAATTAAAAACATTGATAAGAAGATAACACTAATTGCTATTCTTTTTTTTGTTAATGGCACTTCATTAATTTGTTCTTTTAGGAAAAATTTTTTATCTTCTTCCAAAGTTGAAAATGTATAAGAAAGTTGTGGATTTTTTTTAACACTTCTTGCATAAAACATTATTCACCCAGAAGTGAAACTTGTAACTAAAACTCATGCAACCAATCTAAATATTAATCCATCCATTGGTGGAGCATTATTTGCTGCATTTGCTGCAGTAAAAATTAAGAACGGATCAAATGTTGCTAACATTGGTCCGATTCCCCCACCAAGAAGAACAGTTATTAGAGCTGTAAATACATCAAAACCAGCAACCAACATCAAAGGAATAACAATCATATGAAACCCTAAAGCTTCTTCAGCCATTCCGTATGCTGATCCACAAAAACTTAAAAATACAACAATAATAGGTATGGCTCAAATTGTTTTATCTTTAAATTTTCAAGCTATTTTTTGAGTCAAAGCATCTAATGATTTTGACTTCATAACAATATAAATAAATGCCCCGATGGATAGTACAAATACAATTACTTCAACTTTATCTTCAAAACCTCTAAATATAGATACAAATAAATCAACGATACCAATTGCAGTTATAGCAACTCCGGGAGTCGGTTGACCCTCTTCTTTTTCTGGTGGTTTTGTATAAGTGACCCCAGCATAATGCATTATTCAAGATGCTATCATTATCATTGCCAATACAGCAAAAAGTATTGTAAATGATGTAGGAATTTTAAACTTAAACTTCCTTTTTACTTTTAAATTATTATTTTTCATTTTTCTATTCTCACATTCTAATTATTATTTTTTAATTTATATTTGTTTTTAATTATATTTTTTATTATTTGTATTATATTATTTCGTTTTAAAGATAAGTATTAATGTATTTGTTAATCAAAAAAATCAATAGGTTTTAAACTACTTACGTTTGCCCTTGCTGATTTGCTTGATAATTAATCTCATAAAATACTCCTGTACATTTATCTTTACTAATTATATATAAAAAAATAAAAAAACCATAGTAAATGGTTTTTTTATTTATCTTTTGATTGTTTTTCTTGAGCTTTTATATCAGCTTCTTTTTCTTTAATTTTATTCTTTAAATTAGCTGCTTGTGTTTCTGCTTTTTGTTTAAAACTGTAAACTTTGTTTTCAAGATATTCTAATTTTATTTTTTTAAATAAAACAGTAGCGTATTCTTTATTTATTAAATATAAAATACCTGGTAATAATAAAGCCCCACCAATTCAGTTACCAATTAATGTTGGTAAAGTACTTAAAACTATAAATAGTAAGAAATATTGGATTTCTGGGTGTAAATTTCCAGAAACTACAGTTGAATGATTAAATATTGATTCAAACAATAACATTCACATAAAGAATGAGTTTGCAGGTCCATGTTGGAATCCACCAATTGCAAAATAAGCAATCGGGAAGATCATAAGAAGTATTACTGCTGCTGTATTTTTTGTCGTACTTGCCAATGGTAGTGTTGCACAAACCATCATGTTACATAAAATACCAGAAGCAATACCAATTCCAATTGTTCCTAAAACACTTAAAATATTTGTTGTTCCACTTGCATTTAAATCGTGATTTACTAAATACATTTTATGCATAGCCATTGAAAAAACTTTGTCTAAAAAAGGTCCGTTATCTCAAAGTCCACCAGCTGCAGAAAATAATGCTACAAATATAAATGTACCTGCGAAGTTACCTAAAAGAACTCCAAAGATTCCCTTTAAGTAAAGTCTTCTACTTCCACAACCTTTAAACACAGGAATTGTACTAAATACGTGACTTGTAAATAATCCCCCACCCAAAAATGTAATCATAATGATACATCCCGGGAAAATGAATCCTAAAAGAATTGTTCCGAATTTTTCAAAATCAGTTCCACTTATAGATACCATAGCAATAATACATGCTACATATCCAAAACCAATAATAACACCACTCATAATTCCTAGTAAAATTTGTTTTACAAATGTGTAGTGAAGCTTATGAATAGCTGCTTTAAAACCACCTAAAACTCCATCAACCATGAATGAATGTTGAGCATCTAAAACGCCATAATCTTGTTCTTTAAGAAGTTTAATTTCATCTTCAATTTTGTTAGTTTTGTTCATAATTTTCTCCTAATTAAAATTAATTATATGATTTTTCTATAACTTTTTTATTAATCATTTCACAAAATTCTTTTATTGTTACAGTGATTTGTTCTTCACTACCATATTTTCTATAAGTAACTGTTTCATTTTCAGCTTCTTTTTCACCAAGAACTAATTGGTATGGAATTTTTCTTACTTGTGCATCACGAATCTTGTAACTTAATCTTTCATCTCTTAAGTCAATTTTTGACCTAATTAAGTTTGATTTAAGTTCATTTCTAATTTTTTCAGCATATTCTTTATTAGCTATATTTACAGGTATTATTTCAACTTGTTGAGGTGTACATCAAAGTGGTAAAACCCCTTTTGTTTGCTCTAAAAGAACTGAAATAAATCTTTCATATGTTCCCACAAGACCTCTGTGGATCATTATAGGTCTTTCTAAGTTTCCTTCTGCATTTATATAGTTAATATCAAATTTTTGAGGTAATAAGAAGTCTAATTGAATTGTTGAAACTGTAATTTCATGACCTAAAGCAGTTCTTGCTTGAATATCTAATTTAGGACCATAAAAGGCTGCTTCACCAATCATTTTTTCATAATTAATACCTAAGTCATCTAAAACTGACTCTAATTGTTTTTCTGCATTATTTCACATTTTGTCATCATTAAAGTATTTTTCTTTATCATGAGGATCTCTCAAAGATAATGAAAGATAATCAATTTTAATACCAAATGTATTTAAAACTTCTGTTATTAAGTTAAAACATCTTACAAATTCATCTTTAACCTGATCTGGTCTAACAAAGATATGTGAATCTGTTAACTCCATAGCCCTAACTCTTTCAAGCCCTGTTAAACTTCCGCTTGACTCATATCTATGTTGTAATGCATGTTCTGCAAATCTTAAAGGCAGATCTCTATAACTTCTTTGTTTATATTTATAAACTGAAATGTGGTGAGGACAACTCATTGGTTTTAGAACCATTTCTTCTTTTGGAAGAATCATAGGTGCAAACATATCATCACGATAATGATCTCAATGTCCTGATGTTTTATAAAGTTCACTTGTACCAATAACTGGTGTTTCAATTTGAATAAAATCATATTCAAATTCTTTTTGCATTAGATATTTTTTAATTTCTTGTTTCAAGACTGTACCATTTGGTAATCAAATCGGTAAACCTTGACCAATTAAAGGATCTAAATGATATATTTCTAAGTTTTTAGCAATATATTTATGATCACTTTCTTTAATTTCTTCAAGTTTTTTCTTTTTATCTTCTAAATCTTTTTCACTAACTCCTGTAAGTCCATGAATTTTATATACAAATTGACCTTCTTCCACTTGGAAAGCGGTGATTTCATTTAATTCAATTTTAAATAAATCTTTTGTACTATTTAAAGTTGCAAATCTTGAATAGAAAGCTATTCCATCAAGAGAAGCCATTGGGTATTTTATATATCTTTGTTTATTATTTTCTATCATTGTTTCAATATAACTTTTTTTAACTTTTAAAGAAACCATTAAATCAATGTATTCTTTTTCAGTTAGTCCTTCTTTTTCAAATCCGAAAGATAATTGTTTTTGAACTCATTCATTTGCTATTTTTTCAACTTTTTTAATATCTTCTAAAGTTAATTTTTCATCTAAATCAAAATAAACAAAAAACTCAGTTTTATCATAACCTTCACTTTCAGGATAAACACACCCTTCAGGGAAAACTTTTTTCAAAGCAAATGAAGTAAGAATTTTTGCAGTATAGTTAACAACAGAATTATAAAGACTATGTCTTTCTGTTATTAATTCCAACTTACAATCTCTATCAATTAAAGCTTTTGAAGGCAGTATTTCTTTACCATTGACTACGGCTCCAACACATTTTTTACCTAAAGAAATAGAAATTTCTTGGGCAATTTCAACTACAGTTTTTGGTCCATCAAAACTCATTGAATTTCCATCTAATAATGTTATTTTCATCTGTATTTCCACCTTTTTTATATAAATTATAAATATACCAATTAATATTATACATAAATTTATTAGTGTAAAACAAAAAAACTAAACATAAGTATGTTTAGTTTTTTTGTTTTTTTAAGCAACAGTGATTTCTTTGATATCTTCGTTTCTTACGAATAAAATTCTTTCACCTGATTTTGCTCCTCATGATTTAGCAACTTCTGAAATTGCTTTTTCATCTGTCATGAATGAATCTAAGTTATCAACTTTGTTCATGAAGATTGAGTGCATTGCTCCAAATCCAGTTCATAATTTTTCATTGTCACAAACTCCAAGAATTGTAACGTTTGGTCTGAATTTTGAAATTGTTCTTAATAATTCACCAGTTCTTGAAACAACAACTGCATATTCATAGTTTCCTGGTAAAGTTGTGTTTGCTAATTGGTTTGCTATTTCAGCTCTTTTACCTGAACTTGATTTTTTAGCTTTTTCTAATTGTTTTGTGTAGTAGTTTTTTTCATAGAATTCAACTTCTGCACGTTTGTTAATTGTTGACATTGTTTCAACAGTTATGAATGGGAAGTCCCCGTTTGCTGATTCACCACTTAACATAGTTGCATCAGCTCCTAATTCAGTTGCATAGTAAACGTCAGTTACTTCTGCTCTTGTTGGTTGTGGGTTGTCAGTCATTGATTCTAACATTTGTGTTGCAACAATAACTAATTTTCCTTGTTCTCTACATTTTCTAATTATTTGTTTTTCTCAGTATGGTACATCATAGTAAGGGATTTCTAATCCTAGATCTCCACGAGCTACCATGATTCCATCTGAAGCTGCAATAATTGAATCGATGTTGTCACATCCTACTTGTGATTCAATTTTTGAAATAATTTGAATGTGTTCTGCATTTTTTTCTTTTAAGATTGCTCTAATTTCATTTACATTATCAGCTGAGTTAACAAATGATGCTGCAATATAGTCGATATCATTTTCAATTCCAAAGTGAATATCGTTGTAATCTTTTTCTGCTAAGAATGGTAATGTAAATTCAATACCTGGTAAGTTAACTCTTTTGTTAGTTTTAACTAAGTGAGTATTGAAAGCTTTACACATAACTTTGAATTTTTCAACACTTGTTACGTGCATTGTTAGTTTTCCATCATCAACTAAAACAACATCTCCAGGTTTAACATCTTGAGACATGTCGTATGACATTTGCATTTCAGTTGCAGTACATTCTCTTGATGAGAAGTCTTCTGGGTTTGTATAAACAGTAACTTCTGTTCCTGCTTTTACTTCTTGTTTACCATCTTTCATTTTTCCGATTCTAATTTCTGGACCTTTAGTATCTAATAAAATTGAGATTGGTTTATTAATTTCTTTTCTTAATGTTTTTACTCATTCAAATCTTTCACCATGCTCTTGAAAGTCAGCATGTGAAAAGTTTAAACGAATTGTTGTCATTCCTTTATCAAATAATTCTTTGATAGCTTCTTTTGAATGAACACTTGGACCAATAGTTGTTATAACTTTGGTTCTTTTCATTTTTTCATTTGGGTTAAATTTGTTCATAGTATTCTCCTTGTTATTAACAAAAAAATTATAACATTTTATAATTAATTTTGTTTATTTCCTAGCTTTAAAATAAAATAACCACTATTATAGTGGTTATTTTTAAACAGTGAATGTTTTTATATCTTCATTTTTAACAATTAAGATCTCTTCACCTTTTTTAGCTCCTCATGATCTTGCTATTTCTGATAAAACTTCTTTATTATCAATTGTTTTATCAATATTATCAACTTTATTCATGAAGATTGAGTGCATTGCTCCAAATCCAGTTCATAATTCTTCTTTTTCACAAACACCAAGAATTGTAACGTTTGGTCTGAATTTTGAAATTGTTCTTAATAATTCACCAGTTCTTGATAAAACTATTGCAAATTCATATTTACCATTTCTTGTTATGTTTGCTAATTCATCAGCTATTTCAGCTCTTTTACCTGTACTTGAATTTCTAGCTACTTCTAAAGCTCTATCATAATATATTTTTCCATAGAAACCTAATTCAGCACGTTTATTAATTGTAGCCATAGTTTCTGTAGTTATAAATGGATAGATTCCAGCTGCTGATTCACCACTTAACATAGTTGCATCAGCTCCTAATTCAGTTGCATAGTAAACGTCAGTTACTTCTGCTCTTGTTGGTTGTGGGTTGTCAGTCATTGATTCTAACATTTGTGTTGCAACAACAACAACTTTACCAGCTTTTCTACATTTTCTTATCATTTGTTTTTCTCAGTATGGAACTTCATAGTAAGGGATTTCTAATCCTAGATCTCCACGAGCTACCATGATTCCATCTGAAGCTTCAATGATTGAATCAATATTGAAAATACCAATTTTTGATTCTATTTTTGAAATAATTTGAACATGTTCTGCATTACATTCTTTTAAAATTTGTCTAATTTCATTTACATTATCAGCTGAGTTAACAAATGATGCTGCAATATAGTCAACTTTCATTTTTGCTCCAAATTTGATATCTTCAATATCTTTTTGTGCTAAGAATGGCAATGAGAAATCTACACCAGGTAAATTAACTCTCTTGTTTGTTTTAACTGTATGTGTGTTAAATGCTTTACAGTTTACTAATCCTGGTTCAACATTTATAACATTTAATGTAAGTTTTCCATCATCCACTAAAACAGTGTCTCCAGGTTTTAAATCAATACTCATGTCATAAGAAACTGTCATTTCAGTTGCTTTACATTCACGATTTAAATATTCTTCTTGAGTAGTGTAAACTCTTACATCAGTACCTGCTTTAATTTCTTGAGCACCATCTAGAACTTTACCAATTCTAATTTCTGGTCCTTTTGTATCAAGCATAATTGAAATTGGTTTTTCTAACTCTTCTCTCAATTCTATTACTGATTTAATTTTTTCTGATTGTTCTTCTTGTTTTCCGTGTGAGAAGTTTAATCTTACAACATTCATTCCTGATTCAAATAATTTTCTAATATCATCTTTTGAATGAGTACTTGGTCCTATTGTTGTTACTATTTTAGTTCTTTTAATTTTTTTCGCTATCTTACTTGGTTCGTAAAATTCTATTTCTTTGTTCATAATTTTTTCTCCTTATTGTTACTAAACTGCTTTATTAATGTTTCTTAGTTTTTCATATTCATCAGTTTTATCTGTCTTTGGCATATTTAAAGTTGAATCAATATCTCTTGCAACTAATTGGTTGTTGCTCATTCCAATATACAATCCACCTTTACCTGCAATTAATTGTTCAACTGCAAACATACCAGCTTTAACTGCTAAATATCTATCCATACCTGTTGGTTTTCCACCTCTTTGTATGTGTCCAAGAATTGTGGCTCTTGTTTCATAACCAGATTCTTTTTCTATTTTTTTTGCTAACTCATTCACATCATAATTTTTTTCAGCTACAGCAACAATAACGCTTCGTTTGTTTTTGCTACGTAATTCTTTTACTTGATTAATAATTTGTTCTTCTGTTAAAAAACTTTCTTTTGTAGAAAATACTTCTGCACCACTTCCTGTTGCTCCGTATAATGTTAAATCACCACAACCATTCCCCATTATTTCAACTACCATACATCTATTGTGAGATTGTATTGTGTCTCTTATTTGATCTAGTGATTCTATTACAGTGTTTAGTGCTGTGTCAAAACCAATAGTATAGTCTGAAGAAACAATATCATTATCTATTGTTCCTGGAAGACCTATACAATTAATTCCCATTTTTGTAAGCTTTTCAGCTCCTTGGTAACTTCCATCTCCACCAATTACAACTAAAGCTTCTATTTCCATATTTTTTAAGTTATCTACAGCTTTTTGTCTAACTGATTCTTCTTTAAATTCTGGCAATCTTGCAGAACCAATTACTGTTCCACCTTTAGAAATAATATCTGATGCAAAATTTATATCTACTTTTTCAATTCAATTATTTATTAAACCTTTATAACCATCTCTTACGATGTAAGGTTCAATTCCTTTTGAAATAGCAGTTTTTATAACCGATGCAACAGCTGCGTTCATACCAGGAGCATCACCACCTGATGTTAAAACACCTATTTTTTTAATCATAAAACTTCCTCCATATGTATAGATTATATAACTTTTTTAAAAATCTAATTAATTAATAAAAAAATGATTTCAAATTATCATTTTCAATCATCTAATTTATCTACGTCACAAACAGCAACGTATGGAAGATTTCTTAGTCTTTCATCATAATCAAGTCCATAACCAATTACAAACTCATTTTTGATTGTAAATCCACTTCAATCTGCTTCCATGTTTACAGTTCTTCCTTGTGGTTTATCTAAAAGAGTAACTATTTTTACTTCTTTAGCACCTTTAAAAGAAAGGTAGTTTTTAACATAATCTAAAGTTATTCCAGAATCAATAATATCTTCTATTATTAATATATGTTTATCTTTAATTGATATGTTTAGATCCAAATTAATTTTTGGTTCTCCTGTGGTTTTTGTTCCACCCAGATATGATGAAACCACCATATATTCTGTTTGACACTCATGTTTAAAATACTTAATAAAATTAGCCATAAAAGGAACACACCCCTTTAAAAGACCCACCAATATAACTGTGTTGTCTTTAACTTCTTGACTTTCGTAGTACTTATCAATTTCAGCTGCAAGTTCTGCAGTTCTGGTGTCTATATCTTCTTTAGAAAATAGAATTTCTTTTACTAAAGGATGTTTTTCCATTGATACCTCCACTTATATACAAAATAATTATATACTTACTTAATTGAGTTAAGATAGGTTTCTAAAATTAATTTAGCAGCAACTTGATCTTTGTTTTCTTTTTGTTTTTTTCTACTTAAATCAGCTGATATCATAACTTGTTTCGCCATTCTTGTAGTCAATCTTTCATCAACTCTTTCAATAGATTCTTGTGAAACTACATTTTGATCTATCATAACTTTTATGAAATCTTCTACCATTTCAACTCTGTGGCCAGTTGATCCATCCATATTTCTTGGATAACCTATTATTATTTTTTCAAATCCTTCTTTTTTAAGGAAGGCATTTAGTTTGTTTACTCCATCTTCAAAATTATTTTCTTGAAATCTTATTGTTTCTTTAGGATTTGAAAAATAACCTTCACTTGTAGCTATCCCTATTGTTTTACTTCCTAAATCTAAACCTATATATTTAGCCATTATTAATTCTCCTATTTATCTTATTTACTATAATTGGTGCTAAAAAATAATAACCAGCTATTATCACCACCGAAAAAGAAACATCTGTTAAAAAATGCTTTTGCATGAGTATTCTAGAAATTGCTGTTGCTATTATTAAAAAACCAATAGTTACTAATAGTATACTTTTTAATATTCTTTCTTTTTTAGTTTTTTTAAAATCTAAAAAATAGCAAAATACAATCAGTTGTCCAGCAGACATTGTGTGACCAGAAGGAAAACTCGTGCTAGTTTTAGTTCTATTAAAATTTATTTGAAAAATATACTGAAATGAAGCATTATTTTCTATTACATCTTCTGGTCTATTTCTACCAAAAATATATTTAAATAGAATGACGTTTAATCAACTAAGAACAAGGAAAATAACAACTATATTTGATTTATAAACTAATTGATTTATCTCAACTTCATCATTTTTTAAAATAACTTTTAAGACGTAAATATTTAATATAGACAAACTAATAAAGATAGTGAAAAATGTAATCAATTTTATAGAAAGCGAATAATCAACTATTTTATCCTTTTTAATTAAAAATAAATAGACAATTAAAAATCCTGTAAATAAAAAAATAATAATAGTTTGAATTAGTATTTTAATATTAATTTTAAACTTTAGAAAAGAAGTAAATTTTAGAGAATATATAGAAAAGATTAAGAATAAGGGAGAAAATATTAAGACTTGAGCAAATGTATCGAAAAATAGTGTAAAAAATCCATTTTTAAATTTACCACTAACAGTTACTGCAATATCATAATCAAAAAGAGAGGCTAAAACAAAATAAGCCAAAATAATTGAAGCCAAAAAAATAAAAATGTAAGTTTTTCTATTTCTAAACATTTAATCACCTTTCTTGATTATAAATAAAAAACGAACCACTAATTGGTTCGATTAAAAATTATATTTTTATTATTTTGTTAAGTTGTAGAATGATTTTAGACCATCGTAAATTGCAGCTTCACCTAATTCAGCTTCAATTTCTAATAATCTGTTGTATTTTGCAATTCTATCAGATCTTGACATTGATCCAGTTTTAATTTGTCCTGTGTTTAATGCAACTGCTAAGTCAGCAATTGTTGCGTCTTCAGTTTCACCTGAACGGTGTGAAGTAACAGCTGTTCAACCAGCTTTTTGAGCCATTTGAATAGTTTCGATTGTTTCTGTTAATGTTCCGATTTGGTTTAATTTAATTAATACTGAGTTTGCAGCTTTTTTCTCAATTCCTTCTGCAGTAATTTTTGGATTTGTAACAAATAAGTCATCTCCAACGATTTGGATTTTGTGTCCCATTGTTTTAACTTGTTTTTGGAATCCATCTCAGTCTGATTCAGCTAATCCATCTTCAATTGAAATAATTGGGTATGTATCAACTAATTTATCTAAGAATGCAACCATTTCATCTGTTGTTAATGATCAATCTTTTCCTGTTAATTTTTCAATTTTTTTGAAGTGGTATTTTCCATCGATGTATAATTCTGAGTTAGCACAATCCATTGCGATCATGATTCCGTCTTTACCAGTTTTGTAACCAGCTTTTTCGATAGCTTCTACCAATAAATCTAAAGCAACTTCTACTGGAGTTTTTGCTTTAAATGCTTCAATAGTTTCTTCTGGGTATGCTCATGCAAAGTTTGGAGCAAATCCACCTTCATCACCAACAGCTGTAATATCTTTTTTATCATGTAATAAAGATTTTAAAGCTTGGAAAGTTTCTGAAGCTCATCTTAATGATTCGCTAAATGTTGGTGCTCCAACAGGCATAATCATAAATTCTTGGAAGTCGATTGCAGAATCTGCATGTTCTCCACCGTTAATTACGTTTAACATTGGAACAGGTAATCTTCTTGCGTTTGTTCCTCCGATGTATCTGTATAATGGAATTTCTAATTCACTTGCAGCAGCTTTAGCAACAGCTAAAGAAACACCTAAAATAGCGTTAGCTCCTAAGTTTTTTTTGAAATCATCACCATCTAATTTACACATAGCTGTATCGATAGCAACTTGATCAGTTACTTCCATACCAATTACTAAATCAGCGATTTTATCATTTACGTTTGAAACGGCTTTTAAAACACCTTTTCCATTGAAACGGCTTTTGTCTCCATCTCTTAATTCTAATGCTTCTCTTGATCCAGTTGAAGCTCCTGAAGGAACTTTTGCAGTTCCAAATCCACCAAATTCAGTTGTAACATCAACTTGAACTGTTGGGAATCCACGTGAGTCTAATACTTCACGCGCAACAATGTTAGTTATTTTTGACATATTAAAATTCTCCTTACCCTTCTATAATAAACCTATTTTTACTATATTAGAATCATTTTTTAATAGATATTGGTGGAACTTTTTTTAAAAAAAAATTCCCTTACGGAAATTTTTTTTAATGTGGATCGTTTCTGTGTTGTTTTCTTTCATTTTCTGAAAGTCATTTTTTTCTTAATCTAATGTCTTCTGGTGTTACTTCAACAAGTTCGTCTCACTCAATAAACTCTAAAGCTTCTTCTAAAGTGAATTTTCTTGGTGGAGTTAACTTAACTGAATCATCATTACCTGAAGATCTTGTGTTAGTTAATTTTTTACCAGTTGTTGGGTTAACATTTAAGTCATTGTCTCTTGAGTGTAATCCAACAATCATACCATCATAAACTTCAGTTTGAGGACCAACAAATAAGATTCCTCTTTCTTCTAAGTTATTTAAAGCATAAGGAAGTGTTACACCATTTGCCATAGAAACAAGTGTTCCGTTTTGTCTTCCTTCAATTTTACCTTTGTATTCTTCGTAACCAATACTTGATTTAACCATAACCCCTTCACCACGTGTATCGTTAGTGAATTCTGATTTGAATCCGATTAAACCTCTAGTTGGAATGTGGTAAGTAACTTTATCTCTTACACCATCTGAATCCATGTCTGCCATCATACCTTTTCTTAGGTTTAATTTATTAATAACTGTTCCTGAAAATTCTGTTGGAACGTCAATGATAACTTTTTCCATAGGTTCAAATTTGTTACCTTTTTCATCAACTCTAACAACAACTTCAGGTCTTGAGATTCCTAATTCAAATCCTTCTCTTCTCATTGTTTCAATTAGAACAGATAAGTGAAGTTCACCTCTACCTAAAACTTTGAAACCATCTGCAGATGAATCTGAAAGAGGTTCTACTCTAAGTCCTACGTTTACTTCTAATTCTTTATCTAGTCTTTCTTTGATGTTTCTTGTTGTAACATATTTTCCAACTCTACCAGCAAATGGTGAAGTGTTTACTAAGAAGTTCATACTCATAGTTGGTTCTTCAATAACAATTGGTGGCAATGCATCAATTTTATCTGGTTCACAAACAGTATCTCCAATTGTTAAGTCACTTATTCCTGAAATAACAACAATTTCTCCAGCTTGAGCTTCTTTTACAGCTACTCTTTTTAAACCTTCATAAATGAATAATCCAGATATTTTTCCTTTAGCAACCGATCCATCGTTTTTAGATATAGCAACTTGTTGACCTTCTTTTAAAACACCTTTGAAAAGTCTTCCGATTCCTAATCTTCCAATAAATGAATCATAAGCTAAAGAAGAAATTTGTAATTGAACTGGTTCTTGTGCTAATTCAATTGGGTAGTTTCCAACTTGTTTGATGATTGTTTCAAACAATGGAACTAAGTTATCACTTTTTTCTTCCATTGAGTATTGAACAATACCATCACGAGCTGTACCAAATAATGATGGGAATTCTATTTGTTCATCATTTGCATCAAGTTCCATAAATAATTCTAAAACTTCATCCACCACTTCTAGTGCTCTTTGGTCTTTTTTATCTATTTTATTAACTAAAAGAATTGGTCTTAAACCTAATTCTAAAGCCTTTGAAAGAACGAATCTTGTTTGTGGCATTGGTCCTTCAGCTGAGTCAACTAATAAGATAACTGTATCAACAGTTTTCATAATACGTTCAACTTCACTTGAAAAGTCAGCATGGCCTGGTGTATCAACAATGTTGATTTTGTATCCATTATATTCAATTGCACAGTTTTTTGAATAGATTGTAATTCCACGTTCTCTTTCTTGATCATTGCTGTCCATAACTTGTTCTTTAACTTCTTCATTTGCTCTAAAAACGTTTGACTGACTTAAAAAAGCATCAACTAAAGTTGATTTACCTGCGTCAACGTGAGCAATAACAGCTATATTTATTATTTTTTTATCCATGATTTTCTCCTACTTAATAATTTAATAACTTATTGATAATACCAAATATTTAATTGTTATACCAACAAATAAGTTAATTAGTTTAAATTGTTCTTTTAATTATCCTTTATAGACATTTTAAAAAATATCTATATTTTTTGCTCTTTTTATATCATCTAATATTTGAAAAATTAGTTCAAAAGCAGTTTTAATTTCTTCTGTCCCTACTGAATTATGTAAATTAATACTTTGATCTTTCAAGAACTCAAAGTTATCATTTATTTCTTTATCTAAAACTATTTCAAAAACATTAAAAACATAATATATAAACATTATGCTTGATATACTTCATAATTTTTTTTCTAAATCAACTATTAAGTTATCATTTCATTTACTAATACTCTTTTTTTGACTTTCAAATATTAGTTTCAAGTTTGTTTTTGTCAGTTCTTTATAAAGTGAAAAATCATTATTAATGATGACAATTCCCTCTTGTTTTTTTCTCAGCTTTATATAGTTTTCAAAAAGCGTAGAGAAAAAAGTTGAGTGCTCTTTACAACAAAATGGATATTTAATATGTTGTTCCATGACACTCAACTCCTTTTTAGTTTTTTAAAGTTTTGTAAAAAATCTCTTTGCTTTGATCAGAAATCATTTTTGTCTCTGACATTCTAAGTTCTTCTTCATCTATTAATGGCTTGAACTCATCTATTGTTGTATCATTAATTCTTTCTTCTTCTAAAATTATGTATTCTCTTAATAAAAGCGAAAAATACATCTTAGTTGAATGATATATTGAAAAATTATAAAGAATAACTTCTTCATCTGAACCAAACTCAAAAGAATTGTCATCATCATCTTCTAATATGTCTAATAAATCACTCATCAAATCATTTACTTTATAACTTTCTCTTAACTTAAGTCTATATTCATCAATTTCAGAAATTCTGTTGATAGTTGTTTTTATATCTTTAACTATTTGAGCATACTTTGGAGAAATTCTTAATGTATCTAATTCTTCTAAAAACGCTTTGTGATTTAAATCAAAAAACTCATTGAAAGCGTATTCGTATGTTTTTAAGTTACTTATAGTTTCTCTTTTAGATTCAATAAATAATTCTTTTGTAGATTCATATAAAAACTCATACTCATAAAAACAATCACAAATAGACATCATTCTTAATAGGCAACTAAGACTGTCTCTATCAACTTGAGGCTTTTGTTTAACTTCTATTTCATCAAATTTAAACTCGATGTACTCTCTAAATTTTTCTACATCTTTATTTTCAAATCATTGGTTTTGAATAGACTTTAAAAATTTACTATCCTCTCCAAAAATAGAGTATAAAATAAACATTTCCTTACTTATTAAATCATTTTGTATAAAACTGTACTCTTCATATTCTTTTATGTTGATACCCATTAATTTTCACCCACAATATCATTTAAAAATTCTAAATAACTAATATTTATAGCCAAAATAGCTCATAAATTTATTACCATATCATCTGCTAAATGATCAGATTTTTGAAGTAACTCTTTAAAGTATTCAAAATCTCCATCAGGTTTATTTAATATTTTCTCTTCTAATAATTTAATTTCATTTCACAATTCTTTATTCATGCAATTTTTGAAAAAATCATTTTCTTTTATTCTATTTTTTTCTAAAGTTTTTAAAATATATCCCGAAACTTCTTGTTCATCTTCAAATCTAGCTTCGTTTGAAATTCCAATTACCATTTTGATAAACTTGGCATCTTTCACTTTTTCAGCAACCCTTAATCAATAATCACTTGTAAGTGCATCAAGAGTTACAAGCAATTGTCTAAATAGGTTTATTAAAATTAAATAATCATTTACCCCTTCATTTAATTGCATAATGACAGAAACTGAGTCTGCATTTGATACTATAGATGTTGCTTGCATATAAAAGTTACTGTACTTGCTTTTTAAAAATTTAAAGAATTCTTCTCTATCTGAAAAATAAACTTCAGAAAAAGCAACTAACTTTTCACTAAACTCCTTAACAGAAGTTAATAATTTGTCTGAATCCTCAGAAAAATTTGTTATTAAATTTTGTGACGCTTCGAATAAATTATTTCAAACTTGTTTTTGCATAAATAATTTCCCCATTTCTAAACTATGTCATATTTGTCATAATATTGTTCGACAATTTCTTTAAACATATTAATTTTTTTCATTTCAATAGCAGCCGAAGGATCTGGATTTAAATCTGGATGGAACTGTTTTGCCATTTTTCTATATATTTTTTTGAACTCATCTGGTTTTGCCATTTTTGAAATACCAAAGTATGCGAAAGCATCATTAACTTCATCATTGAAAACCATAGTTTTTGTTTTCTCAAAGAAATCATCGATATCTTCGTCATCTCCTCCAAAAAAATCTGAGTATGTTGAAGAATATGTTGAAGAATTTCCTTGTCCATATTCATTTTGGAAAACAAAAGTTTCAACTGTTAAATCAACCACTTGGTCTAACATTCTTGATCAGTGATAAGTGAAATCATCTCCTAAATCAATTATTTCTTCTATCAATAAGTGATGTTTATAAGGGTCTAACTCTTTTCTATCAATCAATAGAAAAGCTTTTTCAATTATCCCATTAACAGAATCCATTGAAGTTCTTTGCATAACTTCAAAAACCCTTAATAAAGGTTTTTCATTTATATCTTTATTTGCAAAGGTATAATTAAAAACTTTTCAAAATTTTTCTGTTGTATAGTATGCGAATTTTGTTAAAGCAGCCACAATTAAAGCAGCTTCATAATTACCTAATCTTTCAGAAATGCTATTGTATGTTTCTTTAAAATAACTTGTCATTGGATAAGAATAAAAATTTTCCACAGTAGAAATAGAGTCTATTTTTCAAGTATAAGTCTCTAATTCTTCTGGAAGTTCTTGGATACTCAAAACTTCTTTTATGTCTTTATTAAAACTTGAAATTTCAGAAAGTAAAGTTTCAATGACTCAGTGATTTGCTGAGTTCATTGACCTATTTCATATAATGTTGCTTGAAATACCATCAGAGTAATCAAAAATGCTTGATTTCTTTTGGGTTTCTTTTTTCATTTTTTTAAATTCGCGTCTTCATCCCATGATTTTATTTCTCCATAGATTTATTATACTTTATAAAACATTTACTTTTAAAATTTCACTTATGTTTTTATAATTTGGCATATATTTCTCTACATGTCTTCAAAAATCCTTAGAATGGTTTTTGTGAACAAGGTGACTAAGTTCATGTATAACAACATAATCCAAAGCTTCCTTTGGAAAATGCAATAAGCGTGTATTTAATACAATTTTTGATTTTTCAGGATAACAAACCCCTCATTTACCCTTCATAGATTTGATAGTCAAATTTTTAAAGTCTAAATCCATAATTTGTTTATTTCTGTCAACAGATTCTTGAAAATAGTCTTTGTAAATGATTGCAAGTTTTTTGTACATCGCTTTGACTGTATCTTCTTCACTCTCATATAATTTAAAACTCGTTTTATTTTTAATATCGATTTCTTTTTCAAACTTAGCTGGGATTTTTTCGTTGTTTATTTTTATGAAACCATCTTTTTCAATAGAGAAAAATTTATGCTTTTCTCTATAATCTATTATTTTTTGTATTTTATGAATATTTTTGTAAATTAGTTGCTCTATTTCAAAGTCAAAAACTTGAAAAGGTGCTGAAACATATATATTTGTATCTTCCAACTTTAATCTTATAAACTTTTGATCTCTCAAAGTTAAAAAATATTCAATTTTTTGACCTTTATAGCTGAGAGTCTTTTTTTGTTTCATTTACTTCTTTCCCTTTTTTCTTTTTTGTTTTTTTGCTTCTTTGCGTTCTTTTCTTTCTTCTTCTGCTTTTTGCATAGCTTCAAATTTTAATCTTTTTTCTTCTGCTATTGTTTCATTTCTAACTCTTTTAATTTCTTTATCAACTTCATCTGGATTAAATTCTCCAAACTCTATTTTTCCTTCAATTACTTGATTTACCAAACTTCTTTGATTTGTTTCTCTAACAACAAAATCACTATAGTCTAACTTCATTTTTTTAACCATTATTGCTTCAAATATTGAAAAAATACCAAAAATTATGAAAACTATAAACACACATTGTATAGCTATCATTCAACCACTAAAAGGTCTAAATGTTAATTGCAATGAATTTCAAGCTTGTCATATAGGATCTTGATTTGGATCTGTTGGACTTGTTGCTAAACCTGATTCATAAAAAGGAATAGTAAAGTAAATTCCATAAATTATACTTATAAAAAGAACTGGTCAAAAGATATAGTTAAATGCTAAATAAGCTCTTTGAGATCAAGTTCTTTTATTAAAGAATGGTTTTACACTTGCAACCAACATTATTATTAGAGATAAAAATCACATCAACGGAGCTGCAACATTGATTGTGATATCTGTTGCTTTATGTACATTACCATCCAATAAAATAAGAGTTCAAATATAGTTGATAAGATTTCTTATCCCATCATCAAAAGCTAGGTTGAATGCTAATACAACTGGAGCTATAAGTCAAAATACAATCATAGCTATCCTAAAAATACTTAATAAAATCATAAAAAGAACAGATCCTGTTTTGAAATTTCTGAAGTTTATTTTCTTAAGTTTTTTCTTCTCAGATTTATTTTCTGTTTTTTTCATGTTTTCACCTTTCTTTCAAATAATATACAAAAAAGAATTTAAACAAAAATATGCTTAAATTCTCTAATGTTTATTTTCATCTATATCATTTCTTCTTGAAGTATATTTATAGTCTTTTCTAGATAAACTTGAAGAATGGATGCTTTCATAATCACTAGAAGAATTTGCTAGTGGATCTTGAACATTTGAACCGTATTCTCTTCTTGGAGTATAGTGTTTTGGTTCATAAGGTTCTTGTTGTACTGGTTGTTGTGGTTGTTGTGGTTGTTGATATTGTTGTGGTTGTTGAACTTGTACTGGTTGTTGTGGTTGTTGATAATGCATTTGGTCTTCAACAGAATAAGGAATTATTTTATTTTTATCTGCTTGTTCATCTTCTTTTAAAAGTTCAGACATATCCAAACCACTTAAAGCACCTGTTCTTTCAATTTCATCAATTGCTTCTTCATATGATTTGCTCAAACCACTTTTCATATTAAGAATTTTGTTTTTTAGTTCTGTAACATCTTGTGTTTGAGGAGTACTTATATTTACATTTGAATTTGAGTCTTCATTTGTTGCAAATTGGTGTCCTTGAACAGCTTGAGCTTGTTGTACATTTTGGTTTTGTTGTGCTCCTGGCTTAATTGAAATATGAATTATTGCTAAAACCAAATCAACTGTAAGAAGAGAAAATAAAGGCATAAAATATGTCATTTTGAACGCTATGTTTACACCACCAATAAATGTGTGGATTGATAAAAGTACAATAATACCAAATCCCATAACAGCGTTAACAACACCAAATACTTTTCCTGGTTTATTTTTTAAACCATTTGCTAAAAATCCTGCTCCCAAATATGCAATACCACTTATTAAAATTAACATTGCTGTTGTAGTAAACGCACTTGCTGAAAAACCGATTTTATAACCATTTACATCATTTGTAACAGTAAGTCATGGTATGACAAAAATTAGACAAATAGATATTATTGACATTATTATAAATCTTCAAACTCTTACTCTTCTCATCCCAAAACCCACCTTTATATTTAATTATATAATTTTCTAAGACAAAATTATATAAAAAATGATTAGAATTATCTAACCATTTTAAAATGTTTTATTGCACCATCATAAAAAGGTTCTGATGATATTTTAAATCCTGCTTTTTCATATAAACCAACTGCAGTTTCTTGTGCATTTAAATATATGTGCTTTGCTTCTAATTTTGAATTTGCAAATTCAACCAAATAATTTACCAACTCTAAACCCAAACCTTTATTCCTAAATTCTTTTAAAACAGCGATTCTACCTAAATATCAATCATCTTGTTTTTTTAGAATTCTTCCACAAGCAACGGGTTGATCGTTGTAAAAACCAATTACATGAAAACTAGATGAATCATATTCATCAAACTCTTCTTCTTTTGGATATTTTTGTTCTTCACAAAAAACAACTTCTCTTATTATTGATGTTTGTTCAAATACTGGGTTGTCATTTGAAAAATCTATTAAAAATTGCATATTAATCATCCAACTTAAGAACGGCAATAAATGCTTCTTGTGGAACTTCCACAGAACCAATTGCTTTCATTCTTTTCTTTCCTTCTTTTTGTTTTTCTAAAAGTTTTTTCTTACGAGAAATATCTCCCCCATAACATTTAGCCAAAACATTTTTTCTCATAGCTTTTATAGTTTCACGAGCAATAATTTTTCCACCAATTGCAGCTTGAATTGGTACTTCAAAGTTTTGTCTCGGTATTATTTCTTTTAATTTTTCAGTTAAAACTCTACCTCTACCTTGTGCAAAGTCTTTATGAACAATTATTGATAGAGCATCAACAATATCTCCATTTAATAAAATATCCATTTTTACTAATTTTGATGTTTTATAACCAATTAATTCATAGTCAAATGAAGCATATCCTTTTGACATTGATTTTAATTTATTAAAGAAATCAAAAACTATTTCATTTAAAGGCATTTCATACACAAGAGTTCTTCTAGTATCATCGATATATTCAATATCAATGTAATTACCTCTTTTATCCTGACATAAAGCCATTAAATCACCTAAATATTGATCTGGTGTCATTATTGTAACTTTTACAAAAGGTTCTTCAATAGTTTTTATTTTTTGAGGATCTGGTAAAAATGCTGGGTTATCAATTTCAATAATCTCATCGTTTGTTTGAGTAACTTTGTAAACTACTGATGGAGCTGTTGCAATTAGAGTTAAATCATATTCTCTCTCAAGTCTTTCTTGAATAACATCCATATGTAATAATCCTAAAAATCCACATCTAAATCCAAACCCAAGTGATTGAGAGCTCTCTGGTTCATAAACTAAACTTGCATCACTTAAAGATATTTTTTCTAGAGCTTCTTTTAAATCTTTGTATCTTGCAGTATCTACTGGATAAATCCCACAATAAACCATAGGGTTTAATTTTTTATATCCAGGAAGAGCTTCAGTTGCACTGTTTTCTTTTGTTGTGATTGTATCTCCAACATGAACATCTCTTACGGTTTTGATTGAAGCTGCGATTCAACCAACTTCTCCTGCTTCTAAACTATTTTTCTTAATTTCAAATGGTGTTTTAACTCCAAGTTCTGTTACCTCGTAAGTTGCACCAGATTGCATCATTTTGATAGTTTGACCAACTTTTATAGTTCCATCCATAACCCTCACTGAAACCATAACACCTCTATACTTGTCATAATAAGAGTCAAAAATTAAAGCTTTAAAAGGTTTTGAATCATCTGCTTCTAACGGACTTGGTATGAAGTTTACAATTGCTTCTAAAACATCTTCTACATTTAATCCAGTTTTTGCACTTATCATTGGTGCATTTGAACAATCAATTCCAATTACTTTTTCTATTTCTTCTTTAACTCTATCTGGTTCTGCTGCAGGTAGATCAACTTTATTGATTACTGGCACTATTTCCAAATCATTATCTAAAGCTAAATAAACGTTAGCTAAAGTTTGAGCTTCAATTCCTTGACTTGCATCAACAACAAGAAGTGCTCCTTCACAAGCAGCCAAACTTCTTGAAACTTCATATGTAAAGTCAACGTGTCCAGGAGTATCTATTAAATGAAAAATATATTCTTCTCCATCTTTTGCTTTATATTTTAATTGGACTGAGTTTAATTTAATTGTAATTCCACGTTCTCTCTCAATATCCATTGAGTCCAAAAGTTGAGCTTGCATATCTCTTTTTTCAACACTTCCAGTTAATTCTAAAATTCTGTCAGCCAAAGTAGATTTACCATGATCAATATGTGCGATTATACTAAAATTTCTAATTTTTGATTTATCCATATACAATCGTCTCCATAATTCCTTTAAATATTATAACCAATAATCTTTTGTTATTAGTAAATAAAAACTAGCTAATGCTAGTTTTTATTTTTTAGTTTTTTCATATTCTTCTCATATATTAGTTACATAATCATGATCAAAGGGTTTAACCTTATTTTTAATCATTGACTTTATTTCATCAACACTTTCTCAAACTTTATCTACAATTTCTGCAGAGTAATTTCAAGACATTCTGTTTCTGTTGAACTCTTTTAAATCTAAGATTTTGTAACTGTTATCATTAAATACTTTAAAATCTAAATCGTAATCGATATATTTTACTGTATCTTCTTCAAAAATATACGGTGAAGCCAAGTTACAATAATAATTAATTCCTCGCTCTTTAAACATACATATTATGTTATATCAGCTATTCTTAAAAAAGAATCATATAGCTGGTTCATTTGTTTTTCATTTTCTTCCATTAACTTCAGTAATTAATACTTCTTCGTTAATTAAAATTAAATAATCATCTGTTTCTTCAAAAACACTGACTTTTTCTCATGATCTATATAGTTTTCCACTATGTTTATATGCATGAACAAGAACTAAATCTCCAGTTTTTGATTTCATTCAAAAACCTCCCTTCAGCTGTCCACTAAATAATTGATACAAATAACGTTAATAGCACAAATGAATTGTGAATCCGTATACAAAATTATTATAACTTTAAAAATATAATAATTCCAAGCAATGATAAATTTAAAAACCACTTTTCATAAGGTTCATAAAAGTTTTTAGATTTTTGAGATATGATATAATCTATTATAACTACTAAGTTTATGGAGGATATTATGGCAAAAGAACTTTACAAAATCTCTGAAATAAAATTTGATCCTCATGCTTTTAAAGAAGAAGCAAATATAATTTTAGAAAAGTTTAAAGTGTATAATCAGTTTCTAAATAACTCACCTTTTGATACTCAATTTTTGAGTATGCAACTTCTAAAATATGAAGCAAGACACTCAAATATGATCGAAGGAATCGATACAAATGATATTGAGTTATTAGCTGCAAACACACCATTAAGTAAAAAAATTTCAAACTATGTTAATGCTTTAAAGTTTGCAAATGATGAATTAATTAAAAACAAAGTCTTTACAAAGGAAATGATTTTAAATATTCATAGAAATTTATTTTTAAATATGATGTCAATTGATGCAATTAATGCCAATCCTGGTGTTTGAAGAGTGAAGCAAGTGCAAATTGCCAATCATATGCCACCTCCACCAAGCAGAGTTGAAGAGTACATGGTAGAATTTATCGACTGAATTAATGACTCTAAACAATTTGAAGGTTGCTCTAATTTATTAGAATCAATTGTAAAAGCAGCAATTACACATGCTTATTTTGAAAAAATACACCCATTTACAGATGGAAATGGTAGAACAGGAAGAATACTTTTTAATATTGTATTAAATAGATATAACTTAACTACAAAACCATATTTTTATATATCAAAAGCAATTTTGCATGAGCAATTTTTATACTATCAAGCTCTAGCAAAATTAGATGATAGCAACGATTATCAAAAATGAATAAAATTCTTCTTAGATCTTTTGATTTATCAATTAGATGCAAACATTAAGACTTTTGAAAGTGCCAATGATTTATTTGTAGAAATCAAAAGAGAAATGATTTTAGATGAAGAAAGTTCTCACAGAGAAGTTAAAAGAGCGATGATGGATTATATGGTTCGTTATCCCATTTTCACTTTCTCAAGAGTTTACTTTAAAATAAAACCACAGTTTGAAAAAATAGATGATGCCACTTTTGTATCATTATTTGATGAATTAATAGCAACTTACAAAATGAGAAAAATACCAGAGTCTAAAAACTATGAATTTAGTAGAGTTGTTGATTTAATTGTTGGAAAAGATTGATAAAAAAATAGATGCTTATGCATCTATTTTTAATATGCTCTGGCAAAATATACCATTAATTCAGAGTCTTTATTACAGTTAAAACATTTTGATTTTGTTTGCTCAACACCTTCTGGAATACATCTTGAGTTAGTTGATGTTTTTTGTTTTACATCATTTTCACATTCGATTTCACCACAAAACGGAACAAGAACAAATCCTGGTGTTTTTTCAATAATAGTTTTATATTCTTCTAATGTATTTGCTTTGAAAGTCTTATTTTTTCTATTTTCTAAAGCTTTTTCATAAAGATTTTTGTCGTGTTCTACTATTTGGTTTTTTATATAAGTTTCTACTTCATCTAGTTTAACTTGTACTTTATTTCTTAAGTCTCTTCTAGAAATAGTAACAACACCTTCTTTTAGATCTCTAGGCCCAACTTCAATTCTAATTGGAACACCTTTAATTTCTGCTTCTGAAATTTTAAATCCAAATGATTTATCAGTTTTATCCAACTCTACTCTATAGTCGCTTGCCAATTTTGATTTTAAGTCATTTGAAACATTCATAACTTCATCTGAATCGTTAATTGCAATTATAGACACTTGAATTGGAGCTACTTTACTTGGTAAAACTAAACCAAAATCATCAGAGTGAGTCATAATTATTGCTCCAATCAATCTTGTTGAAATCCCTCAACTTGATGAATAGGCATTTTCTTCTTTTTGTTCTTTATTTTGGAATTTGATATTAAATGCTTTTGCAAAATTATCTCCAAAATAGTGACTTGTCCCTGATTGCAATGACTGACCATCATACATAAGAGATTCAATAGTGTATGTTTCTTGTGCTCCTGCAAACTTTTCTTTTTCTGTTTTTCTTCCGGCAATAACAGGTAGTAATAAAACTTCGTTTGCTATTCTTTTATAAACTTCCAAGATATCTAAAGTCATTTCTTTAGCTTCTTGTTTGCTTGAATGGAAAGTATGACCTTCTTGTCATAAGAATTCACTACTTCTTAAAAATGGTCTAGTAGTTTTTTCTCATCTCATTACATTAGCTCATTGATTATATTTAACAGGAAGATCTCTATAAGATTTTATTTCTCTTGATAGAAAGTCTGCAATTATAACTTCACTTGTAGGTCTAATAAATAAGTTTTCACCTAAATCTTTATTACCAACTTTTGTAACAGTTGCCAATTCTGGAGCAAATCCTTCAACATGTTCTTTTTCAGCTAAAAATAATTTTTCAGGAATTAAAAGAGGAAAATAAACATTTTGTACTTCCAATTTTTTAAATTCACTATCTGCAAACTTTTGGATTTGTTCTCATATTGCATAACCGTGAGGTTTAAAAATCATTGTTCCTTTTACTGGACCATAATCCATTAAACCAGCATTTTTAACAACATCAGTATATCATTGACTAAAATCAATATCTCTTGATGTTATTTTTTCCATTTTATTTGCCATTATTTACTTTCTCTCTTTCTTTGTATCAACATTTCCTGTTTCACCATAAAATACATCAATATCTATGTCGTTTGCTTCAACATATGTTTGAATTCTTTTTAAGTTTGACTTGTCTTTAATCATTATAAAATCAATTGCCTCTAAAGGAATTGTTTCATAAATATAAACTATATTTTTTACTTCATCAATTGCTCAATCTTCTTTAGATAATTTTGCAAGTTTTTCTGGATCTATTCCAATAACTGTAATTTTTTCAATATTAACTTTTGATTCACTAGCTCATTTTCAAAAATGTGCTCTTGTTGAACTGTCAAATTCTAATCCCACTGAATTTTCATTTTCTAAATATGTTCAAACAACATATTCTTCATCTTTTCTAAGTTTTTGGTCTTTTAAAAGTCTGATACCATGTTCTAAAATTAACAAAACATTATTAACATCAGTGTAAAAATATAAGTTACTTATTTTTTTTGATTTAATAATTCCAAGAACTTTCTTTTGACCTTCTTTATTACTGAATATCTTTTTCAAAAGTCCTTTTTTTGGTTTATTTTCACTTAAATCATTTATCATTTTGTCTTTTTTCATTGTTATCACCTCTTAGTAACTCTTATATCTATTATTTTATAGGTATTATTTTCATAATCAAATAAAAAACCAAGATTTTATAATCTTGGTTTAATTTCTTATAAATGGCGGATTGAGAGAGACTCGAACTCTCGCGCCAGTTACCCGGCCTAACACCTTAGCAGGGTGCCCTCTTCACCAACTTGAGTACCAATCCATTTACATAAATCATTATAGCAAAAAAATAGTATTTATTACTACTACATTTAGTTTTATAAATAAAATTGGCAAAATAAAAAAACATCCTAAGATGTTTTAAAAATATAATTATTTTTTAGCTTTTCTTTGCTCTCCTAAGATTTTTATCATACGAGGTTTTAAGGCTTCTTGTTCTCCACCATAAACTACTTGTACGTTGTTTCCTCTTATTAAAGCTCCGTTTGCTCCACCAAGCGATAAGATTCCTTCTTTATCAACTATCGATGAGTCTTTAACTGTTAATCTTAAACGACTGGCACAAGCGTCGATATCTTCAATGTTTGACTCACCACCTAAGAATTCAATTATTTTTCTAGCTTTTTCCATTCTAGCATCTTCTGCAACTGATTTAGAATTTTCCATTTTTGAACCATCTAAATTTTGTCCTTTTGATGCTTTATAGTCAGCTTTTGTTTTTAATTGTGCTTCACTTGATCCATCACGACCAGGAACCATTACATTTCCATATTTTACTGCAAAGTAGAATGAGAAGAAGTAGGCTGGCGCCATTACTGCTGCTACACCTAATACTGCAAAACATGATTTAGCACTCATAGCATTACTTCCAAAGAATGGAATAACTCCAAATACTATATAGTCAATAAATCCTCCTGAAACAGTCATTGAAACGTGAGTTTGGAATAAACCTGTTAACAAGAATGAAATTGATGCTAAAGGCATATGAACTCCATAGAATAATCATGGTGCTAAGAATAAGAATGTATATTCGATTGGTTCAGTAATACCTGTTAAGAAACAAGTAAATGCAGCTGAGAAATAAATTCCCATAACTGATTTTCTATTTTCTTTAGGAACATTTAACCACATGGCAAGTCCTGCCATTGGTAAACCAATTAACATAAATCCAAATTTTCCTGATTGGAATCTACCAATATTTAAACCTAAAGCTTCTAAATCTGTAAAGTTTAGAACTCCAGTGTTTGCAATAACTTTATAAGCCATTGTTTGGTCTCCCATTGCTTGTCATAAGTCTTTATAATCTGTACTTATCAAAGTTTGAATTTGTTCAAAAGTTTTAAATACACCACCTGTGTTGTGGTTAATATTTCAAATATTTTCAAACGCTTCTTTCTGAGCTTCAGTTGCACCAGCAAAAGCTTCAGCAATTGAACCTCCTGCATTAGTTCATCATAAAGGTGCATAGAAAACGTGGTGTAGTCCGAAAGGAACTAGAGAACGTTCTGCAATTTCATATATAAATGAGTCAACACCAAATGGTAATTCTCCTGAAACTCTACCAAATGCAGCTAGACCCATTCCTAAATATGGTCATAAGAACATAAACAAGAATGATAAAGGAATAACTGCAACAAAAGTAATAATTGGAACTAGTTTAGTTCCTGAAAAGAAACTTATTGCTGAAGGCAATTGTGTATCATGGAACTTGTTATAACATTTTGCAGCAATTGCTCCAACAAAGATACCTGCAAAAACTCCTGTATTCAATGAATTAACACCAATATTTGATGTTATCAAACCATTTGGTATTTTATTAATTCATAACAATGAATAATAAACTGATCCTGCAGCATCAATCAATTCTAAATTTGAATTAATTAAAACTCCATTTCCAGCTTCAGCTATACCTTTATCAGAAGCACTTACATATTTAACAATATCTTGTAAATTGAAACCATCCCAATTTATAGAACCATTAGCATTATATAATTGCTTTCAAACTTGGTTTGAAGAATCCCCTCCCAGGTTAACTAGAACTCAAACACTATCTTTATCAACAGTTTGAGTATGTAATAAGGCCGCTTGAGCACCATTCATAACCAAGAAACCAACAACAGCAGTTAAAGCAGCTATCCCAGAATCTTTAGTATATGCTAAAGCGACAGATATACAAAATAATACAGGTAAGTTTCCAAAACAAACGTCACCCATTTTATTTAAAACAGAACCAAAGTAAAAACCAAAACTTGCATCGGGTGAATTGGTAGCTATAGCTGAACCAACACCCAAGAATACACCGGCTATCGGAAGTAAAGCAATCGGTAATAAGAATGCTTTACTTAGTTTTGAAAGAGTTGGCATTATTCCATGCCCCATTCTCTTCATGTAGTTTACAAATTGATTGTTTGTCTTTTCTCCATTTTTTGAAGAAATATTTTTCATAAACTCTATTCTCTCTTTCTAGTTGAAGCAAAGTTAGAAGAGCATTGTCAGTCCAGTTATAGACATTATCAATCCAAACAAAGCCAAAAAAACAGGAAAATTTTTTTTAGTGAATTCTCAGATTGTTTGGCTTTCTTTATTTTTTGAATTTAGTATTGAATTTTCTTTTGGTGAGTTTTTTGAACGATAAATTAATCAACCAAAAATAGCCATTATTAATAACCCTAATATAATTAATGACAATCCAATTATTTGTTTTTCTTCCATAAACTTACTCCACACTTTAATTATGCTGCTTTTTTTTTTTTTTTTTGATTAAAGTGGGTGCACATATGTAAAGTTAAAATTATTTTTATTGATTGAAAATAATTTTATTACTTTTAATTTTTTTTAGTCATTGTTCATAAAGTTTTGATTGATTTTCTTTTTCTAATTGAACAAATTTTATTTGTTCAATTTTTAAGTTATTTTCTTTAATGTAATTTTTTATTATTTGTTTTTTATTATTTTTAATATCTTCAAATATATTATTTATTTCAAGATCAAAATTTTCAGTTGCAAATATATATATTGGCAAAAAGAAAGCTTTCTCATTTGAAATCTCAAAAAATAAAGCAAAAATTCCTTCTTTATTTTCAAAGGTTTCACCATAATTTATTATTTTTTTATTTTTAAAAAAACTTAACTCTTGCTTATTTAAACTTTTCTTTAATCCGAAAGCTGAACCAGCTCCCCAAAAAGCAACCGCTAATCCTAATAAAAATAAAATTATAAGTAAAACTAAAGCTCATGTTGGCAGATTACCAACTTGGTTATGATCTTTCAAAGTTTATTCTCCTTTTTAGATAAAGTGTTTTATATACAAAGGTTTAATATCTTCAACATTTTTAATTTCTTGAAAACTGTCTTTTGTTAATAAAAAACATTCTTTAAAATCAATATCTTTATAATCTTTTACTACATTAAAATCTTTAAACTGTTTTTCAAATTCTTCTAAGTAGTCTAAAGGTATTATTTGATCTTCAATTATATTTTTAGCTTCTTGATAAATACCTATATATATTTTAGATCCTTTTGCATCTAAAATACTAATTGTTTTTTTATTTGATGCTTGATAAGCAAGAGAAGATAGTAAAAATACTTTGAATTTTTCATTTACTGTTTTCAAAGTTTTAATGATTGTTATAGCCACTCTAACTCCAGTATAACTTCCAGGTCCTTTTGTTGCATATAGACTTTTAATGTCATGAATGGTTAAGTTATTTTTATTTAAAAATTTTTGAAGTTCTTCTAAAGCAATATCGCTTATTCTAATTTGGTTATCCAAAAAAAATGAATCGATTATTTTATTATCTTTTTCTAAAATAAAAATTAACTTATTATTGCTAGTATCTATAAAAAGATTCATATTAATTTATCTCCTCTACTTCAAAAACTCTTTTTGTTTCATCTATTACATCTATTGTTACTTTAATAACTTTAAAATAACTTTCATAATTTATATCTAAATTTTGACTTCACTCCACAATATTTATAGAATCAATCATTTCTTCTAAATACATTTGTGGATCTTCTTGCAAAGTTAATCTATATGCGTCTATATGATTTATTTTAAAATTTTCAAAACCATACTGATTCATTATAGTAAAAGTTGGAGAAGTGACAATTTCTTTTACTCCAAATTCTTTTAAAAGTTCTTTTGTGAATGTAGTTTTTCCAGCACCCATTTGACCAATCAATAAAATACAAACATTCTTAGTTAACTTATCTTTTAAGTAAATAGCTACTTTATTTAATTCTTGTAAATTATTAATTTCAAATCTCATTGCGCCAACCTCTTTTCACATATGTATATATGATATAATGATTTTGCAATATTTTGGAGGCAATTATATGGTTAAAGACATTTTAATAATTGGATGTGGGTCTGCTGGTATGTATGCATGAAAAATGGCTGCAGATTTAAAACTTACAGGAGATGTAGTAGAAGCCAAAGAAACTTATGGTGGACAAGTTACAACTTATTATCCAGAAAAGTTTATATACAATTTCCCTGCCATTCCAAAAATACAAGCTCAAGAAGCTATGGATAAAATGTTCGAATCAATTAACAAAGAAGATGAGAACTTTAATTTAATTTTTAATACATATGTAACAGGAATTAAAATAATAAAACCCGAAGAAGAAAAAGATATTAACTGATTTGAAGTTAATTTTTCAAATAAACAAGTCGGACAATATAAGAGAATATTATTTACAGATGGAATGGGAGTTTTCAAACCAATTCAATTAGTAGATAAATTATATGACAACATATTTTATTCAGTTACAAATATGCAAAGTTTCAAAGATCATAATGTTTTAATTTTTGGTGGAGGAGATTCTTCATTAGATTGAGCAAACGAACTTACAGGTATTGCTAAGTCAGTTACTATAATTCACAGAAGAGAAGAATTCAGAGCTAAACCAGCAAGTATTGAACAAGCTAAAACAAATAATGTTAAGTTTTTAACTTCTTATAACTTCGTTGAAATATGTGATGAAGAAAATGATTGTGCTAAAAAATTAAAAATAGTTGGTATTGATTCAAAAGAGGAATTAGAACTTGAATTTGATTCAGCAATTGTTCAATTTGGTTCAACCATTGATAAAGAAAAGTTTGAAAATTTAGATTTAAAAATAAATAAACTAAATAGATTCGAAGTTGACTATACAATGGAAACTTCAGTTAAAGGAATATTTGCAGCAGGAGATTGTTGTGTTTATGAAACTAAAATTAGAAACTTAGTTTCAGGAGTGTACGAATCAATGCAAGCTGTTGTTAATATTGAAAAAATAATAAAAGATAGAAAAGCAGTTAATAACGGTTGATAAACCTATTAATTGCTTTTTTTATTCAAATAAAAGATAATAGAATAGAAATAAAAACGAGGATATTATGAATAAAAAATTAAAAATAACACTGTGATCTTTATTTTTCACTTACTTCTCAGCTTTTCTAGTTTTATCTGCAACTATGGCTCAAATAGATCCTGCACCAAGATATCATGTTTTTGGAGAGGTAAATAAAATGTTTGCAGATATGTCTTTTTGAACAACCCAAACAAATTGAATGTTTTTTATATTCTTTATTTTTGTTGCTCTTGATGGTAAATGAGGTATTTGAAAACCGGGAAAGGTTGCTTGAATTAATTTTTTGGCTTACTTTACACTTACAATGGCATTATTCTGATCCGCACTTTCTGCAACACTATCAAATCAAAATATAGATTCAAATCCTTTAGTAGCATATGCTAATGTTTATAATTCATTTCTTAAATGATTTATAACTGTTACAACACACTTAGTTACATATATAATTGCAATAACTTATTATATTGTTGTTGTTAAAAAGGAAAAAATTGATATAAAAAGTTGATATAAAAAAGACTTATTAGTCGGTTGAATTTATCCAATATTCTACTTATTGTTTGTATCAATAAGAATGTTGATAATGTTTAAAATAGGATTGGGACATTATGTGGATGGTATTTCTGAAAAAGATAAAACTTTTTTAGAAAATAATTATGAGTGAGTCTTAAACGACAAATATGTGGATATCGGAGTTTTAGCAACGCCTTATTTCTTCTTTAATCCTTTGGTTGCAAAAAACGGTTTAGAGTTATTTGTTCTTGGAACAATTGGTTGTTTACTTTTAATTACAGCTTGTCAATACTTAATGATTGTTGTTAACAATGCTTTGTTAAAAGAAAAAAAAGTTAAAGAGGTTAACAAAAATTTTGAAATAAATAGAGCTGAAAAGATTTTTAGTTATATTAAGTTATCTATTAGTACAGTGATTTTAGGATTAGCAATTTATAAATTAACAATAATTGAAAATTATAATTTTAAAGGAGATATACAATCACTTTACTATCTTGTATATCCTTTAATTTATATATTTGCTATTATTGCAAATATTGCAACAATTATTCTCACATCTTTAAGACTAAAAAATAAATATAACAATCCCACACTAGAATTTTTAACCTCCACATTCTCTGGGTTATTTATGATTCAAGTTTATGGTATATCAATTTTAATTTTCATTCCTATAGTTTTAGAAAGAATATATAAAAATAAAAAAATACCTTCTTTAAAATAGAAGGTATTTTTTTATTTTTCAATTAATGAAGGTTGTGTCATTTCTTCAGGAATTTCTACTCCCAAGATTTCACAAATTGTTGGTGCCACATCGGCGATGGCAGCATCTTTTGTTCTCATTTTAATTGATTTATCAGTAATAATAATTGGTACTGGTTGACTTGTATGTTTCTTGTTTGGTCCACCTTCTGCATCAATCATAACTTCAGCATTTCCGTGATCCGCTGTAATAATCATTGTAGCTCCGTGTTCTTCACAAGCTTCGTAAACTCTTTTTAATTGTTCATCTAAAGTTTTTACACCTTTAATTGCAGCTTCTAAAACACCTGTGTGTCCTACCATGTCACAGTTAGCGTAGTTTAAAACAATTAAATCAAATTCTTCTGATGCAATTCTTTCAACTAATTTATCTGTAATTTCAACAGCTGACATTTCAGGTTTTAAATCATAAGTTGCCACTTTTGGAGATGATATAAGATCTATTGCAGCTCCATCAAGTTTAATTTCTTCTTGAGTTGCAAGTCCATTTTTGAAGTAATCTTTTCCTCCATCAAAGAAGAAAGTTACGTGAGCAATTTTTTCAGTTTCAGCAATTCTTAATTGTTTATAACCTTTTTTGCTTAATCATTCTCCTAAACCATTAACAACTTCTATTGCTTTAAATGCAATATGGTTTGATTTAACAGAATCAGAGTATTCCATCATACATAAGAAGTAAATTTTATCTCCTAAGAAAGTTAAATCATTAAATGATTCATCACTTCAAGCAGCATATCCATTGTTTGTAAATGTACTTGCCATTTGAATAGCTCTATCTGGTCTAAAGTTTGCAAATACTACTGTATCGTTTTCTTTAACATAACCATTTTCACAACTTGAGTTGTATGCAGGAAGGATTCCTTCATCATCTTTACCTAAGTCGTATTGTGATTGAATATAAGCTGCAGGATCTGTAAATGAATTTTCACAGTTTCTGTTAACCATTGATTTATATCCTTCAGCTACTCTTTCCATTCTTTTATCTCTATCCATTGAATAGAATCTACCAGAAATTGAACCAACTTGCCCAACACCGTATTTTTCAAATAGCTCATTTAGTTCTTTTAAGTAATTTAAAGCTACAGTTGGTTTTGTATCTCTTCCATCAGTGAATAAGTGTAAGTAAATTTCTTTTAAACCAGCTTTAGCTGCTGCTTCAAAAGTTGCAAACATGTGTTTCATGTGTGAGTGAACTCCACCATCTGAGAATAATCCCATAATGTGGAAAGCACTATTATTATCTAAAGAGTTTTTTATTGCTTTTTGAATTTCTTCATTTGAATCAAATTTATTATCATTGATAGCTTTGTTAATTAATGATAATGATTCATATTTAATTCTTCCAGCTCCTAAATGAATATGTCCAACTTCTGAGTTACCCATTTGTCCTTCAGGTAAACCCACTCATTCACCACTTGCGTGTGATGAAGCTCATGGATATTCTTTTTTAAGACTTTCTACAAATTCCATATTAGCTTCAAGAACTGCATTCCCTTTACCAGGTTCAGCAAGTCCTCAACCATCTAATATAGCTAATACTACTGGTTTTTTATTTTTCATATTTATTCTCCTAATATATATTTGTTAATTGCTTTTGCAACAGCACCTTCTAAATTAGTATATTCAGAAACTTCAGTTGCTTTTTCTTTTATTTCATCATGGGCGTTAGCGGGAGCTATTGAAAGTCCAGCATATTCAAACATAGGTACATCATTTGCACCATCTCCCATTGCTAAAATTTCTTCTTTATCAATTGAGAATTTTTTTGATAAAAATTCTAAAGCATATTTTTTATTAATTCCTTTTTTAGTAACTTCTCCTGCAGGAGAACCTTCTGTTCAAGAAACTTCTAAACCAAGTTCTTTAAGTTTATTTACAAATTTGGTATTTGTGTTCATTGTCAATATTTTATGACAATCCAACATTTCCATACCTTGTTCAAAAATAACTGGTTCATAATCAAAGAAATTAGTTTCATGTTTTAGAACTTTTGCTTTTTCAATTGGCATACTTACATAACTTAAAGTATCATCGACTGTATATGCTCAAAGTTCAACTTCACTAAAATCTTTATCACTTTTTAAAAGTTCAAACGCTTTTAAAGCAGTTTCTTTGTCTATAGGATTTGCATCAATTGCTTTCTTATCTTTTAAATCATAAATAAGAGCTCCATTGAACGCTGCAAAGATTGCCCCATCACTTGAAAAATCAAACAACTCAAGTCTATTAAGCTTTGTGTGAATTGGTCTTCCAGTAACAAATACAACTTTTGTTCCTTTTTTAATTGCTTTATTGATAGGTTCGACATTTTCCATTACTATATCATCCAACGATTTGAAAGTAGTTCCATCCATATCCAGAGCTAAAATTTTATAACTCACTTTTTAAAAATTATCCTTTGTAGTTTACTAATCCTAAGTATGAATCTTCTATTAATGAAGCTCCACCAACTAGTGCACCATCTATATCAGCTTGATCTAAGATGTCTTTGATATTTTCTGGTTTAACACTTCCACCATATTGGATTAATATTTCATTTGCAACTTGTTCGTTGTAAATTCCTTTAATAATATCTCTAATTTCTTTACATACATTTTGTGCAATTTCAGGAGTTGCAACTTTACCTGTACCAATTGCTCAAATTGGTTCATAAGCTATAACAACTTTTTTTGCATCATCTGCAGAAATTCCTGCAAAGTCTTTTGTGATTTGTGATTTAACTCATTCGATTGTTTTTCCAGCTTCATAAGTTTCTAAACTTTCTCCACAACATAAAATTGGTGTTATGTTTGCAGCTAATAAAGCTTTAGCTTTATTGTTTATCATTTCATCTGTTTCTCCAAAGATATCTCTTCTTTCTGAGTGACCGATAACTGCGTATTTAACATTTAGGTCTTGTAGCATTGGAACTGATATTTCACCAGTGAATGCTCCTTCTTTTTCGAAATATACGTTTTGTGCTGAAATAACTATGTTTTTAGCAACTTTTTGAACGTCACTTAACATAATTGAAGGTACAGCAATACCTGCAATAATATTTTCATCATTTTTAACTTTTGAATCTACTGATTTAATGAATTCAATAGCTTCTGAATTTGTTTTGAACATTTTTCAGTTCCCTACAATAATTTGTTTTCTCATGTTTATATGCTCCTTTAGTATTTACTCTATGATTTTACACCATATGTAATGTTGATAATTTATAAAATAAAAAATCCCTTATGGGATTCTCTATTTTAAAAGTTTTCCAGCTTCTTGATCAATAACTATAGTTACATTTGGGTGATTCAGAAGAGCTGAACAAGGTCATTCTTTAGAAATTGGCCCTTCAACTAAATTTTTAACAGCTAGAGCTTTAGATTCTCCTGTTGCTATTAAAACTATTTTTTTTGCATTCATAATTGATTTTAAACCCATAGAAATTGCTTGTGTGGGAACATCACTTTCTTTTTCAAAAAATCTTGAATTTGCTTCTATTGTTGATTTTGTTAAATCTACTATAGAAGTTAATCCTTCAAAATCACTTCCAGGTTCATTAAAACCAACATGTCCATTTATCCCTAGGCCAAGTAGTTGTAAATCAATTCCATTATGGTCAGAAATTAATTGATCATACTTTACAGCCTCTTCATTTGAATCAATCATTCCACTAGGAACGAATGTATTTACTTTTTTAATATTTATATGATTAAACAATTTGTCGTTCATAAAATATCTGTATGATTGTTCATGATCAGATTCTAAACCTTTATACTCATCTAAATTAAAAGTAGTAACTTCACTTCAATCAATAGATTGATCTTTTGTCTTTTTGATAATGTTTTCATAAGTTGTTATTGGTGAACTTCCTGTTGCTAATCCCAATACAGCTTTTGAATTGTTTTTTATCTCATCAAGTATTAAATCACTCACTACTTTTCCAGCTTCGCCGTTATTCATCACTTTTATTATTTTCATATCTTTCTCTCCTATTACATCTATATATTAACTAATTTTTGAAATTAATTTGTTTCAAAAATCAAAATAATTATAAAGTTCTTCTGTTTCTTCAATTCTTAAGTTTAATCTTGGTATCATTCTTTGTAGCAATACATAGGTTAGCAATCTGTTTTTAGCTCTGAATAGATATTTCTTTTTAGAAGTTGATATAACGACCCCAAATGTTTCAATATGTGCTTCTATTATTGAGTCATTTTTTATGACTTTTTTAACCCTTTGATTATTATCGGTTAAATATATGTTGTAGTTTGAAAAGTAACAGTCATACTTACCTATTAAACTTATTTTCTTTTCTTTTTCAGGAGTAAAGTTATGAACATTTACATTAGTTTGAATTAAATTTATTTTTTCTTTTTTTTCTAATTCAAATTTAACCGGAAGTTGTTTTAAAGGTCTTCAAGAGTTGAAAACCAACTCTTCTAAATCTCTAATAAACCTTTCTTCTTTTGAGTTTAAAGATAGGTTTAGTTTTTTAATATTTTTATTAAGCTTAATAATAAAGTTCTCAGATAATTTAAAGTTTAAATTAATTCATCTTCATAGAATTCAGTACTTGAAATAAGTAAATGTGTTTTTATCGTTAACCTTTTTTTCAACTTTTTTTATGTATAGTTTTGATTTTCTAGAAAGATTGTGTTCATCAAAGTATTTTACAAAGCTTGATCTTTTTAAGTAATAGTTTACATCTCCATTTACTCTTAAAAACATTTATATACCACCTTTATCTAGAAAACGAATTATGAAAATTTTTTTCAATAATTTATTCATAACACTTTAATTCATATATTATTATAATGTAAAAAGATTAAGGAGCAAGAGAAATGAAAACTATAGTTATAGGGACAAACCATGCTGGAACAACAGCTGTAAGAACCCTAAGAAGATTAGATCCAAATATGGAAATAACAACTTACGATCAAAATGATAACATATCATTTTTAGGATGTGGGATAGCACTTTGAGTGGCTGGTGAAGTAAAAGATCCTAACGGTTTATTTTATGCAAACCCAGAAATTTTAGCTGGAGAAAACATCAATGTTAAAATGGAACACCAATGAATTGGTATTGATGCAGAGAAAAAAACAGTTAGAGTAAAAAATATGAAAACTGGAGAAGAATTTGATGATAACTTTGATAAATTAGTTATTGCATCAGGTACTTGACCAATATTCCCTCCAATTGAAGGGATTGATTTAGAAGGTGTTCAAATTTGTAAAAACTTCCACCATGCTAAATTAATTAAAGCAGCAAATGAAAACAAAGATATTAAAAAAATCGCTGTTGTTGGTGCTGGATACATTGGTGTTGAATTAGTAGATGCTTTTGTAAGAAATGGTAAAGAAGTTTCATTAGTTGATATTGCTGACAGAATCATGCCAGTTTACTATGATAACGAATTTACAGGATTAGTTGAAGAAACCATGAAAGAAAAAGGAGTTAACTTAGCTCTTGGACAAAAAGTAGTTAAATTCGAAGGAAAAGATGGAAAAGTAACAAAAGTTGTTACTGACAAAGGTGAAATCGAAGTTGATTACGTAGTGTTCTCAGTTGGAGTTATTCCTCAAACAAGTCTTTTAAAAGGAATAATTGATCTTGATGAAAGAGGAGCAATTAAAACAAATGAATTTATGCAAACTTCAAACAAAGACATTTATGCTGTTGGAGATTGTGCACAAGTTTATAACTGTTCACTTAAAAAAGATACACAAATCGCTTTAGCAACAACAGCTGTTAGAACTGGTATTTTAGCAGCAGCTAACATTGTAAAAGGACATGAATTACCAAGCCCAGGATTTACAGGAGCAAATGGTATTGAAGTGTTTGGTTGAAAAATGGCTTCAGTTGGTATATCAATGGAAGCATGTAAACGTTTTGGAATTGATGCTGAAGAAGTTATGTTTAAAGATTCAGATAGACCAGAATTTATGTCAACTTACAAAGATGTTTGATTAAAAGTTATTTGAGAAAAAGACACAAGAAGAATTATTGGAGCACAAGTTGCATCAGTAAATAACCATACTGAAGTAATGTATATGTTTGCTTTAGGTATTCAAAAAGGATTAACAATTGATGAATTACCATTAGTTGATATCTTCTTCTTGCCTCACTTTAACAAACCATACAACTTTATTACATTAGCTAGTTTAGAAGTATTAGGTTTAAATTACTTTAAAAAATAATAAAAAAATGGATTAAATCCATTTTTTTATTTTAATGTAACAATTTTTTGTTTGACTCCATCTCTGATAATATTTTCTCAACAGCCGAATCAATATCGTTATCATAAAAAATAACACTGTATTCATTTTGTGTAGTAGATTCTGTATATGTATACATATATTTTTCTATACTCATTTTATTCACATCACCATTTATTCTAGCGTTTGAAAGAGCTGCTTTTAAAGCCGCTTCTTGTGAACCGTAATAAATGTAATTATTTGATCCAGGACTTTTAACTTTATATACCATATATCTACCATCACTAATAATTGAATCATAAGATTTTTTCATTTCTCAATTTCATGTTTCAACTTCTTTTTTGTGTGTCATTTTAGACTCTACAATAATGTTATTTTGCAATAACCTTATAGCTTCTTCTTCTGAACTTCCACTCTCAATTGCTTTACCAAATACATCATATGCAATATATTTCTTTTTAAGACTTAGATTAGCATTTGAAAATTGTTTTTCTCTTGCCTCTTCATATGTATTTGCAAGTAATTTTCCATCTGGACTTGACACATCAGGATTTTCACTATATGAGTATTTCAAAACTGTATTAAACTTTCCTTGAAGAGCTAGAAAACTGTCCAACTGTTCTTTTGTAGCATAAAAATCTGGTCTTAGCTGGTACATTTCTTCTCCATTAATAATTGTAGGTTTGTTTAAAAGTTCTCTTTTTACAATTTGTCAATCATAGTAACTTTTAATTAATGAATATGATGTTCCTTTTGCATAATTAATATCATATAGCAAATCTTTGTAAACTGATTGATCAATATTTTTGATAAACTCTTCTTTTAGAATATCTTCATATTTAATAAGTTTATTTTGCTCATTGCCAAAATTAGTAATATTTTTTTGAAAGTATTCTTCAAATCAAGTATTATAAATAATTGACTTGTCTTCTCTTGTTGATTCTTCAATTGAGTATCTGTTTTTCAAACCCCCTATATATTCTACTAATTGATTTTTATCTTCATTATAATATGTATTTATTTTAGAAACAGTCTTGTCTGTATAAATATAATTATCAAAACTTGGATGATATTTCCCAAATCCACCACTTCATTTTGGTACAAGTTTTATTTCTGCTAGAACTATTTTTTTTGAAACAGGGTGAATTAATTGAAATTTTCTAGACCAATAATATCTTCCAATACCAGGTGAACCTTCACTTGATTCAGATCATTTACTTCTATTTTTAAAATCATCAACCATAGATTTTTCTGACTCATATTTATTTGCAAAAACAATTTGTGGTCTTGAAGATGAATTATAAATAATTTGTTTTTCTCCCGGATAAGTAATTCTTAATTCATTAGTTTTTTTTATTTCAAATAAAAGAGAGTTTTCATATTCCATATCAGAAATATTATAATAATATGAATCAAAGAAATTTGATTTTAATTCTCTTTGCATTTTTTTGTATAGAATGTCTTTATCTCCATATTCAACAATAGGTTCTAAAAGATTTTTTCCTTCTAAACTTTTTGTCTTATTCACAAAAAAACCTTCTTCAAATGTGCTTAATAGATTATTAATATCTTTTATATTAAATGCATTATAGTATTTGTTATTATGCACATAGTAAAGAGATTTGTTAATTTTCATTTTATCTTTTTGATTTATTTTTGCCTCTTCTGGACTATCATATCAAGTTTCTTCATCGTAGCTGTACTTTTGTTTTACCAGTCCAGCATGAGTATATGTATCCAAAGCATCTTTACTCGTTTTGGAAATATTTCCAAAAGCATCTCTATATACAGTTATAAATTTATCCATGTCAATATCATATATTTTAGATTCATCTAAAGTCATGTGCTCATAGTCTTTTATAATTTTGCTTGGATTAGAAGAAGTGAGTTCGCTTTGAACAATTGAATTGGAAAGTATATACTCGTTTAGAGATTCTTGACTTGTGAAAATTTTATCATCATATTCACTATAAACTTGATTGCCCAAGAATAATTTATTTTCTTCAATATCTTTTTTTAAAAATTCAATAAGTTCTTGTTTTTCATTTATGGAATTTAAATTTATAATTGGTGCTATAGATATACTAGAGAAACTAGTTATAGCTGACGCTATTAAAATATGTTTTAACATATCATTGCTCCCCTCCATTTTTTATGAATTCTTCTTCTGTTATTATCTCTATTTGTTTATCTACTCATTGTTCTAATTGTTTTTCATTTATAAATTCAATACCTTTATATGTATAAGTTTTTTCTTCTCTATTATATGAATAAACTTCATAATTAACTTTTTTATCAAGATAGTTCATTGCTTCTAAATGTGATCTAAAATATTTTACTTGACCATAGAAGTTCATTTCATATATTTCAAAATCATAACCATTATTTTCTTTTAAACTTTCATAGTGGCTTGTTTGAATTAAATCTGTATCTATGATTTTTTTAGATTCAATATATTGATTTGCTTTTATATATTCTTGAATTTCTTCTTTAGTATTTTTAACAATTTTGTTATTGTACATTGAGTAAGTATAAACTTCTTGATAATTTGATCAATGATCAACTTTATTTTTTAATTGTTGAATCGCCATTTCTTTATTATCATATGCTCCGCCAAAGCCATCAAGATAGTATTCTTTTCCGCTATCTTCATAGTATTGTTTAAATAGCCTTTGAACATATTGCTCTTTTTCTTTGGCAAGTTCTTGCTCATATTCATATGAGCTAATACATTTTTCATTATCTTTTTCTTGTTCTTCTTTTGTTCCACAAATTTTAGGTAAATTTAATATATAACTATTATCTTTACTTAAAACAGATGTAAATAATTCTTTTGTTTTTAAAAATTTTTCTGGTTTTTTGTAAATTTCATATTTTAAATCTTCAATTGCTAGATTTTTATCTTTATAAAATTTACCATTAAATTCATACAACTCTTTTAATTCTTTACCATCTTTTTTTGGAGAAAAGTAACTTAAAGGACTTTCATTTAAAGTGTAAATATTTTGATCTTGAACTTTTTTTCCAAAAGAAATATTTAATAATGGTACTTTAAAAGTTGGTTCAAAATAATATAATGATTGATTACTATCTAGTTTTGCTTCATAAGTTTTTAATGAAATAAAACTAAACATTTTTCCTATATTCCAAACAGAAGATATTAATTGTCCAATAACTAAAGGGCTAGCTTTAGCTTTTAATTCTTCTAAATTTAAACCCAACGCTTCAATGACCTCATCATTGTGTTGAACAAGAGTTTCTGAGACTATCCTATGATTTTCTTGTGAAACTGATGAAAAATGTTCATCAGTTTTGTTTGAACTTTTTTGCATAACATTAATATTGTTTTTAACTTTACTTATGTTTCCAGAAATTGACCCAATTACATCAACAACATTGTCTATCCCTTTTAATATTTTTTCACTAATATCTCGAAGAATTTTTTTACTTCCCCCATCATTGAAAAAAGCACTCGTGTTTAAAAATAAACTATATATATCATCAAAAGAAATACTTGGGTCTAATAAAATATCTGCTCCAGATCCATTTTCTTGAATATCTAACATATTATTCATGAAATCTTTTTGAGAGTTTAAGATTTCAACTATTATTTCTTTTAAAACATGTTCTAATTCAATTGAGTTTAATTCAAGAATATCGTAAATTTTAGATAAGTCTAAAAATCTTTTAAATGAAATTAGTAATCTATAAAAATCACTTAATTCAGAATCTTTAATATCACTTAAACCATATGATAAATCTTCTGCTAAATTATTAGATAATAGATCATAAAATTCATCTTTAAAGTCTTTAAGTAGGTTTTCATTTAAATTTAATTTTTCAAATATTTTTTTCAGATAGCTAATCATGTCGTAGTCAGTCATACTTGGTTCTTCAATTGATGAAATTAATGCATAATTAGTTATTCCAGCAAAAACCCAACCAGCTAAAGGTAACATAAATAAGTTTAAATCATATGACTTTATTGATTGAAATTTAGCTAATGAATTTATAGATTGATTACTTTCAAAATATTTGGGTCCTACAAAATATCCTAAATTAGTTTTAGTTTTTTGAGTTACTCAATATGAAGATCTATCTCCATTTAATACAGGCTCAATGTTTTTATCTATTATCTCTCGATCTAAATCATTCATTGATAATAAGAACTCTTCGTAGTTTAAATTAGAAAAGTCTTTCCCTTTATATTCAAACCCCTTAACAGTATTATCTCTTAGTCAAGAGGTTATTTGTTCTTTTGTTTGACACATTCCTCCTTGTTCATAACAAATAGTTTTTAATTCACTTTCTTCTAATTGTTTTAATTTTACATTTAAGTAATATTCTCTGGCGCTGTAAACATTGTCAAAAAGTTGACCATCAATTTTGTAATTTAGAGAATAATTATTTAAATAAGTACTTGCAGCTTCTTGTTTTGATAAAAAAGCTGATCCGTTAAATCCTTTATAGACATTTTTTATTTTTTCTTTATTATTTGTTTTTACTAGTGATGATAATTCTCCAGAAGTATTTATTAAATAATCTTTTGGATTTCGATTGGTATTAATATTTTTAATCTTAAACTTATTTTCAATATATACATCTAATTCATTTTTAGTGTTAAATACTTTATCATCAAATATATATTTATCACTTTCAAATGAATAGTTATTGTTAATTGATCTGGTATATGAATATTTATATACCTCATCTTTGGAGTTGAAATATTTATTATCAAATTTATAGTAAATATTTGGTTCCAAAGAAGAATCAATTAACAATGGTATAGATATTGATAAGGATAATGAAATTGCCAGACCAACAATAGAGGAAATTATTAAACATTTCTTTAGTTTTTTATTTTTCCTTTTTAACATTAATCTATCAACAAAATCTAATAAGTTGTTTTTGTTTCTTTTTTTCATTAATACACCTCCTAACTTAAAAATAACAAAGAAATAGAAGAATATCAGAAATTTTTCCAAAAAATATTATATTTTTTGGAAAAAAAATATTTTTTACACTATTGCAATATAAAATAAACTTGATATTAAAGGAGAATAATATATGAAAAAAATAATTTTTAGTTTATCAAGTATTGCTTTCACTATCTTACCAACAAGCCAAATAATAAGCTGTCAAAACAAACCAACTCCAGACGAAGATTACTTCATTCCAAAACTGAATGATCAGCCAAAATCAGTAGAAGAAATTGAAATACTTGCTTGTGAAGCCTATGACAAAAATAGAACATACTTAGAAATAAATTATGAAAAATGAGATGCATACATAAACTCAATACCCAACTGAAATCAACTTTCTCAAGAAGAAAAAAATCAACATAATGTTTCATTTAATTTAAACTCAATAGAGTCTCAAAAGCGAAACATATTTCAATTTTGAGTAAATACATACAAATATAAGATTTACCAATTTAACCCAGAATATGATAAGACATTAACAACACCTAATGGAAATAAACTAAATATAAAAGCTGAGAATAGGAATTTATATGACTATAGTTTAAAATTGGCATTAGAAAAAAAATATACAACAAAAGAGACAAAAGATCACATACAAAAAATATATAACTGAGGAATACAAGAAAACCCAAACACAACAAGCAAGAAAGAGAAATAAAGCTTACATGAAAAAAAATAATTTTTAGTTTATCAACTCTTGTATTTACTATCTTGCCCACAAGCCAAATAATAAGCTGTCAAAACAAACCAACTCCAGACGAAGATTACTTCATTCCAAAACTGAATGATCAGCCAAAATCAATAGAAGAAATAGAAATACTTGCTTGTGAAGCCTATGACAAAAATCAAAGATACTTAGAAATAAGCACAAATAAGTGAGATGAATACAAAAACTCAATACCCAACTGAAATCAGCTCCCACAAGAAGAGAGAGATAAACATAATGTATCTTTTAGTTTAAACTCAATAGAATCTCAAAAGCAGGACATATTTTATTTTTGATTAGATACATACAAATATAAGATTTATCAATTCAATCCAGAATATACTAAGACACTAACAACACCTAATGGATATAAATTAAATATAAAAGCGGGGAATAGGAATTTATATGACTATAGTTTAAAATTGGCATTAGAAAATCAATTTACAATAAAAGAGACAAAAGATCACATACAAAAAATATATAACTGAGGAATGCAAGAAAACCCAAACACAACAAGCAAGAAAGAGAAATAAAGCATATATGAAAAAAATAATTTTTAGTTTATCAACTCTTATATTTACTATCTTACCGGCAAGTCAAATAATAAGTTGTCAAAACAAGCCAGAACCTGACGAAGATTACTTCATTCCAAATTTGAAAGAGCAGCCAAAATCAATAGAAGAAATTGAAATACTTGCTTGTGAAGCCTATGACAAAAATAGGACTTACACAGAAATTAGTACAAACAAATGAGATGAATATAAAAACTCAATACCCAACTGAAACCAACTTTCTCAAAAAGAGAGAGATAAACATAATGTCTCATTTAATTTAAACTCAATGGAATCTCAAAAGCAGTACATATTTTATTTTTGAGTAAATACATATGAATATAAGATTTACCAATTTAACCCAGAATATGATAAGACATTAACAACACCTAATGGAAATAAACTAAATATAAGTGCTCAGAATAACCATTCATATGATAGGGTTTTAAAGTTGTACCTAGAAGATCAATTTATAACAAAAGAGACAAAAGATCATATACAAAAAATATATAACTGAGGAATGCAAGAAAACCCAAACACAACAAGCAAGAAAGAGAAATAAAGCATATATGAAAAAAATAATTTTTAGTTTATCAACTCTTATATTTACTATCTTACCGGCAAGTCAAATAATAAGTTGTCAAAACAAGCCAACTCCAGATAAAGATTACTTCATTCCAAATTTGAAAGAGCAGCCAAAATCAATAGAAGAAATTGAGGTACTTACTTGTGAAGCCTATGACAAAAATCAAAGATACTTAGAAATAAGCGATAAAGAATGAGAAGAATACAAAAACTCAATACCTAACTGAAATCAACTTTCTCAAGAAGAAAAAAATCAACATAATGTTTCCTTTAATTTAAAATCAATAGAATCTCAAAAGCAAGATATATTTCAATTTTGAGTAAATACATATAAATATAAGATTTACCAATTCAATACAGAATATGATAAGAGATTTATAACACCTAATGGTAATAAATTAAATATAAAAGCTGAGAATAGTAATTTATATGGATATAGTTTAAAATTGGCGTTAGAAAGCAAATATACAACAAAAAAGACAAAAGATCATATACAAAAAATATATAACTGAGGAATACAAGAAAACCCAAACACAAAAAATTAATAAATAAAAAGAACTTAAATTACTTTAAGTTCTTTTTATTTTAATCCTGTAACAATTCCATTTTCTAAATCAATATCTTTAGAGTTTGGTTCTTTATTTAATCCAGGCATACTCATAACATTGTTTGTATATGCAAGAATAAATTTTGCTCCAGAGTTTACATTTATGTCTTTTATTATCATTTCATAACCATCTTGTTTTAAGTCATTTCCATCTATTGAGTTTGAAGACTTAACCATGCAAATTGGTAAGTTTGAATATTTACTATTTTTTATTTGATCAATTTTAGTTTGTGCTTTTTCACTTATTTTAAAGTCATTTAAGTAATAGAAGTTTTTAACTACTTTTTCTATTTTGTTTTCAATTGTTTCGTTTGAATCAATTAGTTTTTTAAAGTCTTGTTTTTTGTCACATAACTCAGCTACTTTTGAAGCTAATTTGTCAGCTCCCTTTGCACCCTTTGTATATGCTTCATTCATTTCTCAAATATAGTTATTTTCATCTAATCAATTTTTCAATTTGTTTAATTGATCTTCATCATCACCTTCAATGAAGTTAATTGCAACAACTAAATTTAAATTATATTGAGTTACATGTTTTAAGTGTTTTTCTAAATGATCAAAATTATTATTAAAGTCTTTATGTAAATTTAAAGCCCTTAGAGTAACAACCATTACTGTACAATCTGGAATTAAATCGTTGTCTTGGTTAACTACGTTTATGTATTTTTCAAATCCTAAATCACTTCCAAAACCAGATTCAACTATACAATAATCTCCTAAGCTTAATCCTAAATTTGTTGAAATAATTGAATTTGTTCCTGTTGCTATGTTTGCAAAAGGACCACAGTGTACTAAAGTTGGTGTGTCATACTTTGTTACAACCAAGTTTGGTTTAATTGCATTTTTCAAAATAGCCATTAATGATCCTGTGATATTTAATTCTTTTAAATAAACTTCTTTTCCTTGAGTGTTGTATGCAACAAGTGATTCGTCTAATCTGTTTCTTAAATCATCTAAACTTTTTGAAAGACTTAAAATTGTCATCATATTACTTGCGGCTGTTATTGTAAATTCTTCTGTTCTTGATATTTTTGAACTTATTTTAATTTCTGCTTTTCTTAAAGCTCTATCATTTAAGTCCAAACATCTTTTTCAAACAACATTATTTGGAGCAATTTTTAAATCAGTATTTCAATAAATTTCTGAATCAATTTGAGCAGATATTAAGTTATTTGCCGTTGTTATTGCATGAATATCTCCTGTAAAGTGTAAGTTAATTTCATCCATAGGAATGACTTCACTTTCTCCACCACCAGTTGCAGTACCTTTTCTCCCAAAAACTGGTCCTAAACTTGGTTCTCTTAAAGCTAAAATAGCTTTTTTACCAATATAGTTCAAACCATCAGCAAGACCAATTGCAGTTGTTGTTTTTCCCTCTCCCGCTGGAGTTGGATTAATTGAAGTCATTAAAATTAATTTTCCCTTTTTATTATTAATATATTTTTCATAGTTTATTTTTGCTATGTTTTTTCCGTAAAACTCATAATCATTTTCATTAATTTTTAGCATATCTAATGCTTTTAATATTTTTTCCATTATAATCACCTTTAGAATATCTTTTCTAGGGAGAATTTAATCATGAACAAAATTATTGATGGAAAACAATATGCTCAAGAACTAAATACTAACCTCAAAAATAGTATAGAGCAATTAGAGGGAAAAAGAAAACCAAAGTTAGTTATTGTGCAAGTTGGGGATAATCTCGCAAGCAATAAGTATATTAAAAACAAACTAAATGCTTGTTCTAAAGTTGGAATAATTGGTGAGTTAAAGAAGTTTGACCAAGATATAAACAAAGAAGAATTAAAAAAAGAAATCTCAGCTTTAACAAATGACTCAAATATTGATGGGATAATTGTTCAATTACCATTACCAAATTCAATTAATGAAAAAGAAATAATAGATTTAATTCCAGCAAACAAAGATGCTGATGGGTTTAATCCACAAACAATTGGGAATGTGATGTTAAACAATTCTAATATATATCCTGCAACACCTTTTGGAATTGTAAAATTATTGGATTGAAAAGAAATTAATTTAGTTGGAGCAAATGTTGTAATAGTTGGAAGAAGCAATATTGTAGGAAAACCTTTGGCAAATATGCTAATAAATAGATCTGCAACAGTTACTGTATGTAATACTAAAACAAGAAATCTAAAAGATATCTGCAAAAACGCGGATATCTTAATAAGTGCAGCTGGTTCAGCAAATTTAATAACAAAAGAATTTGTAAATAAAGAAATGACAATAATAGATGTTGGTGCAAACTTTGTTGAAGGAAAATATTGTGGAGATGTTGACTTTGAAAATGTTAAAGATGAAGTTAAATATATTACCCCAGTTCCTGGAGGTGTTGGTCCAATGACAATAGCTTGTTTATTACAAAACACATTTACTTTATATAAAGAAAAAGAGAACATTTAGTTCTCTTTTTATTTTATTTTAAAATTGAAATTTCCATCTTTGTCATCAAAAATAACTCCATCGCCATTTATTGAAATTCTATTATTATAGATTTGAATTTCCGCTTCAGAGTGTGGTTGTTCAAAATAATCACAATCTTTGTAGCGATCAGTTATTTTTATAACCCTTTGATTTTTGCTTCCAATTAATCTTCTCTTTACATCCAAAAGTTTCATAATAAAAGGTCCATCAATTAATATATCAATGTTTTCTAAGATTTCTTTGTGTTCTTCTAACATTTGTTCATAAATATAACCAGTAAAACATATTACTGTTAAATTATTTTTTTGACATCAAATTACAAGTTCTTTTAATCCATCTGGTTGTAAAAATGGTTCTCCACCAATTAAAGTTACTCCTTCGATATCAAAAAGTTCTTTAGCTTCCAATATCTTTTCGTAAATATATTCATTTGGCATAAACATTTTCTTTTCTAAAGAAAGTAGTTCTTGATTAGAACAACCATTACATCCAATATTACATCCTTGAAATCAAATAACAAATCTTGTTCCAGGTCCTTCAATTTCACTGTTCATCAAGAACTTACCAATATTTAGGTTAGCCATTTATTGTAAAGTTTATTTTTCCTTCTCCAGATGAAGTTAATATTTTTGTACCTGGTTTTATATTTTGTAAGTTTTCAAAAATAAATTCTGAAAGTGGATCTACCAAGTTAGTTTCAAGTGAGTTAAGAACGTCACGTCCCCCTCGTCTTTCGTCTGCATTTTTTAACATTATTGAAATTAAGTTTTGATCATTTAAGTCAATATGTAATTCAGCTTTATATTTTTCATATATAGCAATTTGAATTGGTTTAACTTTTTGACGAATAATTTTTGATTTTAAACTTAAATCTTTAATAAAGTTAAATGGAACGATATTATTTCCAAATCTACCCAAAAGTTCTGGTCTGTTTAATTCATTTGTAAAGTGTTCTTGAACTTTTTTAATAAATTCTGCATGAACATCTTCTGTACTTTGATTTGGATTAACATCCGCTGCACCAATGTTTGAAGTGAAAATTATAAATGATTCACTGAAACTTACAGTTTGTCCTGTATTGTCTGTTAATCTACCATCTTCTAAAATTTGTAGGAATTTATCAAATATTTTTGGACTTGCTTTTTCAATTTCATCAAAAAGAATTACTGAAAATGGTTTTTCTTTTACTGAATTTGTAAGTTGTCCACCACCTTCAAATCCAACATAGCCTGGAGGAGCTCCAATTAATTTTTGATCAGCATTGTCTTGTCCATACTCAGACATATCAAATCTAATTAAATTTGCTTCATCATTAAATAAGAAAGTAGTAATTGCTTTTGCTAATTCTGTTTTACCAGTTCCTGTTGGCCCAACAAAGAATAAAGTACCCTTTGGTTTACTTCTTTTTGAAGAATAAGTTATTCCTGTCAATCCTGTATAAGCTTTATAAATAACTTTGGCAACTTTCTCAACAGCTTCATCTTGCCCTATTACTTTTGATGATAGTTCATCTTTTATTGTTAACATTTTTTCGTAGCTTAGCTCTTCTCATGGAGAAGTTTTCTCTCCATAGTTATATATGTTAAACATTTTAGAAAAAGTAATTGGTGTTTCAAAATTACAACTGAATTTTGCAAAGTGAGATAATTCTTTTAAAGTTCAACCTTCAGTTGCATCTACTATATTGTCAAATTCAGTTGCAATATCTGTAACTTGTATTCTTGATTTAATAGTTGATAAAAATTCTTTTCTTTCTTCTCTACTTGGTTTAGGTAAAGTAGAAATAATAATTTCAGGATTATCTAAGTATAAACTTGGAGGCAATTGATTTATTTTCTTTGTTAAGAAAATAATACAGCTTGTAAGTTCATCAATTTTTGCAATTGAAAAATCAGATTCTTTTAAAGTTTTAGAAAACTCAGTTAAAACAGATCTATCATCAACATCTAAACCTTGGTCGCCGAAAACAAAGTTTGTATAATCAGCTACGAAACCGATTTTTCTATCATCTTCTCTATTTATGTTTTTATTTAAAATAGCAAAAAAGTCTATTGGTTTTTTTAGTTTTAATTCATCTTTTTTTTCTGGTTTATCATTATTTGACCCACCAAAAAGTTCATCAAATTCACTTGCAGCTGATTCACCTTGTCCTTGATCTGCTGAAGTTAAAATTAAATTAGATATTTTTTTACCTTTAAGTCCTGAATTTTGGTCAAAAATAAATTTATCTGAGTATTTTTTTTGTTCAAAAATATTCATAATTATTTCATGAATATTTATGTACTTACCTTCAAATTCATAAATATCATCTATATTACCTTCAATAATGATTGCTTTTTTTATTCCAATTAAATTTTTTAACTGACTTAATTCTCTTTTTACACTCATATTTCCACCTACTTACTTGAGTTTGAATTGTTATTTTTATTTTTAAACACTTGTTTATTTTTTGCTATATATTTTGGTTCTCTGTATTGTTTATTGAACTCATCACTTGAATGAAGATTGAATTCTTTAAGTTTTTTAAGAAATGCTTGTGCATCTGCATCATGTTCATGTCCTTCAAAACCTTCTCAATTATAAATAAAACTTCCATCTAATCTTACAGCAAAGTCAGCTGTTTCACCAGTTGGCTTTTCTCCGTGAATTAGTATCATGTTTTTCTCTTCAAGCTTTCTTATATTGTCTTCATTTACAATATATCCAACTTCTCTTATAGAATTAACTATTTTTACAACATTGTCTTTTCTAACCGCTTCTTGTTCGGCGATTTTTGAAGATTTTGAAAAATAATTTTTAATATCTTCTTGAAAGTTTTTTGTTTCTTTGATTCCCATAAAGTTTTGAGCTTCTTGTCTTATTGACTCTACCAAATCTCTATCTTCTTTATAAAGATCAATTGAACTTGAAACAATTTCTTTAGCAATAATATCGTTTGAAGCTTTATAGTTTTTTAATTCTTCTAAAACAAAATCATATATTTCATTACTTTTTTTATTAATTAATATATGTTGTTTTTCTTCGAACATTTTTTTTATGTATAGTTTATCTTCTTCATTTTCATACTTTGTAATTAAAGAATCTTTTAAATTACTTAAGTCTTCAAATAAATTTTTGTCTAATGCTTTTAAAATATTTTCTTGCTCTTTTATAAGTACATCTTTTTTAAAACTAAATACTTGAGCTTTAAAATCTGCTATAACTTCTCTTTTTCTTTCAGCATATCTTTGTATTTCATGATATGTTTCAATAGCAACATGTGTATCAGAAGAAATTTCTCTTTCATATGTGTTTTGTGCAAGATCTTCTTGTTCTTTTGTTAATCTATTAAGTAATTCTTCAATTTGTTTTTTATAAAAACCAGAATTATCTATTTGCTCACAGTGACCAATTAGTTCTTTTATATACTTAATTAAAGCATCAATATCTTTTTTTATAAAACCAAATTGTTTCTCACAATTGACCAATATTTCTTCTGCTGTCATACTCATGATTATTTACCTCCAAAAATTGTGCTATATTTAGCAAGGTCACTTTGCGTGTACTCGCGTTTCTTACCAAAAATTATATTAAGAGCTTTTTTATAAGCTTTTTCATTATTTTTCAATATTCTATCAACTGCCTCTGAGTTTTTTTCCACATTTTTAACTCATATTAATTTTAACTCAATTGGCATATTATATATTTTTTTATCTACTAATTCGTTTAACATATCTTCTATTTTATTTATATATCCACCTGCAAGTATTTGAATTTTGTATTCAATCATATCATCGGTTATAGTAGAAAATTGTTCACTTTTATATTTATAATAAGTCTTATAAAAATCAATTAAAGAATCTGAAATATTCATTAAGTACTCATCAAAGTTATGAATGTCCAATGAGTTTGTAACTAATTCAATTATTGAGTTTAAAAGTTGGTCATAGTTTGACTCTACAAATTCATAGTTAGACATATATAACTCTTTTGTTATTTTTCCAATTATGTTTAGTGTATTTGCATTTTGTACCCAAACATCTGAAGAATATTTATTTTCATCAAACATTTCTGATCTATTATTGTTTTTAAAATAACTAGTTAATACATTTAAAGAATTTCTAACATTGAACTTTCACCCATCAATTGAGTTTTTTCTTAAGTAGTCATTGATTCTATAAATGTTTTCTATATTACTTTGAATATCAACTTGGTTAAATATACTTAATATATTTTTTGTATCTGTGAATTTATAGTTTTTAATTATTTCAAACAATTCATCATCAGTTCTCTCCTTAGAAATATTAATGATTAAATTTTTGGCAACTTTTTCTAAAATTAAGAAAAGTTTTCTATCTTCAACTTCTGATAGATATTTTTTCATTGACACATAATTGTCACCGCTATCTGTTGTTTTTGCTAAATAATTTTCAAGAGATTTTGAAACATTTTTTTCTAATCCTATTCTCTCTAAGATTAAGTATATGTTCATTGCTTTTTCATAATCTTCATTTAATAAAGATTCTTCAAAATGTGTCATTAAACCTTCAAGATTAGAACTAAATAGCTCCACTAAATTTAAAGATTGAGCTCTATTTTTATATGCATATAGAACAGGTATGTTTAAATTTATAGTTTCTATTAATTTATTTGCAACTAAAAACCCATTAGCTGTATTAGTTGAATCTAAATATATAAATGAATTTTCTTGAAGAACTTGACTTTCAACATAACCAACATAAAATATTAATTTCCCATCAACAACATCCATAATTTTGTTATTTCTTTTAGAGTTATAGAAAATTATCATTTCAATATTTTTTGTTAAGTCTTTACTTTTGATTATTTCATTATCTGATTCAACATGCTGATCATTTATTAAAATCAAATTATAGTTTGTTTTAACATTTAAGTTTGACATTAAATCAGGAGAAGAAATAAAGTTTTGAATATTTGCAACAGAGTTTTCTGGTCTAAATATTTTCTTCAACTTTTCTTCATATTTTAGTGAAACACTTTTCAATATTTCTGCACCAACATTTGGATTACTTCTTAAATAATCTTCAAAATATTTATTTTCAGTTTTTATTTTAAATGTACCGTTATCAAATACTTCGATTCATGACTCAATTGCTGCTGTATCATTTTTTGTATACTCCACAAACTTTGAAACTTCATTTATTGATTCATTACCTTCAACTAATATATCTTTTAAGAAAGAGTCATCTCCAAAAATATCTGCTTTACTTTTCATAAATTCATTTGCTTTTGAAAATAATAGATCTTTATTATCAAAATATAAGTTGTTATAAGGAACACTAAGTCTGTGACTAAATTTTAAATCACTTACCCTTTTAGATCAGTTTGATTCTTTTAGAATTTCACTAGTTTGAGTGATGGGATCTAAATAATATTTAACATCTTGAAATTTATTGTCATGAGATATTGTGTATGTTCCAGATTTAAATTCTTGTTTTATTTTAGAATCTATATAAAAATTATCGATTGATGTTTTCATATTTAAAGCACCAATACCGGCTCTTACTTTGTTTATTTCTATTACTTTAAAATTTATTAATTCTCTAAGAGCTCTTTCAAATAGTGCCTGATTATTTATTTCAAAATCTTCTCTTAAAATATCTTCAAGATTTTTTGTTTTATTTGGATGTTCAATGATTATTAATAAAATCAAAAATTCCATAAACGTAGGTTTCCTGATTTCTGAATATTTAATTTTTAAAGGTAAACATACTTTGTCATATAAAATTTCAATTTTATTAAATATCATTTCCTAATCCTCCAATACTTCATTTGGTTGTAATAGACAACCTTCAAAATCAAGTTTTGCAATTATATCAGCATAAACTTGATGACTATTAGAAACACTTGGATCTTCAACTGTAGGAATTTTTACAGTTATATCATTAACAGCTCTTTGTGCTCCAATGATAACCAATAATTCTCTTGCTCTTGAAAATGCCACATTTATTCTTTCATATTTTTTCAAAAAATCTCTTCCTGATTTTGTAGATAATTTTTCTGGGTTTCTAACCATATTTACAATTACATAATCAGCTTCTTTTCCTTGGAAGTCATCTACTGTATTTATAACAATATCTATATTTTTATATTTATTAGTTTTGATTTCTCTTTTTAATTTATTAACATGTAGTCCGTAAAAACTAATTACTGCAACAGAGGGTTTCATTTTAGTTTTCTTTTCTTCGACTGCTTTATTAATTTTTTCTAACATGTTTTTTGTAAGATCAATTTCTAAATCATTAAATAAACTTGTTGAAAAATCTTCACTTTGTTCATAATTAATTTCATTTTTTAAATTGTTTGTTGAGTCAATTCAATACACAGAACTTCTTGAATCAACGATATCTTTGCCAAAATGATTTGTTATCTTTAAATCATGTCTTTTTTGTTCACTCACTTGTGGTTCTACTTTTAAATTACCATCATAGAATTTATTTACAACATCCATTATTTGTTCGTGACTTCTGTATTGTGTTTTTAATATTGTAGTTATTGATTTGTTTCTTGCACTTATTAATTTTTTAAATGCAGAGTCATCCAATAGTTCGTACATTAAATTGTAATCATAATCTTTGTTGAAATATTTATTAACATCTTCAACATCATTTGGTTGTAGTTTCAAAATTGGAGGTAACTGTCTGTAATCACCCACCAATATTAATGCTTTACCATAAATTAATGGCATAAGTATTTCCAAAATAGTTGCTTTTGAAGCTTCATCAATTATAACAACATCAACATCCATGTTTCTTAAATTTAATTCTTCTAATCCTAACTTTGTTGCAAAGTTATCTTTATTAAATCTAAATAAGTTAGTTGAAGTTAAAGTCATTGAATAAACATTAACTAAGTTATCTAATATAGATTGAATATATCTTTGACTGTCTTTGAACATTTGTCCTGAAAAATCTTTTGAAGCAAGTTCTTCATCAAAATTATCTGTTATTTTATAATTCTCATTTAAGTATTTAATTATTTCTTTATATATTTCAGAAAAGTTTTCTTTTCTCTCTTTGCTCTCTTTTAATTTATTTTCCAATTTTAAAAGTTCTTGCTTAATTTGTTCCTCTAAGTCAACATCGGTTAGTCCTAAATTTAAACTGAACTTTTGATTTACAGTTTTTATTAAGTCTCTTAATTCTTTTGTGCTTGATCCAGCGTTTTCGCTTAAGTTATTTTTAGTAACTGTAAGTTCATTTTTTTCAATTTCTAATTTATTTAAATCTAATTCAGAAGAAGAATATAAAGAATCATTCTGAAGTTTTAATTCAATTTCTACTTTTAAACTTTTCAAGTTCAATTCAAAGACTTCAAATATTTTATTAAGTTCATTTACTTTTGCGTCTGTTCTTAGCAACTGCTCTAAACCAGAAATTCTACTTTCTTCTTTTTCAGCTAAATCAAAGTCTGCATTTTTTCTAAACTTGATAACATTTAATCTTGAATTTTTTATTTCTATAAATGTTTCATTTTTAAAATAAACTTCATTGGCAACTTCTTTTATCAAAGAGTAAATGTTTGAAAAATCTTTTGGATCAAAATTTAAATTCATATATATAAAATTATTTAATTCATACTCTGTAGAGTTTTTATATGATTCTAAAATATTTTCACCAACACTAATTGTTGCATCAAAATCTTTTTCCACTAATGCATTGATAAGGTTATCAATATTTATCAACTCTTCTTTTAATTGGTTTTTGTTTTTAATTTTTTCTAAACTGTTTTCTTTAATAGATGTAATTTGTTCATTTAATTCATTTATTTTTTCTTGAATAGTTCTTATTTGAGTATTGCTTTGATGAAAACTTTTGTTAGCATTAATTAATTTTTCAAGATCATTTTTATAAGAAAAGAATTCTTTTATTGAGTTCTCATCACTGTTCATATCATCAAAAGCTTTCTTACCAATTGCTTTGTAATAATTGTAAAGAACTCTATCAGGAGAATAATTATTTGCTGATTGGTTTTTAATATTTAAATGATTTGTTAGTCTTACTTTGTTTAAGTTTGGATCAATAGGTAATCTATCCACTACGTTTTTTATAGCTTCATGGTTTTGACTTGAAAGCAGTACTTTTCTATTTAACTTAGAAAGTTGATTTATTATTTCCGATATAACTTGTGTCTTTCCAGTTCCTGGAGGACCTTGTAAAATAAAAATATCTTTTGTATTAACAGCTTTTCTAACTGCATCTTTTTGTTCTTCATTTAAATTAAATTTGAAATCATTATCATCTATTTCAATATCATTTGAAACTTCAGAAAGTTCAACAAGTCTTGTGTTAAATAAATAATTTACAAGATATGGATTTTTAGTATTTCCATCTGAAATTTTTTTAATAACTTGTTTTGAACGTTCAATAAGAACATCTTCACCAATTCCTGTATATGCAATATATCCCGAACTTAAATAATCTAAATTATTTTTGACAGCAAAAAGATCTTTGTCAAAATCTTGTTCTATTTCAAAACTCATTTTAATTATTTGTCACTCTTCCATTTCTCTAGGATTATTTTTTATTAAAGTTTCGAATTCATTTCTTTCTCCTAAAAAAATAGTTTTTGGATTTTTAAGTCAGTAATTTGAGAAACTTATTGATTCGGTTGATGTCCCCAACATTGTTGAAACTGGTAAAATATTTTGTGCTTCATTTGTTTTTTCGAAGTCAAAGTCAAAAATTTCATGAATGTTTTTAATTAGTTCATGAGTTGTTGTAATGTTTTTGTTTTTCTTAATAGGTACTAAAGAAAGATCTTTTGATTTTTTTATTTTATTAGCTTTTTCAATATCGTCAACTAACAAGTCAAGAATAACTACATTAGTAATTTCATATGGTATATCTTTTCCTCTTAATATTGTTTCTGCATTTAGAAGTAAATATTTAAAACTTTTTGATTTAAGATCTTTTATCTCATATTCAAAATATTCATTTTTAAAATAAATTTTATCTAACTTTATAACTTTTTCAACTTCTGCTCCTAAATATGGCAGAGATTTTTTTCTTTCAAGTTTAAGTAAGTCTTCACTAAATTCTAAATAATTTAGTCATTTCTCTTTCTCTTCTTCAAAAGTAGAAAGTAACTTACCTATTTCAGAAATATTTGATGAGTTTAAAATGTTTCTTCTAATTAATTCATCATCTTTTATTTGACCTTGATTTCTTATTATTAAAATTTGAGACTCTTGTATAATAGTTTCGAATTCTTGTGCGACAGGTTTTAATCTTGTCATAAAAATAGAGCTAATTGTTAAAGCTGCGTTTTTAGTATCAATATTTACATAAAATCCCAAGTAAGTTCCTTCTGGTAATAATGACTGGTTTTTAGAATCTAATTCAATTCTTATTATTCCATTATAGGCAGTTTTTGTTTTATCCTTTTTAGATAATTGTCTTGTTTTGTCATCTAAAAGACAAATGAAAGACTTTTTAGCCATAGAGTTTCTTAAAAAATTTTGAAAGTCTAGACAAGAAGTAACTCCCTTAATATCTAACTGTTCTATTATTTGATCTAAAGTTGAGGGGTTTTCCTTAAATTGTACATTTTGTAGAAATGAAAAGTCTAAAACTATCTCTTTAACACCATTATTTTCAATAATATTTGACATAATTTTTACCCCTATCTACTTACACTCTTATTATTATAGCATTTTTAGTAAATTAAAAAATATCAACCATTTGGTTGATATTTCAAAGTATTATTTAACAACGATATTGACAATTTTATCTGGAACAGCTATTTCTTTAACTATATCTTTTCCATTTATTTGTTCTTTCACATTGTCCAATTCTTTTGCTAACTTGATCAATTCTTCTTTATCAGTTCCTTTATCAACTTCAAAAGTTCCTCTTAATTTTCCATTAATTTGAACCGCTATTGTAACTGTTGATAAAGATAATTTAGATTCATCATGAGTTGGTCACACTTGTAAGCAAACACTTCCGTTGTTTCCTGTTTTTACCCACAACTCTTCAGCTAAGTGAGGCGCATATATAGATAACATTTTTATAAAGTTTAATATATATTCTTTATAAACTGGCTTTTCTTCTTTGTAAACCGCATTAACAAACATCATTAATTGAGAAACTGCTGTGTTAAATTTGCAATCTTCAATCATTTGAGTAACTTTTTTAACTACATCATTATAAACAAAGTCTAAGTTACCATTATTTTCATCTGTTAATTGAGTATTTTCAATCATTCTATAAACTCTATCAAGTCATTTTCTAGCCCCATCAAGTCCTTTATAACTTCAAGGAAGAGATGCTTCTAGTGGACCCATAAATACTTCATATAATCTTAAAGTATCTGCTCCATGTGATTCAATGATTTCATCAGGATTAATTACATTACCTTTTGACTTACTCATTTTTTCACCGTTATCAGCTAAAATCATACCTTGGTTGATTAGTTTTTTAAACGGTTCTTTAGTTGGAACTACACCCAAGTCAAATAATACTTGATGTCAGAATCTTGCATATAATAAGTGAAGAACAGCATGTTCTTGTCCACCAATATAAAGATCAACTGGTAATCATTTTTTAAATAATTCCATAGCTTCATCTGATTGAATGTCTACAAGTTCATTTGGACTTGTTGTTAAAATGTATGCTAAGTAATATCAACAACTTCCTGCTCATTGTGGCATTGTGTTTGTTTCTCTTTTTGCTTTTTGACCATTGTATTCAACATTAACTCATTCAGTTAAATTTGCTAAAGGTGATTCACCAGTACCTGAAGGTTTAATGTAGTCAGTTTTTGGCAATTCTAAAGGTAAATCTTTTTCATCTACCAAAGCAATCTGTCCGTCTTCTAAGAATAGAACCGGGAAAGGTTCTCCATAAAATCTTTGTCTAGAAAATAGTCAATCTCTTAGTTTGTAGTTAATTTGTCTTTTTGCTTTATTTTCTTTTTCTAATTTTTCTACAACAAGTTTAATTGCTTCAACTCTATTAAGACCATTTAAAAAGTCCGAATTAATTAAAGGAGACTCTCCTACAAATGCTTTTGTTTGATCGTTTGTTTCTAAAACATACTTAAGTTTTAAATTATATTTTGTTGCAAATTTTCAATCACGCTCATCGTGAGCAGGAACAGCCATTACAGCTCCTGTTGCATAATCATTTAAAACATAGTCAGCAACTCAAACAGGTATTTCCTCTTTTGTAATTGGATTTATTACATAACTCCCTGTAAAGATTCCTGTTTTTTCTTTTGAATCATCTTGTCTTTCAACATCTGTTTTTGTTTTTGTTATAGATATATATTCTTCAACTTGTTTTTTATTTTCTTGAGTTGTTAACTTTAAAACTAAGTCATTTTCTGGTGCTAAAACAATATAAGAAACTCCAAATATAGTATCTGCTCTTGTAGTAAATACATCAATTTTTTCTTCACTATCTTTTACATCAAAATTTATTATTACTCCTTCAGATTTACCAATTCAGTTTTTTTGTAATTCTTTAACTGAACTTGGTCAGTCCAAATCATCAAGACCTTCAAGTAATCTATCAGCATATTTAGTAATTTTTAAAACTCATTGTTTCATTGGTTTTTTAACAACTTCAAAACCACCAACTTCAGAAACCATTTTTCCATTTTCTAGAATAACTTCTTCGTTTGCAAGAACAGTTCCTAAACCTTCACATCAATTAACGTTAGCTTCTCTAATTTCTGCCAATCCTTTTTTGTAAAGTTGTTGGAATATTCATTGTGTAATTTTATAGTAATTTGGATCGCTTGTATTAACTTCTTTATTATAGTCATAACTAAATCCTAATTTTTTTAATTGATTTCTAAAAGTAATAATATTTTTAGCTGTAAATTCTCTTGGATCATTTCCAGTTTTCAAAGCGTATTGCTCTGCAGGAAGTCCAAAAGCATCTCATCCAATTGGGTGTAGTACATCATATTGTTGCATTCTTCTCATTCTTGCAAAAACATCAGTCGCAGTATACCCTTTAGGGTGTCCTACGTGAAGTCCAGCACCACTTGGATAAGGAAACATATCTAAAATATATGCTTTCTTTTCTTTGTCGCTTGTAGTTTTATATGTATTATTTTCTTCTCAAAATTTTTGTCATTTTTTCTCAATTGCTTTATGTGAAAATTCCATGTTATTACCTCTTTTATCAACCTTATTATTTTACATTAATTATTAATTTGTGTTAATCATTTAATGTTAGATTAAAAAAGTTTAAACCTAGGTTTAAACTTTCTATAATCATTCTTTAAATATTTTAATGTACAACATTTTTACAGCTTGAGCCAAGCACATGTAAGCTACAACAAATCCTAAAGCAATTGGTAGGAATATTCAATCTGGTCTACCCATTTTCATTCCACCACTTATTGCAGGAATACTCATAAATCCATATGGCACAATTATAGCCATTGAACAAACGAAGATTGTTGAAACAGTTACTTGTCATGAACCATTAGATTGTATAAATGGTATTTTTTCAGTTCTATACATTTGCATAACAGCAGTTTGTGTCATTAAACCAACAACAAATCAACTACCATTAAATTGTGCTAAACTTGTAGGATCTTGAGCACCTGCCCCTGATCCAATTCCAGGATTTACAACATGATATCCATATATCAGCACCAAGAAAGTTGCAATATCGAATATTGAACTTATAGGACCATTAATAACTGTAAACCAGACTATATTTTTAGTTCTAAGTGGTCTTGGTTTATCTGTAAACTTGCTGTCAACTTTATCAAAAATAAATGCAAACATCACTATATCATAAAGTAAATTTTGAGTAAGTAAATGTAATGGTTGCATTGGTTCTGCTGTTGTTAAGAACAATGCAACAAGAACACTTAATACATTTCCAAAGTTAGAAGCAATTGTAACTTTAATATATTTTAAAATATTTGCTAAAGAAACTCTTCCTTCATGAACTGCATTACTTATTGGTAACAATGATTCTTCCATTAAAATAATATCTGCTGCTTCTTTTGCAATATTTGAAGCTTCATCAAATGAAATAGCTACATCAGATTCTCTTAAAACTGGAGCATCATTTATTCCATCACCCATAAATCCAACAACATGTCCTTGTTCTTTTAAAGTTCTAATTATTGTTGATTTGTGGATTGGACTTAATTTAACAAAAACATTTCCTCTTCTTACAGCTTTGTGTAATTGTTCTTCACTCATAGATTCAATCTCTTTACCTGTGTAAAGTTTTTCAATTTTAAAATCAACTTTAGAACAAATAGCTCTTGTTATAACTTCGTTATCTCCTGTTAAAACTTTAGTTGCTATTCCTTTTTGAGCTAATTCTTTAATAATTTTTTTTGAAGTTTTTTTTGGTTCATCAAAGAATGTTGCAAATCCATAGAATACTAAATCTTCTTCAATATCTTCGTCTTCTAATTGGTTGTGAGCTATACCAATAACTCTAAAACCATCATTATTATATTCATCTGATTTTTTAATAATTTTATCAATGTGTTCTTGAGTAAGTTTTACAATGTCACCATTTATATAAATACGGTTACATACTTTTAAAACTTCTTCAATAGCACCTTTTGTAAAAATTTCTTTTTCTCCGTTTTTAGATAAAATAACTGACAATATTTTTCTTTGGAAATCAAAAGGAACTTCTCACTCTTTTGTATATTCATCAATTTTTGGTGAATTAATAGTTTTACTTAACAAAACAGCTTGATCAATTGGATTTTGGAAACCAGATTGAAAGTAACTGTTTAGATATAAAATGTGTTCTATCATTTCGGTTTTTTGACTTTTGATATCAAAAACATGATCTAATTTTATTTCACCACTTGTTATTGTTCCTGTTTTATCAGTACATAAAATATCGATTGCTCCCATATTCTGTACGGCATTTAAATTTTTAACAATAACATTTTCTTTTTTAATTTTTGAATATCCTCTTGAAAGGTTTGCAGTAACTATTACTGGTAGCATTTCTGGAGTTAATCCAACTGCTATTGATATTGAAAACATAGCAGCTGAGAATCATCTTTCATCAATCTCTGCTGGTCTTAGACCGAATACTAAAAATACTATTGGTGTTACTGCTAACATAAATGAAATTAGCAACATTGTAATTTTTCAAACACCTTTTTCAAAAGAATTTTTTGTTCTTCTTTCTGTAACTTTGTCGTTAATTGCAGAAAAGTAAGTTTTTTGACCAGTTTGGATTACAACACAAAGAGCTGAACCAGAAACCACTTCTGTACCCATATAACAGATATTTTCATACTCTAAGTAACTTTCTCTAGAGTTTGTAATTTTCTTTTGAACAGGAAATGATTCTCCTGTTAAAGAAGATTGATTTAAATATAAGTTATTTGATCAAATAACTTTAACATCAGCTGGTATTAAATCTCCATTAGAAACATAAATTAAATCTCCAGGAACTAATTCTGAATTTTCAATTTGTTCATGTTCTTTAATCAATTTAATTGAATTTGCATTATCGATGTCTTTAATTTTAAAGTCTACATCTCTAATTGCTTTTGTCATATGTTTATTTTCATATGTCATTTTTTTAATAACATTAAATGATCTAATTTCTTGAACAAAGTATATTGTTCCACTAATTAAGATCATTGCTAAAACAAGTAAAGCACCAACTAAATCAGACGCACTACCTTCTTCTTCCCTACCAACTGCGTATTGATAAAAACTGAATGTATCTATTACTATCAGTATTAAGTTAAATGGAGAGAAAAATGACTTAACAAAAGATAAAAAGTAATTAAACTTTTTCTCTTTAAGTGAGTTATCTCCATATTTTTCTTTTTGATTTTCTACATCTTGCTCTGTTAGACCAAAATTTGAAACACCTAGTTTTTTAAGTGTTTGTGCTTGATCTAATTTAACAAATTCTGCTATTTGATTATTATAATTATTATTTAACTTTTTTTTATTAGTTTTCATAACATCGTTCTCCTTATTTATGAAAGCTAATCTAAAACCTATTTTGACAATACAAAAATAAGTGGTAAATTAGCAATACTTCTTACCGTATTATTTATTAATATTTCTAACTGCTCGACGGAAGGAATACTCATATTTACCACCTCTTTCTAAACCTTTTTAATTATACCTACAAAACATAAAAAAAACACCCCTTGAGGTGCCTTAATTTTCTTTAATGGTCGGAATAAGTGGACTTGAACCACCGACCTCACCCTTATCAGGGGTGCGCTCTAACCAGCTGAGCTATACTCCGTAAAACAATATTAATTATAAGATATTAACTTTTAAAATTCAATAAAAATTAACTTTTTTTCTACATTTTCAATAAAAAAACGTCAATCAATGACGCCTCATTTTCCTAATGGTGGTTTTGGACGGAGTTGAACCGCCGACACATTGAGCTTCAATCAATTGCTCTACCAACTGAGCTACAAAACCGATAATGGCGACCCCAACGGGACTCGAACCCGTGATCTCCTCCGTGACAGGGAGGCGCGATAACCAACTTCGCTATGGGGCCAAATGGTTGCGGGGGCAGGACTTGAACCTACGGCCTTCGGGTTATGAGCCCGACGAGCTACCAACTGCTCCACCCCGCGATAAAAATGGCGGAAGATGAGGGATTCGAACCCCCGCTCGGGTTTCCCCGACTCTCGGTTTTCAAGACCGACCCCTTCAGCCAGGCTTGGGTAATCTTCCGTATTTTGTTTGTGCCCCCTCATGATCATAATAGAGTCATCATGATGGTGGACCTTATTGGACTCGAACCAATGACCATCCGGTTATGAGCCGGATGCTCTAACCAACTGAGCTAAAGGTCCAAAATATAAAACAATAAAATATATGGTAGCGGGGAAGAGACTTGAACTCTTGACCTCCCGGGTATGAGCCGAGCGCTCTAACCAGCTGAGCTACCCCGCCATATATGGTGGACCCGAACGGGATCGAACCGTCGACCCCCTGCGTGCAAGGCAGGTGCTCTCCCAGCTGAGCTACGGGCCCATATATAAAAAAATATTAAATTAATGGTCGGGAAGACAGGATTCGAACCTGCGACCCTTCGGTCCCAAACCGAATGCTCTACCAAGCTGAGCCACTTCCCGAAGTATATGAATATTTAATAATATTCATGATTGCTCTCAATAATGGCGCGCCCTAAGGGACTCGAACCCCTAACCTTTTGATCCGTAGTCAAACGATCTATCCAATTGATCTAAGGGCGCATTTTTGTGTGAAAACAACCAAAAATATTATATTACATTTTGTTCTTTTTTTATCAACTTTATACAAAATTGACAATATTTATTATAGCAAATTAAAAATCAATATGTGTCTTTTTTAGAAAATAAATAAAAAAAGAGTAAATATTACTCTTTTTTGGCTTCATTTTGGAGGTACCAGTCGGAGTCGAACCGACGATCAGGGAGTTGCAGTCCCATGCCTTAGCCTCTTGGCTATGGTACCATTACCTAAATGATTATACTAAAAAAATATAAAAACTAATAGTTTAATACTAAATATGTAAGTAAAAAATAAAAAAACCCTTTGTGGGTTTTTTAAAATTCTCCTGGGTATAATTTTTTATTTTCCAAGATTCTCTCTAAACTTTTCATTTTAGTTTCACTTGTAGCTGCAATCCCATAAATCACTTGCACTTTACAACCATCTTCTAGAAGATAATCTGAAGTACTTGTTAGTTTTAGGTCATATAACTCATTTGTATTTTTAAGTGTTCCACAAAGAGCAAAAAAAGCTTCACCTCTTAATTTTAATACAGGATAAGAGATATATTTCTTTTCTACCATTTCAATCAATTTATCCAAATTACCTTTAACTTTAATTTTTTTATATTGTGTAACAAATATTTCTTTGCTACTTAAATATTTACCTATAGGATAAGAACTGTCAATTATTTCTTTGGCTCTTTTTTCTATTGCAGGAAAATCTTCAACAGTAATATATTTATTAGATTTAAAGTACAGATTAAACTCACTTTTTGAGTTATCTCCATCTTGAACAATTTGATCTAAATCAGGATATAGATCCACCATTGCCAATATTGTCACCAACTTTGCAGTATAGTTAACAATTTGATAATACATATCATGTCTTTCTGTAACAAACTCGATTTTGCAATCTTTATTTATTATAGTAAAACAAGAAACCATATAGTTTGAGTTAATATATGCACCCACACACCTATTGTTTAGAGAAGGAGATATATCCATAGCTATATCTAGTACTGTTTTTGGTTCATCATAAACCAGTACACTTCCATCCAATAATGTGAGTTTCACATTCCATTCTCCTTTTAATTTAACAAGTAAATTCTAATATATTACTTTATAAAAGGATTTTTAAGTTTTAGTGTTTTGTTGAAATTATTTTATTAAATTTATCAACTAAGTAGTTGTCAATTTTTTCATCAAAGTTGAATGCAAAACCATTTTTAGAAGGTTCAAATCATTCTTTTCATTCATCACCTTTTTTTTGCGCATAGTCAATTACTTCTTTAAACCCTGTTGGCATACCAGTTTCATCAACTAAAGCTTTTTGTGATTCTATTTCGTAAATGAAATTTATAAAGTCATAAGTTGCATTCATATGTCTATTGGTACTTGAGATAACTAAATTATCACTTCAAAGGTTTGTAGATTCATTTGTGTTTTCTTTATCACCAATAATTACTTTTTGACTCATTTTTGCTCCAGGAACACCTGAAATAACATCGAATTTGAAGTTATTGATATTTTGATTTTGTTCGTCTCTTTTTAGAGAATCTTCCTCTACTTCGCTTTCGTAGTCATCTTGCATTGCATAAATTAAGTCACCATTATACATTACAGCGATATCAAAATCTCTATCGTGCACTTTGTCTATTAATTGGTCTCCATATAAACCTACATTTCTTCCACTTACAAGTTTTTCTATTTCTTTTGAAACTTCATCGACTTGCTTTTGTTTTGAAACTTCTTTGCCATCTATTTTCAACTCATCTTTAGCTTCAACAGTTCCATAAAGTTTCTGGAATCCATACATAAATACATTTTTGGGATCCTCATTCAACGCCAAATTAAATCCTTCATTTGCAGCTTCTCACAAAATATTTCAAGAAAGATTTTCATTATTAACTTTATAAGGCATGTTTAGGTTATCTTTATTTTCTTCTTTTGAAATAATTTTTTTGTCTTGTAAGAATTTTTTTAACTTTTCGTTATATTCAAACTTGCCAGTATTTTCATTAAATTTAGCAAGATTGAAAACAATTCTTACATCTCCTCAGAATCAAGGAATTGAATAATCTAATAAGTTAGAATCTTTTTGTTCTGCATCTTTGAACTTGTAATCTCCGTGAAGTTTTTCTAGACTCTCGTTATAATTTAATAGTTCCTTAGCTTCTAAAGTGCTTTCCGGAAGTTCATCGCATTTTTGATCCATATGTACACCTTTAGGTGTATTTATATTTTCAACTCTACATCAGTCAATTCTTTGTAGAGCTCCTTCGGTTGCAAGTTTTTGAACCATATAGTCACTTGGAACCATCAAATCATAATTAAAAGTATATGTTTTATTGTAAAGTGATTCATTTGAGTCATATTGTTGATAATTAACTTTGTATCCAGTTTCTTTTTCAAATTCAGTAATTAATTCTGGATCAATATAACTTCCTCAATTCCCAATAACTAAATCATAAATATTGTTCATTACATAAGCAGTAGTTAGCAATGAAAATGAACCTAAAAGAGCAGTTCCCATTGTTAATTGTTTTCAGTTTCTTTTAATTCATCTATTTGATTTTGGAACATAATCTTCTGTTAAAACATCAGGGAAGTACTTATCTTTTTTCTTTTTAACTTCATCATTTATTTTTTGTAATTGATTTTCTTTTGTAGTTAGTTTTTTTTCTAAATTATTTTTAGCTTCTTGTAATTTACTTTCTCTTAAAGAAGTTAGTTCTTTAATTTTTTGAGCATCTTCAGCTGAGTTTTTATCTAAATTTTTAATTTGTAAATCAATTGATTCTACTAAAGAAATTTTTCTAAATACTTTTTGTTCAATATCTTTTAATTGTTGATATTTTGCTTCACTTTTTTCTAAATTTTCTTTTCTCATTTCAGCTAGTTTTTCAATAGTAATTCTTAATTTATATTGATTTCTACCCTCTAAAAGACAATCTCTTTTGAAAGAAAGTGTTTTAATTTTTTTGTTATATCAAGAAATAATTTTTGAACTTGGGTTTTCTAAACTTTCTAGTTCAGATTTTAAATCTAAAACTTGTTGACCAATTTCCATTGATCTTTCTTTGTCAATTTCATTTCTTTCATTAATTCATTCAATTTCTTTTTCGTATTTATTTATTTTTCTTTCTAACTTTAATAAAACTTGTTCAAATTTTCTTGCTTTTTTCTCACTACTCATAGTTTTCATTTTGTTTTCAATTTGAGTTTTCTTAAGGTTTAATTTTTGAAAAATAGTAAAATATCTTTTTTCCAGTTTAATTTCAGAAGAGATTAATTCTTTTTTTCATTCTAGCTTACTAATTTTTTTATTATTGTTTTTATTATTTAAAATTTTTATTTGGAATTTTAAAAGTTTATATTGAGCTAAAAGTTTTAAGTTTTTAGTTCTATCTACTTTTGTTCCTGTAGATAAACATTTTTCTAAATACTTAATTTCATTTTCTAGTTTACTGATAACTTTTATTTTATAAGTACCTTTTTTGATTTGTACTTTTATATCTTTTGATCTTTGAATTGAAAATTGCACAATATTTCAAATCAAAATAACAAATACAATAAAGGCAACCAAAAGAGTTCCAAAAGCATTAATATATGGTTGCATTCTTTTTGCAGTATATATGAAAGTAGAAACGTTAGTTTGCCCCCCACCTGTAAAGTAAGAGATAATAAAGTCATCAAAACTCATTGCAAAACATATTGCAGCTGCAGTTACTATACAAGGAGTTAGTATTGGTAGAATAACTTTATAAAAAGTTTGTCTTTGATTTCCACCAAGATCTTTAGATGCTTCAAGAACATTTTTATCTATTCTGTTCATGAAAGGTAAAACAGTAATTATTACATATGGCACGTTAAATGAAACGTGAGCAGCAATTAAAGTTACTATTCCAAATTTAACTCCAGCTAAAACAAACAATAACATAAGTCCTACTGCTGTAATTACATCAGCATTAACTAAAGGAATGTTTGCAATTCTGACTCAGTTCCTTGCAGCTTTTGGTCTAATTTTTGTTAAACCCACAACTGCCATCATACCTATGATTAAAGAAAGTATTGTTGAAACCATAGCAACAAATAAAGAAACAGTTATTGACTTCATAAATGGTGAGTTATTAATTAGTTTTGAATATCATTCAAAACTAAATCCACTTCATGAACTTGTACTATTTCCAGCATTGAATGAAAAAGCTATCATCACCGCTACTGGAACATAGATAAAGAGCATCATTATTAAGAAGTAACTTGATTTGAAGAATTTTTTCATTTTTTTGACGCTCCTTTCACTTCGAATTTATTTGAAATTCATTTCATAATTCCCATTATTGCAAATAAAATTAAAGCTAAAACAATAGCAATAGTTGCACCAAAAGTAAAGTCAGTACCTCTAAAGAAGTAATTTTCAATAATGGTTGTTATTAAGTTAATTTTTCCATCACCCATATATCTAACAATCAACAATGAAGTTGCTGCTTGTATTAAAACTAAAGTAAATCCAGCAAAAACACCTGGAAGTGATTGTCTAAATGTAGTGTGTCAAAATGCTTTTGATTTACTTGCTTTTAAATCTAAAGCTGCTAAATAATAATTTTTATCTTGATTTTCAATTGCATTATATATTGGTGAAATTGCAAATGGTAAAAACATATATACCATACCTATAATAACTGCAATTGGTGTTCCAAGAGCTGTTGGTGAAACCAACAAGAATAAACTTCTTAATCCTAAAATTTTTAAGATCATACTTATTCAAATTGGAAGAGTAACTAAAACTCAAACATTTTTAGCTAACATTTTATTTTTTAATTGTGCCATTATTAAAGCTATTGGGTATGCAAAAACCACACAAATAATACTTGCAACAAAAGCATACAAAATAGACAGCATTAACACAAAAAGTATTGATCCTGATGTTAGTAATTTTATAAAGTTAGAAAAGTCTAATTTGAATTTAATACTATTTCCAGTTGCTTCAATAATAGAAAATATTATGATTCCTAACAGTGGAAGCACAACTAAAAATCCCATCACAACCATAAATGGTAATAAAATAGGTCAAACTTTTCCTTTAAGTCCTTTTACAATTTTAAATTCAGCAACTTTATCTTTAAATTTGATCTTTGGTATTTCTATTTCTATTTCTGATCCTTCAGATTCAATGTTTTCTATATCATCTAATTCTTTTTCTACTTCAACATTATTTTGTTGTTCAATAATGTCTTTTTCGTTATTTAGATTATTCATCGATCTCTTTTCACATTACATGTAAATCTTCTGGATTTCATTTAATAGAAACTTCTTTGTCAAAGTCATGATATTCAGTTGTGTGAACTGTATAAGTTCTGTTTTCTGTTTTAATTGTAATTTCATAGTGTACCCCTTTGAAAATTATATTTTCAACAACACCGTTAAAGAACCCTTTGTTAGGTCCTGAAATTTGTAAATCTTCTGGTCTTAAAACAATATCAATGTTTGTTTCATTTTCACCAAAACCTTTATCTGTACAGTCGAATTCTTTCCCATCAAATTTAACTTTAAGATCTTTTACAAATTCACCATCACCAATAACATTTGAAACTCCAATGAAGTTTGCAACTCATCTATTTTCTGGTTCATTGTAAATTTCTTCTGGTGAACCAATTTGTTGAATTTGTCCATCATTCATTACAACTATTCTGTCACTTAAAGTTAAAGCTTCTTCTTGATCGTGAGTCACTAAAATAAAAGTAATTCCAATTTCTTCTTGAAGTTCTTTTAGTTCGTCTTGCATTCTTTTTCTTAGTTGAACGTCAAGAGCTGACATTGGTTCATCTAAAAGTAAAATTTTTGGTTTCAAAATAAGAGCTCTTGCAATAGCCACACGTTGTTTTTGACCACCACTAAGTTCGTGAACTCTTTTATTTTCCATTCCTTCTAGTGAAAATTTCTTAATATATTGCATTACTTCTTTTGTGATTAAGTCTTCTTTCATTTTTTTAATTCTTAATCCATAAGCAATGTTGTCGTAAACATCGTAATGAGGGAAAAGTGCATAGTTTTGAAAAATAGTGTTTATTTGTCTTTTATTACTTGGAATTGGAGTTAAATCTTTTCCTTCAAATAGTAAATCACCAGAGTCTTGTTTTTCTCTTCCTCCAACGATATTTAAAGTAGTGGTTTTTCCGCAACCTGAAGGCCCTAATAGAGTTATAAACTCACCTTCTTTAATATTAAAACTAACACCTTTTAAAACAACTTTTCCATCATAACTTTTAGTAAGATTTCTAATCTCTAAAATATTATTGTTGTTCATAATATGTTCTCCTTTAAAAAATATTAAATTTTTAACGCGTAATTTTATTAAAATTGATTACGCAATCAGGAGGAGCATTTCGGTCTCTAAAACTTTTTCAAATCATTCAACACGAGTAATTACTACGTTAAATCATTCTGAAATTAAATACTGATTTATATTTATTACGTTTTGTAATTTCATAGTAATTCTCCTTTTGTTTTTTCATAAAATAATTATATATTTTTTTATTTTGTTTTATCAAAAATATAAAATAAAAAAAAGCACTACTTAGTGCTTTTCAATAATTCTTTTCTTATATAGTAACCAACTCCGTGTTGCTTATTACTTTTAGTTGAAGAGTTAGCTATTTCTTTTAATTCTCTTTTAGAATTTCCCATAGCAATTCCGTGTCCAACTCACTTAATAGCTCTCATGTCATTGTCTCCATCTCCAAAGAACATTATATCTTTAGGGTCAATTCCATAATCTTTTGCTACATTTTGAAGAGCAAATAACTTATCAACACCTTTTGGATTAACTTCGATATTTGATGAATGAGGAACATAACTTCATGAAAACATTTCATATTGTTTTGGTTTTAAGTCCTCTTTAATTTTAGCAATACCTTTTTTGTTACCATAAATTATTATTTTGTATGAAGTATCTTTTACTTCATCTCTGTTATATTTAATTAATTTTCTTCCAGAAACTTTTTTAAGAACATATGTGAATAAGTTTTTTTTAACAACATAAGATACATTTGGATCTTTTGCATAACTAAATGTACTTAATTTATATTCTTTTGCTTTATCATAAATTGTTTTAAAGTCTTCTAATTCAAATAAATGTTCTTCAATTAACTTAGGTGTTGCAGTTCCTTCATATTTATAAGTAGCTCCACCATTAAGGGTAATAACATATTCGTGAGCCAAATCAATTCCAATTGCTTTTGCAACTTTCATAGCTCTTGTTATGTTTCTTCCAGTTGCAATACAAATTTTAACACCGCGTTCACGAGCTTCATTAATTGCTTTTATATTTGTTTTTGATACTAAATTCTTCTTTTTAACTAATGTCCCGTCAACATCAAGTGCTATTAATTTAACCAATTTTTTATACCCCCTATTTTACAAATTGTTTTAAAATGTCTTTTGACATGAACCCACTGTTTTGTTTAACAACTTCTCCATTTTTAAACATTATTAAAGTTGGAATAGACATAACATTATATCTTTGTGCTATTTCTGTTAATTTATCTGTATCAACTTTAATAAAGTTAACATCTTTTTCTTCGTTTGAAGTTAGGTCGAAGATAGGTGCTAACATTTTACAAGGACCACATCATTCTGCAAAGAAATCAACAACTGTTGCTTCTTTTGCAATTTCTTGATCAAATTCTTCTACTGTATTAATTACTTTTACTGCCATTTTTTTGTTCTCCTTTAAAGTATATTTTTTTCTATGAAATCAGCAACACCATTTTCATCATTACTTTTAGTAACAAATGTTGCTTTTTCCTTTAGTTCTTTCAAACCATTTTCAACTGCCACAAAGTTTTCAACTTGTGCAGCTAACTCGAAATCGTTAAAACTGTCTCCAAATCCAAAAGTTGTTGTATTTGATTCATCTAATCCTAGATAATTTAAGACCTCTTTAACTACAGACCCTTTATGAATCCCTTTGATGGCCAATTCATAAACCCTATCTGTATATTTAATTATATCAAGTTCATTGCTTATACCTGAAAAATCTTTGTAAAATTCTTCAACACTTTCTTGACTTGGATTTTTTTCAAGAATTATAGTTATATGATTAATTTTTTTAGTTATTTCTTCAAAATTTTCAATAACTTTATAATCAGTTCCCATTATATCGCTTCAATATCTTGAGTTTTCACCTTCACCATAAACATAATATATGTCATCTCCAATAAAGTGGACTTTGTATTTCCCAATTTTACCAAAAGTTGTTTCAAATACTTCTCTCAACTTTTCTTCACTAATGTATTCTTTTTTAATTCATTTATTTTCTTTAAAGTCATATATGTGAGTTCCATTGTTAGCAGCAGCAAGCCCATTTAATTTATCTAAACCAAGATAAATTGATTGTTGTTCAAATGTATCCATTGTACATCTTGCTGTAACTGGTATGAAATAATAATTTTTTTCATACACTTTTTTAACTATGTCTTTTGTATACTCACTAAATTTATGATCACTAGCTAATGCAGTTCCATCTAAATCTGAAAAAATAAGAACATTTTCTTTTAATTTCATATTTTCACCTCATTTTACTAATAATGATTATAAAGTAAATAGCTATTTTTATGAAATCTATTAAAAAAATGATTCTAATTTACAGAATCATTTTGGTTTTCTTTTTGTTTTTTTGCAAGAACCGCTGCTAGTTTACAAATAGAATTGTAATTGAAAGCTGTTGCAGTTATGGTTATGTATACTGCTATTGTAAATAAAATTGAAACAACACCTCTAGCATCAATTGATAATTTTACTTTGTTATTATTAATAATTTTTGCAGCTTGTCCAATTTCAACAAAGTAGTCAATGAATATAACCGATACAAAAGTTAGTATCATTATTGTAAATAAACCTTTTAAAGCAGAAAGTAAACTTACATAATTGTAGCTTATTTTTAAGTTCACAGAAATTAGATCAATAACAAGAATTAAAGACATAAACACTAAAGATACAACAGCAAATCCATATCAATAATTTGCTCTAAAACCAGATTGTGACATAGTTCAAATTTTCATTAACGGTAGAACATGAGATGAAATATCACCAAATTTTACTCCTAAACCAATAACGCTAAACACCAACACTAATAAAAGAAAAGCAATCACATCTAATACAAATATTTTTTTCATTATTTTAACCCCTTAACATATATATTTTAGAGTTATTTTTTTAAAAAATAAATATTACTTTTTCTTTTTTTTATTACCTCTAAATATAGTAGCTATTCCTAAGTTGTCATGATTAGGTAGAAGTAGGTTAAGAGAAACTCCTAAAAAGGTTGCCAGGAATAATCCTGTTATATGAAATGAACCCATTATAATATCACTTTTCATAATTGACATACCCACACCCACACCAAGAATTACAGAAATAACTATTAAGTTTTTTGCATTAGTTAAATCTATTTTTGAATCAATCATAATTTTAATCCCATTGGAAGCTATCATACCAAACAACATTAAACTTATTCCTCCCATTACTGGAGAAGGAATCATTCTTATTATTTGATTTATTGGCGCAATGAAACTCATTGCGATAGCAAATATAGCAGCAAGTCCAGTCACTCAAACACTAGCAACTTTAGTTAAACCAACAACACTTGTATTTTCTGCATATGTTGCATTTGCAGGACCCCCTATAAGACCTGCCAAACTCATGGCAACTCCATCAGCAATTAAAGTTCTACTAATTCCAGGATTTTTAATAAAATCTCTTCCTGTCATATTTCCAATATTTATATGATCACCAAGGTGTTCAACCATTGTTACCATAGATATTGGAACAATGGCTACAAGTGCAGGTCCAATAGTTTTTGGATCAACATTTCAAACTTTTTTAAAGCTTGGGTGTCACTCTCATTGGTTTGTATTTGTTATATATTCTGTGTGAATTATTTGATAACCAGTTTTTGTTAAACTAAAGTGTAATATCAAAGATATTACATAACCTACAGTCAAAGCCATAAGAATTGGTATGACCTTTAAAAAACTTTTAGCCTTAAGCATGCAAATGGCTGCAACAAGAAATGTGATAACACCAATTATTATTGCCAGTCATTGTGGATAATTACCTCAAGCATTATCTTGGGGATTTTGAGCTGCTGCAAAACCTATGTTTTGTAAAGCACTTGGTACAGCACTTAAACCAATAGTTATTATTATTGGTCCAACAACTATTGGTGAAAATGCTTTTTTAATTCATTTAACACCTGTTCAATGAATAATAAAACCCATTAAAATATAAACTAACCCCACGGCAAATACTGCTATAAAAATTGAATTACCTCAATCTTTTCAACCCGTTCCCAAAACAGTCATATAAGCAAAGCTGCTACCTAAATAAATAGGAACTTTTGCCATAGTTAAGGCTATGTAGATTAATGTTCCAAAACCAGAACAAAACAATGCCATTGAGATATTTATAACCTCATCATTTGCAGTTTGATTTATAACCATCGGAACCAAAACGGTTGCCCCAAACATCGCAAAGACATGTTGGATAGACAATATAGTTCACTGTCCAAAATTTTTAGGTCTTTGATTTGGTTGTAAAATCAAATCTATTTTTTTATTTTCTTCCATAATACTCTCCTTTTCTTATAATGAATTTTTACAAAAAAAATCAACCAATAAAATGGTTGATTAATTAAATATAAAATAATTCAGAAAAATGAAAAGATAGAGAAGTTAAAGACTCTTGTACTTTTAATTTGTGCTTTGTAATAACCAAAATAAGAGTTCTCATAATTTCTCCAACTTTCCTTAAAAAAGAATATATAGAGTTTAAGTTTTAATTGCAATTGAAATATTCAATAAAAAAAAAAAAAAAAAAAAAAATCACTTTCGTGATTAAGCTTCTTTATGGTCCGGAATAAGGGACTTGAACCCCCACGTGTTACCACGCCAGATCCTAAGTCTGGTGCGTCTGCCAATTCCGCCAATTCCGGATGAATGGTGTCCCGTATAAGACTTGAACTTATGACCCACTGGTTAAAAGCCAGTTGCTCTACCGACTGAGCTAACGAGACGTTAAAATTAACAAATTTATAATAACATTTTTTTGATTTTATTAAAATACTTATCTTTAAAAAATTATAAGTATTCTCTTGTAGTTTTTAAATGAATTGACCCAACAGTTATCAATAATATACCAAGTATTATGTTTATACTTCCAAAAATTCATGTGAATGAAATTAAAGTACACATTAAAAGAACTCCTAAAGTTATCAAAATAATTGATCCAACAAAAGCTGATTTAACAGTATTTTTAATTATAAATATTAGCCCAACAAGACCAATACAAATTAAAAATACTACACATATAGTTATTATTATGTAAGCCAATTCATCTAATGTATTTTCAGGATGAATTTTGCTATATATTGGTTTTACAAAAGCAATTACAAAAACTTGATTTAGTAAAGCAATCGCTAATGAAATATAAGCAATTAAAGATAGATTTTTTTTCATCTTATTTCTCCTTAATTATATAATACATAGATTTAGCAATAAAAAAACAACCATTTATGGTTGGTAATTTCTTGCGTGGTGCTGATGATAGGACTTGAACCTACAACCTACTGATTACAAGTCAGTTGCTCTGCCAATTGAGCCACATCAGCAAAAAAAATGGTGGAGTGTGACGGGCTCGAACCGCCGACCGCCTGCTTGTAAGGCAGGAGCTCTCCCAACTGAGCTAACACTCCAAAAATAAAAATAAAAATAATGGTAGCCTGTACGGGGTTCGAACCCGTGTGTGCACGGATGAAAACCGTGTGTGTTGACCGCTTCACCAACAGGCCATTAAAATGGCGGCTTTTGCAGGACTCGAACCTGCGACAAACCGGTTAACAGCCGGTTGCTCTACCAACTGAGCTAAAAAGCCATAGATAGATTTCTACCTATTCATAATAGCATATTAACAATATCAAAATCAATATTTTTTTATAAAAAAAATAAAAAAACTTACTAAAAGTAAGTTTTTTTTGACTATTCAATAAGTCCTGCTTGGTATAGTTTTTTGAAATGTCCTTCTTGAGTTTTTAGTTCATTGAATTTACCTCTTTGAACTATTCCTTTACCATTTCCACCTAAAACTATTATTTCATCAGCATTTTTAATTGTACTTAATCTATGAGCAATAGTAACTGTTGTTCTACCTTTCATAAGTATGTCTAATTTTGCTTGAATTTCTTTTTCAACAATATTGTCTAAAGCACTTGTTGCTTCATCTAATATTAAAACTTTTGGGTTTTTTAAGAACATTCTGGCAATAATCAATCTTTGCTTTTGACCACCACTTAATAGGAATCCACGTTCTCCTAGTATAGTTTCGTATTGGTCTGGTCAAGTCATTACAAGTTCATGAAGTTCTGCTTTTTTACATGCTTCAATAACTTCTTCGTTTGTAGCTTCAAACGATCCATATCTAACATTTTCAAAAACATCTCCATAAAGAATTTGTGGATCTTGTTCAACATAACCAACATGACTTAAATAACTTGATAATTTAACATCTTTTAAATTTGTATTTCCATTTATTATTATTTGTCCTTTTGAAGGGTCATAGAATCTTAAAAGTAGTTTTGCTATAGTTGATTTACCACTTCCAGTTTCTCCAACAAAGGCATATGATTTTCCTTCTTCAAATTTAAAGTCAAATTTTGGAAGAATTACTTTTCCTGGTTTTTCTGGATATGAGAATTCTACTCCTTTGAATAAAATATCTCCTTTAATTTCTTTTACAATCTCTCCATCTCAATAGTGAGAATTCATAATTGATTCTGCTTTAATAGTGTCATCCACTCTTTGTGCAGCGACAGAAGCTTGTGCTAAACCAAATAATGCAGCCATAACATTAAATAAAGGTCCTATCATAAGTCCTTGAGCTAAGTTATATGCTGTAAATCTTTGAGTAATAAACTCACCTTCTGGTCCTTGTTCTCCATATATAAGCATTGTTGCAATAACAGTTGCAAATTGAAGAACAAACATTCCACCTCACATTGTAGTTAACATTATAGCTTGTCTTGTACCTACTTTTTTTGATTTATTGTAAAAGTCTTTGTGAACTTCTTTAAATCTTTCTGTTTCGTAATTTTCAGTTCCAGAAGATTTAATTAATCTAACTGTAGCAATCCTATCAGTTACATTACCATTTATCTCTGTTATACTTTCTCTTACTTTAATAACTTTGTTTCTAGTTGCATAGAAACTAACCATCATTAAAGACATTATTATTACAAAAGTTATTACAGTTACTGTTGCAAGTTCTCAACTTAATATATACATAAGAATTGCAGCTCCAATTATTTCGAAAAATGATAATCCAAATTGTAGAGGAACTTGCACAGCTTGATCTCCTACAATTTGTGTATCAGAAACAATTTTAGTTAAAATTTCTCCAATTTTTTTATCTGAGTAATAAGAAATATCTTGTCTAACTAGATTTTCAAGAGCTCTATTTCTTAAACTTATTTCTATTTTACGACCCATTATGTATGCAAGGTAATCATAAATAAATGATAGTATGCAATATAAAATAACAATTCCTATTGCTACGTAAATTAGCAATATATAATCATCTGTTCAAATATCTGTTATTATATTTTTTACATTTCCAACAGGTTTATCTTTATTTGTTATAATAGCTGTCATTTGGAATGTTAAAATCGGTAAAGATAAATGAAGAACAACAAATAATAAACATAAAACTAACATAGTTAAAGAAAGTTTTCATTCTTTAACAAAATAATAAACAAGAGTTTTAAAAAACTTACCCTTGCCTACTTCAAAATCAATATTTTCCATTTTTTGATCCTTTCATTTTTGTCCCAATGAAATTATATCTACTTAAAAGAAAAAGTACTAAAATAGTGCTTTTTCTTTTTATATTAATTTCAATAAGAGTTTATAAGTACCATAAATACAAACTGTTGGCAATAATGAGTTAACAAAGAATATAAGTGCAAGTCACCATTGCATTCCAACTGTTGTAAAGTCGAAAAACTTATTAATTTCCTTAACTGGTATTAAAGTTAATGTTGTTATAACAAATGCTACCAACATTAAAATTAATAATCATTTATTTGGTCTATACTTATCTGTTTCTTTATTATTTCTTGTTGTTTTTATAGGCAAGAAGAAATTATTATAAAGAATTGAATAGAATATTGGAGAAAACATTATAGCCATATAGACTCCTGTTTTTCCAAATTTATCTGCCATTTCTGAACCAGATCCAAATATTCAAACAGCAATTTCATAATTTAAAACTGCAAATAGAGTGTTAAATAATGTTGTAATAATTATTTGACATCTAATACCCTTTAGTAAACTCTCTTTTTTATGTGTAGGTGGAGGGTTTTTCATCACTCCACGTCTTTCTTTTTGCATTCCGATAGGAACAGCTACGATAGTTTCAATAATAAAGATGTGGAATAAAATGTTAACTGAGTTCAATGCAATATCTTGATTTATTGCCAATATTAATAATAATGTTAATATTTGACTCAAGTTTGCCGCTATCAAGAATGATATTGAATATTTAATTTTTTCATAAACATTTCTTCCAGAGTTAACCCCAGAGATGATACTTTTAAAATTATCATCTGCTAAAATAACGTCACTCACACCTTTTGCAACTTCAGTACCTGTTATACCCATAGAAATACCAACATCAGCTTTAACTAAACTTGGAGAATCGTTTACACCATCTCCTGTCATAGCAACAATGTTGCTATCTTCTTGGAGTAAATCAACAATTAAAGCTTTGTGTTCTGGATTAACCCTTGCAAAAACATTAGTTCTTTGTAATCTTTCTTTCAATTGCTCTCTAGAAAGTTCATTGATATCTTGACCTGTAAGAACACCATCAAAGTTTTCATCTGCAATACCTAATCTTGTTGCGATTTCAAATGCAGTTATTTTATGATCTCCTGTAATCATGATTACACGTATTCCACCAGATTTAGCTTCTTCAATAGAGGCCTTAACTTCTTCTCTTGGTGGGTCAATTATTGCCACACAACCTAAGAAAGTTAAACCACTTTCATATTTTTGTTTCTCATCTGTAATATCTTTTTGAGAGAAACCAAGTACTCTTAAACCTCTTTTTGCAAAAGAATAAAGTTGATCATTTATGATTTTTTTATCTTCATCAGTTAATTTAGTTACTTTACCATTAACTAATTTGTTTGTACAAATATCTAATAAATAATCTACAGCACCTTTTACATAAACCATTTTTCTTCCATTAACATCGTTTACACTTGTCATAAGTTTTCTCTTTGAATCAAATGGAATTTCGTCAATTCTTTCATGAGTTCTTCTCATTAATTTGTAATCTATATCAAATTTCTTTACAAATTCAATTGTAGCTATTTCTGTTGCACTTCCAATTTTTTCTTTTTCTACCATTGCATCACTACATAAAGTTATACAATTTATTAAATCTAAGTGTTTTTCTTTTTCGAAATTATTGAAGTCATCTTCTTTAAAATCTAAAAAGATTTTGTCTACAGTCATTTTGTTTTGTGTTAAAGTTCCTGTTTTATCAGAACAAATAACATTTACATTACCTAAAGTTTCAATTGATTTTGGGTTTTTAATTATTACATTTTTTCTTGCCATTTTTTTTGTAGCAACCATTAAACAAATTTTTACAATAATTGTTAAAGATTCAGGTATTAATGATATTGCAGATGATACAGCTATTAATAATAAATTTTTTAGATCTGCTTTACCGGCTTGAATTTCATTTAACTGGTCTCTTAACAATCATGAAGTCAAGAATAATATTGCACCTAATATTATTGAAGTAAGACCAATAATTGTTGTCAATTTTGTAACTTTTCTCTCTAAAGGAGTTTTTTCTGGTTTATGTCCAGTAATTTTTGTAGCTATTTTTCCTATTTCTGAATCTTTACCAGTTCCAAAAATAACACCCATCATTTTTCCTTCAAGAACCAAAGTTGACATAAATGCTATATTTTTTTGATCACCTAGCATTAAATTTTTTTCTTTTATACTCTCAGATATTTTTTTAACTGGTTCGTTTTCACCAGTTAAAGCTGATTCATCAATTTTCAGTAATTGATTATCAATTATTCTTGTATCTGCTGGTACAAATCCTCCAGAGTTTACAAATATTATGTCTCCAGGTACCAACTCTTCAATATCAATTTCTATTTTTTTAGAATCTCTTAAAACTATAGCTGTTTGCTTTGTTTCATTTAAGTGAGCAACTTGATTTAAAGATTTAACTTCCTGAATTGTAGCTATTATAGAGTTCGTAAGAACTATAACAACTATTATTACCAAACCTGTTATATCAACTGTTTCTATTTTTCCAGAAATACCTGAAACTAAACCAGAAACTAAACCAGATAGAATCATTATTAAACTTAAAGGGTCTAAAAAACTCTTTAAAAATATTTTAAATCAATTTGGTTTTTTACTTTTTGGTAAGTTATTTCTTCCATATTTTTCAAGTCTTAATTTAGCTTCTTTACTAGTAAGACCTTTTTCTGGATTTACTTCTAATATATTACATATTTTTTTATTTGAAAGTTTATACCATTCTTCGTTCAAAGACGGAGTTTGGGAGTCTGTTAGTTCTTTCTTGTTGTCATTTACGATCATATTTTAACACCTCAAAAGATTTGAAAATCTTAACCAATTTATCTTACTACTTTAAATATATAAGTCAAACTACATTAAATTTAAGGCGCACCAAAATCCCTTATCCACTGGTTATAAATAAAAATAGAAGAATTTTAAAATTCTTCTATCCTATTGTGATTTCTTCTTCTAAATAACTGTAGTTTTGTTTGTTTTTAGGTTTAACAAATGCTAATAAAGTATTTGAAATTCCCAATTGTCCAATAAACATTGTTATAACAAGCATTATTTTACTTAAAACCCCTAATTGCATTATTTGCTCATTTGGGAATGGTTGGAAACCAACCGTACCAAAAGCAGAACAAACATACATAATTAGTTTTATTATGGTTGCATCAGTGTGATCAGTGTTATCTGTTCCAAACAACATTTTATTACTATCCAAATAGACAACAAATATACTTGAAACAACAATAAAGAACGAGATAAATACTACTGCAAAAGCTCTTTTTACGGTTTCGTCTGGTATTTTTCTTTTAAATGCTTCAACTGATTTTTTATTTCTCATAATAGAAAATACAGCCAAAATACATATTGCAAATGTTGTGGTTCTTATACCTCCAGCAGTTGAAGATGGGGCAGCCCCAATAAACATTCAGATAGATAGAATAAACTTACTTCCCGCAGTAAAGTTATTAACATCAACTGTTGCAAAACCAGCATTTCTAGTTGAAGAAACGTTAAATATTAAATCCATCATTCAAACATGTGTTGGTTTTCAACCATCACTTACTCATTCTTGATTTGTAGACAGCATTCCACCTTCACATATTTTATTGGTTCCTAAATAATGACCATTTAAAAGTATTTTACTGTTTTCAACTGTTAATCACTCTGTTAAGAAAACAAGTATTGGTCCTAGAGCAAATAAAGTTACATATGTAATAAAGTTGATTTTTGTGAAAAGTGAAAATTTAACTGTCTTCCCTTGTCTTCTTGCTTTAATTTTCTTTTTAATATCATGGTATGTTGGATATCCAAGACCTCCAATTACTCACTGACATAAAAATGTTATTTGAATTAAATAACCTGTTGAACCCGGTTTATTATATGGTACTAGTGAATTTCCACTGATTATGTCAAAACCAGCATTATTTGTAGCACTTATTGAGTGAAAAATAGATGCTCAAAGTGATTTTCCAAAGTCATTGTAAGGACTTGAAACAGAACCTTCTGCAAAAGAAGGATCTAAAGAAATTGGGGTAAAATAGAATCCGAAGAATAAAACAATTGATCCTACAATTTCCAATACAATTAAAAATACAAAGGCGTCTTTAATCATTTCAACTGTGTTTGATAAACTGTTATTACCTCTTTCTGATGAAGCAATATTTTGATCATCTAAAGATACTTTTCTTCCTATCATAACTAGCAATGATATTTTTATTGTAAGTATTCCAATACCACCAATTTGACACATTATTATTATGAAAAGTTGACCCATGAATGAATAACCCGTGTTTGTTTGAATCATAGTTATTCCAGTATCTGAAATAGCACTTGAAGCTGTAAACATTCCAGTTATAAAATTTCAGTGGTTTTTTGGATCCAATACAACACCAGGTATGGAAAGTAAAAATCCACCTATTATTATTGCAAGTAAGTAAGCAAAAATTATTCTTCCGCTAACCCTTGAAAAAGGTCATCAATTTTTTAATTTATAAAAGAACTTCTCATTTTCTTTTTTAGGTTCTTTCTTTTTAGATTTATTATTAAGTTCTTTATCTTCATTTAAAGAATTTTTCATGAAAAATTACCTCTTTCAAATCTACATTAAATTATACATTAAACCTTAAAAGAGTTGTATAATTTAAAGAGTTAGAAAGTTGGTGCTTTTATGGCTAGAAAGAAAAGTTTTGCTATATTTGGTGCAAATTACTTTGGATTATCAGTTGCACAAACACTAGATGAAAAGAAACAATTAATTAAAATTTTTGACTATGATGAAGAAAAGTTAAACTTACACATTAACCAATTTGAGACAGTTGAGGGTGTTGTTTTAGATGCAACAAATAAAAATGCTCTAGAAAAAAACGGAATAAACCAATATGATGGTGTTATTGTTTGTTTTGGTGGAAATATGGAATCAAGTATTTTGACTGTATTAAATCTTCTTGATTTAGGGGTTGAAAATATAATTGTTAAAGCAAGAGACGAAAGACACAAAAGAATATTATTAGCTCTTGGTTTAGAAGAAGATAAAGTAATAATTCCTGACGTAATAACAGGAAAAATGGTTGCTACAAAATCATTATTTGATATTGAAAGTGAAGTTCAGTCAATCGATAACGAGTATGTATTTACAAGCATTACAGTTAACGAAGAAGAAATAATTGATAAATCAATTTTTGATGCTGGATTAAGCTCAAATAAAGACTTTAATATAATTCAAATAAAAAGAAGTGGTAAGACAATACTTCCAGACGAATATACTGTTTTAAAAGAAGGAGATATTCTTGGAGTATATGCAAAAAACAATATTGTAAATGATCTAGTTTTAAAAATTAGAGGTGAACAAGAAATTGAAGAATAAAAAATAACCTTAATTTAAGGTTATTTTTTATATATTTTCTTTAATCATTTCAATTATAACTTTTGTACCAACTGAAGGATTTACATTACCTCCAGTATCTTTCATAAGTTGTCCCATTAAAGTTTTTTCAACTCTTTCAGGTCTTTGTTCATATTGATCTTTTATCAGATTAATATTTTGCTCTATTATTGGAACTAATATTTCTCTAATTTCGCTTTCATCTGAAATTAGTTTCAGATTATTTTCATCAGCAATTGTTTTGACATCCTTATCACTTTCAAATGCTATTGGTAAAATTGTCTTAACATGTTTTGATGATATTACCCCTTGGTCTAAAAGATTCAAAATTTCATTTATATCTTTTGGAGTTAATTTTGATTGAGATAATTCTATTCCATCTTTATTTAAAAGAGCTTTAATGTCTGTGATTAAATAGTTTGCTACTTTTTTTGGATCAGAACCTAAATCTATACACTCTTCAAAAAACTTTACTAAAGATAAATCTGAAAGAATGTAGTTTGTATCATCTAAAGATAGTTGAAAATTATCAACATACTTAGTTCTTTTTTCAGTAGCTAATTCAGGAGAAGTTTTTAAAACCTCTTCTATTCATTTTTCATCTAACTTAATTGGAAAAATATTAGGTTCTCTGAAGTATTTGTAATCAATTGCATTATCTTTTTTTCTCATCAATACTGTTTCTTGAATTGATTCATCAAATCTTCTAGTTTCTTGATCAACTTTATTTCCAGACAATAATATTTTTGATTGTCTTTTTATTTCAAACTCTATTGCTTTTTTAACATTGTTTAAAGAGTTTAAATTTTTAACTTCAACTTTTGATCCAAATTCTGGATAACCATAGGGTCTTAAAGAAATATTTACATCACATCTTAATGATCCTTCATTCATTTTGACATCACTAACTCCAAGAAATAATAATATTTCTCTAAGTTTATTTACATACTCAACAGCTTCTGTTGCACTTCTTATTAATGGTTTTGAAACTATTTCTATTAGACCAACACCACTTCTGTTAAAGTCAATATAGGTCAATTCACCTTTGTGCGTTTGTTTTGCAGTATCTTCTTCAATATGAAGTCTTTCAATTTCAATAACTTTTTTTTCTCCATCTTCTAGAGTTACTTCAATTTTACCTTCTTTACCTATTGGGAAAAATTGTTGAGTTATTTGAAACCCTTTTACTAAATCGGGATAGAAGTAATTCTTTCTATCAAATCTTAATAATGGATCTATTTGCATTCCTAAAGCATTACAAGCAAGTAGAGCCAACCTAACCCCTTCTTTATTAACAGAAGGAATTGTTCCAGGATATCCCATATCTATTTCAGAAACTTTTGAGTTTGGGATTTCTCCATAAGTTACAGGACCTCTAGCAAACATTTTTGATTTAGTTTTTAATTCAACGTGGTTTTCAATTCCGATAATTACTTCAAAATTATTCATCTAAATCACCTACTTGTCTAAAGTTTTTTGTAACTAACTCTTCTACAAACTTAGCTGCTTGTAAAACTTTTAAGTCCTCTTTTGGTTTTGCATTTAAATTAATTCCAATAGGCATTTTGTCTTGAGTTACGAAAGGAATTGTAATTGAAGGCATACCGTTAAAGTTTGCAAGAATTAAAATATCTTCTACAAATGCATTTTCGGCATCACCTTTTTGTTCAACATCAACTCCATAAACATGATCTACAGTTTGTGCTGGTGCTAAAGTTGGAGGAATAATTAAAATATCTACTTGTTCATAAAGTCTATCAAGTTCTTCAACTATCATTCTTCTAACTTTTTTAGATTTTGCCAAAAGAATTTCTTGGTTTTCTGATTTTAACTGGTAACTACCAATTATAAATCTTCTCTTAACAGTTTCTCCAAAACCTTGAGTTCTAGAATTTCTTATTATTTCTTTGTAGTCTTTTCCTTCAGCTCTCATACCGAATCTAATTCCATCCAGGTTAGAGTGTGTTGAAGCTCCTTCAGCAAATGAAATCATCATGTAGGTTGCAGGGATAGCTTGCAATAACTTTATATTAAAGTCTAATTCAATAACTTCATGCCCTTCTTGTCTTAAGAGTTCATAAAGTTTTTTATAATCTTCTTTTAATTGCCCTTCAAGACAATTATCTACATGTTTGATATAACCAAACTTTATTTTTTTATCTAAATTATTTATATTTTTGACAAAATCCTGTTTGTTTTCAATTGAAGTAAAGTCTTTTTCATCATATCCAAAAGTTGCTTCACATAAATATGCTTGATCTTCAACGTTATTAGTAAAAAAACCTAAATGATCTAAGCTTGGTGCATATGGTATTGCTCCATATCTTGAAATAGAACCGTAAGTTGGTTTAAATCCAACAGTACCAGTTAAACTCGCAGGTTTTCTAATTGAGTCACCTGTATCTCCACCTGTTGCAAATGGAACAATTCCTTTAGCTACAGCATAAGCACTACCACTTGAACTTCCTCCAGCTATTCTGTTAAAGTCATGAGGGTTTCTTACTTCTCCATTAAATGAAAACAATCCTGTTCCACCCATAGATAATTCATCAAGTGCAGCTTTACCTATTAATATTGAATTAGATTCTTTGAATTTTGTTTCTATCGTTGCATCAAATGCTGGAATATAGTTTGAAAGTATTTTTGAACCAGCTGTTGTTAATATATTTTTTGTAGAAATATTATCTTTGTGAATAAATGGAATGCCGTTTAATACGTTTCCTTCTGTGATTTTATTTTCTAAAAGTTCTGCTCTTTTTATAGCCTCATCTTCACATAAAGTTATTAAAAAATTACTCTCCATTTCTTTTTTAGCATTTTCTAAAACAGATTTTACTAAATCAGTAACTTTGATTTCATTTTTTATTAACTTTTCATGAACCTCTTTTAAAGTTATATTTTTAAAATTCATTATTTAACCACCTTTGTGATTGTTATAAAATCACCATCGACACTTGGAGCGTTTTTCAATACATCCTCTTTCTCTAAAAGACTAATTTCTTCATCTTCTCTCAAGTATGTTTTGTTTAAATCAAAAGGATAATGTAACTCCTCTACACCTTCAGTGTCTATTGATAAAACTTTTTCAAACTTTTGTAAAATATCATTCTCATATTTAAGAATGTTTTTTAATTCTTCTTCACTAAGATCCAACATCACATCATCTTGAAGTTCTTTTAATAATTCCAAATTTATTTTCATATTCTATTCACCTATCATTTCTAAAAACTCTTCTTCTGTAAGAATTTTTACACCAAGTTTTTCAGCCTTTTCTAATTTACTTCCAGCTTCTTTTCCGGCTAGTAAAAAATCCGTTTTTTTACTTACAGTATCTATTACTTTTGCGCCATACTCTTCTAATAAATCTCTGAAGTGATTTCTAGGTTTGCTTAGTGTACCTGTTATGACAAAGCTTTTCAAAGTAATTTTATCATTATTTTTAGTACCTTCATTACCCAAATAAGTCATATTAACTTTTTCTTGTTTTAGAGCTTCTATCAAATCATTGTTTTGCTTTATTGCAAATCAGTCACAAACTGATTTTGCAACAATTGGGCCAACATCATTTACTTGTTCCAAATCTTCAAAAGTTAGTGCAGAAATTTTGTCAATTGTTTTAAAATTAATTGCTAATGTTTTAGCTGTTTTCTTTCCTACATGTCTAATACCTAAACCAAAAAATAATTTATCAAAAGAGTTATTTTTTGATTTTTCAATTGAGTCTAATAAATTATTTACTGACTTTTCACCCATTTTATCAAGTTTAATTAAGTCGTTTTTGTATTTATTTAATTTATAAATATCTCCAACATTTTTTATAAAATTATTTTCAAAAAGCTTTTCAATAATTTTTATACTTAGCCCTTCAATATTCATAGCATCTCTAGAAACAAAATGTTCTAATCCTCTAACTATTTTTCTTGGACATTGAGAGTTGATGCAATATTGATCAACTTCTCCTTCCACTCTTTCTAAATCAGAATTACATTCCGGACAAACTTTATCTTCAATTCATTTTTCTAATTTTAAATAATTGTCATCTTCGATTGGTGAAATAACTTCAGGTATTATGTCACCTGCTTTTTTTATTTTCACTTTACCACCAATTCTTATATCTCTTTGAATTATAAAGTCAGCATTGTGTAGAGTAGCTGCTTGAACTGTTGTTCCTGCAATTTGAACCGGTTCCAATGAAGCGTTATATGTTATTCTCCCTGTTCTACCAACTGTTGCAAAAATATTTTTTAGTTTAGTTTCTTTAACTTCTGCTGGAAATTTAAAAGCGATTGCTCACTTAGGAGACTTTGCGGTGTAACCAACTTTTTCATAAAGATCAAAGTCATTTATTTTTATAACAACACCATCAATTTCATAATCAAGTTTTTCTCTTTGTTCTTGTATGAATTGTATGTGGTTATAAACTTCTTCAATATTATTACAAATTTTACCAAGTTTATTAACTTTGAAATCCATTTCTTCTAAGTATTTTAATGAGTCACTGTGTGTGTGAAACTTTTCTCTGTCCATAAAGTAATATAAAAATGCATCTAACTTTCTTGAAGCCGCAATCGAAGAGTCTAATTGTCTTAGAGTTCCAGCAGCTGCATTTCTTGGGTTAGCAAAAATTTCTTCATCATTATTTTGTCTTTGTTTATTTATTTTTTCAAATTCGTTTTTAGATAAAAAAACTTCTCCTCTTATTTCGACATAATCACTTTTATCAGAAATTGAAAGAGGAATACTTTTAATTGTTTTAACATTAGAAGTAACGTCTTCTCCATAAACACCATCACCTCTAGTAACTCCTTTAAAAAGATTTCCATTTTTATAAATTAAAGATATTGATAGCCCATCTATTTTAGGCTCAACAAAAAAATTATAATTTTTATTTTCAATTTCTTTTAGAATTTGATCATCGAAGTTTAAAAGATCTTCTTTATTGAAAGCGTTTGATAAACTTAACATTGGAAGTTTGTGTTTATACTTTTCAAATTTTTCCATAACAACTCCACCAACTTTTTGTGTTGGTGAATCGGAAGTTAAAAATTCTGGATATTCTTTTTCCAGTTTTATTAATTCATTTAAAGATTTGTCATACTCAGCATCATCTACGATTGGGTTATCCAAAACATAATAAGCATGACCCCACTTATTTAAATCAATTTTAAGTTTATTTATTTTGTCCAGTATTTCTTTCATATAGACCCCTTATTAAAAAGTAATTCTTGAGTATTTTTTAATTACAATTACTTCATCGCTTTGTTGTTTTGCTTTTTTCATTTTTACAGAATAAGGCAGTGAATTTATAATTGCAAATAACAAAACCAATAAAACCATTCCGTTTGTTTCGAACATATTTGGATAAAATGTACTTATGAATCTGACAGAGATTGGGTTATAAAAAGTTAAGTAACTTATCAAAAATAAATCAAGTGTGTTTGTTAATAAACTTGTTTTTATTTTTTTTCTAAAGAAAACTCAAACCAAAGATCCTGCAAGCAGAGACATTGAAACAATAAATGTTAATAGTTGCTGTGCAATATTATTTTTAATAACTGACAATCAAATATACAAAATATTTAATGAATTATATTTTTCTGAAAGAATATTTTCATTAAAAGCTAAAATGATAGCTGTTGATAATGTCATGAAAAATATTGGAACGACCAGTACAGTTAATGTACTTTTTGTTTCTAAAAATAATTCAAACTGACTTACAAAACTATATTTTTTATTCATCAAGAATGATGTTATAAACATCACCAAAAGAATTGCTCCAAAGATAATCATTTGGACATAAAGTTGAAGAATAATATTATAGAAAATAAATCCAACCATTGGGAACAATGCTATTTTTAAAATATCTTTTGTGAAGTTTTGATTGAATCTTCTTTGTATTGTAAAAATAAAAGCATATAGAAGGAATAAAATTTGATACGAACTGTCCCAAGAAAAAGATATATAACCACCAAGTGCATACCCGATCAAAATAGGATTATATCTTTCCCTACTATTAAATGTTGTATATCTTAAAAGTAACGTTGTTGCAAAAAAGACTAAATACAATAGAATCATTTCACCACTAAATATTGAATATCCAAGTTTTCAAAAAATAATTCTTGTAATAATAAATACAGCTAAGCTTATACTGAAAACAACTATCCTGCTTTTTAATTTATCTTTTAAACCAAATGATTCATAAAATGTAAAAAATATAGAAGTAATTAAAAAAGCATCCAAGATAATTGTTAGCGGAACAATAATATCTTTATATTGGTATGGTTGTGCGTTTGTCATCATTATGATTGAAAGTTGAAAACTGTATCAACCTTGAAATGGTTTAAAACCAAGAAAGTTAAATAGTGTAGAGTTATTAAAAAATGAAACAGGGTTATCTTTTAGTCAGTATAAAATGGCTAATGTATTTTTATGTCTACTAAAGTTTTCTGTTGAAATAAATTTAACAGAAATATAATCTATTGCAATAAAGACTCCTACAACACCAATGAAAATTAATGAATCTAACTTAAAGAAATTTGTATTTAATCAAAATCTTGTAAATACAAAACAAAAGACAAGATATATTACTGATATTGCAAATATATAGTAAATAAAGAATACATAAGGCAATACAGATATAAGTTGTAAAGGAAATGTGAAAACAGAAAGGAATGTAAAGTAACTAAAAAATCCTGTAGCAATAGCTACAAAGTAGTTCTTTATTTTGAATTTGAAAAGCTCCATTGCTATTAATCCAGATGTATAAAACATGAATAAATATAAAAGAGATATTCCAAAAGCTATAAATATTCCATATACTGCCATAATCTCACCTTTATAAATTATAGCATCTCATAACAACTTAGCTATTCTTAAAAAACAAATAAAATAATCGACTTTAAGTCGATTATTTCCCTTTTAAAACATATATTTTTTCATTTTTTGGATTAACATTAATTTCTGCTGATTCATTTACTATTTCAGTAGTTAAGTCTAGTTCGTCAATACCATACATAACTTGTGATATTTGATCACTTTTATCTACAATTTCATCAACATCAATTCCATATTCTTCAAAACGTTTTTTTCTAGCTTCTGTTGATCTTTTAAGTATGATTTTTTGAACTAATGGTAAGTTTCTAATAATACCATTAAATGCTTTTGCATTAAGTATGTATGAAAACAAGACCAAAGCAGATATTGATAATAAGATTGTTCCAAAGAATAATAATACTAATGGACCAATTGTCGCACTTCCACTTGTTGATTCTTTAATATTAAGTCTATGACTTATTAATAAGGTATTTAACAATATTGACATAACAGTTGGAACAACAAGTATCAAGAAGTTGTTTAAAACGTGTTTTTTGTTTGAGTTATAAGTTACATATTTTCAAACATAAACTCATAGATATCCATACCTTATAACTAAACAAGCTAATTTTATTGAGTACATTGTAATAATACCAATAACAAGTCTGTTAATTCCCCCAACACCAGTTGTTACCAAAGCAAAAACAAGTAATGGCGCTGATATTATATAAACTATACCTACTATATTTTGGAATTTAGATACTTCTCCATATCTTCCTTTTGCCTGAATCAAAGTCATTTGACCATCACATAAAATAGCAAACGAAGTAACTGCTGCATATAAAATTGAGAAATATGGTGTATAGAACATATATTCAAAAGCTTTTTGACTGGCTTCATCTCCAATAATATTGATGTTTTTACCATATAAGGCACTTACGAAATATGGAGATAAAATTGACATATTTATAAATGTAAAAGCAGCTATTAGATATGTATAAAGTTCATATTTAGCATAACTATCTCAATTTATTCTTCCTCTTCTTGCAACCAAAGTTACAAAAAATTCTCTAAACGAAACTACAAAGTTTGTCATAATCAATCTAACATTTAAAGCAACAACAAGATATAAAGAAAGTGTTGAAGAAACATTCAATCCCAAAATAACAGAAACTATAGCTATATCTGAGTTTAAAAGTAAAGTTGAACTCAAAGTTGATCAAGTTATCTTAGTTTGAGTTGTATTTAATTTAAAACTATTAAAGTCTTTATAATATTTTAATCATAAGTATTTCTTTTTAACGTACATGTAAATTAATAACCCTTTGATTGGAGAGTAAAGAATTGTTGGTATAAATGGAACTATTGGGTTATTTACTTTTGCAAGTAAAAAGAAAGTTAACCCACTTACCAAAACATCTGTGAAAAGTATTGTCATTCTTCTAATAACATTTTTGTTATCTGCTATTATTATTGTTTCATAAACACTAAATCAGTAAGCAGAAACAAAGTTTTTTGTTCCAAAAATTAAAGCAACTAACATTAACATTCAATATTCTGCTCTACCTTCTGTTTTTCCAGAAAGATTTATAAATATATCATTTCATGAAGAAGGATTAAAAATACTTCCTCCCCCAGAACTTATTCCCGCATACAAAGGATAACCAATAGCTGTTAAACTAACTAAAACTAATCCCAGTAAAGCTGATTTTTTAAAACTTTTTTTAGTGGTTGAATAAATTTCATTAGCACTAATTCAATCATTATTAACAAGTGGTTTAACAAGTAAAATTGATGCTGCTATTCCTAAAGCTCCTTCAGCAGTTGCTATGATAGCAGAAAAAGATGTGACTAATCGCACATACCCGTTAAACTCTGTTCCAAATTTTTCCAAAACCCAGTACATTGTAAGGAATTGAATAATGGCATTTAGTGTTGAGATTGTTGTTCCAACTATTACACTAAAAATACCTTGTCTTGTTGATAACATAGCAACCTCCTAGAACATACATTATTTTTATTTTAACATTAAAAATTATATTTTGATTTGTATTCATTACCATTTAGATATGCTAAATGATCTTCAAATCCTTCAAAGATTAATTTATAAGCAATTAAGTCTATTTCTCTTAATTCACTTCTTTTTGCCCCATATCTGAAATCTTTGCAAATTGGAGATTTAAAAAAATCACAAACAGCTCTAATTTGATGTTTTCTTCCAGTTATTATTTGAATTTCATATATATTTTTTTCAGCATCGATTAAATTATTAATTTGCTCTACTTTTTTAGTATTATTGAATTTTTCAATTCTAAATCTAGCTTTTTGATTATCATTATCATATTTTATATAGCCTGTTACTTTTCCTGTTTGCAGTTGATTATTCTCTGTTTTAGCTAAATATAATTTTTGAATTTTACTTTTATTGTTAAGTTCTTTCAATAAAGAGTCCAATGTAATTTTGTTTTTAGCATATATCACTAAACCTTTTGTTAATTTATCAATTCTGTGAACATGACTTATTACAAAACTATTTTCACTTTCAGGGTTATATTCACCTTTATCCTTTAGATAACTTTTTACAATTTGATCTAAATTTATATTTACTGGAGAATGAACTTCTAAGTTTGGTTGTTTATCAACTATTAATATATTCTCATCTTCATAAATTATTTCTAAACTAGAAAAATCAACTTCCTCAAAGTCATCTCTCTTTTCTGCTTGGCTACTATCATACACTTTTATTTCGTCGTTTAATTTTATTTTAACTTTTGTATCTTTTATTCTAACATCATTAATTTTTACTTTACCTTTTCTAAATCATTTATAAATTATTGATAAATTAGTTGATTTAAAATTCTTTTTGATAAAGTTAAAGACAGTTTGATCAACATCATTTTGATTAACTTTTATTATTGTCATAATTGACCTCTTTTCTTTTTTTAAATTGCCAACATTAATATAAAAGCAATTAAATTATTTAATATATGAATTGTTCATGAATATGTCATGTTACCTTTTGTATATAGAAATACTCCAGAAAGCACAAAACCTGCTGCACTATAACTTAAAATATGTCCAAAATCAAAAGTTGTCCCGTAGTGAACAAATCCAAAAAACATAGCACTAGAAACAAAACCCAATAACTTGTTTGATGCATTTAAATTAAAACTATTTCTCATACAAATTTCTTCACACAAAGGTGCTGTTATTATTGAAAAAAGAAATAGCAATATAATGTATGCTATTTTTGCACCATTACCAAAATCACCATCTAGTATTCCAGAACCATTTAAACTCTCTTGATTATTACTTCCCTCAAATCCAAATAATTTTGTTTCAATAAGATTTGTAATTATTAAATTTACAAACACAAATAGTAAAACAACTCCAATTAAAGATATGAAAATTACTTCTTTTCAATTTTTTTTAAAGGTTTCTTTTATTCTTTTAGGTATTTTTCTATCATATTTTAAAACCAAAGCTATTATTGTAATCTCTGTTATAAACATAGTAATTATGGATGCAAACGAATTGATTGCTTCTTTATTTTCTTCAGTTATTTTTACAAAAATAGAAACAAAAATAGAAACAATAACGCTTGCTAATTGAGGTCCCAATATGAATAAATATATTCATAAATAACCCTCCTTAAAGATTCCGGCATTATTTCTTATACAACTAAATATTAGACCAATACAAACAGAAACAATATATAGTATTTGAAAACCTTCTTTATAATCAGGGTTAATTAATCAGATCATTAAAGCCAAAATGAAAGGAACTATCAAAACAGTTGTAACAAATATCATTCCATCTGTTTTGTAATTTAGTATATCAAATCTAAATTTTGCCTCTTCACTCAAATCAAAATGTTTTGATCTAAATCTATTATTTTTTTCTTTTAAATTATTTCAAAAACCTTTAGTGTTGTTTTCCATAAAATCACCTTATATTATTTTACTACTAATATATTGATAAAAATAAAAAAACCCAATGGGTTTTCAAATAGTAAAAATATTATTTTACTTGTGCTATTAAGTCACCTTTTTTAACTTTTCCTGTCTTAACAATTTCAAAACTTCTTCCATTCATTGAATCTGTTGTAAAAATTAAAGGTGTTTGCATTGATGGAACTTTTTTTGCTACGTTTTCAATATCAACTTCAACTAACAAGTCACCTTTTTTAACATTTTGTCCTTGTTTAACATTGATATCAAAACCTTCTCCGTTTAATGATACTGTATCTAAACCAATGTGTAATAAAATTTCTACTCCATTTGAATTAGCAATTCCATAAGCGTGACCACTTGGGAAAACAGTTACAAGTTTTCCATCAATTGGTGCTACAAATTCACCATTTTCAGGAACTAAAGCTAAACCATCTCCCAACATTTTTTCTGAAAACACTTCGTCTTCAACTTTTGAAAGATCTATTACTTCACCATCAACTGGTGCGAATACATCTAAATTTTTATTTTTTGTAAATAATCCCATAAATAATCTCCTCAACTCAATTTTACAATAAAATAGTGTGTTATGTGTTTTTTAATTTATAAAAATTTAGCAAAACAATCGTTTCAATGATCATTGTATATTCCAATTGCTTGCAAAAAAGAATATACAGTAACTGGTCCTGTAAATTTAAAACCTCTCTTTTTTAAATCTTTTGAAATTAAAATTGATAGATCATTTTTTGCATCTAAATCATTCATAGTTTTAACATCATTGACAATTTGTTTGTTATCAACAAATTGTCAGATATATTTATCAAAACTTCCAAATTCTTTTTGCACATTGATAAAGCAATTTGCATTTATAGGCAAAGAATATATTTTTAATTTATTTTTCACAATCCCATCATTTAATAATAATTCTTCAAGTTTCTCTTTTTTGTAATTTGCAATTTTATTGTAATCAAAGTTATCAAAAGCTTTTCTAAAATTATCTCTTTTTAAAAGTATTGTTAATCAACTTAAACCTGCTTGCATAGTTTCTAAAATTAAAGTTTCAAAAATAAGATTATCATCATGAGTTATTTTCGCCCACTCTTTATCATGATATTCCAACAATATTGGGTTGTTGCTTTTTCAATCACATCTTTTCATAATTCTAAGTTTCCCTTTTTGCAAATAAAAAGTCCATATCTTACGTTTTTAAAAACGCGATAAAGGACCCTTAATTATTTATCTTGCATTAATTCTTTTACTAATTTTAATACTTGATCTGATGTTTCACATTCAAGAGCTTTATTTGCTAACTCTTGAGTTTCTTTTAAAGTAAGTTTTGACATTATACTTCTTGCTTTTAAAATACTTGTAGCTGACATTGAGTAAGCATCAAGTCCTAACCCCATTAATAAAGGAATAGCATCTGGTTCTCCAGCCATTTCTCCACACATTCCAGCTCATTTACCGTGTTTGTGTGCTCCATCGATTGTCATTTTTAATAATCTTAAAATTGATGGGTTATATGGTTGGTATAGGTAAGTTACATTTTCGCTCATTCTATCTGCTGCCATTGTATATTGGATTAAGTCATTTGTTCCAACAGAGAAGAAATCTGCATGTTTTGCAAAGTTTTCAGCATTAACTGCTGCTGCAGGTATTTCTACCATCATTCCTATTTCTAAGTCGTCTCCAACTTTGTGGCCTTCTTTTTCTAATTCTGCTTTACAATCTAAAGTAAATTGTTTTGCAGCTAAGAATTCATCTACAGTTGCGATCATTGGGAACATAATTCCTACTGGTCCAAATGCACTTGCTCTTAGTAAAGCTCTAATTTGATCTTTGAAGATATCTTTTCTATCTAAAGTAAATCTAATAGCTCTATATCCTAAGAATGGGTTCATTTCATCTGGGAATGAGAAATATGATAATTTTTTATCCCCACCAATGTCTAAAGTTCTAATAACAGTTAGTTTACCATTCATTTCTTCAACAACTTTTTTGTATGAAACGAATTGTTCTTCTTCTGTTGGGAAGTGATCATTGTCCATGTATAAGAATTCACTTCTAAATAAACCAATAGCTTCTCCACCATTTTCTAAAACAGCTTCTACATCTTTTGGACTACCAATGTTTCCTTCTAATACAAATCCATCAAATCCATCTTTTGTTAAAGTTGGTTGATCTTTTAGTTTTTGTAATTCAGCTTTTTCTTTCGCAAAGTTTTCTGCTAATTTTTCTCACTCCGCTTTGTTTGCTGGATTAATTTCAACATCTCCTGTTTCACCATTTAATGCTAAAGTATCTCCTTCTTTTACATCATGTAAAATAGTTTTTAACCCTAAAACAGCAGGAATTTCTAAACTTCTTGCCATAATAGCAGCATGACTAGTTCTTCCTCCGATGTTACATGCAAAACCTTTTACAAATTTTGGATTTAATTGAGCAGTTTGAGAGGGTGTTAAATCTTCAGCTACAATGATAACTTCTTCGCTTATTGTTGCTAAATCAGCTACAGGCATATTTAGAACGTATCTGATTAATCTTTCAGTAACGTCTTTTACGTCTGCTGCTCTTTCTTTGAAGTAATCATCATCCATTGCTTCAAACATTGAAACATATTTGTCAGCAACTTCTTTAATTGCTTGTGCTGCATTGTAATTGTGTTCTTTAACTAAACCAGTAAACTCTTCTGCCATTGCGGGATCTTCTAAAATTGAAGCATGAGCTTCAAAGATAGCTGCTTTTTCTTCTCCAAGTTTTTCCTTGGCAATTTTTTGTAGACTTTCTAAATCTGACTTAGCTTTTTCAATTGATGAAGTTATTATTGATAACTCCCCTTCAATATTTTTTGTTGGTTCTTTTGATATTACGATTGGTTGTTCGTCAAGTATATAAACTTTTGCTATTGATATACCATTACTTGCACCAATTCCTGAAAATTTGTTAGACATTAGTATAACCTCCTATTAAACATATATATTATACACAATTATCAGTTTCAAGAGTTAAAAAGTGGGTATAAAAAAACAGCAATTATATTGCTGTTTCTCCTTTTCTTGAGATACTTACATATTTTGTTTTTGTTTCAACAAAAACATTATATGATGACATAGCTATTATTAATGCTACACCAATAATTAAAAGTGATTGTTGTAAGACAGTTCTTCAGTTATAACCTCAACTGTCACTTTCTAGATATTTATTTTTATTCATGATATCAATTCATTGGAAGTAACCAATTCAGTAGTTTATAACTCATATTAATAAAACTATTGATGATATTAATACGATAGTTGCATTTGCAGTTCTTCTTGTTTTACCTACTAAATGAATTAATCTGAAATGATTTAAGGTGAAGCCTATTGGAACTATAAATCAAAGCATATAAATTATTAGATTTCAATTTGATATTAATGCATATACATATGCAGGGTTATAAACTGGTGGTTTTTCTCCTGAAGGAACATTATGAAAAATTTCTCTTATGTAAGCTAGTGATTCATTTACTATAGGAAGTAATTTGAATTTTTTGCTCACTCCTTCTGCATTAGTGAATTCAAAACCCATAAAACCTGCCATAACAAGTGTTAAAAGTGCTACAAAAATTACCAAAAAGAAAGTAGTCTTTCAGTTATTTGATGGACTAAATATATTTTTTACTTTTTTCATATAACTATTCCTCCTTACCTACTTCATACAATTCTTTAAATAGACCTGGTTTTTTAATAAGTTCATTAAATGTTCCAACTTGAGCTATTTTTTTGTTTGTATCTAAAACAAATATTTGATCATAGTTTTTAATTGTACTTAATCTATGTGCAATTGCAATTGTTGTTTTTCCAACAATTAATTTATCTAATTCTGCAGAAATTTCTTTTTCAACAAGGTTATCTAAAGCACTTGTAGCTTCATCTAAAATAATTAAGCTTGGATTTTTTAAGAACATTCTTGCAATAACCATTCTTTGTTTTTGACCACCACTTAGTTGTTTTCCTCTTTCTTGTAAGAAAGTATCATAACCATTTGGTAAATCCATAATTAAATCATGAATTTTTGCTTTTTTACATGCCTCGATAATTTCATCATCAGTTGCATCATTTTTAATATATCTTAAGTTTTCTTTAACTGATGCAGAAAGTATTTGTGGTTCTTGATCAACATAACCAATACTGTCCATTCAGTTTTTTAAGTCAATATCTCTAATCTCTTTATTTCCATTGATGTTTATTTGTCCTTCAAATTCTTCATAGAATCTCATAATTAATCTAGTAACAGTAGATTTACCGCTTCCAGAAGGACCTACAAAGGCATAAGATTTTCCTTTTTCTAAAGTAATGTTTAAGTCTTTAATAACTGGAACATCAGGACTTGAAGGATATGCAAAAGTAACATTTTTAAATTCAATAGAATTGATTTGGTTGTTTTCAATTTCCACTGTATCTTCTTTTTCTACAACATCATTTGTGTCATTGATAATATCTCCGATATTTTGTGAAGATTTATTAGTTTCGTTAATACTTTGTAGAATCGTATTTAATTGGAATATTGGAGTAACCATAACAAATATACCAGCTGTAAATGATGAGAAAACTGTGATAAGTTTTTGAGTATTCGCACCATAAATAAATACCCCGAAAATCATTGAAGAAAGAGTTAAACAACCCATTGCCCCAATAATAATTCCTGGAATAACTGAAATTGCAAAGTTCAATCTTTTATTTTTCTTATTATTTTTTTCAGTTTCTATATTATTTGCTATAACTTCTTTTTCTCAACTACCACTTGATTTAACAAGTCTAATTGATGCAATTTTTTCGGTAATTTCAGCATCATGTTTTGATCTTTCTTCCATACTTTTTTTAACTGGTTTTGAAATAGCCAAAACAGCTACAAGAGCTAATAATAATACAAAGAAAATTAAAGCAAACATTAATAATGCAATAACTGGGTCAATATAAATCAACATAGCAACTGACCCAATTGTTGAAAATAGTATAAACACTATAATAATTGGAGCAACTTTAAGTTGGTTTGCTATATTTTTTGAATCTTTAACAATTGTTTCTGTAATTTTTCCTTGAGAATTTTGATTATAAAATTCTACATTTTTATTAAGAAGTGATTTAACAAGTTTATTTTTTAAATCTGTATTAGCATCTTCACTAATTTCTCCACATAAACAGTATGCTGTATACATTAATACAATAATTAATGAAATACATCCTAATAAGATTCAAACTCACTCTATTTTATCTATTTGTCAAAATAGAAAGTCAGCTCTAGCCACACCATCAGCAACAGATACATATGAAAAGTAATGTGCATGTATAACAGATGTTATTACTGGATCGCTTATTTGGTGATTTGGATTAGCTAAAAAATCTAATAGCGCTTTTATTTGATCATCACCTAAACCGTGATTGCTACTTTCCAAAATTTTATTAACTAAATCAACCATAAATTCTGGATTTTTGAAAGTGCTTAAAAGTGTTTCTGCAACAAGAAGTGCAGTTAATTGTCTTGCTATAAAAATATTAAATACTGATACAGCAGAAACTAAAAGTATTAAAAAGACTACAAAAAATGCTTTAACTTTATATTTTTTTCAGTAAAAAAATCAAAGACCAAAGAAACCTTTACTTTTCTTGAAGTCATTTGTTTCAGTTAAATTAACTAAATATTCGTCTTTTTCATATCTGACAAAAAAGTTATTTTCCATTGTTATTTTCTCCTAGTAATAATAATTATATATTAAATATATTAACTTTTAAATGTTGTAAGTTGAAAACAAAAAAACACCATTTGGTGTTTTAAATTTTAGCTTTTCTAGCTCATAGTAAGTAAATTAAATATGTAAATCCTAATCCAACTAGTAGGTAAATAGCAAATGCTAATGGAGCAATAAATCCTAATTTTTTAGATAACTGAACATTTTCAAAAATCGGTGTTAAAGGTTGCTCACCATCTATTGCATTTCTTATATCAACACTAGCTAAGTCTTCTAAGTTTTTGTAACCTGTTGTTAATCCACTATAACCAAGCATAGAATCTCTAAATAAAAGATCTTTTGTAAAGTTATTACCAAATAATTGAGAATTTAAAATAGAAAAATGACCAAAAATATTTAAATTATTTTTCAATATAGAAGAATTTGTTCAATCTTGATAATTTTCATATACTTCTCTAGGATTATCAAAAGGTCTTGAGTCATAACTATTATATCTATACTCAGCTCTTGAAATCATTGTTGATATCCATGACTCTGTAATAATGTCATTTATTATCATTAGCTCAGGATATCTTTTATAAACTTTATAAATGTCACTGTTTTCATCATTTGAAATAATGCTGTTTCCATAACCACCGTCAAAGGAACTAACAAACACAAATGGTTCATATACAGGGTCTTTACCCCCACTTGAATAATATCTTTCTCTTATTGAAGGTAATATAAATTTGTATTTTGAATATAATCTATCAACTCAATTTAATAAATTTTTATATTCTTTTGTTTTTTCTTGTTTATTAAGTCATTTAATTAATGGAGATATATCATGAAAATTACTATCATAACCGTTTTCATCCATAAATCCACCTTGATATCCAGGTAGAGAAAGTGGAGGCTTATTATTGTTAGTTTTCATTCCTTCTTCTACAGTTTTAAAAATATCATTTAATAGGTTAAAGATGCTTGTATCCAATAAAGGTTGATATAATTTGTTATCGTGAGCATCTGACTTCACTTTTATGTTAAATGTTCCTCCATATAAAGAAGAACTAAAAGCTTCTTTTGCTTCACTGTTATTTCTGAAATTTGGGTTTAAGTATAAATAAATAGAATAACTATTTATTATAGTTTCTTTTGTTTTACCATCTTGTGTGTATCATGTTAAACCAGAAGCGTTTTTTGTTAACTGATAAGAAAGAATTGACTTTCCACCTTTATTTTCGTCTTTGAAAAGTGCTTGTATTTTATTGCTTTCATCATCTTTCATAGTTTCATAAAATGAGTTTGCTATTGAAAGTTTTAAGTTTGTTTTCATTACGAGTTGATGATTCATTGATGTATCATATTCCATAATTGTATCCATTGAAGAAATCATTCCAGAAAACACCAATAACATAGCAATAAAAACATTAAGCATAACACTTCAAGCAAGTGAGCAAAGTATTGTTACTGCAAATACAACTGGTGTTCAAACTATTCCAATAAAGAAGTAAAAAACACAAGTGCTAAGTATCACTAGAGAAAAAGGACTAAATTTAAATATGATATCAGATCCAATAGCTATTTTTAATATTGAGTTTGCAAGTGCTAATCCTCCAACAAATGTCATAAACACATATCATCTTAATAAAAAAGACTTTTTATAACTAACTCCAGATCTTATTTCAATATTTTGAATACCTTCTAATAATTGTTTTTTGATTAATTCAGAAGACAATATTATCATAAAAATAATAAAGAAGAATATTTCACATATAAATTGAATAGAGACCATTATAGTACCAATTGATGCTGCATCATCAGGATTTTTCATAAAAGAAGTTACTAACGAAGACATTATAAGTGTAACCAATAACGATACAATAGCCATTGCTATAACTGCTTTGTTTCTTAATAGTCTTTTTATATTTATTAAATATAAAGTACTAAAACCACTAAAAGTATTTTCATCTTTTTTACTTTTAATTTTTTTGGGTTTGGGTGCTTTAACTAAGTTTAAATTTACTTGTGACATATTAAATTCCAATCCCTTCATTTGCGCTATAAATTTCTTTTAATAATTTTTCTTTATTATCTTTTTCTGCCATAACTAATTTATATAATTGAGCAATTGATTCCGTTTTGTTATCGAAATCTTTTTCCATAACAACTTCTCCGTCTCTAATAAATACAACATAGTTTGCAACTTCTTGTAGTTCTTCCAAAATATGACTTGTGATCAGTATTGTAACTCCTATTTTTGAAAGTTCATGCAAAATATTCATGAAAGATAATTTAGCTTCAACATCCACATTAGCTGTTGGTTCATCAAAAACTATATATTCCGGAGTTCTAACAAGAACACTTGCCATAATAGCTCTTTTTTTTCATCCAGCACTTAAACTTTTTATTTTTTTATTTATATATGGTTCTAAAGATAACATAGCAAATATTTTTTTAGCAGCATCTTGAGCTTCTAACTTGCTCATACCATTTACAGCACAAACGTAAGATACATAATCTTTAACTTTCATATTCAAAGGAACACTGTTTGAGTCAGGGAAAAAGGCTATTCTTTGAAGATTATCTTCATCAAAGATGCTTCGCCCATCCATTAAAATTTCACCTTGTTCTAATTTTAATTCTCCGAAAAGAGCTTTAATTGTTGTTGTTTTTCCAGCTCCATTGTCACCAACAAAAGCTACAACTGATCCTTTTTTGATTTTAAAACTTACTTGGTTTATAACAAAACCACCTAAGTCTCTTGTAATATTTTTAATTTCAATCATATTTAAGCTCCTTTCTATAATTTAGCTTTCTTATTAAATACAACATAACCAAGATATCCTAGTGGAGATATTAATACTATATATACAAAGTAAGCTAAAGGAATCAAGAATGCTTTTTTACTTTTAACACTAATAGTTTTGTATGGAGACTCCATAGCTTTGTTTGAATCCTTATTTGTATAACTAAAGTTTTCAAAGTCAAATATGTTTTTTATTGTATAAAACTGTCCTTGGTAAAATGCTTCATTAGAAACATTAAGTAAATCATTGTATAAAGGATCTGAGAATAATCCTGTAGACATTGCTGCAAAGTGTCTAAAAATATCTGTTTTTAGAGAGTTTGAAGCAACTGTTGTATTGTAATATTCATATAAAGATGAATCTAAAGCACCTTTTCTATAAACATCAAAGTCCATAGACATTCTTCATAAACTTACTAATAGTTGATTTATTATTGTTAGTTCAGGGAAGTCATTATATACTTTTGCCATTTCATTATTGTGATTAAAAGCTTCAGGGTTATTTTTATCTATACCTAAGTCTTTTCTTTTATTGCTAGATGTATTATCACCGTCTACTTGATCTAAGTTGAATGAATTTGGCATATATTGATCTTCATTTTCAATTGTATAAACTTCTTTTCAACTATAGTAGTTAAGTTTTCCGAAATAATAAGAATTTTTATCTCTAGTAGCAGGTATTAAAGCACTGTCAATAATATCATTATAAGCAGCCCTTCTTCCATCTGAACCTCCACTTCAATAGTTATTAGCTAAGTTTGATGGAGCAATTACAGAGTTATATTTATTATAGAAATTTAAAATAAAATTAAGTATATTTGAATATTCTGGCAAATCTTTTGAAAGTTGTTTTACAAAATCATTAAGATCAATATTTGAACCTTCATTCTTTATATTTCATCTGTATGTTGTTGGTTCAATAAACATAGTGGGTATTTCACCTTTATATTTAGAATTAAATTCATTTCTATTTTTATAAACATAATCATTGATAGGTTCTAAAATATTTCAAATTGGAGTTCCTTCTAGAAGATAACTTCTTTTGATATCGCCAAACTGAGTTTTTTGTTCAAAGACATTGTAGTTATAATAAACTTGACCTAAACCTAAATTTTTTGTAAGAATATGACTTGCCTTTGAGTTTTTTATTGCTTTACCATTATAAAGACCGTTTTCCTTAACGTTATGTCTTAAAGAAAAACCTTCAAGTTTATAGCTTTCATCATAAACATTATTTTTATTTTCTGTTTCTGTAGCAATTGGTGAAAGTACTTGATTTACATAATCATTTATCAATTTATTAGTTATTGAATTACCATTAGCATCTGTATCATTAAATAACTTTTCATCATATTTAAATTGATTGTAGAATTGGCTACCAGATAAAACCCTTATGTTTGTTTTATAGTTTGAATCATTATTTGGTTTAATCATAAATTTAATTGATGCTGTTATAGGAGCTAACACAATTGCTATCATATAAACCATTGCAAACATAGTTGCCATTGAAGTTTTTAAAAGAACCATAGCAACAGTCATAATTAAAGTAGTGAAAAATGCTAAAAACCCAAAAAAGAAAACTTGTGAGTAATGTAAATTAAAGAACAAAACTGTATCTTTAAGACTAGCAAAATTTAAAATTATAGTTACAAACAAAGTTACTCCAATATAAACTAGAGAAGTTGAATATATTATTAAAACTCTTATTAAATAAGATTTTCATGTCTTAAAACCAGCTCTTAATTCAATTGAAGCTATTCCGTCTTTAACTTGCTTTTTAAATAAGTATAGAGAGTTAAGTAAAATGTGAAATATTAAAGCAGCTGAACCTAAAGTATATACAAGTATTTTATATTTTCCATATTCAGCAGATGAACCACTAGTTATAACGCTAGAAAATTCAAGAATAAAAAATAAAGACATAAGAGAAGCAAAAGTAATCCCACTTAAAATAGAACCAACATCTTTAAGACTTAATTTTAAGTTTATTTTATAAAGAAGAGAAAAATTTTTAAATTCTTTATTAAAATTTACTTTTTTTTCTTCTTTACTTAATGTTTTTAAGACTTTTTCCATTATTTTGTTTCCTTTTTAAGATATAGTTCTCTTAATATATGTAGATCTTTAATTGGTTCATTCATGTGTTTTTTATAAACATCCATTATATGTTCTTTTGTTCTATCAAAATCATTTGCATAAACTATTTGTCCTTTTTTTATTAATACCAAATAGTTAGCTAATTCTTGTAATTCTTCAATTATATGACTTGTTATTAAAATAGTTATTCCTACTTTTGAAAGTAGTTTAAAAATATCCATAAAATACATTTTTGACTCAACATCAACATTGGCTGTTGGTTCATCAAATATTATGTATTCTGGAGATCTTACCAAAACACTTGCCATAATAGCTTTTTTCTTTCAACCAGAAGAAAGCTCTTTTATTTTTTTATCTTTATAAGGTCTAAGTTCTAATAATCTATAAACATTATCTATACTTAAATCAGTTTTTTCTTTTGTCATATTATTTGCTGCACAAATATAGTGTAAATATTCATGTATTTTAATATCCAAAGGTACGTTGTTTGAATCTGGAAAAAAAGCTACTTTTGAAAGATTGTTGTTTTTAAACAAATCTTGTCCGTCAATAAGTATTTCTCCACTATCCAATTTTAATTCTCCAAAAAGAGCTTTAATTGTTGTTGTTTTTCCAGCACCATTATCTCCAACAAAAGCTACTACAGATCCTTTTTTTATTGTAAAACTTACATTATCTAAACCGAAATTACCTAATTTCCTAGATATATTTTTTATCTCTATCATATTATTCCCTCTTACTAATAATTATAAACTAGAAAAAAATTTTAATTTTTAATTAAAAAAAAAAAAAAAAAACTTTTTTATAAAAAGTTTTTTAGATTACACAAGCATCACATTCATAGTTTTCACTATCTTCAAGAACTTCTTGACGAACTCTTACGTAGTATATTGAAGCACATCCTTTTTTGAATGCTCTAATATATGCTTTGTTTAAGTCTCTTGTTGTTGCTTGGTCTGTCATAAATAATGTTAATGAAATTGCTTGGTCAACGTGTTGTTGAGCAGCAGCAACTATATCAATAATTGGATCTGGTCCAACTTCATAAGCTCCAAGTGAGTAGTATCCCATATTGTCAAAGTCAATTTTGTAAGCAGGAACATAAACTCTTCCAAGTTTTCCTTCTTTTCTTACTTCAACTGGTGCAACTACTGGTTGTAAACTTGGTGTACATGATGATAAGTAACTAATTGATCCTGTAGGAGCAACTGCCATCAAGTGTGAGTTTGCAAGTCCTGTTTTTTTAATTTCTTCTGACAATTCAATTCAATCTTTTTGAGTTGGAATTGTTACATTGTTTTTATCAAATAAGTTTTTAACTGTGTCTGATTCTGGTGTTCATTTACTTTCTTCACATTTTGTATATTTATCAAAATATGAACCATCAGCAAATTTAGAAATTTTAAATCCTGCAAATGAACCATATTCTTTAGCTAACTTGTTTGAAGCTTTGAAAGCATGGTAGGCCATTGTGTAGAAGAACATGTTTGTAAAGTCTACGGCTTCAGGTGAATTATAGTAAATGTGGTTTGTTGCTAAGAATCCGTGTAGATTCATTGCCCCTAAACCAACAGCATGGTTATTTTTGTTTCCATTTTCAATTGATGGAGCACTTGATAAATCACTGTTTCTTGAAACGTGATCTAAAGCAAGAATTGAGTTATAAATTACTTCTGAGAACTCTTCTCCACTTTCCATAGTTTTTGCAATATTCATACTTCCTAGGTTACAACAAATGTCTTCCCCTGTTTTTGAGAATGATAAGTCTGCATTAAATTCACTTGGTGTTGAAACTTGAACAATTTCACTACACAAGTTACTCATAACAATTCTTCCAGCAACTGGGTGAGCGTTGTTATTGTTTACAGTATCATCAAATAATAAGTATGGATATCCACTTTCGAAATGCAGTTCAGCTATTGCTTGGAATAGTTTTCTAGCATTTATGTAAGTTTTTTTAATTTTTGGATTGTTAACCATGTTTTCATATTCTTCAGTAACTGAGATATCTGAGAATGGTTTTCCATAAACTTTAGCAACATCATAAGGACTAAATAGAGCCATTTCTTTATTTTCTTTTGCTAATTCAAAAGTAATATCTGGAACTACAACTCCTAATGATAATGATTTAATTCTGATTTTTTCATCAGCATTTTCACGTTTTGTATCTAAGAATGACATGATGTCTGGGTGGTGAACATTTAAGTAAACAGCTCCAGCACCTTGTCTTTGTCCTAATTGGTTTGCATATGAGAATGAATCCTCTAAGATTTTCATTACAGGAATAACTCCAGTAGCTTGGTTTTCAATGTTTTTAATTGGTGCACCAAATTCTCTTAGGTTTGTTAAACATAAAGCAACTCCTCCACCACGTTTTGATAATTGTAATGAAGTTGTAACAGCTCTAGCTATTGATTCCATGTTATCTTCAACCCTTAATAAGTAACAAGAAACATATTCCCCTCTTTGTTTTTTACCAGCATTTAAGAATGTTGGAGTTGCAGGTTGGAATCTTCCTAAAATTATTTGTCTTAAGATATTTTTAGCTTTTTCAAAGTTTCCTCCAGCTAAAAATAAAGCATTTGCAACAACTCTATCTTCATAGTTTTCAAGATATTGTTTACCATCGAATGTTTTTAATCCATAAGCATTAAAGAATTTTAATGCACCCATAAAACTTGGGAATTTAAATTCAAATGAGTAAGCATATTTTGTTATCTCATCAATTTGATCCATTGAGTATCTATTCATAACCTCTTCATCATAGTATTGATTAGTTATTAAATATTCAATTCTTTCTTTTGTACTTGAGAATTTAACCATATTTGGTTCAATGTGTTCTTTCATGTACAATTCTGCTGCTTGAATATCTAGTTTGAAGTTATCTTGTCCAGGCACAAATAATTTTGCTCTGGCATTTAATTTGATATATTCATCAGATTCATCTGTACCAGAAAGACTTTTAATATTATCTTTGTTCATAATTTTTATTCCTTTCAGAAATCTTCTAGGATTTCTCTAATTGTTTCCACGTCATGTTTTGTTCCTAATAATTCAAATTGGTAAAGTAATGGTACTTTTAATTTTTTGGAAATTATAGGTCCTGCAATTGCAAAGGTATCACCAAAGTTAGTGTTACCCGATGCAATTACCCCTCTACACAAGTTTCTGTTTTTTTCATTATTTAAGAATTTTACAACTTGAGCTGGAACAGCTCCTTTTGTATCTCCGCCCCCTCCAGCATAAGTTGGAGTTATTAAAACATATTCCTTATCTACAATTAATTGTTCGTCTAGTTCATAAGGAATTCTTGCTTCATTTACGTCTAATTTTTCCATAAATCTATGAGTGTTGTTTGAAATTGATGAAAAGTAAACAACAAATACTTTTCCTTTTGGTCTCTTAACATCTTTGTGAGATATCTTGATGACATCGTCGTGCATTTTAGAATTCTCAGTCTTCGTCTGAAGTTTCTTCAGTAACACCCATTACATATGATGAACCATTACCTGAGAAGAAGTCATGGTTTTCATCAGCTCTAGCTGATAATTGAGTAAATATTTCTGGCTCAATTCTTGTTTCTTCTTCTGTAAATGGTGATTCATACCCTAAGTTTTGTAAAAATTTACCTGCATTATATAAACTGAATCTTACTGCATCTTCTGCAATTCCAAATCCATCATATAATTCATATAAGAATTTGTTTTCTAAATCTATTAATTCATATAATAGATCGAATACAAATTTTTTCATTTCTGCTTGTTTTTCAGGAGAAAGTTTTTCAACTTTTCTTTGGTATTTATAACCACTGTAGTAGTTATGAATAACTTTGTCTCTTAAAATTAATCTAATTATGTCAGAAGTATTTGGCAATTTACCTCTAGCTGATAAGTAGAATGGTAAATAGAATCCTCCATATAGTAAGAATCCTGGCATAAGTGCTGCTGCAACTTTAGATTTTAATGGATCATTTCCTACATAATAAGGAATTAAAGCTTTCGCTCTTTCTTGTAAACTATCACAGTTAATTACTCATTCATGAGCTTCTTCAATTTGTTCACTTGAACAAAGTGTAGAAAATATTGTTCCATATGATCTTGCATGAACAGCTACCATAAATGCGAAGTTAGTATAAACAACTTGTTCGTGGTCTGTTAATGAGTTTGGAACTTGAGCTACGTCTCCAACAGTTGCTTGGATTGTATCTAAAAGCGTAAGTCCTGTGAAAGTTCTTGTGATTAGTTCTTGTCATTCAGGAGTTAGAGTTTTTCATGAAACTAAGTCATTTGAAACTGGTACCTTTTCTGGTAATCAAAAGTTTTGTGTTGCTCTATTTCAAACTTCTAAATCCTTTTCGTCATTCATAACATTTCAGTTAACTGATCTCATTCTTCCATTAAATTTGTTCATTGCAAATTCAATTGGAGAAAGAGAATCATAGTAATATTGATTTTTTTTCTTTGCCATATTGCATATCGCCTTTCTTAAAAAATTATTTATTCTATTTCTTACAGAATTTTTTTGCGCCTAAAAGGCGCCTTAAATTATAGTTAATGCCTAGATTTTGGGTTGTTAAAAATGAATATTAATTAAAATATATCATTTCACAAAACAAATAATGTATAAGTACATCTTTTTAGTGAAACAAAAACACGATGTTTGTATCGTGGCTAAAATATTATTCTGTAAATATCTCTTTTATAGCCAGTAAAAGATTTAATATAAAAAGATTGGTTTCTGACTCAAATTCTTATAAATCATTACTAATTTATTTCCTTATTACAGGTGCTGGTACAGTTTTGGAGTTTCACCAAATATCCAGTCTTTTTGTGAAATTGTGTTTTTTATTTCTATAATGTTATAACTAAAAAAAAGAAAAAAGTAACCTCTTTTTTAAAAAAAATGAAATATATTATTAATAAATTTTCTAAAAAAAATTCTAATTTTTGGAATAGGAATTGACATAAGACAAATAAAAAAAGGCCTTTTATAGCCTTATTAATATTAGATAATTGAGTTATCTTTCATTGCTTTTTCAATTGCTTCAATAGCTTCGTTTTCATCTTCGCCATTTGCTTCAATTGTAATTTCAGCACCTGTTTTAACAGCAAGTGCCATAACGTTCATAATTGATTTTAAGTTTCCTTCTTTATCTCCACATTTAATTTTAATTTCTGATGCAAATTTTGAAGCTTCTTTTGTTAAAACTGATGCAGGTCTAGCATGTAAACCAACTGGATCAATTACTGTTGCCTTGAATGAAGTCATATATTATCCTCCTTAACAATATTATTTTATAGAAAAAAGTGTCTTATACAAGAAAAAATTTCAAAAGATACTTATTTTATCTAAATTATTCCATTTTTTCTCACGCTGAAGTGGTTATTGGAATCATCTTAACTCCTTGTTTTGGGTCCGCAAAAGCAACCGATATATATTTATCTATTACCTTAACAACTGTTCCTTGACCGAACACCATGTGCTTAATTTTGTCACCTTTAACCACGCCAGCATCTAATTTGGTTGGTTTTGCCTCTAAGTTAGGCTTACCTTTATAACCGCTTGTAGTTTCGTTATTTGAGTGGAAGTAAATGTTTCTCTCAATTTCATATAAATCAGGATTTAATTCTTGAATAAATCTTGAAGCTCCCAATTCACCACTGGAAATATAAGAATATTCACCAGATACATAAGATATGAAAAGTAATTCTTGAGCTCTTGTGATTGCAACATAAAATGCTCTTCTTTCCTCTTCTAAACTCTCCATAGAATAAAAACTCATTTTAGATGGGAATACATCTTTGTTTAAACCAACTATAAATACAACTTTATTTTCTAGACCTTTTGCTGAGTGAATTGTCAATAAAGTTACTTTATTAATTTCTGCAATTCCTTCTTCATCACTTGATATAGCCTCTTCTTGTAAGAAACTAACTGCTCTATTTAGTTCATTTTCACTTTGATTATATTCAAGATCATATTTTTCCATTTGATCATAATAAGCCTCAAGGTTTTGTAGGGCCTCTACGTCTTCTTTGTCTTTTAAATCTAATCTATCTCTATAACCAGAAAGTTTCACTAAGAGTTCTGTAAGTTCAAGAAGACTTTTATTTTCTTCGAATACTTCTCTAGCTTTAATTAAACAGTTTATTAACTCATTCAAGTTTTTTGAAATTGAATTAACAGCTTGAGATTCTTTTGTTAAAAAATCAAAAAGATTTAAATCGTATTCATATGCCGCTTGTTTAATTTTTGTAGCAGTTACAGCTCCTACTTTTGGTGTGAATCCAAAAACTCTTTCCATAGCTAAGTCATCTTTAAAAACTACAGCTCTTAATAGAGAAGTTACATCTTTAATTACTTTTCTATCTCTAAATTTAAAACCACCAATTAAATGAAATGGTATTTTTTGGTTTTGAAACTCTTTTTCAAATTCTTGAGACCAAGCATTTGTTCTATACAAAACATAAATATCTGAATACTTATAATTTTTTTCTTCTACTAATTCTTTAATTTTTTTAGATACAAATTTAGCTTCAAAGTTTCTTGAAGCAACTTCTTTGACTTTTACAATTTCTCCCTCTTTTTTCTGAGTGAAGATATCTTTTTTTTCTCTGTTTTTATTGTTATCAATAAACTCATTTGCAATGTCTAAAATTGGTTTTGTAGATCTGTAATTTTCTGTAAGCATTACTGTTCTTGCATTTTTAAATTCATCTTTAAAATTTAAAATAATATTAACTTTAGCTCCTCTTCAAGAATATATTGTTTGATCAGGGTCACCAACAACTGTTAAGTTATTTCTTGAACCAGTTAATCATTTAACTAAATCAAATTGTGTATAGTTTGTATCTTGAAACTCATCAACCAAAATATAATCAAATCGGTTTTTTCATTTTTCTCTAACATCTAAATTTTCATTAAATAATTTATGTACCTTTAAAATTAAATCATCAAAGTCTAAACAATTTTTTTCGCTCAAATATTTTTCATAGTCTCTATAAGCTTTTGCTCATTTTTTTTCAGCGACATTAAAAGTTTCTTCATACGCTTCTTCTCAAGTTAACTGTTTTGATTTTCAATTACTAATTTTTGAAAGTATTTTTTTCTCTGGTTTTGTTTTGTCTGTTGATATATCTAAGTTTTTTATTATGTCTCTAATAATTTTATTTTGATCTGCATTATCAATTATAGTAAAGTCTTTAGACAAACCAATGTATTCACAATCTTCTCTTAAAACCCTTACACAAAAAGAGTGAAAAGTTGTTATCATTGGATTTCTATCCATATCAGGAATTATTTTATTTACTCTGTCTCTCATTTCTTGAGCGGCCTTGTTGGTAAAAGTAACTGCTAAAATTTTTGATGGGAAAATATTTTCTTTCTCAATTAAGTAAGCTATTTTTGTTGTAATAACTCTAGTCTTTCCACTACCCGCTCCAGCTATAATTCTTAAGGGTACATCTGTTGTAATAACAGAATCTAGTTGTTCATCATTAAGTTGTTTTAATAAATTTTCTATCATGTTAATAACTCCTATAACCTTTCTATAATATCAATTATTTATTTATTTTTTTAAAATATTTAAATCTTTATATAATGCATCAAAAAATTCTGATTCAATAAGTTTATTGTGACCTGGTTTTGAACTCAGCATTAAACACATTGTGATTTTGTTTTTTGGGTCCACAAGCCCAGTAGATCCTAAAAGTCCATCTCATCCAAACTCTCCAACTTCTGTTAATGGATATAAAGTGTTCTCCACTCTAACTCTCACACCATAGCCATAACTGTAGTCTTTGTTTGTTGTTCAAATAAAATTTTTTCTAAGTTCTTTGATTTGATCTTTTGTCATTTCTAATAAAACTTCTTTACTTAGTAATTGATTTCCTTTTCTATCTTTTCCATCTAAAAGAAAATCTAAAAAATTAGAGTAGTCTTTAACTGTAGTGAATAATCCTGCGCCACCCATTGGCATATTGGGTACCTTGTTTATTTCTTGAATTAAAAAATCAAAGTCTTCTACTTTTTTTAAATGATTTTTATCATCAACCAAAGTTCATTCATAGACTTTTGCTTCTCTACTTTTATCTTTTAAATAAAAATCACTGTCGTTCATTTCTAAAGGAACAAATATATTTTCATTTACAAAATCCCTAAAACTTTGGTTAGATATTTTTTCTATAACAGCTGCAATAACATCCAATGATAAACCATATCTTCAACTTGTGCCTGGTTCAAACTCCAATGGTATATTAGAAAGTTCTTTCATAAAATCTTCATAGTTCATAAATGTATTATTGTTTTTTATTTTAAATTTTTGAAGTAATTCTGTTACAAGTTTTTGTGTTAAAGATCTATTTCCGAAATATGTGAAACCAGATGTCATTGTAAGCAAATGTTCCATTAATATTTCTTTTTCACAATCAACAACTTTTGTGTTATCTTCTTTGCTTATTACTTTCATATTTTTAAATTCAGGAAAAAATTTATAAAGCGGATCTTTAAGAGAAACTTTTTTCTTGTCTACTAAAATCAAAAAAGCCACAGTTGTTATAACTTTTGTCATTGAATATGCTCTAAAAATTAAATCCTCATTCATTTCACTTTTTATTTCCACATCATTGATTCCATAATTGTAAGAAAAAATATTCTGCTTGTCTTTATTTATTTTTAAAGTTGCACCCATAAAGAATTTTTTATCTACAATCTCTTTTATTTTGTTTATTGTGTTTTCAAAATTATTCATCTTTTTCTCCAATTAGTTTTTCTATTTCTGCCAAGTTAATTTTTCCAGGCTTATCATCTTTTAGATGAACATGTACTTTTTCTTTTTCTTTTTTTTCAATAATCAATATTTTTTCTAAATAATAGACTCTTGTTTTTAATTTTAAATCAACAGCTGATATATTTTCTTTTTGTAAATAAATTGTTAAAGGTATATAAATAAATCACATAGCCAAAAAAACATATCCAATATTATTTATTATTTTCAAAGTAAAATTTAAATCTTCTGTCTGGCTATTTGTAAAAATTACTATACCCATAATAATTTGTATTGTTATTTGAAAAATTAAGGGAATGTATAAAAAATAAAACTCTCTTAAAAAAATTTCTTTCATTTTTATTTTTGTATCATCATCTTTTTTCAACCTTAAATTGAAAATTAATTTTCCTAAAGTGTTGCCTTTTAAAAAGTAAGGAATCAAAATAAAATATGCAAATAAAATAAGCTGACTTACCGGAATATTTATTAATAAAGTTTCCCAATTATGAATTGGATTTAACATAGATAAAACTAAAGTTGGTATTGAACAAATTATAATATCAAAAAGTCTAGCAAAAAAAATTCTTCCCAAATGTGGTTTAACCAAATTATGAGAAGATTTTTCTATAATGTTTTCTTTAGTGTTGTGGTGTGTCATTTAAAATCACCCTTTTTATCTTGCAAGTTTTAATATTTCTTTTATGTATGTTGCAAAATTATCAACTATCTCAATAAATCTAACATCTTTTGTTTCTTTAAAGGCTTTATTATTTTTCATAAAGTCTTCTCTTTTATCTTCAAATTTTCTATTTGCAAAAGTTGCAGCTTTTTTGATTAATAATTTATTATCGTATTTTCTAATATTTCATAATCAAATGTGAACTAGTGTTTTATAGTAAGCATAGTTTAAATAATCTTTAAGATCTCTAAACTTACCAATTCTTCTGTAGTAGTTTAAGATGTGAGTTCATTGGTTTACTAGGTCGAAAACTGAATATTGAACTTGTCCAAGATGCATTGTTTCAAGTGGTTCTTTTGTATTTAAAAATACATATGAATCAGTTTGTCCTAAAACTTTGTATGTAAATAACATATCAAATCTTACAAATCTTCTAAATTTAAATCCAAACTCTTTTAATAATTTAGTTCTAAATAATTTGTTTGCTAATGTAGCACTAACATGTGCATATGGAGAGTACTCTCTATTTAAGTTATATACTTTACCTTTTTCTAGGTAAGTGTCAATAATATCATCTGATAAACCGTGTAACTGAACATTGTATTCAATTAAATCAATTTCTTCACCATCATATTTTTTAAGTTCTGCTCTTATATTTTTTACAAAGTCAGGACTTATTGTATCACCTTGAGAGATAAATTTAATATAGTCACCATCAGCTAGGTCAATTGCAGTGTTTCAACAAACAGCTGCTCCTTGAATTGAACTGTTTACAACAGTTTTTATTTTTTTAATGTCTCAGAAGTAATTTCTTAAAATATCAAACTCTTCATTTTCTTGAATCATTTTATCTGAGATCAAGATGATTTCATAATCATCATCTGTTTGGTTAAGAACACTTTGTAATGTAGCATTAACGTTTTGTTCTATTTCTTGTCATGTAATAACAAATGAAACTAGCATGGAATATCCCCCTTATTTAACATATTAATTTTACACTAATTTATAACTACAAAATAGATTTTTCTAAAAATCCATAATAAAAAAGCAACGATGTTGCTTTTAAAATAATAAGTTTCTTGGAGTTCTTGGGAAAGATATAACATCTCTAATATTTGATGATCCTGTTATATACATTATCAATCTTTCAAAACCAAGACCAAAACCAGCTGATTTGTAGTATCCATAATTTCTTAAATCATTGTATCAACTCAACTCTTCTGGATCAATTCCCATTTCTTTACATCTAGATACAATTTTATCAAAGTCATCTTCTCTTTGACTTCCACCAACCAATTCTCCTATTCCAGGAACAAGAAGATCGGCTGCAGCAACAGTTTTGTTGTCATCATTTTGTTTCATATAGAATGCTTTGATTTCTTTTGGATAGTTTGTAACAAATGTAGGACATTTATTAACAACTTCACAAATATATCTTTCATGTTCAGTTCCTAAATCAAGACCGAATTCTATATTTGATTCTTCAAAAACATGTCCATCAGCAACTGCTTTTTTAAGAATTTCAATAACTTCTTTATATTCATTTACAACGAATTTTGAATTTCTAACAATGTTTAGTTTTTCAATTAAACCTTCTTCTAGGTTTGCATTACAAAATTCTAATTCATCTTTTGCATTTTCAAAAATATAATTGATTGTGTATCTTACTAAGTTTTCTATAATTTCTAAGTTATCTTTTAAATCACAAAAAGCCATCTCAGGTTCTATCATTCAAAATTCAGCTGCATGTTTTGATGTATTTGAATTTTCTGCTCTGAAAGTCGGTCCAAATGTATAGACATTTTTGAATGCTTGAGCATAAGCTTCCGCATTTAATTGTCCAGAAACAGTTAAATTGGCTTTTTTACCAAAAAAATCTTCATCGTATTTTGCATCTTCTCTTGTAGTAACAACAAAAGCCTCTCCTGCTCCTTCAGCATCATTTTCAGTAATTATTGGTGTATTTACATATACAAAGTTTTGTTCTTGGAAAAACTTGTGTATAGCAAATGCTGCAAGTGATCTTATTCTAAAAACAGATTGGAATGTTTTTGTTCTTGCTCTTAAGTGTGAGATTTCTCTCAAAAACTCTGGTGAGTGTTCTTTTTTTTGTAATGGATAATCTTCAACAGCTTGATCTAATAAAGATATTTCTGTTGCTTTGATTTCAAACTCTTGTTGTTTTCCAGGCGTTAAAACTATTTCACCTTTAACTTCAACAATTGAACTAACCCTTGCTTGAACTGCTTGTTCATATCCTTTTGTATCTTCTTTATAAACAACTTGTACATCATTTATTGTTGTTCCATCATTTAAAACTAGAAAACTGACAACTTTACCTTGTCTGTTATTTCTAACTCTTGCAATTAAATTTACTTCACTTAATTCTTTAAATTTTAAGTGTATTGTTTTAATGTCTTTCATTTTAGTACTTCCTTTTTGCAATAATATTATACAAAAATATGAGAGTTAATTAGCTCTCATATTTAAATTATTTTAGTAATAAAGATATTTGATCTTTCTTATCAAATTTCAATAACTGTCATTCTTTTACAAGGTTATCAAATTTCTCTTGATCGGGTTCATATTTATTTATAAACTCTGCTATTTTATAATTAAAAGTTTTGAAATGATATCTCATAGCTTGTGTATGCATTGAGAAGTTAAAAACTAAGTAATCATCTTTTTCAAAGTCTCTTTTAATTATAAGTTCATATGTATCAGCAGGACTTGTAACCTTGTCATCTGTTGAATGTAAAAATAAAGTCGGGAATAAATCTTTATTTCCGTTTTCTCTTAATAAGTGGAATATACTAATTTCATGTAAATTAATATTTCCCTCTTTTCTATTTTGTTTTTCAATAACTCTATTTATAGATTTTTTAGTTCTTCTCTTAGGAAGGAAACCTAAGTAAATATTTCTTACATGTAAGAATAAACTAAATACACTTCCATAAGTTACATCAGAAACTACAAATTTGAGGTTTAATTTTTTAAGTTCATCTTTATATTTCATTGCACAATAATTTGAAACAAAACCACCCATACTTGTTCCCATGAAGGCCAAACTGTCCACTTTTTTATTTTCTCTTAGTCAGTCTACGGCCCCCATTAAATCAAACTGTTCTTTACCACCCATTGTTGTTGAATCGTCCTCGGATTGACCATGACCTCTAAAATCATAAACAAATATGTTATATCCCATTTTAGCAAATGGCTTAGCATGGTGTAGTGATCAATTTTTGTGACCTGCAAATCAATGAGAAGCAATAACTCATTTATTAGAATCTTTGTTTGGCTCATAAACAAGTCCGAATAACCTTATTCCGTCTCTAGCTTTAAAGTTAACTGCTTCAATATTTTGAATATCTTGAACCGCTAGTTCAGGTCTTTTATAAAATTTTGTAACTACTTTATTTGTGGTTAATAAAGCCTTTAGTCATTTTTTATCTTGTTTTGTTTTATTAAATTTTTTTACTTTTGAAGAAACCAATAAAGATGGTTCTGAAAAAGGTTTTTCCAAACCACTATAGATTGTTCTAAAACCTTTTTTTACTCTATTTATTAATGTATTTTTTCTGATTCTTCTTATTTTTTTCATACTTTAATACTCTTTTCTAATGATTAATGTTCTGAATTTAAAAAATGATAAATTAATAGGTCATTAAAATAATTAAAAGGTACTGAATGCGAAATATGTCCTTTAAAAATGCTTGTGTCAGGATTATCCACAATTAGTGTGTGTATTGAAGATAGATATTTATTTATATCATATGATGCAACTTTACCTGAAATATAAACTACTTTTCTTTTCATTTCTCCAAGTTCTTTAATTGCATTATCAAGTCTGGTTGAATTACCATATCTTGTAAAGAAAACAAAAACATCATCTTCGTTTGAAGTTTTTATTCTATCTCTTATAGTTTCTTGATCACTATCCAATAAATAAACATTGTAACCATTTTTATAAAAGAAGTTTGATAGTTCTTGAGCTGGTCCTGAAAGTAAATTTTCTCAGTAACAGAAGAATACTTTTTTTGAAGATTTAATAATATTTAAAGTTTCAAAAATTGATTTTTTATCTATTAATGCATAGTTTTGCTTAATGATATTTATATATCCTGAAACAACATTTTCATCATTTTTAGCGACATTAATTTCTTGGTTTTCAGCATCATTTGCAAGTGAAATTGCAAAATCTCTAAAACCTTTAATGTTTAGTTTTTTTAATAAACCATAAATAGCACTATAACCAGTTCCTGCTTCTTGTGCCATTCTTTCTATTTTCATATTTGTATCTACAATTTCTTTTAGATGTGTTTTTATATATTCAACAATTTTTTTCTCTTTTATTGTTAAGTCTTTATCATCTATTGTTGTTAATTTACTTAAGAACGATCTCATCTTATAAGCTCCTTTTACTTTAGTTTCAAGTATTCATTAGTTAATTCAGCTATCATAGCTGCATTATCTGTACAATATTCCATATTTGGAACAATGATTTTGTTTATTTTGTATTTTTCCCCAATTTTAAATATGTTTTCTCTTACACTTGAGTTTGCACTAACTCCACCAACTACAGTAATTGTTTTTGGTTTATATTCGTTAACTGCTTTTTCAAACTTCAACATTAAAGTTTCAATTGCTGTTTTTTGAAAACTTGCACAAAAATCTTCAATATTTAAAGTTTCTTTATTTTGATTTAATTTGTTAATTAGATTTAAACTTGCTGTTTTTAATCCTGAAAACGAAAAATCATAAGTGTTGTCATTTTTACTTATAGGTAATTTATATTTAGAAGAATCTCCTTTTTTTGATAATTCATCAATTTTAGGACCACCTGGATATTTTAATCCCAAAACTCTAGCTACTTTGTCATAACATTCACCAACCGCATCATCTTGCGTTGATCCTATTATTTTAAAGTCTAAAGGTTTTTCTAATCATTGAATTTGAGTGTGTCCACCACTAACAACAAGTGCAAGTACTGGGTATTCAAATTTTTCTTCAATATTCGCACCATAAATATGACCTTGAATATGGTTCATTTCCATTAGCGGTTTATTTAAAAACATAGCTAGTGTTTGTGCCACTAATTTTCCTATAATTAAACTTCCAATAAGTCCTGGATTTGAGGTATAAGAAATATAATCTATTTCTTCTAAACTTACTTTGCTGTCATAAAGTGATTTGGTTAGAACTCAGTGGAAATTATCAACATGTAATCTAGATGCTAGTTCCGGAACAACTCCACCAAATTCTGAATGCTCTTTTATTTGGCTTGAAATAACATTTGATAAAACATTACCATCTTGCATTATTGAAATGCTGAACTCATCACAACTTGATTCAATGGCTAAAATTTTCATTAGAATACCTCATTTACAAAATCATTGTTATTTTACTATAAATTGAATAATAGTAGAATAGTTTAATAGAATTTTTTTCCAAAATAAAAAAACATCCTTTTTTTACTAAAGGCTGTTTTTTATTTTTATTATTTTAATTCTAGTGAAGTTTCTAAAGCCAACTCTATCATTTTCATGAAATTGTTTTGTCTTTCTTCAGCAGTAGTAATTTGATTTGTGATGAAACTATCTGAGATTGTTAATAAGCAAGCGGCTTGCTTTCCTGTAACAATTGCATTAGCAAAAAGTGCATATGATTCCATTTCAACAACATCTAAATTATTCTCTTTAGCAAAAGTCATTGAGTCTTCATATCTATAAAATACATCAGATGAATGACATCTTCCTGTGTGTGTTTCAATATTATTTTTTCTAGCAACTTCTTCAATTTTTTCAAAAAGATCTTTTCCAGACTCTATTATATTTGAATCAATGTTGGCAGCTATTTTTGCATAGTTACTTTCTCCAAACGCCTCTTTAACATTGAAAACATCGTAAACATTTATGTTTTCATTATATGATCCAGCACTACCAACTCTTATTATGTAATCAACATCATAAAATTTGAATAATTCATATGAATAGATTCCAATACTTGGACATCCCATTCCACTTCCAGCAACAGTTACTTTTATTCCTTTGTAAGTACCTGTATACATAAACATATTTCTAACTTCATTTACTAACTTGTAATCTTCTAGATATGTTTCTGCTATTTTTTTAGCTCTTAATGGATCTCCTGGCATTAATACGATTTTTGCAATATCTTCTTTTTTTGCATTAATATGTGGTGTAGGTATTTTCAAAATTCATTTCTCCTTTAAATACAACTTTATTTTAACCAAATTAAAAAAAGTTTCCATAGAAACTTCTTTTAACTTTTATTAATATTTTTATCTTTGTGCCTTGTCAAATGGAAGACCACTTGCTTTTGGAGGTTTTGATTTTTTTGCAAAAATCATCATAACGATAAGTGACATAACGAATGGTAAAACTCTAAATAGTGATCCATTAGCTTTCATTCACTCACCAGCATTTTCAATAACAGGTAATCTTGTACCTAAAGCAAACATGAATGAGAATACAAATGAGAATAATGTAATCATGCTTATTCTTCATTGCCCTAAAATCATAATTGCCAATGAAATATATCCATAACCTTGTGTTGATCCTGCAAAACTTCCTAGCAATCTTGATACTACAAATATTGCTCCAGAAAGCCCTGCAATAGCTCCAGAAAGTATTACACAAACAAGTCTATATTTATTTACAGATATACCTGCTGCATCAAGTGCATGAGGATTTTCTCCTGCAGAAATATGTCTTGTACCAGTTTTAGTAAAAGTAAAGTAGAAACCCATTACAAGTGAAATTATAATTGCAATCACTAAGTATACTGTAAGTATTTTACTTGTTCCTGATCCAACTCCAAGTGTTATAAATCCTGAGTTAATATAGTTTTCAGGTCCAGTTAAAGTTGATGTTGCTAAAACTAACGCTATTCCTTGTGCAAGAATATTGATAGCTGTACCAGATATTATCTGGTCACCTTTAAGTTTAATTGCTGTGAAAGCATGTAGTAATGAAACAAGTGCTCCAACTCCAGCTCCAACGAATAAACCAATTAATTGTAGTCATTGACTTGGGTTTGCACCACTTTGATGTAATGCATAACCAAAGATACTATATCCTAAAGCACCCATTGTCATGTAACCTTCAATTCCAAGGTTTACAACCCCTGATCTTTCAGAGAACATACCAGCAACAGCTGCCAACATAAATATTGCAAAGAATGTTGATGTGTCACTGAATAAAGCACTAATGAAGTCTGTCATATTTATCTTTTACCTCCATTATTTTCTCAAAATATTCTTTTTTAATATTTATCTTTTGTTCTTCGTCACTGTTTTTTAAATTAATTTTGTAATTTGCATTTAATTCTTTTAGGAATTCTTTTGCTTCTTTTTTAGATTCTAAGTATTGAGCTTTCAATTCTTTAACTTGAATTTCAGCTTCTGTAATTAAAATTTCACATTCTTGTTTTACAACAGCTTTATTTTCTTTGTCATAATCACTGATTTTTTCAATTACTTGATCTAATGCTGAAAACACTTTTCCAGCTTTGTGGTTACTAAAGTTTATTGATAAACCTTTAATAGTTTTTTGTTCAAATTCTTTATAACCATTGTTTATTGTATCGACTATATTTTGTTTTAAGTCTGCAATAACTTTTTGATATTTTCTTTCATGGAAAATCTTAACTTCACGATATTGATCAGATAAATCTTTTATTTTTTGTTTATCTTCTTTTGGTGTTGCTAGAATTTCTTCTTTAATTGAACTTAGTTCATTTAGGCTTGCAACATCTTTTAATAAAGCTTTTTGTGTTTTAATTTCCATTTTATATTCTTTAATTTTATTTTTTTTAAGAACATCTTTTTCCAAGTATATCATTTGTTTAATTTTTTCTATTAAGTGGAACTTAACGAAAAGCACATATAGAGTTGAACAATAAATGATAATACCAAATATCAAGTCTGCTATTTCTGGTTGTAAACTATTGTATTGAGGTGTTGTAATTGCAACTGAAGCACCTTCTTTTACTAATGCTCAGAATAATGCAACAGGTACAACCCCTAGAATATTGTTAAATGCAACCAATGCAATTGGAATACCGTCAAACCCTAATTGAGGAACTAAATCTTTATTGAAAGTTATACTTCCTTGAATTAAGAAATAATAGAAATAACCTGCCATACTTATAAATAAACCTTGTAAAGCCATAACTATAAGAATGTAGTATTGACTTTTGATCCCAGCATAAGTAGCAGCTGTTGATGATTTACCAACAATTCTAATTTTGTATCCTGTTGTTGTGAATGTGGCAATTATATAAGTTACAATAACTGCTAACAATGCTAACAAGACACAAAGTGATCACAAGGAATTACCCATCATTGCCATATGTTCATTTAACACAGGTGATGCTGTTGGTGTTCCTGTAACTGTCATATATCATTTTAGTAAATATCAGAAAGTTCAATTCAACAATATTGATGAAGCAACTTCATGAACATTTAAATAAACTTTCATAGCACCACAAGCTACAGAAATTAACATTCCCGAAATAATAAATACAAAGAATATTAATGGTGCATTTTTTGTTTCGTTTCCTATTGAGTTCATAATGACAAATGACATTAGAAGTCCTGACAATATTTGTCCAGAACCTCCCATATTAAATATTTTCAATTGGAATCCCAACGCTAATCCTAAACCAATTAGTGTGTATACCCCAAAGTAAACTAGTGTTCTTGAAATATTTGTAGTTAATGCTCTTGAAAGAGCAGTTCATAAGAAACCAAATCCATTTTCTCCATTACAGAAAATGAATAAAATTCCAACAAGAAGTCCAAGTGTTATTGATATGGCTGATGATTTTACAAATCCCAGCTTTTCTTTAAAAGTTGTCGAATTAACAAATGCTTCTGTTTTAACTTTTAAAGTTCATAACTTAATTTTAAACATTTGCTGATCCTCCTTCTAAGTTTGAAGTCATTAGTTGACCAATTTTTTCTCTTGTAGCTTCTTTTTTATCTACTTGTCCAACTATTTGACCAGAGTTAACAACTACAACTTTGTCTGCAAGTTGCATAACTTCTGAAAGTTCATAAGAAATTAGCAATATAGCTTTTCTTTCTTCTTTCGCTTTTAGAATTTGTTGATGAATAAATTCAATTGATCCTAAATCTAAACCTCTAGTTGGTTGGAAAATGATAATGAAATCATTTTCTCTTGTAAGTTCTCTACCGATGATAACTTTTTGTTGGTTACCTCCAGATAAATTTCTTGTTACTGTGAATCCTGCATCTGCATTTCTTACATCATAGTCTTTGATGATTCGTTGACTTTGATTTTGTACTTTTGCAAAATTAACAAACCACGCTTTACTATATTTGCTAGTTGAAATATCTTGGAGCGGAGTATTATTAATGATGTTTTCATCCAAAACAAGACCATGCTTATGTCTGTCTTCTGGAATAAAACTCATTTTATGCTCAAGGTATCTTTTTGAAATTGATGTTTTTGAAATTTCTTCACCTCTGTGATAGATTTTTCCACTTGCCGGTTTTACTAAACCACTAAGTACTTCAGCAATTTCGTTTTGTCCATTACCTTCAACTCCTGCTATAGCAATTATTTCTCCTTCTCTAATTTCTAGATTGAAGTCTTTTAATCCCATAACTTTGTTATTATTGTGTTTTTTAACATTTATATCTTCAAATTTAATTACAACATCTCCAGGTTTTGAAGTTGATGTATTTTTAACTTCCACTAATGTTCTTCCAACCATTGCTTTTGAAATTTCTTCCATACCTGATTTTTTAACATCGAAAGTCCCTACATACTTACCTTTTCTGATTACAGTTGCTTTATCTGCAACTTTTTCTATTTCAGCAAATTTGTGAGTAATGAAAATAATTGTTTTTCCTATTTTTTTGAATTCTAACATAACATCAAGTAATCCATCAATTTCTTGAGGAGTTAGAACAGCTGTTGGTTCATCAAACACTAAGATATCTACATCTTTATATAAGATTTTTAATATCTCAACTCTTTGTTTCATACCAACTGATATGTTTTGTACTTTTGCATCTAGATCAACTTCTAGATTATATTTTTTCATTAATTCAGTTGTTTTTTCTACAACTGCTTTTTTGTTCATGAATTCTCAACCAAGAACTTCTTCTGAACCTAAACAAATATTTTTTCATATTGGTAATATATCAATCAACTTAAAATGTTGATGAACCATTCCAATACCAAGCTTAGTTGCTTTGATTGGAGAAGTTATTATTTCTTCTCTCCCATTTACTTTAATTGTTCCTTTTGTTGGTTGATAAATTCCAAAAAGAATAGACATAAGTGTTGATTTACCAGCTCCATTTTCACCAACTAAACAGTGAATCTCACCTTTTTCAACTTTGAAATTTATGTCTTGATTTGCTATTATTTTTTGATTGAAAATCATTGAGATATCTTCCATTTCAATTGCATATTTAGCCATTGTTTGAGTTACCTCCTTGTTTGATTTCTTTTAAAATAATTTTTGCATATTCACTTACAAATGAATCATTGATCATTGTTTGACCTTTTTGAATACTATCAATTTTATCAAATAAATCTATTGAAGCTTTTGTTAGAACATCTACATTAAATATTTCCTTAATATTGTCTGCATAAGTTTTTTCTAGTTGATTTCTTCCGCCAGAAGACATATTTCCGGCAACTCAAAGTGTATTTCCTTGACCATCTTCTTCTTTAACTTGATTTTGATCTAAAGTAAGGTCTCGGTCTCAAGCTTTATTTCCACCAACATCTACTCCAACAAATTTTCCATCTTTATCTTTGATTGTAACTTGGAAATCAGTACCTAAAAGTTCTTCAGTCTTAGATCCAAGACTATTTTCTCCTTCACCAGTCACTCTATCAATTCAATACTGTGTATGTGCTAATCCCGCAATAACAGCTCCTCTTAAATCTTTTTCAGCACTTGTTATAAACATTCCTTCATTTTGTGGAAAAGCTTCAGCTTGGTTTGTATCTACACCAACTATTTTAACTTTATTTCCACCTTCAATTTGTTTTGAAAGTCCAACAGCATCTAAAGTTTGAGGTCCCGCAACAGGCATTATAACTGTTGAACCATTTTGTATAAGTGTTCCAGCAACTACTTGTCCGTCACCTTGTGCAAATGAATTTGAAAATCAAGATGGATCACTATTTGATGTTGGATATTGTTTTTGAGTCATTTCAACAGTTTTCTTTCTTACCGAATCATCAAACCCGAATTTATCTTTTAAAACGATTCAATTTGAATCATCTGCTTTAAATTCATTAAAAACTTCTATAGCAGCTAAGTAACCCACTATAAAGTTATCAACAGCAGCAGGGTTTGAAATACCACCAAAAGATCCTAAAGAAATTTTGTCGTATTTATCACCTTGTTGTAACTGTCAAATTATTGCTCCCATTCCTGCGTAAAACCCGGAAATATCACCCCTAAAGCTAAATCCGATTTCATTTTTAGCAGAGCTCGCTCCATCCAACATGATTGTTGAACCTTGTTCACCCATTACTATTGGAGCTAAATTTTCTCCTTCACCAGGCATAGAGTGGTGAAAACCAGGTAAAAGTATTGTTTTTGCCCCATTATTCTTAGCATTCATATATTGATTTTTCAATACTTTTGTACTTGAGTTTTCAGGTTCAATTCTTGCTATTTTTTTACTTTGATATTCTTCGTAACCAGGAATTTGTCCAACAACTTGTTGAAGGAACTCAGTTCCCGCCTTATAAGTAGACTCATTAAAAGATTTATCAGAGATTTTACCAGCATCAGTTACTAAATAAATTTCTGAAATTGCTTTTATGTTTGTACACGAAACAAGGCTTGAAGCAGAAGATAAAACAACTGCTCCAGCCATCAATCCTGAAAGTAATTTTTTCACTTTTTTTTCTCCTATATTAATTTGTGTAAATTATATCGTCGCTATTATATTTTGTTTTGAAAAAAAGGAACCTTTTTTTATCACTATTAAAAAGATCCCTTTCATGTTGCCTTTAGAAATGTATTGGTACATTGTAGAAACGCCAACCCTATATGTTGGCTTATAAAAGCTTTTTAATTTAATTTACAATTTAATTATAAAATGAGAATTCCAAAATATACAAAAAAATTTTTATTAATTTTAAAAAAAAAAAAAAAAAAAAAAAAGTTTAGTAATTTTTTTGCTCGTATTGATAACCTATTTTGGACTATAATAATAGAAGGTGAAAATATGGAATTCAAACTTATCAAATCAGATTTAAAAAAACCAATACTGTGATTTGGATCGATAACATTATCTTTAATAGTTATCAGTTCAATTGTTTTATTGAGCATACCACTAGAAACTAAAACAAAAATTACTTTGGTGTGTCAAATAAACCTTAATTTTGTTTTGTTTTACTTAGTTTGTCTAACAACAAATTTAAATAAAACTTCAGTATCACTTTTTTATAATATGGAAGTTATAACAAATACAGAAACAAATGAAAAACAATTAAATGTTATTAAGGGTAGATTCTTTTATTATTTCATTCTTATATTTTCAATTGGAGCTTTTTTTATAGAGTTAACAAGTGGTTCTCTAATAAGTAAAGTTAGTTGAGCGGAAAACGCTAAAAGCAATTGATGAGTATTTTTTATCTTAATGTTTATTAATTTGATATATCTTTATCTTTTTTTTGAAATATCAAGATATCTAATGAGTCAAAACGAAGAATTCAAAAAAAGTTATTTAAATTTTATTAATAATCCACCAAAAAAAGAGGTTAAGTCACAAGACTAAACCTCTTTTTTTATTACTATTTTATTTATATTTTTACCCATTGAATGAAATCTCTGTTCGTATTCAGTTGCTATATTATCTTTTAAAAGATCTTTTTGAGCATATAAATCATTTGTGTTGTATAGAATTTTGAATTTTGATTCTTGAATTTGTTCCAAACTAAATTCATAAAGATTATCGTTATCAGTTTTAATTTCTATAACACCATTATCTTTTAAAAGATTTCAATATATTTCTAAAAAACCAATATATGTTAATCTTTTTTTATAGTGTTTAGATTTAGGTCATGGGTCTGAAAAATTTAAGAAGATACCATCTAAAGAATTGGCCTCAAAAATATCTAATAAGTTTTCTGCAAACTTATTTAAGAATAATAAATTTTTAAATTCGAAGTTTTCTGTATTGATAGCTTTTTTTAAAGCCACTCCTATTACGGTTGTTTCTTTTTCCATGGCTATAAAGTTTTTGTTAGAACTCTTCATAGCTTGACCGATAATGAACTGACCTTTACCACAACCTATCTCTAAATAGGTTTCTTGGTTTTTTTTAAAAAGGTCTTTTGCGTTTATTTTTTCTTCAACATTAATCATATGTTTTTTATTTTCTTCAATATAGCCTTTTGTTCAATTTTTATTTCTTAATCTCATAAGTTATCTCCTTGAAAAACTATTATATATACTAAGCAAAGAAAATTAGACCAACAGAGAAGAAAATTGCTGTTGAAAGCGCATCAACCAATGTTGTTACAAGAGGAGCAGCTGTTACAGCTGGGTCAAATTTTAACTTTTTAGCAATTATAGGAAGTGTACCTCCAATAAGTTTTGCCATTATTAAAGATAGATACATCGCTATTGAAAGTGTTGCTATTGTATATCATAAATTTGGATCGCTCAAATCACCTTTTGTTTCAATTGAATAAATTATAATCATTCTTATAAAGTTTACTGAAACTAATATGAAACCAGTTATTATTGCTACTCTAAATTCTTTTCACATAACTCTTGCGAAATCTTTTGTTTCAACTTCTTTTAAAGACAATGCTCTAACCACCATTGTTGAAGACTGGCTCCCAGCATTACCTGTTGTTCCTGAAATTACAGTCAAAAGAGGTGTTAACAACATTGTAACAATATAAATTATAGAACCCTTATCTGAATTAAACCCGTATCTTTTCATAAATAAATATATTATGATTTGAGATAAAGTTGCAGATACCATTAGAAACATTAATCAAACACTTCTAGATTTAACCATTTTTCAAATACTTGTTTTAAAGTATTCGTCATCTGTTGGTGAGATACCAGCCATTTTGTGAATGTCTTCTGTAACTTCTTCTTCAATAACATCAAGAACATCATCTACAGTAACTATCCCAACTAATTTTTGTTGAATATTTATAACAGGAAGAGTTGTTATGTCATATTTTTGAAACTTTTCAACAACAGCTTCTTGATCATCTTTTGTATATGCAAACAATACTCTCTCATCCATTATTTCTGAAAGTTTTGTTTCACCTTTAGAGAAAACTAAATCTTTTAGTTCTATTGTACCTTTTAAATTATTTAAATCATCTACTACATAAAATGTATTGTGGTCTTCTGATTCTTGATCTCGCTCTCTTATTTTTTCAATAGCATCAGTTACAGTTCAATTTATTTTAAATCTAGTGTAATCAACACTCATTATACTTCCTGCAGTATCGTCATTGTATTTTAAAATATTATTTATTTGAGCTCTAGCTTCTGGTGTAGAAGATCTTAAAATTTTCTTTACAATATTTGAAGGCATTTCCTCTAAAATATCTACAATGTCATCTGTATAAAGTTCTGAAAAAAGTTCACTAACTTGTTTAGAAGACATTTTATTAATTATCTCCTCTTGTATATCTGTATCAAGGTATGGAAAAATTTCACTACTTGTATCATTAGTGAAAAGTCTTAAAGCTATTATAATTATTTTTTCATCCAACTGTTCTAAAGCCTCGGCTATATCTTGTGGGTAGTGAAGTTCTTCAAGCTCTCTAAGTTTTTTAATATCATTTTCTATTATTAGTTTTTCAATGTTTTCACTTAAAGCTTTTAAATTTTCTTCTTTTTCTAACATTTTTATTTTCCTCTCTATTTATTTAGTAAGTATCTCAATTCCTCTGAAATAACTTCTCTTGGATCAATTGAGCTTCCTATAAGTTCTCCAGTAAAAAATTCTATACCTAAAGATTTTAGATGTTTATAGATTATATAACTATTTACAGAAGTTGCAATAACTTTCGCTTCAATCTTCTCAGCTATTTTTAAACTTTCTAAAAGAATTTTTTCATTCTCTTTTATATAATTTATTTTTTTAGAAATTTCTCCTTCTAAAAAAATAAATTCTGGTTTGTAACAACTTAATAAAGCAAAATCTGTTTTTAAAGAACCAAAGTTAGATACTGAGATTCTTATAGATTCTTTTTTTAAAAGGTCAATATTTTTTTCAAGTTGCTTTTGATTATCAACTTCATTGTTTATATCAAAGTTTAAAATTAATTTTGATAAGTCTATTTTTAAGTTTTTAAGTTTCAAAATAAATTCATTAACTTCAAAATCTTCACTTGAGATATACTCGCTTGTATAATTTATAAACATGTCTTTTTCTCTAACAAAATTGTTTTGTTTTGATAATTTCTTTAATGATTGGAATGAAATATATCTTAAGAATAGAGATTCTAATCCCATATCAGAAATTAATTTTTTTTGTTCTTCGAATAAATCTGAATTTATTTCTATACCTTCTACCATTCCATTCAAAAAGTAAGATTCGAAGTCTTTTGTTTTTGAAGAATAAATAGGTTCAAACAATGTTGCAAATTGATTTAGATTTGTAACTTCGTTTAATGATAACATTTTTTTATTTTGGTTTTTTTCTTTTATTATTTCCATTGGATTTACAACAATGTTTTTCTCTTGGTAAGTTAATAAGAAATCGTTTTCTACGTGTCTATTGTATTCTAACAATTTGTCTAAGTTATTAGAATGTAAACCATAATAAGAACAAACAGATTTTAATTTAATAGAAATTTTATAATTTTCAATTTTGAATTCTGTATTCATCTGTAAGAATATATTTTTTATAACTTCTAAATATTTATTATTACTTTGACTAAATTCTTCATATAGATCAAATGGAATGAAAGCACCGAAAGTTTTGTAATTAGGTTTAAAGAAAATTGAATTTGGAAAGTTTTCTTTAATTAAGTTGTAACTTTGTTCTGATATTGAGTTAACAACTTCATCTTTAATTTGAAAATTAACTTTTGATTCGAACTTCTCAAAATTTGAAATGAAGTAAGTTAAATAAATACCGTGCTTAATTTTTTCTTCTTGAATCTTATTTAAGATTTGCTCGTGAGCAGAAGAAAAGTTTAAATAGTATGTGTTGTCATAAGTTACAATATTTTGTAACTTAAGAGCATGTAAATAGATTTGGTTTATAACCGCAATGTAAGCATAAGCTAAGTATCCACTTCCAAGCCAGAATAATAAATTTGTTATATTACCAAGAGCTGGAGAAGTTTTGATAAACGCTAAACCTCATATTAATCCTGTTAAAAGAAGAATTATTGTTGTGATTGATCAGTTTGATCAATTTGAAATATTCTTTCAAAAAGTTTTCACAAAATAATTTACAAGTGGAATAACGTAAGCCAAAACCAATAAAGTTATAGTTCATGAATCAGATGGTTTACCAAAAAAATCACTAAAAATAGATGAAAATAAAACTAAATTTAATATATTACAAGTTAGTATACCTATACTTGATAAAGGTGAAATAAAAATAATTGATACTCAATATAAAAATGTTGGCAAGAATATTGTCAATCCAAGATTACCAGTATCTCCACCAAGTAATGTTATTAAAATTAATGAGAATGTAGAAATGAAACCAAGTACAAATCCCAAAAATATTTCATAGTAAGTTTTTAGTTTGGTGAATAAATGTCTTGTTAACCCTCAAAAGATTGTGTAACAAAAGGCAATAATTGTTGTATAAGAAAGACATGCAATTAATAATGTTAATATATTATTCATAATAAAATTACATTCCTTTCTTATAAAACAATTAAGCATAAAAAAATGGTGGAGATGGCGGGAATCGAACCCGCGTCCAAAATACTCCAACCCATGACGTCTACAGTTTAGTCGTCTCTAACTTACACTATAAACCAACAGAGTCAACGAGATTTAAATTTATAGCGTTAGTGATTTAGTTTCGAACAAATTTATCACTAAAATCATTTGTTCTATTGCGCTAGGTAATACGTTATTCAATGAAGCACAAACACATATCATAACGTTGAACTGCTATAAACTTAGAAGTTTATTAAGCTGCTAAAGCAACTCCAGCTGATGCATTATTGATCATAAATGCTGGCATTTCAAATTCATTTTTTTCTTCGTTTGCATTTTATCAAACCTAGAAGTATTAAGGTCTACCAAACCACTGCAGTCATGGGCCAGTTGTATCCTGTCGAAACCAGGACACCCCCATATCTATATTATAAAACATTATTTGAATAAATAAAGTTTCTATTAGATTTTATAAACTATAATAATTTGTAAGGAGATGAAATAAATGAGCAAAGATTTAAATAATGTAGTTGAAGTTCTTGATATGACAAAAGTTGAAATTCAAGAGATTCAAAATATGTTAGAAGAAGGAAAGACATTATTAATAGCTTTAGAAAATGGAGAACATGTTGCAAACAGCCTTAAAGAAGGTTATTCTAATTTCTTAGGTGCAAATATTGAACTAAAAGAAGAAAAGGAAAATTGCGGAGTTTGTGGTTGTGGTAAACCAGCAAACATACTGGCATATGCTTGAAAATAAAAAAACCATTAAATGGTTTTTTTATTTTATTTTTTTAAGTCTTCTTTCAACATCTCTTTGTTTAATTGTTTCTCTTTTATCAATTAATTTCTTACCTTTTCCAAGTCCTATTTCCAATTTTGCATAATTGCCTTTTAAATATAACTTTAAAGGTACTATTGTAAGATTCTCTAACTGAACTCTTTTAAGCATTTTTTTTATTTCATCTTTGTGAAGTAATAAAACTCTATTTCTTGTAGGATCTTGTTTAACGTGGTTTGCAAATTCATAGTTCTTAATATTCATATTTAAGATTTCTACTTGACCTTTTCTTATTAAAATAAAAGATTCTTCTATAGAAACATCTTTGTTTCTTATAGATTTTATTTCTGGACCAGTCAAAACTATACCAGCTTCTCAAGTATCTAATATTTCATAATTAAAATAAGCTTTTTTATTTTTTAATAAAACATGCTCTCCCATATTTTTCACCTCAATTAAGCAAGCACAAAGTCTATAATTCTTTTTTTAACATCAGCATTTTTAACTTTAATCTTTACTTTTTGACCTAATCTGAAGACTTTATTTTGTTTATTAACCATGATGCTTGTTTTTTCATCAAATGTAAAGTCTGGTAATTCAGAAATATGAATCAACCCTTCAACACAATTATCTAATTGAACAAAAATACCGAACTTAAGAACTGCAGCAACTATACCTTCGAACTCTTGTCCAATTTTTGATTGCATAAATTCAGCCATGCACACTTTATTAACTTCTCTTTCAGCTGAAACAGCTTGCTTTTCTGTATCATTAATTATGCTACATGCTTTTAAAACAAATTTTTCATTTTGTTCTAATTTAAAATCTCTTAAATCTTTATCTACTAAATATTGTTTTAAATATCTATGAACAATTAAGTCACTATATCTTCTAATAGGACTTGTAAAGTGAGTATAACATTCACTTGCCAATCCAAAGTGTCCAATATTTTCTAACTCATATGCTGCTTTTTCCATAAATTTAAGAAGTGTTACATTTATAACATCTCTTTCTGTTGCATCTTTTATTTGATCTTCAATTTGAACCAAAGCATCTTTGATTGTTTTTGGATTTATTTTATCTAAATCATTTAATTTAACATTTATACCTAAAGCTCTTAAAATAGAGTGTCATTCTATTAAGTTTTCTTCTTTTGGAACATCGTGATTTCTGTAAATGAATGGTAATTCTTTTTCAAAAATAACAGTAGCTACACATTCATTTGCACTAACCATAAAGTTCTCAATTAGTTTCTCACTAATACCTCTATCTCTTTTTGCGATATCAACTACATTTGAATCTTTGTCCAAAATAATTTTTGGTTCTGCTACATCAAACTCAATTGAGCCCCTTGCAGATCTTGCAGCATCTATTATTTCATGCAATTCCTTTGAAACCATTAACATGTCAATAATTTCTTTTGGTCTTTCAGATTTACCAGTTGAATATAGATCGTTAACTTCTTTATAAGTTAATCTAGCTTTTGAAATCATTATTGACTCGTAAACTTTTTTATTAACTACGTCTCCTTTTAAATCAAAATCCATTTCAGCTACCATACAAAGTTTTTCTTCGTTTGGATTTAAACTACATACTCCATTTGATAATTTTTCAGGAAGCATTGGTATAACTTTATTTGCCAAATAAACTGAGTTACCTCTAAATAAAGCTGTATTGTCCAGTGGAGAAAAAGGAGTAACATAGTGACTAACATCTGCTATAGCTACTATTAATTTATAACCATTAGATGTTTTTTCAACATAAACAGCGTCATCTAAATCTTTTGAGTCTGCTCCATCGATTGTTACAAGGTTTTTTTCAACAAGTGAGTTTTCTAACCTTCTTTTTACTTTTGGATCATCATAGTCAATTGGTTTTGCAACTTCATTAGCATTATCTATAGTTAATTTATTAAATTCTGGTTTAATTTCATATTCATATGCAATAGATAAAATTCTATCAACAGCTTTATTTGCATCTCCAATAATTTTTTGGACTCTAACAAATAATTTTCTATCCCTTACATTTAGTATTTTTACTTTAAGAATCAAATCTTCTTTTAAGTTAAAATCTTTTCCATTAATCATAACTATTCTATAATTTTTGAAACCAGGTTCATTTGCGATGAAATCTAAAAATCTTCCGTCACTACTTTTTCTAATTTCTCCAACTAGAGATGTTTTTGTTCTTAAAACTATGTCTTCAACATTAGCTTTTAATCTGTCATCTTTTTCTTTTTGTACGGTGAAAATAACTTCATCAGAAGATATACAACCATTTAGTCCGTTTGGAGGAACAAAAAAATCATCGTCTTCAGAGTTAAACTCTTTTACGAAACCAAAACCCTTATCATTTATTTTGATTGAACCTATTTTATATTTATCTCCAACAAGATAAATTACATTTTCTTTTGTTCAACCTATCAGATGTTCTTCTTGAAGTTCTTTTAAGGTGTTTGTTACACTTTCATAATCGGCTTTAATATTTTTTATTAAGTCGTTTAAGTGTACCTTCTCTTTTCCTTCCATTCGAGATAGTATTATATTTTTCATAAAACATTCTTTCTACTAAAAAAAACACTATTAAGTTAAAACAGTGTTTGAAATAATTCCTATAACAATTGTTATTATAAATAATGCGATTCCTAAACTAAACATTCATATAGATGTTGTTTTATCAACACCTCTTTCTTTTGAGTTGGAGAAAAGTTCATCATTTCCTCCATTTAGTGCACTCAATCCAGTTTGTGAACTCTTATTTTGTATTAGACCAACAGCGATCATTAATACTGAAACAATTAGAGCTAGAATTTCAAAACCCAATATTATTTGATTTGCTAATAACTGTTGTGAGCTTGATGCAAGTAAAACCATAAAAGGCCTCCATTCAATATCTATATAATACTACATTTCGAATAAAAAAAGAATGCTTTATTACATTCCTTGATTTTGAATATTTTATTTTATAAATGAAATATACTCCAAAGATCTTTTAAATAAATCTTTTTCAAATTGTATTTTTCTTGTCATGTATTCATATAATTTATTTTTTGATGAAAGCTTCGTAAAATCAAATATCCCTATTGGATATATTGGATTTTTTATGAAGTATTTTTGAATATAAACATCTTCATTAACTCCTAGTGCAAAAAAATTATCATCATTTAGATTTGATAATCTATCTAATGCAATTGGATTTAAAAATTTGGCACCCGCTATATTTGTTGCGGCTATATTTGTTGAATACTTTTGATTAAAAGCAACAGATTCTGTTTGATAATCTCCCTTTAGAATACCCTTGCTTCGTATTCTTAATCCATTACACTCATTTTTAATCTTGTCATCCACTATAAATATAGAGTCCATCGAAACCAATGTTGTATTTGTCTTTCATCTAAAAGAACCATCTGAGCGTCTAGAGCGAGTTCTTTTTATACACTTTACAGGTTCCTGTATAATAAAACTTCCTTCTTTGCCGTTAAATTTAAAACTCAATAAGTTTAAATTATCTCTTTTTTTTGCAGGTCCAACTTGTGATAAATATTCATTGTGTGAGCCATAAAATTTATTTGTTGAAAAGTCTGGATTTAATGATTTGTACTCAACCTTCTCTATATTTTTTAAATCATTATTTTGATTAAAAAATGTTTCATAAATTTTCTTAAGATTTCCTTTTGTATGAATTATTAAATTTAATTTTTTTTGTAATTTTTTATTTAACAAGTATGAAATTATCATTTGAAACGGCAATAAAACCATTGCTCCCAAACCAATAAATAAAAACATTTTTCTTATATTAGTTTCTACTTTGCCTTCTAAAAGCATGAAAAGCAAAGCCCCAACTAAAAATAAAAGGGTTAATATTGTTGGTAATATAATTGATAAATTTCTATTTCAAATAAATTTTGATATTCCCGATTTCAAGTCGTTATCTTCATTTAAGTTATTTTTCAATTGTAAAAATAAAGTTTCATCAAGATTAATTTTTTTATTTTTTTTAAAATTCATAGTTTATCCTCTCTTAAAATTCGATTTTAACATCTTGCCTTTCAAAGTCTGTGATTTCAAATAAAGATTTGAAAACATAACCTAGTTGGGCTGCTGCTGCATTTTTTGGATATACATTTATTGCTTGATTGAATATACTTACATTTGAATTGTAAATTCTTCTTGAAGCAGAAATATCATCCTCAATATTTGCAGTTGATCTCATTAGTTCTTGAATAAGAGAAGTTGATTTAATTTCAGGATAATTTTCAAGTTGCATTGTAACTTGCTTAGAAATTTTATCTAGCATAGCTGCATTCTTTCCTTTGTCTTGAATACTCACTCCCGTTCTCATTGAAGTTAAAGTCATTAATATTTCTTTTTCAAATTTCATGCTACCTTGAACTGATTCAATTAATTTTATCAAAGTGTCTCTTCTTTTTTTAAGTTGCACATCTATTCCAGATTCTGCTTCTGAAACTTTAATGTTCAATTTCTTTAGTTTGTTCACATTTGATATATGAACAAATAAAGGAATTATTAAAAAGAAGCTTAAATACCAAAGAAAAGCCCCTAATAGATTTCTTCTTGGTTTTGTATTTGCTAGATTATTAATGTTGTTAAATTCTTGTTCTGGTGTTATTCTCATTCATTTTCTTCCTCCAAATAGATTTTAACACCATACTTTAAAACTAACTAATTTATAAAATTACATATATAATCATAAAGGTGATAAAAGATGCAATGACTAGAATACGTGTTTAAATTTTTAGATAAGCTATTTAAAACAAATTCTTTTAAAAGAAAGTATAAAACAAAGAATAGTAAAAAACTACCTCACATTCTAAAAAGCAAAAACTGACAAGTTGTTGATATAAGAAATTCTCTTTCTTACAAAGAAAATCACCTTCACGGAACAATAAATGTTCCTATAACAAACTTTAATTTTAAATATTTTAAAGTTTTGGATAAGAAAAATAAAATTTTAATCATTGATGAAGATTCAAGAAGTCACTTATCGGTTTATAAAAGTTTAAGAACAAAAGGTTTTAAAGCTTATGTGTTTTATGATGGATATAAAAACATAAGAAACAATGAAGACTTTGATAAATTAACAAAAGTGATAGTATATTAAAAAACAGAACCACCGGTTCTGTTTTTTAATTAATCTTCGTTTTCAATTTCCCTAAAAAATTCAATTGGTTCTACATTCAAAGCTTTTGCGATTTTTTCAACAGACTTAAGAGATATGTTTCTCTTACCCCTTTCTGAATCAGAAATGTAATTTCTGTGTAACTCAGATTTGAAACTTAACTCTTCTTGTGTAAGTTGTGCATTTACCCTTATTCTTTTCATGTTTTTACTAAATGTTTTTATAATATCTTTGTTCATTTTTTAGTCTCCAATTGTGTTTGCAAGTTTACTTATTATTTTAAATAAATTGCTTATTCCAGATTTTGTTATTGCAATATTTTTTTCATTCATTAAATATTCTAATTCAGAAAAAGAAGCATCTGGGTTTTCCAATCTTATTTGTGAAAGCACTTGTGCTTTAGGAGATAACTCCGAAATAAGATTATTTTTTTGAATCAACTCAATTTCTTGAATTTGTTTTGATCCAGTCTCTGATGATTTTTGTTGATTGTAAATGTCTATATTTATCATTCTATTTATATTGTTGCTGACATCTCTATTAATTCTTGTATTTTCAAATTTCATAACCGAAATTGAAGCATCCATAAATTTTAGAAAATCAGAAACTGCAATAGATTTTTTAATATAACAAATTGTTTTATTTCTTTTTGTAATTGTTTTAAAATCAAAAGAATGCTTTTTTAAAATTTTTGAAATATATATCGCTGAATTTTCTTCTTTGAATTGTAATTCTAAATGATAGTTTGTAGTTTCTGGTGAATTAACACTTCCTACCGCTATAAATATTCCAGATGTATATGCTCTAGTTAATTCTTGTTTTAACTTTTTATCATATCTCTCTAGGTTCATTTCAATTATTTTATTACTGGTCAATGAATCATAAATATGATGTTTAGTTAAAAATTCTATTACATTTTCAGTTAACATTAATTGATATATTTTATTTCTTCTTAATTTCTGAATTTGAATAATTGATATTTCAATATTTCCTTCATAAATAGTTTTCAGTATAGAAAATATATTTCTAATTACATTATTACTGTTACTTGTTAACTTTAAAGCTGCACCATTGTTTGTATAAATCAATTCTCCGTTGTATTTTATAAAACCTGATAAAAGCATAATCTTTTGCTCTTCTGTAAATGTATGATTTAAAATTTCTTCTTTAACTTCCATTGCAAAAGACATGCTATCACCCTATTTCTTACCTAATTTTTTATCAAGTTTTTCTTTAATTCTTTGCTCTTTAATTTTGTTCTTTTCAATTTTACTTATTTTTGTTTTAGATTCTTTTTTTGGTTTAATTTGTTTAACAATTCCTGCTCCTTTTTCAACATAGAAGTATTCTTGCTCATAAATTAAACCTGTTGTTCTAAATAAATAAGGGAAAACAAATTGAGATAGTAAAGCTATTGCTAAACCAACAAACATTGATAAACCAATTATTGTTAGTGATAAAGTTCTTTGATACATTAAAAATAAATGATCATCTGGTCTACCAAGTTCTAAAACGAATCTAACCAGGTTCCATGCAAAGAAATATGATCCAGCTTGCACCCCCGATCTTATAAGCATATATTTTTGAGGGTTATTGCAATCTGATAGTAGTTTTCCTTGTTTTCATTTTCTCACAAAATAGTTTTTATCGCTAATATTATTTACTTGTTCTTTATATAAGTCAATTTCTTTATATTTATGGTTTGCATAAACTTCATTTTTTCAAATTTTTCAATTTGCTGTTTTTATTAAATTTGAATTACTTTCTGTATTTCTTAAATTTTTATTAAATATTTTTTTGATATCAAATCAAAAATCAGCAAATTTAACTTTTAAACTAATATTTTTATTATTTACTTTTTTTTCAATTAAATAATCTGGTTTTTTTCCGAATCATTTACCAATATTTGCAATTACAAAAGTTATTAAAATTCATGCCAGTAATAATCCGAAAGCCTCATAAAGGAATATTGGAGACATTAAGTAATCGTGTCCTCTTTCAAGAGTTAGTCCGTTTAATTTTTCACCATCACCAGTATATGTCCAAACCATATTTGTTCTAATGAAATTTGGAAGTCAATTTAATGCACTTGTATTTCCATTATTTCATTCTGCAACTGGCATACCAAATATTTCATGATTGAAGAAGTTTCCTCATCTACCAACAGCTTGTCCTAATAAGATATTTGGAATAATAGCATCAGCATATACTCAAAGAGATACTTTTGTTCTTTTACTTAAAAAATAAAATATTATTACACCAAAGAAAGTACCTGTATATACTCCTCCATGAATTGCCATTCCACCTTCTCAAAAAGCAAACAATCCAAAGAAACTTGCTCCTCCAGCATTTTGACCTATTCCATTAGCATTTAATTTACCAAAGAAACTTGCTCCAAATAAACTTAAAGGAACTATAGCTGCTGCTCCAATTCACAATTCTGTTAACGGAACTCCTTTTCTGTACAACTTAATAGCAGAAACTCCAACTGCTAGAATAACACCCAAAGTCATTGTAAAAGCATAAACATGAAAAAATCCGTAATTATCTTGAACTGTTCATCAATTTTTGGCTTCAGATCAATTACCATTTTGTATTCATCCTAAAAACATTTAATTCAACACCTTTTAACTTTGATAATTTTAACATATCAATTAATAAAAAACCTTGATATTTTAATCAAGGCTTTCAATATAATTTACTGCATTTTGACCAGCCAATGCTCCATCAGCTGTTGCTGTTGCTATTTGTCTAAATGGTGTATTTCTAACATCTCCCGCTACAAATAAACCTTCTATTTTAGTTCTCATTCTTTCATCACCAACAACATGTTTTTCTTCATCAAGAATTTCTGTTTGTGATACAAAGTTTGTAACTGGATAGTGTCCAATAAATGGAAACACAGCATTTACTTCTATTTCACTTTGCTTATTATCAATTGTGTTTTTTATTTTTATTGAAGAGACTTTATCTGTACCTTCAATACTTTCTACAACTGTGTCTAAAATAAATTCAATCTTTTCATTTGTTCTAGCTTTTTCTAAAGTTTTTTGATCAACTCTAAATTTTTGACTTCTATGTATTAAATAAACTTTTGAAACAAATCTAGTTAAAAATATAGATTCTTCGATTGCACTATATCCTCCACCAACAACTGCAACTGGCATTTCTTTGTAGAAACTTCCATCACAAACAGCACAGTAAGATACACCTTTACCATAAAGATCAATTTCACCAGGTACTCCTAATAAATTTTCTTTTGTTCCTGTTGCGATTATTAATGCTTTTGAAGTTAAACTTTTGCCGTTTTCTAAATCAACATTAAATATCTCGTTCTTTTCAAAAGATTTTAAACCTGAAAACTCAAATTGAGCACCCATAGCTGTTGCTTGTTCGAAAAAATGCATTGCTAAATCTGGACCTTGAATATTTGTAAAACCAGGATAATTTTCAATTTCTCCAGTTTTAATAACTTTTCCACCAGGCGCTTCTTTTTCCAAAACAAGAACATTAAGCCCTGCTCTTCCAGCATAAATAGCCGCACTTAAACCTGCAGGACCCGCTCCAGCTATAATTAAATCAAAATCTGTATTAATATGATTTTTCATATAATCAACCCTCTTCTCTTCATTTTTTAGGGGCAATAAATTGAGCACAAACTAAAATAGCTAGTCCTAAAATTAAAAACCCTGTCAATAATAAATAATTAAGAACTTCGTTTTCTTTTACGGTCAATTCATAAGGGCTTCTCATAGGATCTAATATAAATCTTATGATTGTATATCCAATAATATATATTCCAGTTAATGTTCCTGAATGAACAACACTATAGTTGTTTGGATTATTTATTTGGTATAGTCCTTTTGAGTCTCTTTTGATAAATGACACAAAAGAGTTTTTCTCTCATCTTAGTTTTTTAAGTTCTTTTTTGTAATTATTTTTAACTTCTTTTTTAGCTAATTTAAAATAATCTTTTGTTATTTTAGATTTCTTTAAATTAACTTTTAATTTATCAATTTCTTGTTCAATTTTGTTTACTAAAGTATTATATTTTTCTCTTGCCTTTAAAGCAATAGCTTTTTGATTATTTATTTTTGTTTGCTCTGAGTTTGAAAGTGATTTATCTGGTTCATAAAGTGTATATGCTTTCTTTCAAGCTCAACTTTTTGATAAATAAACTTTTCCATCTTTATCCATTAAATATTTAACAGGTGTCTGAGTTTGATAATCTTTTATTTCTTTTTCAAAAACAGATTGAACTGTTTTGTTTGCTTTGCAAGGGAAGTTATAAGGATCTATTTTTCAAGGCTTCTTACTTACTCACTTCCCAATGTTTGCAAAGACAAAAATTATTAACAATCAAAGGACAAGTGTTGCCATTGATTCATATAAAAATAAAGGATGACGAAATTGAATTACATCTTCTCTTTGACCTAGACTTGGATTATAAATATAGAATAGTCTATGTCATATAAACTCAGGTAGTCATGTGATTTTTCCCATTTGAGAATCAGAAATTTCTCTACCCAATATTTCATGGTTAAACAAGTTTCCTCATCTACCAACAGCTTGACCCAATAATATGTTTGGAACTATACAATCTGCATAAACAAAAGTTGATACTCTAGTTACTTTGCTTTTGTTTCAAAATCAAATAAATGCAGCGGTTCCCCCGCATAACATAGAACCAAAGAAACTCATACCAGGTCTTCAAAAGAAAACAAGTTGATAGAAATTTTTTCACTCATTTTCCATACTACCTAATTTACCAAATATGCTTGCACCAATTACCCCGATCGGCAGAGCTATGTAAATTGCTGTAACAAATTCTTTTAAAGGTATTCCTCTTTTTCATATTTTGAATGCCGATACACCTAAAACAAGAAAAACTCCCAAACCGACAAAAACTGGATACAAAAATTTAAGAGGATCATTAAAATCATCTGGTAGTTTTGTTCCATTTTGCCATATCATGTCTGAATAAAAATTAATCATTGTTAAATTTCATCGCTCTTTCACTTAAAACTTGTGTTTCATCTTCATAAAGACCACTTTGTTTAATCTTTAGTTTAGCAACAGCTGCTTCAATGATGTTTGGAATGTTTCTTCCAGATGAAACTGGTATTTTGATGTAAGGTATATCAACACCCAATATTTCATAACCAGCAAATGTATTTCCAAGTCTTTCTGAGTCATCAATTCCATTTTTCTTAAATTGTGTTAACTCAATAACTAAGTCTATTTTTGTTTTTTCCAATATAACTTGATATCCATTTGTTTGAGAAACGTCAACTATCCCAATACCTCTTACTTCAACAAGGTTTTTCAAAATTTCATGACTCTTTCCGTATAGTTCATTTGATTTTTTTGTTATAACAATTCTGTCATCACCAACAAATAAGTGATTTGCTTTTACTAAGTCAAGAGTGATCTCTGATTTACCAATTCCTGATTCACCAATAAGTAAAACACCTTTACCAAAAATATTTATACATGAAGCATGAACTTCTGTAAGAGGTGCGAAATAATCATCCATAAACTCTAAAACGTTTTGTGTAAAGTCACTTGTAGAATCATTTTTTGTTCTAACTAATAAACAATCAAGTTTTTTAGCTGTTTCAATTACTACTTTATCTTCAAATTTATTTGTTATTATAATCATTGGAATTTTTCTAGAAAAAAGTTTTTCATATCTTTTCTTTCTTTCTTCTTCATCAAAATTCATAATATATGAATATTCTTTTGTGGACATAACTACAATTCTGTGTGATTTTGTTCCACCTTCAAAATAACCAGTCAACTCTAGTCCTGCTCTGTTTATTCCATAAGCTTCAATAACATTATTTATTTGTTCTTCTCCAGATACAACTTCCAAATCAAAGAAGTCAATTATTTTTTTTGCATATAGTTTGCTCATTTTTAACTACCTCATTAGTAATTATAACTAATAAATTTAATAAAAAATCTAGATTTAATAATCTAGATCATTTTCAATATATCTACTTCTAAAACATCATACGTACTCAGTGCTTCATCCTTCCAATAATTTTCTTATTGGAATATAAGATGCGTAAGTAAGTGTTATGTAAATAGGTAAAGATATAGGTAATTTAATAATTTTTTTAACCAAATCCAATCAAGCTGCAGCGCCAGCTCATGACATCATTCATATTTGATTTAATAATAAGCTCTGAATAATGTATCCAAAACTGTATAGTATTATAACTTTTAATAAAATTCTTTTCTCTGACTTTGTTAAAAACACAAGTGCCCCAAAGAAAGCCAAAACACATTTGTTAAACATGTAACCTGCATGGTAACCTCACTGGCTTGGCAAAGTTATAGACATTAAAGTGTCAGTACAAATAGCAGATATTACACCACAAAGTGGTCCAAACAATAATCCTAATAAAAATATAATTCAATCTCCTAAAGCGATACTTACGTTACCAAATACAGGAGGTATCTTATAAGAAAGTCCAGTCAAAATTGCGCTGCAAGCTGCAAATAAAGAAATTACAGTTAAGTGTTTTAGACTTATCTTTTTGAAAGTAAAGTTTTCTAAAGCCAATGCACAAACAAAAATACCAAGTATTAATATTGCCGCAACTATGTTTGTGTATAAATAGAAGTTCATTTTATTTTCCTTTAAATCATTCATAAACTTGTGGAATAAAATATAAACTCCCACAAACAAGAATGTTCCTTTCTTGGTTATCCTTTAAAAATTTTTCTCAGTCATTTATTATTTTATAATCAGCAAATTTAGAGTGATCTATTTTTCATGCTTTAGGATGATTAAACTCTGTTATAAATATTTCTTTTTTTAGTTTTTTGAAAACCTCTAAAATAGATTTTTGATCTTTTCCTTCACTTGAACCAAAAACTATAATCAGGTTTTTTATTTTTTTTATTTGTTTAGATAATTTTAAAGCTCCATCATAATTATGACATCCATCTAAAATTAGTAATGGTTCCTTTTTTAAAATACTAAATCTTCCTAAAGGAGTTGTATTAAATTCTTCATAAATTATTCCTAAATAATTTAAAACTTCTTTTGCAAGACCTTTGTTAAAAGACTGATAATAGACTTTATCAGGAATTTTTTTTGCAAAAACCTTATAGTTATTATTTACCTTATTAATAATTTTTTTATATTTTATATTATCTGCACTTATAAAAATCTTAACACCTTTTTTTGCTATTCCTAATTTTTGATAAGCTATCTGCTCAATAGTATTTCCTAAAACTTCTTGGTGATCTAAACCTAAAGATGTAACACAAACTGCTAATTGGTTTTCAAAAACATTTGTAGAATCTTTTACACCACCGATTCCAGCTTCAATAACGGCCACCTCAACTTTTTTTTCATTGAAATAAAGTATTGCCAATAAAGTTCATATTTCAAAAAATGTAAGTTCGTATTTTTTTATAACTTCATTATTTTCGTTTAACAGTCTTTTTAAATCTTCATCAGAAATCATTTCTGAATTCAATTGTATTCTTTCATTTTGATTTATAAATGCAGGAGAAATAAATAGACCAACATTTTTAAATTTTGTTTTTAATCCATTGAAGATAAAGTTAGAAGTTGAGCCTTTACCATTTGTCCCAACTGTATTAATAACTTTAAAATTATTTTGCGGATTACCAATGTCATTTAATAATTTTTGTAGATTATAATTTTTTTTAAAAATTATATCTGAGGGTATTAACTTTTCCTCTACACTAATCATTTAAATACTCCTTAAGATATTTTGCTGTAAAGCTTTCTTTGTTTTCAATAATTTGTTCAGGAGTACCTGTGGCAAGAATGGTTCCTCCGCCACTTCCACCTTCAGGTCCTAAGTCTATAACGTAATCTGAAACTTTTATAAAGTCTAAGTTATGCTCAATAGTAAGAACTGTGTTTCCTTGATCAACTAATATATTTAAAACATCAATCAATCTTCTAACATCATCAATGTGAAGACCTGTTGTTGGTTCATCTAATAGGAATATAGTTTTACCTGTTTGTTTTTTTAATAGATAAGTTGAAAGTTTAACTCTTTGTGCTTCTCCTCCAGAAAGAGTTGTAGCGTTTTGTCCTAGTTTAATATATCCAAGACCCACAGCTAAAATTGTTTCTAACTTCTCTCTTATCTTTGGAATGTTTTCAAAGAAGTCATAAGCTTCTTGAACAGTCATACTCAAGACATCTCAAATATTTTTTCCTCTGTATTTTATTTGTAAAGTTTCTTCGTTATATCTTTTACCATCACAAATTTCACAAACAACTTCTACATAACCAAGGAATTGCATGTCAACTCTAACAACACCGTCACCTCAACAAGCATCACATCTCCCACCAGGGACGTTGAAACTGAATCTTCCTTTTTTGTATCCTCTAATTTTAGATTCTGGTATTTCAGTATAAAGGTCTCTGATGTCATCAAACACAGAAGTATATGTTGCTGGATTTGATCTTGGAGTTTTTCCGATCGGATCTTGAGATACATAAATTATTTTATCTACGTTCTCAAAACCTTTCATTGATTTGTATTTACCAGGTCTTATTAATTCTTTATTTAATTCTTTTCTTAAACCTTTGTAGATAACTTCTTCAACCAAAGTAGACTTACCACTTCCACTAACTCCTGTAACAGAAATAAATTTACCTAAAGGAATTGTTACATCAATATTTTTTAAATTATTTTCTGTAGCTCCTTTGATTTCAATTTTTAATCCATTACCACCTCTACGTTTTTTTGGAGTTGGTATTGATAATTGTTTTGATAAATATTTTCCTGTAAGTGAATTTGGGTTTTTACAAATTTCTTCATAGGTTCCTTGTGCTGTTATGGTTCCACCATCTACTCCAGCACCAGGTCCGATATCTACAATTCAATCAGAAGCTTTCATTGTATCTTCATCATGTTCTACAACTATTAATGTATTTCCAAGGTCTCTTAATTTTTTTAAAGTGGAAATTAATTTATCATTGTCTCTTTGGTGAAGACCAATTGAAGGTTCATCCAGAACATAAAGGACACCAGATAATTTTGAACCCAGTTGTTTTGCCAATCTAATTCTTTGTGCTTCTCCTCCAGAAAGAGTTGTTGCACTTCTTGAAAGAGTTAAGTAATTTAATCCAACTTCATTTAAAAAACTAATTCTTGAAAGTAATTGATTTAAAACTAAACTTGCAATTTTTTCTTGTTGTTCAGTTAAATTTAAATTTAATAAGAATGCTAATTCTTCTTCAATTGTCATTTCTACAAAGTCAGCGATTGAAAGACCATTAATTTTTACACTTAATGCAATATCATTTAATCTTTTACCGTCACAAGTTTTGCAAACTTTTGACATCATGTATTTTCCATAATATTTTCTGTTCTCATCAGATTTAGTTTCAATATATTTTCTTTCAATAAGTGTAGCTACACCTTCAATGTAATCAAAAGATCTTAAAACATTTCCACTTACTGTTGTTATTTTTGTTTCTATAGGTTCTTCACTACCATATAGAATTACATTTAATTGTTTTTCACTTAGTTTGTTGATTTGAGAATCTAAATCAATTAAATAATAATCACACATTAATTTAAATTTTTGTCATTCGATGTTTGTAGTGTCAACTATATTTTTATAATAAAGGATTCCTCCACCTCTAATTGAAAGTGATGAATCAGGAATTATTAAAGAAGGGTCAGCTTCTAGATTAACACCAAGACCAGCACAAGTTTCACAAGCTCCGTTCTTTTTGTTAAATGAAAATAGGTTTGCTTCCAAATTAGGAATTGAAAAACCACACTCACTACATGAGTATTTAGTTGAAAATAATTTTGTTTCATTATTTCTTTTTGGATAATTTATTCTTATAAGTCCATTTGAGTATCCCAACCCAACTTCTATTGCAGAATAAATTCTTGATTGTAAATCTTCATCTTCACTTTTATAAATTAATCTGTCAACAACAATATCTATATTGTGTCTTTTGTTTTGTTCTAATTCAATTTCATCTTCTAAACTTTTTATCTCTCCATTTATTTGAACTCTTAAAAAGTTTTCTTTTTTAAGTTTTGATAAAAGTTCTTTGTGGGTTCCTTTTTTATCTCTAGCAACTGGTGCTAGAATAAAAATTTGATCATCTTCTTTTGTTTCTTTTTTAATTGTTTCAATTATTTCTTTTAAAGAAGAAGTTTTTATTGGTCCATGTCCATTTACACAGAATGGTGTTCCAATATTTGCAAACAACAATCTTAAATGATCATGTATTTCTGTTGTTGTTCCAACTGTAGATCTTGGGTTGTGACTTGTTGTTTTTTGATCAATAGAAATTGCAGGACTTAATCCTTCAATTTCATCAACATCAGGTTTTTCAACTGACTTTAAAAATTGTCTAGAAAAAGAAGAAAGTGATTCTATATATCTTCTTTCTCCTTCTGCATAAATAGTATTAAAGGCCAAGGATGATTTTCCACTTCCCGAAAGACCAGTGAAGACTACAAGTTTTTCTTTTGGAATTTCTATATCAACATTTTTTAAGTTATGTTCTCTTGCACCTTTTACAATTATTTTTTTATTCATAATTTTACCTCTAACTTTCGGCTTGTAATTCTAAAATAAGATCTCTAAGTTCAGCTGCCTTTTCGTAATTTTGTTCTTTGGCTGCACTCAACATTTGTTTTCTTAAATCAGAAATCAAATCTTCTTTTTTCTTTTCTTTTTCTTTTTTCTTTAATTTTTTTAGCTCATCAACTTTATTTCTAATGTTGGAATCTGAAATTACATCTGTAATTTTTTTAATAATTGTTTTTGGAGTAATTCCATGAACCTTATTATATTCTTCTTGAATTGATCTTCTTCTGTTTGTTTCTTCAATCGCTTCTTTCATTGCGGGAGAAGTTGAGTCAGCATAAAAAATTACTCTACCTTCAGAGTTTCTTGCAGCTCTACCAATAGTTTGAATTAAACTTCTTGTATTTCTCAAGAAACCTTGTTTGTCTGCATCTAAAATACAAACCAAACTTACTTCCGGTATATCAAGACCCTCTCTTAACAAGTTAACACCAACAATAACATCATAAACCCCTCTTCTTAAATCAGTAAGAACTTGGTTTCTTTCTAAAGTTTTTAACTCTGAATGTAGGTATGCAACTTTTATATTTCTAGATTGCAAGTATGTTGTTATATCTTCAGAAATTCTTATTGTTATTGCAGTTATGAAAACTTTTTGTCCTTTAGCAACGACTCTATTTATTTCATCAACAATATCATTCATTTGATTTACTGTTGAACGAATTTCGATTTGTGGGTCAACTAAACCTGTTGGTCTAATTATTTGTTCTACAACTTTATTTTCTGTTAACTCTAATTCATAAGGACCTGGAGTTGCAGAAGTATAAATAATATTTTTTAGTTTTCCTGCAAACTCTTCAAACTTAAGTGGTCTGTTATCGATTGCACTTGGTAATCTAAAACCATGCTCTATTAAAGTTTCTTTTCTACTTCTGTCTGTGTTGTACATAGCATTTAATTGTGGAATCATCATATGAGACTCATCGATTATTGTTAAAAAATCATCTCCAAAATAATCAATTAAAGTAAATGGTGGAACACCTGGTGCTCTAAAATCTAAATGTGGTGAGTAGTTTTCTATACCACTACATATTCCAAACTCACTCATAGTTTCCATGTCGTACTTTGTTCTTTTCATTAATCTATCTGCTTCAATAAATTTCTTTTGATCTTGGAATCATCTAACTCTTTCTTCCAATTCTTTTCCAATATTTTCTACAACCAACTTCATTTTGTCAAAATTTGTAACGTAAGCTGCTGCTGGATAAACTGTAAACATTCTTAGTTTTTCAATAACCGTATTATTTAAAATATCTATCATTTCTATAGCTTCGATTTCATCTCCGAACATAGAAATTCTAATGTGGTACTTGTCAGTTCAACTTGGCGCTATTCTTATTACATCGCCTTTTGCACTAAAGTACCCCATTGCTAAATCATTTTCATCTCTTGTATATCCTGTGTGCACTAAAAAAGTAAGTAAATCTTTTTTAGATAAAATTTGACCTACTTGCAATTCAAAAAATACATCACCATACTCTTTTGGATCTTGAGTTGCATAAATACATGCAACAGAAGCGACTACTATCGTATCTTTTCTAATCATTAATGCATTCATAGAACTTAAACGCATCATTTCTAAATCATTGTTTCTTTTTGCATCTTTATCTATATATAAATCTCTAGAGGGTATGTAAGCTTCTGGTTGATAAAAGTCGAAATTTGAAACATAGTATTCAACTCTATTGTTAGGAAATAGTTCTTTTAACTCTATATACAATTGCATAGCAAGTGTTTTATTATGAGCTAAAACCAATGTTGGTTTATTAAATTCTTTAATAACATTGGCCATTGTGAAAGTCTTACCTGTACCAGTTGCCCCCATAAGAACTTGGTGCTTTTCATTATTTTTCAGCCCCTCAATTAATTCTTTTATAGCATTTGGTTGATCTCCTGCCGGTTTATATTGAGTTACTAATTCAAAACTTTGATTTTTATTTTCCATATTATCACCTCTAACATAGGACTTAAAAAATCTAGGACTTTGCCCCTAGAGATATTATGACCTAGCAATATTTTACATAGTTAAATAAAAAAAACAAGAAATTTTAAAATTTCTTGTTTAATCTTTTTTATTAGAAAAATTATTTTATTAACCTAATTTTGTTTTAGTTTGTATTTGTTCTGTGTCTTCTATATCATCTTCTGATATAGAACCATCTTCATTTGTTTTAAATACTTTTTTAACATTACCTTCTTCATCGGTAACAACAAACTCTTTTGATTTTTCTTCAAATTGCGTTGCAAGAGCCATAAGTATTTGAGTTTCTATAAGAAGAGTTGTTTTATCTTCCTCATTTGAAGCTTTCTTCATAAGTTTGTCAAAACTTTTTTTAACTTGTTCTCTTGTAAATATTTTTTCTAATTTAAATTTATTAACTATTTTTTCAATTGCTTCAAAAGATAAATTTTGAGCTTGTTTTGATTGTTGAGCAAACATCTCATCTAGTTTTTTCATAAGTCCATCTAAGACTGCAAACTGGAATTCTAATTTTTCAATTTTACTTTGATCTTCTAAGAATTCTTCTTTTAATTCTTCAAGTCTTTGTTCTACAACAACTCTTGAGAATTTTTCTTTTGGAATTTCTCATTCTGCTAAAATTTCATCGATATCTTTATCTGAAATGTTAACTGTCTTTGGTTGTTGTTCTGTGAAAACTATATTTTCTTGATCTGGTTTCATTTCTCTTACAAAAGAACCATTTAGTTTTGTTATTGTTTCTTCTGCAATCATAACTTTCATTTTATTGAAAAGTCTTGCTGATTCTTCAACATACTCATGAAGTGGATTGTTTTGAGCATATTGTTGCAAGTAAATACCACTTCTTAGTTTTTGTGTTAAGTTAATATGTTTTTGTCAGTGGTGATCTAGTGTTTGAAGAATTGTTCTTCTTTCCATTTCTGTAATAACTTCTGCAGGAACAGAACTTGATTTTGCTAAATATAATTCCATCATTTTTTCTGATATTTTTTTAGCAATTTCTATTTTTTCTAAACCAACAAAATCTGATTCAGTTAAAGCCCCTTCAAAAACATACTTCCCATCAATTTCTTGAATTAGTAAAGGAATATTTATAGTTCTTTCTCCTCTTACCAACTCTGAATTTCTATCCACAATTTCGTAAGCCATTGTGTATTGAAATCTTGAAAGAACAACTTTTAGAGATTCTTGTTCTAAAATAGAATCTCTTTGAGCATATATTGCTTCACGTTGTTGAGAAAGGATGTTATCGTAATCTAAAACATTCTTACGTTGATCAAAGTTTAAACCTTCAAGTTTTTTTTGAGCATTTGTAATAGCTTTAGTAAACATTTTAGATTTGATGTGATCATCTCCAAGTTTTAAAAACATTTGTCTTAGTTTTGGAGATGAAAATCTAACCATAAGTTCATCTTCCATAGATATATAGAATCGTGAACTACCTGGGTCTCCCTGTCTTCCTGCTCTACCACGTAATTGGTTATCAATACGTCTAGCTTCGTTTCTTTCGATACCCATAACAAATAGTCCACCATTATCTTTAGCTTCTTGTGAAAGTTTAATATCTGTTCCACGTCCAGCCATGTTAGTCGCTAAAGTTATTGATCCAACTTGTCCAGCTTTTTCAACAATTTCTGCTTCTCTATGGTGATTTTTTGCATTAATCATTTCAAATTTTAAATCTGCTTTTTCTAAATATCTTGCAACTTGTTCTGATGATTCAACTGAAGTTGTACCAATAAGTACAGGTCTTCCTGCATCCATTAACTCTCTCAAGTCTCTAACTAAATGTTTTAGTTTGGCATTTATTGTTCCAAATGTTAAATCCGGTTCGTCAAATCTTATTATTGGTTTGTTTGTAGGACAAACTATAACTCTTGTGTTATAAATTTTTAAGAATTCTTCTTCTTCTGTTTTTGCAGTTCCTGTCATACCTGAAAGTTTATTGTAAAGTCTGTAAAAGTTTTGGTATGTAATTGTTGCAAGAGTTGTAGTTTCTTCTTCAATTTCTACACCCTCTTTTGCTTGTAGTGCTTGTTGTAAACCGTCACTGTAAGCTCTACCCGGCATAGTTCTACCTGTAAATTGATCAATTAAAATTATTTCATTATCTTGAACTGTATATTCAACTTCAAGTTTAAATGTAAATAGCGCTTTAAGAGCGTTCATAATTAAGTGAAATAGTTCTGTATTTCTAAAGTCGAATAAGTTTTCTATACTAAAGTAACTATGTGCTTTTTTGATTCCAATATCAGTTAAGTAAACTTGTTTTGATTCTAAATCCATTTCAATATCACTATTTTCATCAAGTGTTTTTGCAAAACCATCTGCTGCTTTATATAAATTAATTCTATTTTGACTTCCCCCAGAGATAATTAATGGCGTTCTTGCTTCATCGATTAAGATAGAGTCAGCCTCATCAATAATTGCAAAATTCAATTTTCTTTGAACTTTTTGTTCCAATCTGAATACCATATTATCTCTTAGGTAATCAAATCCTAACTCCGCATTTGTTGTATAAGTTATATCTTGTGCGTAAGCTTCTCTTTTTTGGTCTTTTGATAAATCTCTTCCATTTAAACCAACAGTTAAACCAAGCATATTATAAACTTGTCCATTAATTTCACTGTCCCTTTGTGATAGATATTCGTTAACTGTAACTACGTGTACACCTAATCCTGAAAGTGCATTTAAATAAGCAGGGAAAAGACCTGTTAAAGTTTTACCTTCACCAGTTCTCATTTCTGCAATATCTCCTTCATGTAAAATGATTGCCCCTATAAGTTGAACTCTATATGCTCTCATTTTTAAAACTCTAAAAGCAGCTTCCCTAACAACTGCAAAGGCTTCAACTAAAAGATCATCTAAAGTTTCTCCGTTTTCCAATCTTTCTTTAAATTCTTGTGTTTTATTTGTTAATTCAGAATCTGTTAATTTTTCATATACTGATTCAAGTGAGATAATTTCGTCAGCTGTTTTACCATGCTTTTTAATTATCGCTTTATCTCTTGCCATTAAAACTACTCCTTTTTTTATTAAGTCAAAAATCTTAATGATTATACAATGATTAACTCTAAATATAAAGGCATATAGCAATATTTGAGAAATAAAAAAACCTTTATGTAAGGTTTTGTTTATACTGCTTTGGTTTGTTCCATATAAGCAAATAGTTTTTCTCTCGCTCCAGATTTAACTTTATTTTGGAATCATTTTGCATTACCAAATAAAGCACCAGCAAATCCAACAGCTTGTTTAGCTCATCTTTTGAAATTAAAGCTGTCAACATGTTTAATAATCAAACCGTTCTCAGTTTCCATTTTTGATGTAACTATGTTTACAACCCTTCTTTTATTAGGACTAAATAAGTATGTCGCTTTTCAAATAACAACTATTCTTTCGTTTTTTTCTTCTACTGTGAAATTAACTTCAAATTTTGAAGTTTCTCTTGTTGAAACAAGCATTGTTCACATTGCTTTTACTTCTTCATAATTTAATTCTCCAAAAGTTGGATCTTGGAATTTAACTTTTGGTGAGTAGATACTGACCATTTTTTTATAATCTCCAACTTTAAAAGCTTCATAGAAATTAGAAATAACTTTTTTATCTTGCATATTATTTTCTCCTATGAAAAGAATTATAGCACTTTTGAAATTAAAAATGATTTTGACTATCAATTTTCAAATTAAAATGTAAAATTAATAGTGGTAAAAGTTATGATATTTTTAAAAATATTAAACGATGAAAAAATTGTAGAAAAGAAATTTACAATAAAAAAGTCAAAGTTCATTACCTATATTTCAAAAGTAAAAAATAAAGAAGAGTTGGATAAATTTATAATGTCACATAGTGATAAAAGTGCAACTCATAATTGTTATGCCTATAGGTACGGGGATAATAAATTAACTTACGGTTATAATAATGATGGAGAACCAAACGGAACTGCTGGTGAACCTTTGCTTAAGTTAATTGAAACTAACGAACTTACTAACATAGTTATATTTGTTACAAGATATTATGGAGGTATTAAGTTAGGAACCGGGGGACTTCAAAAAGCTTACAGCGCAATGGCGATTGAATCTTTAAAAGAAACCACCTTTAAACAATTAGAACTTCTTTATAATGTAGATATTAGTTTTAATATTTCAGATATTAAAACTGTTTATTCCTTTTTGAAAAATATAGCAACAGAAATTACTTATGACTACATCGATGATTTAGTTTATGCCAACTTGAAATTGGAACAATTAGAAAAATTAGATCCAATAAAAAGCAAACTTGAAATCATAAAAAAAGAACAAGGGTATTATTAAAAGGAGAACAACAATGGATAAGAAAAAAGTGGTAGTCATAGATGGATATCACCTTCTTCACAAAGGTTATTATGGTAGTTTAAAAAGAAAAAAAGTAGCAATGAATAGAGATGGTGTTTTAATAAATGCTGTTTATGTATTTGTAGCAAATGTTTTTCAGTTAGTACAATCTAACGAATATCACACAGTAATAGTTACATTTGATGTGGGAAAAGAATGTTGAAGAAAAGACATTTACCCAGAATATAAAGCAACAAGGAAAGAAACTCCTTCTGATTTAATTCCACAAATGCAAATAGTGAGAGATTTTTTAACAGCCGCCAATATTCCTTGATACGAAAAAGTATCATTTGAAGGTGACGACATTATGGGAACAATTGCAAGAATTGCAGTTAAACTTGGTTATCAAGTAGATATAGTTTCTAATGATAAGGATACATATCAATTAGTTTCTGATGATGTGAGAATAGTTTCACAACAATCAAAAAAATGTAAACAAGAAATAATTACAGCAAAAGAAGTTTTTGAAAAATTTGGTTGCAAACCATGTCAAATACCAGATATTAAATCTCTATTAGGAGATCAATCAGATAATATTAAAGGTGTTAGAGGTATGCATTACAATACAGCTACAAAATTAATTTCTAAGTACGGATGTGTTGAAAACATTTATAAAAATATAAATGATTTCCCTGAAGAACAAAGAAAAAAACTTGAAAACTGTAGAGAACAAGTTTTAATGAATAAACAAATAACTAGAATTTTAAAAAATGTAGATGTAGGAAGAATAAATTTCAAACCTTTAAGGATAAACTATGTTAGATTCATGGGGTTCTTGAAAAGAGAAAAAATGTGAGCCTTTACAAAAATGATTGAAGATAAGGTTCAAAAACAATTAGCATATAGAGAAAAAAGAAAAGCAGAACTTGAGGCAACTTCATAGTTCTGCTTTTTTGTTTTAAAATAAAAAAATAACTCTTGCAAGTTATTTTTTTAATCTTTGTCCTCTTTCATCGACTTCATATAATCTTTGAGTTAATATTTTTACTTGTTCTCTAGAAACTTGTAAAATTCCTCTATGTAAATGAATATATTTGGTACTTCCATTAACTTCATACTTCATATCACCTATCAACAATGTTGAAACTATTGGAGAGTGATTTGCATATATAGTTATTTGACCATCAGCTGTTCTTACACTAACAGATTCAACTTTTAAATCATCTATATAAACACCATCTGGTGTTATTATTTTTAATTTAGTTAATTCCATTATTATTTTTTCTCATTATATCTATCAATAACTTCTTGAACAGAACCGGCATACATGAACAATACTTCTGGTATATGATCTAACTCACCTTTTAAGATTGAATCAAAAGAACTAATTGTATCTGCAACAGGTACATATTTTCCACTTCTTCCAGTAAATTTTTCACCAACAGTGAAAGGTTGTGACATGAAGTTTCTAATTTTTCTTGCTCTGTTAACAATTATTTTATCTTCTTCTGAAAGTTCTTCCATACCAAGAATTGCAATTATTGATTGTAATTCTTTATATTTTTGTAATGTTTCTTGTACTTTTAAAGCTATTTGATAATGATGTTCTCCAACAACTTCTGGATCTAACATTCTTGAACTTGAGTTCAAAGGATCGATTGCAGGATAAATTCCTAAAGAAGCAATTGTTCTATCAAGAACAACTCTTGCATCTAAGTGAGTAAAAGTTGTTGCAGGTGCCGGGTCAGTTAAGTCATCGGCAGGAACATAAACAGCTTGAACAGAAGTTATTGATCCTTTTTGAGTAGAAGTAATTCTCTCTTGAAGCGCTCCCATTTCAGTTGCAAGTGTTGGTTGGTAACCAACAGCAGAAGGCATTCTTCCAAGTAGAGCTGAAACTTCTGAACCAGCTTGAGTAAATCTAAAGATGTTATCTATGAATAACAAAACATCTTGGTTTTTTATATCTCTAAAATATTCTGCAATTGTTAAACCAGTAAGAGCAACTCTCATTCTTGCTCCTGGTGGTTCATTCATTTGTCCAAATACTAAAGAAGTTTTATCAATAACTCCAGCATCAATCATTTCGTAGTAAAGGTCGTTACCTTCTCTTGTTCTTTCTCCAACACCAGCAAAAACCGAAATCCCACCGTGTGCTTTTGCAACGTTATTAATTAACTCCTGAACCAAAACTGTTTTACCAACTCCAGCTCCACCAAATAATCCAATTTTTCCACCTTTTGCAAATGGCATCATTAAGTCAACAACTTTAATTCCAGTTTCTAAAATTTCAGCAGAAGTAGCAAGTTCATCATAACTTGGAGCAAGTCTATGTATAGGCATTCTTTCGCCCTCAACTTCTGGTTTGTCATCAATTGGGTCTCCAAGAACATTAAACATTCTTCCTAAAACTTTATCTCCAACAGGTACACTGATTGGACTTCCAGTATTAGTTCCAATTATTCCTCTAACCAAACCTTCAGTTGGCCCCATAGCTATAGATCTTACTAAGTCATCACCTATATGTTGGACAACTTCTAAAACTAATTTAGTTCCATTGTTATCTACTTCAATAGTGTTGTAAAGTTTTGGCATATCCTCTTGTTTGAATTTTACGTCAACAACAGGACCCATTACTTGGACAACTTTACCTTGTGTAATTTTTTCTGTCATACCTATTACCTCTAATCTTCGTTTTGAGCATTAGCTCCACCAATGATTTCACTGATTTCTTGTGTAATGTTTTCTTGTCTTTTTCTGTTAAACATAACACTTAAATTTTCTGAAAGCTCTCTTCCATTTTTGTTAGCAGCTTCCATTGCCATTCTTCTACTTGCTTGTTCTGAAACTTGTGATTCAATTATTGTTCCGAATAAAATTGTATTCAAATACATTGAAACACTTGTTGTTAATACTGTTTCTGGATCTGGTTCCAAGATAACATCTTCATTATCATCATAAGCTTCTTTTTTTTCTATCGGAAACATGTCCAATACTTTTGGTTCAAAAGTTACGTTGTTAATAAATTTAGTGTATACGATTTTAATTTCATCAAATTCTTTTTGAACAAAATAGTTTAATAGGTTAACTGACATTTTTCTAGATTGCTCGTTTGAAAAATCTACATCAATATCTGTAAACTGTTCTTTCATTTCAATTCCGTTTGCTCTGCAAAAATTTATTACTTTAGTTCCGATTGCAAATACACTATCTGTTTTTTTATCTATTAAAGGTTTTAATACTTTAAAAACATTTGAATTATAACCTCCGCATAAACCAAGATTTGATCCTATAACTATTCATAAAGTATTTGTTTTACTCTGATTTGGTTTCTTTAAATATATTGAGTCTTCTGAGTGAGAAATAATATAATTAAAAACATCATAAACTTCATCTAAATAAGTTTGAATGTTTCCCATTCTTTTAGATATTTTTTTTAGTTTTGCAGTTGCAACTAGTTCCATTGCTCCTGTAATTTTTCCAATATCTTTTATATTACTTATTTCACTTTTTAGTTCGCTAAGATTTGGCATACTAAGTTAATTTTTTAAACTCTTCTTCTTTTCCAAAATCAGATGCTTGATAACCTTTTATTTTTGAAGTCATATCTTTTAGAATTAATACAACTTGAGATTTTATATCTTTATATAATTGATCACTGAATTCTTTTTCAGTCGATAATAATTTTCTAAGTGCTTTCGCATTATTATCATTTTCGAAATGATTTATAACTGCTTCCTTAAAGTTAATCATTTCATTTAGTGGTAACCATTTTATTATTCTTTCTTTTATAGCTAACAATATTATTGATTGATCGATTTGTGAAATAGGTTTGTATTGTCTTTGTTTTAATAACTCAACAATTTTTTGACCATGACTTAAAGTTTCTTTTGTTGTTTCATCTAAGTCACTTCCGAATTTAGCAAAAGCTTGTAATTCATAATATTGTGCTAGTTCAAGTTTTAATGTTCCCGCTACTTGTTTAACTGCTTTTATCTGAGCTGAAGAACCAACTCTTGAAACTGATAAACCAGTATTTACAGCAGGTCTTATTCCTGAGTTAAATAATTGTTCTGATAAAAATATTTGTCCATCAGTAATTGAAATAACATTTGTTGGAATATAAGCTGATATATCTCCAGCTTGAGTTTCAATAATAGGAAGTGCTGTGATGCTTCCTCCACCATAATTTTCATTTACTCTTGCTGCTCTTTCCAATAATCTTGAGTGTAAATAAAATACATCTCCAGGATAAGCTTCACGACCTGGTGGTCTTCTTAAAAGCAGAGCTAATGTTCTGTAAGCAATGGCGTGTTTTGATAAATCATCATAAACTATTAAAACATCATCACCTTTTGACATTCACTCTTCTGCTATTGAAACTCCAGTATAAGGAGCTATATATTGCATTGGAGCTGATTCACTTGCTGATGCAGAAATTACTGTTGTGTATTCCATTGATCCTGCTAATTTTAGTTTTTCTACAACTTGTGCAACTGTTGATTCTTTTTGTCCAATAGCAACATATACACATTTAACGTTTTTACCTTTTTGGTTAATGATTGAATCTATTGCAATTGCTGTTTTTCCAGTTTGTCTATCTCCAATAATTAACTCTCTTTGTCCTTTTCCAATTGGAATAATTGAATCTATTGCAAGAATACCTGTTTCCATTGGTTGGTTAACTGATTTTCTTGACATTACACCTGTTGCTATTTTTTCAACTGGTGAGAATTTACTATTGTTTAGAGGACCTTTACCATCTATTGGTAATCCAATCCCATTTAAAACTCTACCAAGCAATTCATCTCCAACTGGAGTTTCAACAACCTTACCAGTTCTTATTACTTTATCACCTTGACGAATTTTTGAATCATCTCCAATAATAACAGCACCAACTGCTCCTTCTTCTAAATTAAGAGTCATACCGTAGATGTCGTTTGAAAAAATTAAAAGTTCACCCATCATAACATCATCTAAACCGAATAATAGCGCAACACCATCACCGATACTTGCAACAGTACCTTCTTGCGATTCAATAACTTCTTTGCCATATTCTTTAATTTGTTTTTTGATGACTTCTGATATTTCGTTTATTTTAAGTGACATGTAATCACCCCTATTTTCTATTTTCTAAAATCATATTTTTCATATCTTCAACTTTTCCTTTTAGAGAATAGTCAAAAACATTATTTGCTACTTCAATTCTTATACCAGCTATTAATGAACTGTCGATTTTATTTTCTAGTTTTATTTTTTGACATATTTTTTTATGAATTTTTTCTTCAATAGTTGAAATTGTTTTTTTATCAATTTCAATAGTTGAATAAATAATTCCTTTTTTGATTTCCAAACTTTCTCAAAGCTTTTTAATTGCAGCTTCAAAAATATAATTTACAGATGAGAAGTATTCTCTTTCCACAATTAGTTTTAATGAATTTAAAACTAATTGATCAATTTCTTTTTTGAAAATATTATCAATAAAATTTATTCTTTTTTCTAATGGAATAAATTTATTTGATAAAAATTCAACAGCTTCTTGATTTGTTTCGAAAACTTTTTTTAAATCTTCTAAAGTTTGTGTAAATGATTCTACTTTATTTTCTTCTTTGGCTAATTCACAAATGGCAGAGGCTCAGTTGTTAATTAAGGTTTGTTTAATCACAAAACTAGTCCAAACTATTTATAAAGTCTTTAATCATTTTTTCATTTTTTTCTTTAGAAACATTTTCATTCATAATTTTTTCAGCAGCAACAAATGCAAGATCAATTACTTCTTGTCTCATTTGTTCTTGCATTTCATTTCTTTCAAAGTCAATTGCTTTTTTAGCATGAGTTTGAATGTTAGTAGCTTCTGTTCTTGCGTTTTCAATTATTTCAAATTTCAAACTATCAGCTTCAAGTTTTGCAGCACTTACAATTTCTTTAGATTCTTCTTTTGCAGTATCTAAAAACTTAGAAGCAATTTTATTATTTTTATTAGCTTGTGCTTGTTTTAAAGCAGCATCATCTAATAATTCATTTATTTTTTTTCTACGTTCCTTAATCATTTCTCTGAAAGGTTTGTAAACTAATTTTGTTAGCAATATCAAAATAACAATTGTTGATAATATATGTGCAATAAAATTAGCTAAATTTGGAAATAAACCTTCAATAATATTAGGAATACCTGCAGTTGCTAAAAGCATAGATGTCACACCTTTCTTATGCTACAAAAATTAATAGAATTGCGATAACTAAAGCGTAAATTGCTCCTGATTCACAAAATCCTGCTGTAATAATTAAAGTAGAAGTAATTTTTGGTGCAGTTTCTGGGTTTCTACCAATAGCGATACATGCACCATATCCTACCATACCTTGACCGATTGATGCTCCGATCATTCCCATACCAGTTAGACCAGCACCTAAAAATTTAAGTCCTGTCCCAATATTATTTTCGTCTGCTAAAAACATAAATAATGTTGAGTATAAAGGCATAACTGAAATAAAGTTACCACCCATTGTTGTTGTTAAAGTTGTAAGTGTTTCAATAAACATAATTTTTCTCCTTTTAAATTATCTTTCTAATTTTTCTTTACCTTCATTTGCACCTTCACCGTTTTTGGCTCCAGATCAATAAGATAAGGTTAACATTGAAAATACTATTGACTGGATTACTCCGTCAAATAAATCAAAGTATAAATGTAATCACGGAAGCGATATTACAGAAAATATATTAAATCCTGCTCATCAGTAATTTAATTTATTATCTCAATCCATTCCTGGACCACTAGGTCAAAAAATATTTCCTTGAAGTTGAATTAAACTTGCATAAAGCAATCCTAATAAAATTGATCCTCCAAGAATATTTCCAAATAACCTGAATGAAAGTGATATCAAAGGCACAAATTGTCCTATGATTTCAATTGGATTGTAATACCTTTTAAAGAAAGCTAATTTTTGATATCTTAATCCGTAATAATATATACCTATGAAAGTAACTATTGCCATTGACAAAGTTACAGTATAAGAACTTGTTAAAGGTTCTATTCCTATTAATGCAACTACAGAAGAAACAATTATATACATAAATATATACATAATGTATGGTGTTAACTTTCTGTGAGCTTTACCCATAATTGTTACAACAAGATTTTCAACTTTTGTTATAAACATTTCTGTTAAAACTAAAAAACCAGTTAACTTTTTATCTTCTTTATAATTTCTTATTTTGACATTGTATACAATACAAAATGTACAAATTATAATGCAAGTTAATAGTATAGATAATAGCTGAGGTGTTATTTTGTCTCAAACATCCATCATGCCTTCATCAGCAAGGAACATAAGAACCTCCTTTTTATTTTTTGGTTACCATATAAAAATTTACTTACTGCTTTTTCTAATAAAAATGAAAGGCATTCAATTTACTATAAAAGCTATTAACACTCCATAAATACTGAAAGCGATCGGTAAATAAAAACTTATAAGGAATGGAACGATGTAGAAACCAATTCTTATTGTTGAGAAAAATACAAAATTGTAAGGATTAAGGTTTAAGGTTAAGTTTTTTGTAGATAAAGCAATAAATAAAATTGCCATATACAAAAAACCAGTTCCTAAAACGTACCCTGTAATAAATGTATAGTCAACAACTTTAAACAAAGTAAGAATTGATAATAAAACTAGAATAATCGAAATAAGAGATATAACTATAAGTGCTCTTTTGTTTTTAAGTAACATTATGTTCTCCTCTATTAAGTTCCATCTAAATAATAATACTCCTATTAATATCTAAAATCTATGAAAAATTGTATTCATAATAAAAAAATAAGCACTAAAATGCTTATTTTGTACCAAATATTCTATCTCCAGCATCTCCAAGTCCAGGAACTATATATCCGTGTTCATTTAGAATTGGATCTAAACTTGCTGTATAAATATCTACATCTGGGTGATCTTTTGTAATTCTATCAACACCCTCTTGAACAGCAACCAAACATACAAATTTTATTTGTTTTGCTCCTCAACCTTTTGCTATTTCAATAGCTTTTGATGCACTACCACCAGTTGCTAACATTGGATCTACAACAATAACATAACTTGATTCTATATCTTTTGTAGTTTTTGCAAAATATTGAACAGGTTCTAAAGTTTCTTCATCTCTGTATAAACCAACGTGAGCTATTCTTGAAGTTGGAACCAATCTTTGGATTCCTTCTGTCATTCCTAAACCAGCTCTAATAATTGGAACTAAAACAACAGGCATATCTAATGTAAAACCTTTAGTTTCAACTACTGGTGTTTTAATGTCTATTTCAGTTAAAGGTACATCTCTAAAAATTTCATATACCATTAATTGTCCAATCTCATTTAGATTTTCTCTAAAATCTTTTGAAGATGTTTCTTCTTTTCTCATTCTTGTAAGTTTATCAAGAATTAGTGGATGTTTAATTATTGTAAATGCCATTTTGTTTCTCCTATTGATTGTTAAGTTTTTCTACTCTATTTGCATGTCTCTCTTCAAACTTTGTGTTTAAAAAAATATCTACTAATCTAACTGCTTTTTCATTTGCAATAAATCTTGCCCCTAGAGCCAAGATGTTTGCGTTGTTATGTTCTCTTGCCAACATTGCAGTTTGATCTTCATAACAAAGTGCAGCACGCGCACCTTTTACTTTATTTGCAGCAATTGATATTCCAATACCACTACCACATATTACTATTCCTAAAGTATTTTCTTGCACAACTCTTTGTGCAACTTCTTTTCCAAAGTCTGGATAATCAACAGAATCATTTGAATCTGTTCCAATATTTACAACTTCATGTCCTTTAGAATTTAGGTATTCAACTATTTTATTTTTCATTTCAACAGCTGCATGGTCGTTTCCTATAAAAATTTTCATTTTAAGAATTCCCCCTCTAATTGAATATACACTATTTTGTTAATAAAGAAAAAAACAAAATAAAAAAGGTGTTAAACACCTTTTTTCTAGTATTCTGAATCGTAAGTTTCTTTACCTTTTTTAATGATATCTGCACTACCAGTCAATCCAGTTCCTGCTGGGATTAAGTTTCCTAACATAATGTTTTCTTTTAATCCTTCAAGTTTATCAATTTTTCCTTTGATAACTGCTTTTACAAGAACTCTTGCTGTATCTTGGAATGATGCACTTGATAATCATGAATCTGATTCAAGTGGTGCTTTTTTGATACCAAAGATAACGTGTTTTGCAAGAGGTGGTTTTTTACCTGCCATAATTGCATTTTTAACTTCTGTTCTGAATGTTCTAGATGATATAACTTCACCTGGAAGTAATTCAGTTTCTCCTGAGTCAATAATTTTAACTTTGTTCAACATTTGTTTAACAATAATTTCAATATACTTATCTGAAATTTCAATCCCTTGTAGACGGTAAACTTTTTGTACTTCTTTTAAGATGTAGTTTTGTACGTCTTCAATTCTTGCAACTTCTAATAATTCTTTGATGTTTATTGCACCTTCAGTTAATTTTTGACCACGAGTTACTACTTCACCTTCAGTTACTCTTAAGATAGCTCCATATTGTGATTTGTATTTTCTTTCATCTTGTTCAGATTCTACAACAATAGAGATAATTCCATCTTCTTCTTTTGCTTCTTTTACAACTCCATCGATTTGTGAAATTATAGCAATTGATCCTTTTGAATTTGTAACGTCAAGTAATTCTTTAATACGAGGTAGACCTTGAGTAATATCTGCTCCCCCTGCAACCCCTCCGGTATGGAAAGTACGCATAGTTAGCTGAGTACCAGGTTCACCAATTGATTGTGCGGCAATAACCCCAACTGGTTCACCGATAGTTACGATTTCTCCAGTTGCTAAGTTTACACCATAACATTTTCTACATACACCACGGTTTGTATCACATGTTAATACAGTTCTAATTTGAACTTCTTCAACACCAGCATTAATAATATCGTCAGCAATTGATAATGTTATTAATGTGTTAGCTTCAACAATTGTTTTTCCTTTTGCATCAATAACATCATTGAAAGTAAATCTTCCAACAAGTCTGTCTTTTAAAGGAACGATGATGTTGTCATGTTTTGTTTCGATAATTGAGTGTACATCGAAACCTTTTGTTGTTTTACAGTCATCTTCAGTAACAATAATTTCTTGTGAAATATCAACAAGTCTTCTTGTTAAGTATCCTGAATCGGCTGTTTTTAAGGCAACGTCGGCCATACCTTTTCTTGCCCCGTGGGTAGAAATAAAGTATTCAGACACAGTAAGTCCTTCACGGAATGATGATTTAATTGGAATTTCTTTAATGTCCCCTTTAGGGTCATTCATAAGTCCCCTCATACCTACCAACTGTGTAAAGTTAGATACGTTACCACGAGCTCCTGAATCGGCCATAACAAATACTGGGTTTTTTGGGTCTTTTTTAAGAACATCTTCAAGTCTATTTTGAATTTTGTCTTTAACTTGTGATCAAACGTTGATTACACGACGTTTTTTCTCAGTTTTTGTTAACATACCCATGTTGTAGAACTCAGTAATTTGAGCCACTTTTTCATCAGCAACTTTGAATTCATCAAATTTTTCTGTATAAGCAACAACGTCAGCAGCACTGATTGTTGTTCCTGATTTTGAAGAGAATTTGAATCCTAAGTCTTTCATGTTATCTAACATTTGAGCAGTTTTTTGTGCTCCATATAATTTGAAGTATCTTTCAATAATTGAAGATAATTCTTTTTTCTTAATTGGTTGTTGAATTTGATATTCATTTGCAATGTAACTTCTGATATCAGTGTTTCCATCAATAATGAATTTTTCAATTTCTTCTTCTGCGTTGTTAATGTTTGAGTTAACAATTCATGGGAATTCTTCAACAAACATTTGGTTAAAGAATATTTTACCAACTGTTGTAACTAAGAATTTATCTTTATGTTTGTCAGATATTTTTTTGTTTAATAATTCACTAACCGGAATTGCAACAATTGCATTTAATGAAACTGAGTTTGTTTCATATGCTATTTTTACTTCATCGTAGTTTGCAAATAAAGTTCCTTCTCCATCAACACCTTTTTCTTCAGTGGTAATGTAGTAGTTTCCTAAAATCATATCTTGAGTAGGAGTAACAATTGGTTTACCATCTTTTGGTCCAAGAATTGCTTTTGATCCTAACATAAGTGCTCTAGCTTCAGCAACTGCTTCATCACTAATTGGTAAGTGGACAGCCATTTGGTCCCCATCGAAGTCGGCGTTGAAAGCTGTAGTTACTAATGGGTGAAGTCTTATTGCTTTACCTTTAACTAATTTTGGTTCAAATGCTTGAATACCTAAACGGTGAAGTGTAGGGGCACGGTTTAGTAAAACCGGTCTGTCTTTAATAACTTCTTCTAGGATATCTCAAACTTTTGCATCGTTTGTTGAAATCATTTTTTCTGCTACTTTAACGTTTTCAGCAAGATCTTTTTCTTGTAATCTTCTGATAATGAATGGTTTAAACAATGTAATAGCCATATCTCTTGGAATACCTGCTTGGTACATTTTTAAATCTGGTCCAATAGCAATAACTGAACGACCTGAGTAGTCAACACGTTTTCCTAAAAGGTTTTGACGGAATCTTCCTTGTTTTCCTTTTAAGATTGATGTTAATGATTTTAATGGACGTTTATCTTTTCCAGTAACTGGTCTTGGTTTACGTTCATTATCCAATAGTGCATCAACAGCTTCTTGTAACATACGTTTTTCGTTGTTAACAATAATACTTGGAGCTCCCATTGATTTAACTTTTTTTAGACGTTCATTTCTAATAATGATTCTTCTATATAAGTCGTTTATTTCAGAAGTAGTAAATCTACCTCCGTCCAATTGAATAATTGGTCTAATGTCTGGTGGAATTACAGGTATTACATGTAATATCATTCACTCTGGTCTTGATTGTGATTTTTTTAATGAATCAATAACTTCAAGACGTTTCATTAATTTGTTTTGTTCTGATGAACCTTTTTTCTCTCTTAAGTCTTCTCTTATTTTTTCAATTTCTTTATCTAAGTCAATGTTTTTTAATAAGTCTTCGATAGCACTTGCTCCGATTCCAAATTTAGCATTGATGTGTCTTGAAATAAATGTTGCAGCTTCATCCATTGAGAATGGAGTGTTTGGAGTTCTTAATTGATTAATTAGGTTATCTGCTCTTTTTCAAGCAAATGTATCTGGTTCAATACCAGCTTTAACATCTTCAAGAGTTTTTAATAATTTTTCTCTTGTTTTTACACTAGCTTTAGCGTTTCCTAAATCTAAAACCATACCTTTTTTAAGGTGTTTTGAATTTCCTGGATCTAAAACAATGTAACTTACAAAGTAAACAACTTCTTCAACTTCTTTAGTTTTTAAATCTAAAATTGAAGCTATTCTTGAAGGGGCAACTTTTAACATTCAAATATGAGTAACTGGTTCTTCTAACTCAATGTGACCCATTCTTTCACGTCTAACGATTGATTCAGTAATTTCTACTCCACAACGTTCACAAATTTTTCCTTTGTTTTTTACTTTTTTATATTTACCACAAGTACATTCATAGTTTCTTGTTGGTCCAAAGATTCTTTCATTAAATAGACCTTCTTTTTCTGTTTTTAATGTTTTGTAGTTTATTGTTTCTGGTTTAGTAACTTCACCACGTGATCAACTTCTGATTACGTCAGGAGAAGCTAATTCGATTTTAATCATTCTTTTGTTTGAATTTTTCATTTTAAAAACTTCTCCTTTATTATTCTTCTATACTTTCTTCTTCGAAAGCAATTTCGTCATCTTCGCTTGTTTCAGTAAAGTCTTTGATGTCTGATTCATTAAATGATGAGTCACCATCTAATAATTCTGTATCGATTTCAAAGTCATCATCGTCATCATATGCATTAATTTGTACTTTGTTTCCTTCTTCATCAATCATGTGCATGTCAAATCCTAGACCCATAATTTCTTTTGTAAGAACGTTAAATGATTCTGGAATTCCAGGTTTTGGAATTGGTTTTGATCTAACAATTGATTCATAAGTTTTGATACGACCTTTAATGTCATCTGATTTAATTGTCAAGATTTCACGTAATGTGTAAGCAGCACCATAAGCTTCAAGTGCTCAAACTTCCATTTCCCCGAATCTTTGTCCCCCATTTTGAGCTTTTCCTCCTAATGGTTGTTGTGTAATTAATGAGTATGGACCAATATTTCTTGTATGTAACTTGTCATCAACCATGTGAGAAAGTTTTAACATATACATAACACCAACAGAAATTGGTTTATCAAATGCTTCACCAGTTCTTCCGTCAATTAATGTAACTTTTCCATAGTTATCCATTCCAGCTTCTTCCATAATATCTTGTAATTCTTGTTCTTTAACCCCTTCGAAAACAGGTGTGTTAACTTTAATTCCAAGTTTTTTAGCAGCCATACCTAAATGGATTTCCAATACTTGTCCAATGTTCATACGAGAAGGAACCCCTTGTGGGTTTAACATAATGTCAACTGGTGTTCCATCTTCCATATGTGGCATATCTTCAACAGGTAAGATTTTTGAAATAACCCCTTTGTTACCGTGACGTCCAGCCATTTTATCTCCTTCTTGGATTTTACGTTTTTGGACAATGTAAACTTTAATTATTTCTAAAATATCTGCTGGTAAATCATGACCATCAGCTCTTGAGAAACGTTTAATTGATTTAACAATTCCTTCTCCACCATTTGGTACTCTTAATGAATTGTCTTTTACGTTTCTTGATTTTTCACCAAAGATAGCATGTAATAATTTATCTTCTGGTGATAATTGTGTTTGTGATTTTGGAGTCACTTTACCTACTAAAATATCTCCAACTTTAACTTCTGATCCAATAGCAACAATACCATCTTCGTCTAAGTATTTTTTGCTTGCTTCAGAAATATTTGGAATATCTCTTGTAATTTCTTCTGGACCTTGTTTTGTTTGTCTTCTTTCGATTGTATATTCGTCAATGTGGATTGATGTAAATCTATCTTCAATTACGATACGTTCTGAAACAATAACAGCATCCTCATAGTTGTAACCATTTCATGTTGTAAATGCAACAACTACGTTTTGACCTAAAGCTAATTCTCCTTTTTCCATTGAAGGACCGTCAGCTAAGATATCTCTTGCTTTAACTTTATCTCCAAGTTTAACGATTGGTAAATGAGTTATAGCAGTTCCGTTGTTTGAACGACTAAAGTCGTTTAAATCATAAGTTTTAATTCCATCTTTTTGTTCAATAGTAATTCTTTTTGAATCAACATATTTAACAATTCCATCAGCAGTTGCAACAATAGCATCCCCTGAGTCACGAGCAGCTTCATGTTCAACACCAGTTCCAACAATTGGAGATTGTGGGTTGATTAATGGTACAGCTTGACGTTGCATGTTGGCACCCATAAGTGCACGGTTAGCATCATCGTTTTCTAAGAAAGGAATACATGATGTAGCGATTGAAACAATTTGTTTTGGTGAAACGTCAACATAGTCAACATCTTGAGGAGAAACCATAATGTCATCTCCTCTATAACGAGCAACTACTTGTTCATCTAAAATTGTTCCATCTTCAGCTAAGTTAATGTTAGCTTGAGCAACTACATAATCTTTTTCTTTATCAGCAGTTAAGTATTCATACTCTCCTGAGATAACTTTTGTGTTTTTAACTTTTCTATATGGTGTTTCAATGAATCCGTATTCATTAATTTTTGCATAAGTAGATAAGTTGTTGATCAATCCAATGTTTGGTCCCTCAGGAGTTTCAATTGGACAAATTCTTCCATAGTGAGACGGGTGAACGTCACGAACTTCAAGTGCAGCTCTATCTCTGCTTAATCCACCTGGACCTAAAGCTGTTAATCTACGTTTATTTGTTAATTCAGCTAACGGGTTTGTTTGATCCATAAATTGTGATAATTGAGAAAGGTTAAAGAATTCTCCAATTATTGCAGTAAGTGGTTTATTGTTAATAATACTTGATGGTTTCATTTTGAATGGGTTTGAAGTTGCAAGTTTTTCTCTTACATTTTTTTCAATACGCATCATACCAATTCTGAATTGGTTTTGTAATAATTCACCAACAGTTCTAACTCTTCTGTTTCCTAAGTGATCGATATCATCAATTTCACCTATTCCATCCATTAAGTTAATTGCATATGAAATAGTTGCAATAACATCTGGTAAGTTTATAAATTCATCGCTTGATGTTTTTGTAATACCAATAATTGTTGCTGTTTCATCTCTTAAATCATTGTCTTTAAAAACTTTAACTTTTTGAATTTCATTACCTGAAGTAATTGCATCATTAAAGTTAATTTTTTGAACCATTGCTCCAGCTTCTAAAACTTTATCTAAGTCATCTAAGATATCTTTTGTGATTTCAGTTCCTTTTGCAAAAGCAACTTTACCTTTAACATCAACGATGTCTTCAGCTAAAACACGACCAATTAATCTGTTTTTTACAGATAATTTTTGTTGTAATTTAAATCTTCCTGCTTTTGTTAAATCGTATTTTCTTTTATCAAATAATAATCCGTATAGGTATTTACTTGCTCCATCAGCTGTAGCTGTTTCTCCTTGACGAATTTTTTTGTAAATTTCTTGAACTTGGTTTTCGTAATCTATTTCAATATCACCAGTTAATGTGTCTAATTCATAACTTGATGCGATTACTTCGTTGTTATCGAACAAGTCTAAAATGTCTTCTTTTTGCATTTTGAAGGCTGTTAATAAACTTGTTGCTGTTGTTTTTCTTGATTTATCAATTTTTACATAGAAAACATTTGAAACTTTATTATCTAAAGTTTTTTTAGAATCTAATTCAAATTCTAATCATGTTCCTCTTGAAGGAATGATGTCTGCATAGTAAATCATTTCCCCATTTTTACGGTTCATTTCTTCTTTGAAATAACTTCCTGGTGAACGAACTAGTTGTGAAACAACTACTTTTTCACTACCATTTATAACAAATGTTCCTCTGTCTGTCATTAATGGGAATTCTCCAAAGAAAACTTCTCCAGTTTTGTAAATATCAATATTAGCTAGATAGAATTCTTCTTTTTCTTCTTTGATTTCAATTTGAATTGTATCTTTTTCACCAGTTTTACCTTTGAACTCAAAAAAGTAAAGTGATCCTTTACTGTCTTTAAATTCAACACCTGTTGATTCTAATTTTTCTTGTAATCATCCTTTTAAGAATGTTTCCATTGACCCTGAAATCTCTTCTTTGAAAACTTCTACATCTTCCATGTGAATAGTTAATGATAAGTTAGCATAGATTGGAGCTTCAAATATTTTTGATTCTTCTTTTGCTTTTGTAATTGACATTCTTGGTTCTCTAAATTCTCAATCTGTCATAGAAAGAACAATGTCACCGTCTGCTGAAACTACTGGAAATACCTCTTCAAACACTTCGTTGATCCCTTTGTTTTTAAATCAATCGAATGTGTCTGTTTGTAATTCGATAAGGTTTGGTAACTCTAAATCACCTGACACCTTAGCATAATCACGTCTTTCCACAAGCGCATTAATTTTCTTAATTTTATAATTCATTTAATAATGTCCCCCGTTCAAATAAAACATACGCAAACAAATTCTATATTATTTTTAGGAATAATTCAATAGCAAATAGCAAAAAAATAAACAATTTTGTTTACCTTTTTGCCTCATTTATTTTTATTTAGTTAATTTGTCTATCATGTTACGTATTGATTCTATACTTTCATTTCATCATTGCAAGTCTTCTAGCTCTTTAATTTTATTTTTATCGAATCTCATCCTTATTACTTTAGCAGGATTTCCTCCAACTATTGAATAAGGTTCAACATCTTTTGTAACAACTGCTTTTGCCCCAATTATGGAACCATTTCCTATTTTTACTCCAGGAAGTATTGTGGCTCCATAACCAATTCAAACATCATTGCCTACAACAGTATCACCCTTTACTTTTGCTGATCTTATTTTTTTTGAATCCACACCAAATTCATTGAACATTTCAAACGGAAAGGAAGAAATTGAATCCATTCTGTGATTTGCTCCATTCATTAAAAATTTAACTTCATCTGCTATTGCACAGAATTTACCTATTATTAGTTTGTCATTATGTATTTTAGGAAAGTGATAAAGTACATTTCTATTTTGAAATTCTTTTATACCTTGCTCGTTTTTAAAACTATAAAAATAAGTATAGTCTCCTACCTCAATACCTTCATTGGTAATATAGTCTTTTAAAAAATATATTTTTGATGATTTTGACATATATCTTTCCTTTCAAATAAAAAATGACCCTTAGGGTCATTATAAATAATTTATTATTTTAAGTCTACTGATGCTCCAGCTTCCATTAATTGTTTTTTCATTTCTTCAGCTTCTTCAACTTTTACGTTTTCTTTAATAGCTACAGGTAATGTTCCATCAACTAATTTTTTAGCATCCATTAATCCTAAACCAGTCATTTCTTTAACTAATTTAATAACTGAAACTTTGTTTCCTCCAGCGTTTGTTAACATAACTGAAACTTCTGAAGGTGCTGCTGCTCCTCCAGCTCCTGCTGCAGGTGCTGCTACTGCAGCTGCTGCAACAACTCCGAAGTGATCTTCGATTGCTTTAACTAAATCGTTTAATTCAGTTAATTTCATTTCTTCTAAAGCTTTAATAATATCGTCTTTTGTAATTGCCATGATTTTTTTCTCCTTATTTCTTTCTTTAATTTAATTAATCGCTATTTGTACGCTTAATTGTTTTTTTATTCTGATTTTGTATTTGCTACTTCTTTTACAGTCAACATAAATTGACGTAATGGGTAGATAAGTGATGAAGCAAACATTGAGTATAATTCATCTTTTGATGGAAGAGAAGCAATTTCATTGATTGCTGCTGTATCCATAACGTTTCCTTCATAGATTCCTGCTTTAAGAACTAAATCTTCATTTGCTTTTGCAAATTCAGAAACTAGTTTTGCAGGGAATAGAGCTTCTTCGTCTGAGAAAATGTAAACATTTTGTTGAACTAAGTAAGCATCTAATCCAGTAATTTTTAATTCTTCAACTGCTCTTCTAACTAATGAGTCTTTATAAACTTTGATAAAGATTCCTTGTTCGCGAGCTTTGTCTCTTAATTCTGTCATTTGTGCTACAGTTAAATTTTTGTATTCAGCAATCGCCATACCTTTACAGTTTTTGATTCTGTCTGCAATTTCTTTAACTATCTCATTCTTTTTAGCATGAGCTGGTCTTGCGTTTGACACTCGTAACGACCTCCTTTTTTGTACTTTTCGTTTTTTAAAATCAAAATAAAAACCTCAGATAATTCCGAGGTCAATTAAAAATACAATAAACATTGTAAGTATAACTTACAAATAGTATATGTAGTTTCATTCCTCGGTAACAAATTAAGGGATAGATCCCAGTTACTTTCTTCGGTACGAATAGCATTAATATAATATCATATTCATTAATGCTCTACATCATTTTTTTCAAATTTCGTGTTAGCTTTTATCAATAGTACTTTTATAGTATTCATTATATCTATCACCAATAAGTTCTATTTCATCTAATCTTTTTTTAATTTCTTTAAGTTCTTCTTGTGTGAATTTAACTTCAGCTCCACTTAAATTTTCTTCTAATCTTTCGATTTTTTTTGTTCCAGGTATTGGTACTATTCACTCTTTTTGAGCTAGCACTCAACCAATAGCAATTGCAGCTGGAGTTGTATTCTTTTTAGAAGCCAACTCTTTAACAAAATCTACAAGTTTTAAATTTTCTTTTAGATACTCTTTATTTTGAAATCTTGGTATTGATAATCTAAAGTCTCCCGGCTCTAAAGGAGTATCAACATTTATCTGTCCAGTTAAGAATCCTTTTCCTAGAGGAGAAAAAGGAACAAAACCAATTCCAAGTTCTTCTAGTGTTGGAATTATTTCTTTTTCGGGTTCTCTTCAAAATAGTGAGTATTCACTTTGTAAAGCTGTGACTGGAAATACTGCGTGTGCTTTTCTAATTGTATTCGCAGAGGCTTCACTTAAACCTCAATGCTTTATTTTTCCTTGTTCATAAAACTCTTTCATTATGCTTGCAACTTTTTCAATTGGAGTATTTGGATCAACTCTGTGTTGGTAATAAAGATCAATATAATTTGTTCTAAGTCTTTTTAATGAACCTTCAATGGCTCTTCTAATGTTTTCTTCACTGCTGTCAATACCATCTCTTTTGCCATCTTTTGTATAACTAAAACCAAACTTTGTGGCAATAACAACCTTGTCTCTTACATGTTCTAATGCTTCTCCCAAAACTTCTTCATTATCAAAAGGCCCATAAACTTCTGCGGTATCAAAAAAAGTAACCCCTTTGTTATAAGCTTGTCTTATGAAACTTACAGCTTCTTCTCTTGTTGGAAATGGAGGGAAAGAAAAACTTAAACCCATACAACCAAGTCCAATTTCAGAGACTTCTAAACCTTTACCTAATATTCTCTTTTTCATTTTAAAATTCCTTCTTTTAAACACTATAAGTATTTTTCAATTTCTCAAACATTTTCAATCATATATTTTGCTGCTTTATCAACTTGTGACTGGTGATTTTTCATAGCAAAAGAGTTTTGTGTGTATTTCAACATATCGATATCATTTTCACCATCACCACTTGCATATATATCTTTTGTTTCAAAACCATTTATATCTTGAATAACTTTAATACCATATGCTTTTGAAACATCTTCTCTCATTATTTCAATAACGTTTCTATGAGTTCTAAAAGCTTTACAGTTTTTAATTCTCCCATTTAATAAATTTTTCACTTCTAAAACTTTTGCCTCAGGTATAAAAAAATATAACAAGTTTAGGTCAGGGTTATTCAAGATATCTTCCTTACCTTGCTCAAAGTTATTTTTTTCTGGAGCATACCGACTTAAAAATGGATTTGTGTAAATTTCTGGTTCTTCTACTCTTGAATAAGCCGTTCTTTGGTCTTTTAAACAGTATCCCAAAATATATTCTTCTCTCAAAGATTCAAAAAGTTCTATTATATCTTTTCTTGATTCCATAGGGATTGATGCATTAGCTATAATTTCACTATCTTTATTGTAAACAACAGCTCCATTATTACATATCATATAATCGTATGGAATATTTGATTTTTCAAGAATTGGTTTTATTTCATGTTCCATTCTTCCTGTTGCGATTGCAAATTTATTACCTTGATCAATTCATCTTTTTATAAATTCTAAATCTCTTGAATCTATAAAATCGTTATGTGTTAGATTTATAGTTCCATCATAATCTGAAAATCATCACTTCATTTTTATTTCCTTCTTTTCATTTCATAATTTAATTATAAGATAAAAAAAACTCACATTAAGTGAGAATTTTTTATTAGTTTTCAATTAAAACTTTGATTCCAGGACCCATAGTAGTTGAGATTGATATATTTTTAATATATGTACCTTTAACTGCTGCTGGTTTTGCTTTTTTGATTACATCTAAAAGAGCATTATAGTTTTGCATTAAGTTTTCTTCGTTAAATGAAACTTTTCCTAAGATTGAGTGAACATTTCCTTCTTTATCAGTTCTGTATTCTACTTTACCTTTTTTAATTTCTTCTAAAGCTTTTGCTACATCCATTGTAACTGTTCCAGTTTTTGGGTTAGGCATTAATCCTTTTGGTCCTAAAACCTTTCCGATTTTTCCTAATTCAGCCATCATTTCTGGTGTTGCTACAATCACATCGAAATCAAATCAGTTTTCTTTTGCGATTTTTTGGATTAAGTCTTCTGCTCCTACAAAGTCTGCTTTTGCATCTTCTGCTTCTTTTACTTTAGTTTTTGTTAGAACTAAAACTCTTTGAGTTTTTCCAGTTCCACCAGGCATTACAATTGCCCCTCTAATTTGTTGGTCTGCATGTCTTGGATCAACATTTAAGTTGAATGCTACTTCTACAGTTGAGTCGAATTTTGTTATTGATGTTTCTTTTGCTAGTTTAATAGCTTCAGTAATTGGGTATAATTTTGTTTTGTCAACTTTATCGTTAACAGCTTTTAATTTTTTGCTTAATTTTGCCATTACTATTTACCTTCTTTTTCTGGCATTCCAGTAACTTTAATACCCATATTTCTTGCTGATCCTTCAATAATTCTCATTGCTGCTTCGACTGTGTTTGCATTTAAGTCAGGCATTTTGTATTCAGCAATTTTTTTAACATCATCTGCTGTAATAGTTGCAACTGTTTCAGTTCCTGATTTAGATGCACCTTTTTGAATTCCTGCTGCTTTTTTAAGCATAAATGCTGCTGGAGTAGTTTTTAAGATGAAATCAAATGATTTATCATCATAAGCTGTAATAACTACAGGCACTACCTCTCCTGCTCTATCTTTAGTGGCGTCATTAAATTGTTGTGTGAATTGAGGCATGTTAATTCCTAGTGAAGCTAATTCTGCACCTGGTTTTGCTTGCATTGCCATAAATTCTAATTTTGCTATACGTGTGATTCTTTTTGCCACGAACAACACCTCCTGTTTTCGCTGTGGTCCTAACGTAAAGTGTACATTTGTACACTTACTTCCACAATTAAAATCTGCCATAAATAATAATAACACATTTTAAAAATAAAAAAAATCTTATATTAAATAAGATTCATTGTTTTTATAATAATTGGTTCTAAAGGAACGTCATCATGAAATCCTTTTGATCCTGTTGCAACATTTTCAATTGATAAGGCAATTTCTAAACTTTCTTGATCAGATAACTTACCAAATGAAGCATATTGGCCATCTAAGAATTTAGCATCTCCTGTTACAAGGAAAAATTGACTTGTAGCACTGTCCATAACATTTGTTCTTGCCATTGATAGTACTCCAGGTGTATGGGGTAATGTTGTGGCATTTTTGTTTCAACCGTTGATTGAAAACTCACCTTTTATTGGTGTTAGTCCGCCTTTTTCTGACATGTCAGGAAACATACCACCACCTTGAATCATGAAACCTTTTATTACTCTGTGAAATATTAATCCATCAAAATATTTATTTTTGATTAAATTAACAAAGTTTTCTACAGATATAGGTGCTAGTTCAGGGTATAGTTCTGCTTTCATTTTTCTACCATCTTCTAGGATGATTTCAAATTTGATATTATTCATATTAATTTTCTCCTTAAATAAATGATACAAGAAAAAAAGAACTTTATGAAAATAAAGTTCTTAGTTAGAAAAAGCTTTTTCTAAAGTTATAAATTCAAATTCAGTTGGAGTGATTCTACCGAAAAGTTCAATGTTAACAACCGCAACTCCTTTTTCGAAGTCCATTTCAATAACTTGACCTTCAGTTCCGGCAAAGGGACCATCTTTTACAAGAACAACATCTTTTGTATTGAAGCTTGCTGTATATAAAACTTTTTCTTTTTTAGGTTGATTTGCATTTCCTTTTGAGCCTTTTTCATTTTTTGTTTGTTGAACATTATCTTGTTCTAACATTCTTGAAACTTCTTCTACTGTTAATGGTAATGGTTTTGCACCTTTTCCAGATGAACCAATGAAACCAGTAACACCAGGTGTGTTTCTAACAATAAATCATGTTTCGTCAGTCATATTCATATTTATAAATAAATATCCTGGGAATTTGTTTTTTTCATTAATTTTATTATTTTTTCCCATAACAGGTCCTTTTGAAATTCTAATATCAAAAATACGGTCTTCTAAACTTGAAGTCTCTATTTTTTGCATTAGGTCAGCTCTAACACGATCTTCATGACCACTGTTACAGTTAATTACAAATCACTGCCCTTTGTATGATGATAACTCATCTTCTAATTCAAATAAATTTTGTTCCATGATAATCTCCTTTTATATAATTTTAATAAGCTCGAATAGAGTTTGGAATATTCAATCCACACAAAAGAAAAATACTCCGAAGATAGCAATAAATATTATAACCCACAAAAATTTTGTTCCTAGATTTTTTCTAGATGATCATTGTATTTTATTTACTTCTTTAAGAAATTTAACTGGAGCTTCTTTAAAAGCAAGTTTATAGTCAATTTTCTCTTTTTCTTTTTTAATTCTTTTTGTTTTCGCAGCTTTAATTTTGCCTTCTCTTGTTCCGTCATGCCCCTCGAATTCATTGTAAAGTTTTGTAAACTCTTCTTTTTTAGATTTTTTAGCTTCTAACTTTTGTTGTTTTTTAGCTTGTTTCTCTTTTATTTTGTTTAGTTTATCTTGAGCTTTTTGTTCTTTCAAATTTTTTTTGTCAGACATTTTATCTTGTCTCCTTATGTAAAACGTGCGCGTTGCATGTTATACAATGTTTTTTGATTTGAAGTCTTTCCCTTTGTGAAATTGTACTTTTTTGAATTGTATAATTTCGAGAAAGGCACTCACTACAAACTAATATGACTTTTTTCTTTGATTGTGGCATGATAACACTCTCTTCTTTTCTTTGATATTATAACTTACTTATATCTTTATTAAAATAGATAAAAAGGTTTTTTAATTTTTCCTTGCATTCCAAAATTTCTTTTCTAGTCACTTGAGCTTTTTGCATAATTTCTTTTTGAGAATATCCTTGATAAAGCATTTTTGCTATTAGTGCTTGTTTTTTTGTGGCTTCATATTCACAAAAGTGTTTGAGTATATCTTTAATATACTTTGATCTTTCATCTTGCTCACTTTTAATATAAGAAAATTCGTCTATGTCTTTTTCTAAATAAGTTTGCCCATCTTCTGTGACTCCACTTCTGTATGTGTTAATCATTTGGATAGTTATTTTTCTTTTATCTCTTTTTAGAAATTTTGCATAATCAAGTATTCTTCTTTTTATAATAAAGTTTGCATAAGCAATCAACGGCACATTTCTATTCTCATCGAACTTGTCTTTCACTTCACATATTGCAGTGTAGACATAAGAAATTAAATCTTCTTTATCTAATTGTAAGTAACTTATTTTTTGGTGTTCTGTATTTATTATTTTAATAATTGATCTTTGGAAATGTAAAAGTTTTTCTTCTGATAAACTTTTACCAAATTTAGATACTAATATCTCATTCATGATATTTTTTAAATTCATTTTCATCAAATCCTTTCACTTATTTTTTAGATAATTCAAAAAGGATTATTCCTGTCGCTACCGAAACATTTAATGAATCAATTACATTTGTTGTATTGATTTTAAAGGAAAAATCTGACATTTCTACCAGTTTATTTCCTATTCCTTTACCCTCATTCCCCAATATTATTGCTGATTTTTTATCAAAATCAATATCCTCTATAGGTACACTTTCATCGCTTAGGTATGAACTGTATACCCAAAAACCCCTATCTTTTAAAACGCTTATAGCCGACTTCAAGTTGCTAACTTTTATAATCGGTACGTTATAAATTGTTCCAGCTGAAGCTTTCATAACAGCAGGAGTTACTTGCACTTGATTAGTTTCTTGAATAATTATTCCATCAACACCAAACAAACTAGCGGTTCTTATTATTGAACCAAAATTTTGTGGGTCTTGTATTTTATCCAAAATTAAGACCTTTTGATTTAGTTTTGAATTGTCATGAAAATCTTTTAATTCTAAATATGTAAAATCTCTAACCTGAGCAATTAAACCTTGGTGGTTTACTCCTTCTTTTATCAAAGCATTGAATTCTTTTTTTTCCAAAGAAAATCATTCAATTTTATTTTCCTTAATTATTTTATAAATTTCCGGATCAAATGAGTGTCCTTTTAAAATAAAAACTTGTTTTATTTCAACTCTAAAATTTTTTATTATGTTTTCAACTGCATTTTTTCCGTAAATGTAATTTTTCATTAGATGATATTCTCCTGTTTTAACTCTTCTCTTAATTTATCAGCACTCTCAAAATCTTTGTTACTTATAAATTCTTTTCACTGTCTAACTTTTTCAATTTCTTCAATTGTAAGTTTCTTAATATCAAATTTAAAACCAAGAATATCTAATATATATTTAAGTTTTGAATATGTAAGGTCAATCATTTTTGTTTTCATCTGTTTATTTATGTTCTTACACATTTCATCAACTAGAGTTATTGCCATTGGTGTATTTAAATCATTTTTAAGTATTGCTCTAAATTTTGTAACATACTTATATGAGTTAAAATCATCATCAATTGGCGTTTGGTTTGTTAATATAAATTCCCCAATGGTTGTTGATCAATTAATTGTTTTTAATAATGTTTCTACTTTTGAAACTCATTCGATAGATTGATCAATAGCTTCTTGAGTAATATTTAATGGTTGTTTATAGTTTGAATTCAAGAAAATATATCTAAGAGAATTGCTTCCATAATCTTTAACATAATCTTTAACCTTGATTGTGTTATTAAGTGATTTTGACATTTTGACATTATCAATTGATAAGTGTCCGTTGTGAAGTCAAACATTTGATATTTCTCTTGAGTTTTTAGCCATGTACTGAATTCTTTCGTTTTCATGGTGAGGGAATTTTAAATCAATTCCTCCAACGTGAATGTCAATTGGCGCTTTAAAGAAATCATCTATTAAAAGCGCACACTCAGTGTGTCAACCAGGTCTCCCTAGACTTCATTTTGATAATCACTTTTTACCAGTTGTTGTTTTTTTTCATAAAATAAAATCTTGGGGATTTCTTTTATTTTCATCAACTTCTATTCTTTCCCCGTTATTTAAGTGATCTAAATTTTGTTTTGATAACATTCCATATTTACTTTCTCACTTACTTATATCAAAATAAACATTTCCATCAGCTTCATATGCAAAATCTTTTTTTATAAGACTATCAATAAAGCTTAGGATTTCATTTATCTTAGAAGATATTGGAATAATAGCTGTTGGGGATTTAATATTTAAATTATCTAAATCCTCTAAAAATGCATTTGTATATTTTGTTGCATAATCTTCTTCGCTTACATTACCCTCTTGAGATTTGTTAATAATTTTGTCATCAATATCTGTAATATTTAATAGATATTTGTATTTTATTTCTCTGTGTTCTAGATATCTTATTATTAAGTCAGTTAAAATTAAAGGTCTTGCATTTCCAATGTGGATATAATCGTAAACTGTAGGTCCACAAGCATAAATACAAACTTTAGGAACATCTATTTCTTTTAGTTTAGTTGTTAAAGAATCATATAATTTCATCTCAATACATTCCTTCTATTATCTGTCCCTTTTAATTAAAGGAGAAACAGCTTTATAAGTAAAATATAAAACAGCAGAGTTAAATACAATTTTTAATGGAGCTTGCACAAGTCTACTAATAAACATGGCAGTATATCCATTTGTTCCATCATGCGATGGTATTCCAAGGAAACCAGCATCTCCCCACGCAGAAATTACTGCGGTTACTAAATATTCTGAAGCTGTTGCAAACAAAATAACAGGGAGTAAAACATGAAGAGTTTTTCTATGCCCCTTTATAAGAAGTGTTAAATACATTACTCAAAATAAAGCAAGACAAGCAATAATTGAAGCTAAAAATATTCATTTATATACTTCTTTGCTTACTTGAAAACTTAAAACAGCAATACTTTCATCATCTGGATATCCATCAATTACAAAAACCATAAATGCTGCAAAAACTATTAAGAATAGATTTATTAAAAGAACAGGCACTCAATTATAACCTTTTCCAAGTCTTAAAAAACTTGAACCTATTCCAGCTATAAAACCATAACAAATTATTACTATTATAAATGCTGGGTGAATAAATGATGGAACGAAAATCATAACAAGAACTTCTGTGATTAGAGCCACAAGAACTCCAATAATTGGTCCAAATATAAATCCTGTTATTTTTACCATAACACCTTCAAAAGCAATTCTTATTGGAGGGAAAACTGTAATTGGAACAGTTAAAGATATAACAATAGTAACACTTACATTTATTGCAGTAAACATTGTTATGTAAGCTATATTTTTTGTTGTAAATCTAATTCCATGATATCTTTCTTTTAAAATTCAAAAAGACATTGCGTTATAGAAAAAATATAAAATTATAAAAAAACCAATAAAGCCAGCCATAGCATAAGCCATATTATTTCCTTCAAGTAATCATTTACTAATATTGTTCATGCTATTGCTCCTTAATATTCCCAATTAATGACATCCTGATTAATATTTTTTAACATCTCATTTATTTTTGAAAATGGTTTGCTATTTTCAAAACCTCTTTTAAAACTAAATGGAGATGGGTGTGCAGAAAAAATTACTTTTTCATTCTCTTTATATACAAAACTATTATATATTTTTTTTGCATAATTTCCCCATAAACAATAAATAATGTCTTTATTATTTTTATTAATTTCATTTAATATTTTTGTAACAACAACATCTCAGCCAAAGTTTTTATGAGAGTTTGGCTCTCCTTTTTCTACAGTTAAACAAGAATTTATTAGAAATACTCCTTGCCTTACTCAGTTTGATAGATCATTATTTTTGAAGTGATCTATGTCTAGATCGTTTTTTAATTCTTTGAATATATTTTTTAAACTAGGAGGGGCTTTAACTTCATTTGAAACACTAAAGGCAATCCCATTAGCTTGATTCGGACCATGATAAGGGTCTTGACCAATTATTATTACCTTTATATCTTTTGGGTTTATTAATTTAAAAACTCTAAAAATATCCTCTTTTGGAGGATAAATATTTTCATAGTTTTTTATTTTTTTAAGAATACTTTCAATATCTTTGTAAATATTTTCTTTTTCAAAGAGTTCTAACCACTCTTTAGATAATTCTTTTAAACTATTCATTATCTTAGTAACTTTTGATATCTTTTTCTAGAAAGTTCTTCTCTTTTTTTTGCTTTTTTTAATTCTGCTCTTTCTTTTTTTGAAAGAGTAAAAGTTTCAAAATCATCTTGTTCAGCATCTTTTCTAGGTGTAGAAAAAATTTCATCATCTTCATTTATTGGACCAAGATCTATTAAGTCATCATCTTTTTTAGAAGTAACTTTACTTTCTGGTATTAAATTTTCTTGATATATTTCTGTAATAGCTTTTTCTTCTTTTGGTAATTCAAAAGCAGAATCTTGAAAATCAATATCTTCGTTTAAATCTGGAAGATCGTCATAACCAATAACTTCATTTGCTTTTTCTTCTACGAAATTTTTATTATCCAAGTGTTTTATATCTTTATATGCAGCAACTTCTCCCAAGCTATCGTCATCAGTGTTATTAACAAAAGAAGATTTTTCTTGTATTATTGCCCCCATTTTGTCTTCTTCAAATAAACTTGAATCAATTGAAAGTGTATTATCATTAAAATCAAATTTAAAATTATCTTCAATTTCTTTTTCTTCAAAGATGTTATTCGTTGAAGAAATGTTTTTTTCTTCAATAACTTTTTCTTCAATGATTTCATTTTGATTTTGATTATTAATTAAATAATTACCTTCTTGTTGTTCGTTTTGAACTTGAGGTTGGATTAATTGGTTTTGCATTTGACCTTGTTGTAAATTAGAAGCAAGGTTTGCAGGTTGCATATTTTGCATTTGAGGTTGCATTGCTTGAGTTTGAACATTTTGCATTTGAGGTTGAATTAATTGGTTTTGAACTTGAGGTTGGACACCTTGCATCATGTTTTGGTTAGTTTGATTTAATTGCATTGGTAATTGGTTTTGATATGTAAAAACATTTTGATTCATTGAATAAGGATTTATAAACTGAGGTTGTACTGGAGTATACATATTATTTGCATAGCCAAAAAGTGATTGTACAAATTTACCAGCTTCAAAATCACTGACAAATGATGCAATCACTTGGTTTGTATTTCCATCTACAACATTATAAAAATTATTATCAAATCTGATAAAGTAGTTCATAAGAATAGCCCCATTTCTTTTTTCCCGTGTAATTATCTCATACTTTTTTAAGCGTTAGAGATTTTAATTGTTGCCCCTGATAATTTGTCAAAAACATCTTTTGTTCCGTCATTTGCTTTTTGACTTGAATTAGTTCTAAACATTTCCTTGTCTGTAAATTGATAGAAGACTGGTTCATATCAATAAATAGCAGTGTCTGTTCTTGATTTATCTTTGTCACTTGCCTCTTTACCTTTTTCAAGGATGGCTCCATTTAATTGATATCCAACAATAAGGTTTTTTAAAGAAACATTTATTTTGTAATTTTTTTCTTCTATTTCTCTTTTTTTATCTTTAGGAACAGTAAAAGTGAATTCAATTTCTAATGGTTTATCATTGTCACTTTCACCATAAACAAATGTTCTATTTTCATTATCTCTTCCACCAACTACTTGTGATTGCAATGATTTTTTATCTTCTTTTGTGAAAAAGAATTTATTTTCTGTTATTTTTGCAGTTTCTTTTTCTTTATAATCATTCAATGATATATCACCTGAACCATTGAAATTATTATCAAATTTTCCGGGCATAACAATTCCGTGTTCTAAAGATTTCTTTGCATTATTTAATTGAGTATGTAGAAGTTTAAACATCTCTTTACTTAAACCATCTACTAATTTTTTAGCCTGATCAGAAGTATCTGCTTTTAATTTATCATAGAGACTCTCAGCTTTTGTTGGATCCATTGTATATAAACCTTCAGATTTATATTCTTCATAATCACCTTGAGGTAAATTACCTTCTCATTTAGTATCAATGTAACCTTTTAAATTACTATTTGAGTTTGTGTTTGATTTTTCTATTCTGCTAACTTTTCCATCTTTATCATATTTTATTTCAGCTTCTAATGTTTTTGCTTTATCTGCTGTAAATACAGTAGCATTATTTGCTGTTCATATACCATCTTTTTCAATTTTTTTATCTACTCCAAGTTGAAAGTCCATTTTTGTAAATTTTGAATCCATTGCAGAATTATAGCTATCTGTAAATCTTCCATTTTCTGGTGTTGTTTGATCATTAAATTCAATATTTGCAGTTTTATTTTTTTTACCTACATTATCTAAAGAAAGAGCTTGTCCATTATCTCCTAAAACTGCTTTTTGTTTTTCTAAAGTTTCTTTGTTTTGGTATTTGTCTTCAGTAAAACTTAGCGCATCTAAAATTTGGTACCCTAAAATTGCAAGTCTTGATTTAGTTCCAAAAACTTTTTCTAAACCAACTTCGTCATCCCCTATTTTAAATTTATTATTTCCATCAATTAATGTTTCTACAGTTGATGTGCTTATACCACATGAAGCAACAGCAGAAATACCTGGTGTAACAATTGCAAATGTACCTAAAACCGAAAGCAATTTTTTCATAATCTAACTAACCTCTTTTACAAATCTCTAATCTTTATTCTACATTAAAATCCCAAAAATTCTATTATGAATTTTTAGACTGATCGATAAACTTACCATAACTTCTAAGGAAGTTAACTTTAACAACCCCTGTAGCTCCGTTACGGTGTTTTGAAATAATAATGTCTGTTTCATCTGTTGGATCATCTGTTCCAACATTATATTCTTTTGCTTTATAATATGCATCTCTATATAAGAACATAATTATATCCGCATCTTGTTCAATAGCTCCTGAATCCCTTAAGTCTGACATTAAAGGAGTTTTTTCTTCTCTTTTTTCAACACTACGTGATAACTGAGAAAGACATACAATTGGCATGTTTAATTCACGAGCAATTTTTTTTAAGTGTCTTGAAATTGCAGCAACTTCATTTTGTCTACTATCAAATTTATTTGACATTGAAGAAATTAATTGTAAGTAGTCTATAAAACAAATTTCTACTCCAAAATCTCTTTTCATTTTTCTTAATTTTGATTGTAACTGTAAAACTGTAATACCCGGAGTATCATCAATAACAATATTCATGTTTTTGATTTGTTCTCCTCCAGCTGTAATTCTAGTTCATTTTTCAGTTGTTAATCCTTGAGCGTTTCTAAGTGCTCCAGAATCTATTCCTGAAACTGAACTTAAAACCCTTTGCACAAGTTGTTCTTTGGGCATTTCTAAAGAAAAGAAAGCTACTCCTTTTTGTCTTTCAGCTGCATTTACAGCTAAGTTAAGAGCAAAAGCAGTTTTACCCATAGATGGACGAGCGGCTAAAATTATAAAGTCACCTTTTTGTCATCCATTTGTTATTTGATCTAAATCAGAAAATCCAGAAGGCACACCGTTTACAAGTCCTCCATTTTTTTCTAATGCTTCAATTTTTTTAATAACTTCAACAACAGTATCTTTAACAGCTGTTGCATCATCTTTTTTAATATCAGTTTTTATGTTAAGTATTTTTTGTTGTGCCACCATGAAAACTTCATCAATTGGAGATTTGCTATCTCTCAATTGTTTTATATGAATTAAAGCTCTATCAAGTTGTCTTCCAATAGAGTTTTTAAAAACTATTTCTACATAATCTTCAAAACCTTCATCAGTATAGAAGTAACCAGATATATCAGATAGATAGCCTACTCCTCCTACTTTTTCTAATACTTTTTTATCTTCTAAGTATTCTGCTAATTTTGTTATTGTTACACTTTGACTATTTTGTGAAACTGAGTTTATAGCTTCAAAAATTGTTTGGTGTTTTTCTAAACTAAAATCTTCAGGATTAAGTTGAGTTAAAATATCAAAACTTGCTTTTGGAGAATGCATTGCAATAGCCAATACAGCTTTTTCTGAATCTATTAAAACAGTATTTAAATCTAAATTTTCGTTCATTATTCTGTACCCTCTACAAACACTTTTAAAGTTGCAATAATTTTAAATTCAAGTTTTATTTTTAAATAAAATAATCCTAACTTATTAATGTTTTCATGTTTTTCAAATTTTCTTTTATCCAAATCAATTGAAAATTCTTTTTTCAATCTATCTGTAACTTGTGAAAGAGAAACTGATCCAAATGGTTTTCCATCTTTTGTTTTTATTTTGAAATTAAGTTGAATAGATTCAAGTTTATCTTTTAGAGCATTTACTTTTTCTTGCTTCTCTTTACTAATTTCTTCTTCTTTTCTTTTTCTAACATTTAAATGACTTACATCATCTTTAGTTGCCAGAATAGCCAAACCTTTAGGTATCAAGTAATTTGCTGCATATCCGTCAGACACATTTACTATTTCATCTTTTTTACCATAGTTTTTTACATCAGCTAATAAAATTACTTTCATTTATTTTCACCTTTCTAATTATAACAAATAAAAAAACACCTTGCGGTGTTTCCTTAATTATTATTGAACTACGAATGGTAGTAACCCCATGCTTCTTGCTCTTTTAATAGCAACAGCTAACATTCTTTGATGTTTTGGTGAAGTTCCTGTAATTCTTTTTGGTAAGATTTGTCCATTAGCTGAAATGAATTTTTTTAATAAATCCACATCTTTGTAATCGATGTAATCAATGTTGTTTTTAGCAAAGAAATTTACTTTTTTTCTTCTTACAAATTTTTTCATTGGGTTTTTCCTCCTATATTAGTCTTCTCATAAAATTGAGTCATCATCGTTTGATTTAACATCATCTATTAGATCAAAATCAAAATTGTTTGATGGTTGTTGAGTAGATTGTTTTGGTTGGTTTGATTCAAATGAATTTCCTGAACCTGATTGAGCACCAGTTCCAGTTCCACTTAAAAATTCAATTCTGTTAGCTCTAACTGTAACAATTTGTGAAAATTGCCCGTTGTTATTTTCTTGTCTAACATTAATTGATCCTTCAACAGAAATTTGAGCTCCTTTTTTAACAAATTTTGCTAAATTTTCTGCAGTTTTTTCTCATGCAAAGCAAGGCACAAATTGTGTGAATTGATTTCCTCCAGAAAACTCGTTTACAGCAAGTGTAAATGCAACAAATGATTTACCATTTGATGAACTTCTAAGTTCTGGATCTTTAGTAATTCTTCCTATTAGGTTTACTGAGTTCATTTGAATTCTCCTTTAAGCTATTAAGCTTCTTTTTCTTCAACTTTTTTAGTTGTTTTTTTAGCAGCTGGTTTAGCTTCTTTTGTTGTAGTAGTTTCTTTTACTTCTTTAACAACTTTTGTTTCAGTTACTTCTTTAACTTCTTTAACAGTTTTTGCTTCATTTGATTCTTCTGTTTTAACAGCTTCATCTCTTCTTGGCATTCTTCTGTCGAATCCTCTTGAAGGTTTTTTCTCTTCTTTGAATTTTGACATATCTGTTTTAGATAATTTTGTTGATTGAACGTATTTTTTTTCGTTTTCTGTATTAATAACTTGGTATCTAACTACGTTTTTATCAATTCTTGAAACACGTTCAAACTCATTAATGTTAGCTGAATCTGTTTCAACGATTACTACTGTATAGTAACCTTTTCTTTTCTTCTTAATTAAATAAGCGAAATCTTTTAGTCCTCAGTCTTCTGATTCTAAAATTTTTCCACCATTAGCAGTAAGAACATCATGTAATTTAGTTTGAACAGCTTTTATATCAGTTGTATCTTGATCTATGATGTACATTACTTCGTATTTTCTAATCATATTTCTATCTCCTTATGGTCTTTTGGCCTAATTAAAGGCAAGGAGTTAATAAAAAAATTAACTCGCCTATTTATTATATAGTAAAAGTTAATATATATTCAAGGTATATTAATAATTGTATTTAAAATTATCATTCAATATCTTTTAAGAAAGTGATTTTCTTATTTTCATAACTACCTTCTACAAACTTTATTTTATAATTTGAATTTTCTAATAATTGACAATCATCATAAAAATCGCCAACAGCTTTTTCATAAGATTTTTTAATTACTTCTGTCTTAAAACCTTGAGGTGTTTGTGATTCTAAATATTCTTCTCTATTAACTGTTTCAACTTTATTGTTTGTTATTTTTTTTAAACAGTTTGTTATTTTTAAACTAGGAATGACACAATCGTTTTCATCTAAATTTTTTATCACTTGTTCAATTATTTGATTTGAAACAAATGGTCTTGCTCCATCATGTATTAAAGTTATATCCCCAGTAACTTTTTCTAAACCTTTTTTTACAGATTCACTTCTAGTTTTTCCACCATCCACAAATATAACATCTTTGTTTTTTATAACGTCAAAAACCTCTTTATTTGAAACGAGAATTAATTCCTTAATTTTTTCAACTTTCGAAAAACATTCAATAGTTTTATTTATTAAAAAATCATTATCTATTTTTGCAAGCATTTTATTTCCACCAAATCTTTGCCCAGATCCGTTAGCCACAATTATTAAAGATACCATTCTTATCACCAACTTAATTATAAATAAAAAATCACAACTTAGTTGTGATTAAAGTATTTTAATATTATTTGATTTACAGTATTCAATAAATTCATTTCCCCATATTGAAGAGTGTACTTCTCCAATATGTTGTTTTTCTAAAATTGACATTGCGACTCTATTTGTGAAAACCCCCATTGATAAAGTTAAAGGTAATTCATTTGACTTTATCAAGTGATTATATTCGTTGTTAATCTTACTATTTTCTTTAAGAATTAAATTTTGTTCTTTAAGAGTTTTTCTATCAACTTGAAAACTTGCATAAGCTATTGAAACAGATTTTTCACATTCTCCATTATAAACATATAACTTAGAGTAAGTTCTAAGATTAAATACATCTTCAGAAAATTGATTTACGTTTTTCTGATTCATTATTTTTTCAGCATAGTCTTGAATAACAAAACTTCCATTATCTTTTCCAAACTTATTTAGTCTTTCAGAGAAAGTTAAAAGAGGATATAATTCTTTTAACTTTTTATAAGTAATGAAAGTAAGTGTTTTTGAAAAATGATACTTACTTAAATTTTCATAATCACTACTTAATTTTGAATCTAACTTACAAAGAATTTTATAAACTTCTATCAAACTATTATTTAAGTTTTCCATATCAACTTCTTTGGCAATTATTTCTAATCCAATTTCTTCAAATATTAAAGAATTAATATTGTCCAATATCGCATCCCTGTTAATTGTTGTGAAGTTGGTTATTATCCCTTTAATATTTTCATTGTCATCATCTAAATTTTTTAAGAAGTGTCTTCTTCATTTGTTGTTGGACTGAATAATTTCTCCATATTCATTTTGACTTATAATATCAAAATCAATTGGCCTTTTTGTTTGTTGAAAGTCATCGTTTAATCAAAGATATTTATTAGTAACTAAACCACTTGATACATTTAAAAGTGCAAACTTACTTTTTAATTCTGAAAATAAATTCTCTTTAATGAATTCTATTCCTTCGATTGTTTCTTGAAAATTTAATTTTGAAACATAACCTAAAGCTATACCGTATTTCATTAGTTACCTCTTGGTTTCATTTGAGGGAAAAGAAGAACATCTTTGATAGATTCTGAGTTTGTTAATAACATAACCATTCTATCAATTCCAATTCCAATTCCACCTGTTGGAGGCATTCCATATTCTAAAGCTTCAATGAAATCAATATCCATATCATTTGCTTCATCATTTCCTGCATCAGCTTCTTTTATTTGATCTACAAATCTTTCATATTGATCTATTGGGTTATTTAATTCAGCAAACGCATTTGCATACTCTCTATTTATAATAAATAACTCAAATCTATCTGTAAATCTTGGGTCTTTAGCATTTAATTTTGAAAGTGGTGAGATTTCTCTTGGGTGACCTCATACAAAAGTAGGTTCAACTATTTTTTCTTCTACAAATTCTTCGAAGAACAAGTTAATTATGTGACCAACAGAGAAGTGGTGTTTTTCAACTTTAACATTGTGTTCTTTTGCAATAGCACAAGCTTCTTCATATGACATTTCTTTTCAGAAGTCCACTCCACAAACTTCTTTGATTGCATCAACCATATGTCATCTTTTAAATGGTTTTGATAAATCTAAATCATGACCACCGTAATTTATTTTAGTTGTTCCTCTAACAGCTATAGAACATTCTCTAAATAACTCTTCACATAGATCCATTAAGAATTCCATATTTTTATATGCAACATATAATTCTACAGATGTAAATTCTGGATTATGTCTTGTACTAATTCCTTCATTTCTAAAGATTCTTCCAATTTCATAAACTCCATCAAACCCACCAACTATACATCTTTTTAAATGTAGTTCAGTTGCAATTCTTAAAAAGAAATCATTATCTAAAGCATTGTAATGAGTTACAAAAGGTTTTGCACTAGCTCCACCTCTAACTGATTGTAATATTGGAGTTTCAACTTCCATATAACCTTTTGAGTCTAAAATTGATTGCATAGTTCTTATAATTTTTGTTCTATCTATAAAAACTTGTTTTGCTTCTGGATTTACAATTAGATCAACATATCTTCTTCTGTATTTTTCTTCTATATCTGACATACCTAAGTGTTTGTCTGGTAAAGGTTTCAAAGCTTTAGTTAAAAGTTTTGCTCCTTTAACTCTGATTGTTAATTCACCATGATCAGTTTTCATCATGATACCTTCAACACCTACGATATCTCCTAAATCAAGGTCTCTAAAATATTCAAATTCTTCTTCTCCCAATTCATCTTGTCTTACATAAATTTGAATTGAAGAGTTTTGATCTTGAATGTTTGCAAAGATAGCTTTTTTACCAGCTTCCCTAAATAATCTAATTCTTCCAGCAGCAGAAATTTTAATATCTGTTTTTCCTTGTAAATCTTCTTTTGAGAATTTTCCAAATTCTTCATTTAATTCACTTAATGAGTGAGATCTATTAAATTCATTTTCGACAAAAGGATCTCTTCCGTTTTCTGTAAGTTTTTTTAGTTTTTCTCTTCTAATATTTTCTTGCTCTGAAAAATTTCTTTCAAAATTGTTGCTCATATTTTATTCTCCTAGATTTGGTCTTCGTAAAATTTAAATATACCATTAATGTCATCTAATGACTCTATAGTTGTTGCCATTTTTTTCATATCCTTGATGATATCGTCACTACCTAAAGTACCAAGATATCAAAGAAGTTGTTTTCTCATTTCTCTAATAGCGAATTCTTCTCCACGCATTTCAATTAAAAGATTTGCATGTCTAAGAACTGTTTCTTTTCATTCTTCATATGAAGGTTTTTCCAAAAACTCTCCAGTATCAAGGTAATGTTGAATCTCTCTAAAAACTCAAGGATTCCCTTGTGCAGCTCTTGCTATCATTATTCCATCACAGCCAGTCTCTTCGATCATAGCTTTTGCAGATGGTCCATCAGTTACATCGCCATTTCCTATTACAGGAATATTAACTGCTTCTTTTACTTTTTTTATTCAACTTCAATCAGCTTTACCATTGTAAAATTGGTTTCTTGTTCTTCCATGAACAGCTATAGCACTAGCGCCGTTTGCTTCTGCTATTTTAGCTAATTCAACTACATTTTTATTTTCTTCATCTCAACCAATTCGCATTTTGACAGTAACTGGTTTTGAAGTATTTTCAACAACAGCCTTTATTACTTCTCCAACTCTTTCTGGATACTTTAATAAATTTGCTCCAGCTTGACTTCTTAAAGCCACTTTGGGTGCTGGACAACCCATATTAATATCTATAATATCGCACTCTGAAAATTCTTCTACAATTTTTGCGCCTTCAACAAAAGAATTGACATCAAAACCAAAAATTTGCAAAGTAATTGGGTGTTCTAGATTAGATACTTCGATCATAGTTTTAGTTTTTTGATTATTATGAACTAATCCCTCTGTACTAACCATTTCTGCATAAACAAGTGATGCACCTTTTTCTTTGCAAATTATTCTAAAAGCTGCATTTGTAGTTCCAGCCATTGGACCTAAAAAAACTTGGCCTTTAATATCAACATTTTTAATTTTCATTAACCTATGCAATCTCCGTTTAAATATAAGAAACTATTAATTTCTTCAAATTTTACATAGATATTTTTTGATATGTTTCCAAAGAATTTTTGAATATGTTTAGACACGTCTTCTTGTTTTAGTGGTCTACCAACTCATTCGATAGTCACTTGAATAGCATCTTTTTCATACCCATTACCTATTAAGGTACTTGGGTCATGTCAGAATACAAATTTTTTAACGTCAGCATTAATTAACAAAGCAAGTTCTCCAACTTGTTTAAAGTATTCATTAACTTTGTTTTCATCTACACCTTTAAAAGTAAATATTGGCATGTTTTTTTCCCACCTTTAACAAATATAATTATATACTTTTTTTTATATCTTTTAAGATAAAAAAAACTACAAAATATTTCATTTGTAGTTAAAAAATTTTTTTATGATCAGTCAATTTCTGATGGTTTTTTTGGTTTAGCGTTATGTTTAATTTCATCAATTAAACCATTTCTAACATGGATAACAGTATCTCCAATTTCACTAATGTTTGGGTTGTGAGTAACGATAATTACAGTTGTGTTATATTTTTCTTTAACTTCAACTAATATATCTAATACTTTTCTTCCCATTTCTTCATCAAGAGCTCCTGTTGGTTCGTCACCAAACAAGATTTCAGGATTCTTTGCTAATGCTCTTGCAATAGAAACCCTTTGTTGTTGTCCCCCTGACATTTGATGTGGATATTTATTCATTTGTTCTTCCATACCAATTGTTTTAAAAATTTCTTCAATTGACATTTTATTTTCTTTTGATTTACTTAAGTTTTCCCCAACTTCTGCGTTTTCTTTTGCAGTTAAGTTTGAAAGTAGGTTATATTGTTGGAAAATGAATCCAACATTTTCTCTACGGAATTTTGTTAAGTGTGAGTCTTTTAATAAAGACAAGTTATTACCTAGAACGAAAACATCACCCTCTGATGTTTTATCCAATCCTGAGATTGTATTTAATAAAGTTGTTTTTCCTGAACCAGATGGTCCTAAGATTACGATAAATTTACCCTTTTCAAGTTTCAAGTCCACACCACGCAACACAGGAGTTAACATATCTCCAGTTACATATCATCTTTTTACGTTGTATAACTCAATAACATTTTTTTCTATATCAGGTTTGTTACCTGTTGTAGAAATTATTTTTCCCTCTAAAATTTCTTTTGAATATTTAGAAGTCATTTGTTTTTGGATTTTATTTTTTTGTTTTAATCCTTTAACACCTTCTTCAGTTACTTCTGGTAACTGAATGTGTTCAAATTCTCTTACACGAGGAGTTGAACTGTCAGCAGTGCTTTTACTATTTTTAGCTGACTTTTCTTTTACAACCTTTTGTTTAGGTTGTTTTAATTCACCTTCAACCGTTTCGATAGGTTGTTGTAAATCTTTTTCTTCCATATTAATTCTCCTTAATATAGAACTTAAATACACCAATATAATTTTAGCATAAATTATTTAGCAAGTTCTTCTGGTTTAACATTATATTGTTTCTTACAAAAGTCGCAAACTACCTCTACAACTTCTCCTTCTTCAATGATTTTTTTAATGTCATCTTCACCTAACATTTTTACAGATGAAATAACTTTTTCCATGTTACAAGTACATTCGAATTTTAATTCACCAACACCAAGAATTTTTGCATCATCACAAATATCTTTTATTAATGATTCATAATTTGTTGTTCCTGTAAGTGTTTTAACAAGATGGTCTAATGATCCAACTTTTTCCTCAATGAAATCAATGTCATCATCACTGAATCCAGGTAACATTTGTATTATAATTCCACAAGCTTTTTTAATACTTCCATCTTCTGCTATTTCTACAGTTGAACTGATTAGAGAATTAACTTGATCACTTTGTTGTAAGTAATACATAAAATCTAAATTAACTTCTCCAGAAACAATTTCAACTCTTGAAGTATATGGTTCTGTTCCACCATTATCTCTTGAGATTTGTAAGAAACCTTGTTTACCAACAACTTGTGATAAAGGACTTCCTTTATCTTCTTCTATCTTTTCAATTTCAAAATTTGGAACTTGAATGTAACCTCTAAATTTTTTATCTTGGAATTCAGCTATAATTGATCCACCTAATCCCATACCATTTATATTTGTTGTCATTTTGTTTCCGTCTTTTATAGATAAACTTAATAAAGCATTGTTTATTATAGTTCTTCCCAAGGCAACTGATGTAAGTGGGTTAGTTCCTTGCAATTTTGCAATTTCATTATACCCTTCACTTATATCTACTATTGAAATTTTAACGTTATGCTTTTCACTTAAAGCTCTGATTTCCATATCCATGTTTTTATTCTCCTTAAAAATTTAACTTTTCTTATTATACTTGTTTAGGAATAAAAAAAACACTTTTAGAAAGTGTTTTTATTTTTCTTCTTCATCTGGTTCAAATTCTAAAATTTCACCTGACTCGATTTTTTTATTTTCAATGTCTTTTCTGTTTTTTTCTTCAACAACTTCTTTTGGTAATTGATTAAATTTATCAATGTAATCAATTTGTTCAGCAGTAATTGTTTCTAAAACTCTTAGTGATTCTGCAATTAATTCTAAAACATCTTTATGTTTGTTGATTGTTTCAACTGCAGTTTTATAACATTGTTCTAATATTGTATTTATCTCACTGTCGATTTTGAATGCAACTTCATCTGAATAAACACCTTTTGTTTGTCCATATGATTCTTCTTGCATTGTTAAATATTTTGTAAGTCCTAAAGAAGACATACCAAACTGAGTAACCATTCTTCTTGCAATATTTGTTGCTTTATCTAAGTCATCATGTGCACCAGTAGTAATTTTGTTTTTACCAAACATTATTTCTTCAGCCGCTCTACCTCCAAGGTATCCAGCAATTGATGCAAATAGATCTTCTTTTGATGAGAAGTTAGATTCATCTTTTGGAGTCATGATTGTGTATCCACCAGCATTACCCCTTGGTATGATTGTAACTTTTTGAACTTTTGATGCAGATTCCAATTTCAATCCCATCAATGCATGTCCAGCTTCATGATAAGAAACAATTTGTTTATCTTGAAGAGTCATTGCTCTAGATTTTTTAGCAGGTCCACCAACAACTCTATCGATTGCTTCATCGATATCTGTTATTGTGATCATTTTTCTTTTATCTCTAACAACAAGAATTGCAGCTTCGTTAAGAACGTTTTCTAGTTGAGCACCTGAGAAACCAGGCGTTCTTTCTGCAATACGTTTTCAATCAATTTCAGGAGAAACTGATTTGTTTCTTGCATGAAGTTTTAAAATATCTTCTCTTTCTCTAATGTCTGGTAGAGAAATTTGAATAGTTCTATCAAATCTTCCTGGTCTTAATAAGGCGCTATCTAAAACGTCAACTCTGTTAGTTGCTGCCATAACAATAACTCCTGAGTTTGAACCAAAACCATCCATTTCAACCAATAATTGGTTTAATGTTTGCTCATTTGTTGAAGCTCCCATTCCACCACTACGTTTTCTACCTACAGCATCTATTTCATCAATAAAGATAATACATGGCGCTGCTTTTTTAGCATCACTAAATAAATCTCTAACCCTACTTGCACCAAGTCCAACAAACATTTCTTCAAACTCAGAACCAGCCATTGAGAAGAATGCTACACCAGCTTCTCCAGCAACAGCTTTTGCTAATAAAGTTTTACCTGTACCAGGAGGTCCTTCCATTAGAACCCCTTTAGGTACTCTTGCACCCATTTGTGCATACTTGTTAGGATTTTTTAAGTAGTCAACTAGTTCAACTAGTTCTGTTTTTTCTTCATTTATTCCCGCAACATCTGTAAATTTAACATCTGATTTAATTTCTCTAGGTCTTGTAGATTTACCTGGGCCGAACATTCCTCCACCCATTCCACCTTTTGACATAGATGAAAATATTCAAATGTAGAAACCAATTAAAATAACCATTGGTAATAAACTGATTAATAGGTTAATAAATGGTGAGTTTGCATCTGCTATTGTTTGTATAGATTGCATAAAGCTTTGGAATGCAGTGTTGCTTGCCATTGCCTCTCCATACATTTGGTTATCCATTGTAAGAATAAACTTACGAGCAACACCATCGCCATTTGTATAAATACCAGAGATAACATGTACCCCATTATATATTTTTTGACTAGTTCTTGATGTTAAAATTGCATCATTTCCTAAATAACTTTGGAACTGCTCATAAGTTAAGTGATCCGCTGTTCCAGCTATGAACTGTCAAATTACAAGCCCGATAACTATTATCATTACTATGAATAAAACCCATAATCATATAGATTTTTTCTTTTTCATCTTCTTCACCGTTTTCTAATACCAATAATGATTTTAACATTATATAGTTATTTTGTTTAAAAGTATTTTCTTACTTTTATCAAAAATTAAAATATTTTGTTGTCTTTTAATATAACTAACTTTTTTGTCTTTGTAATATTTTGAAAGTGTAATCCCATTAATAGATATTTTTGATTGGTATTTTTTTCAATCATTTGTAATTAGTAAATTACCGTCAAAATCAATGTTGTTGTCTTTTAAAATACTTTCATATTTTTTCTTTTCCTCTATATTAATCTCAAAAAAAACATATTCCCTCTTATTTATCGCGTACATTTTTTCATAATCTTTTATTATTACAAAATCCCCTTTATATATCTCAATGAAACTTTTAGAAGTTTTTAATTGCTTTATAATTTCTTTTAAAATAGACTTTTTTGAAAAAAATATTTCTTTTTCCAAACCTTTAGTCTTTAAAAAATTAAATACTAGGTATTCATTCCATTTTTCATCAGAACTTATATTATTAAGGTTTAAAAAACTTTGATCTTTTATTATTTCAAACTGTTTTTCATACTTTTGCAAAACAGAATTATTTTGAAATATCTCATCTAGGTATTTTTCAAAATCACTTTCATTTAAATTTGCTCTGATTTTGTTTCTTTCATATTTTAAATCCGCATTTGTACTATCAGTTATGAAATCAATTTTTTTTGTCATTAAGGAATTTACTATTTCAGATTTTTTGAATTCTAAAATTGGTCTTATGATTTTCTTTTCCTTATAAGTAGTTTCTTTTTTTATCCCATAATAAGAAACCGTCTTTTTATTTTTCTTTTGCATCAAATATGTTTCGACATGATCATTCAGATTATGGGCAATTAATATTGCATCAGCTTTTTGATTAATAAGTTCTTCACAAAAAAAATCATACCTTACTTTTCTGGCTCAAGACTCAAAGTTATCTTTTAACTGTGAATAGTTTTGCTCAATATTTAGAATCTTTAATTCGATATTATTTTTTTCACATAGTTCAGTTACTAACTCAGCATCTTTATTTGAATCTTTTCTGAAGTTGTAATTTACATGGCAAGCTACAAAGTTTTTAATTCCATTTTCAATAAGGTAATGAAATAAAAAAACACTGTCTGCTCCACCAGATATAGCTAAAATATATTTTTTATCTTTATTTAACAAATTAATCACCGAACATTTCTAATATATTTTCTTTATATGTACCATCTTCATTATGAATAACTAATGGAGGAAGAATTTTCATACCATCATTGCCATCATTAACCGCTTCTATTAAAACTCTTTTGGCATCTTGTCCTTCTTTTGAATATACAAATTGAATTCTCTTTACAGAAAAATTGTTATTTTTTAGTAAAAACAGGATTTCATCCATTCTTTCGCTTAGATGAACCATTAAAAGTTTTCCCCCATTTTTAAGAGCAACCTTAGCTGAAAAAATTATTTCTTCTAAAGTAATACTTGTTTCATGTCTTGCAGGAGTTAGAAGTTCACTTCTCTTATTCAAATTAGAATTATCACTTATTTTAAAAAATGGAGGATTACAAAAAACAAGATCATATGTGTTGTTTTTATCTTTAACAAATTCTTTTATGTCTTGGTTGAAAATAGTTATTTGAGAGTTTAATTCATTTAGAGATATGTTTTCTTCAGCAATTTTGCAAGCTTCATTTTGAATCTCAACTCCAGTTATATTTGCTTTTGTGTACCTAGAAATTATTAAAGGTATTATTGCATTATTTGTTCCAAAGTCTAAAATGTTTTTATATTTTTTTGATGGAATTCAAAATCTTGAAAGCAAAACTGAATCAATACAAAAATTAAACATGTCGCTGTCTTGAATTATTTTTAGATCCTTATAATTTAAAACCTGGTTTTCTACTTTCATTAAATTACCTCATAAATTTTTATAAATAGATTTTCTAAAATTAGATTTATGTAATTAGAATTTTTTATTTCATTTATAGTATCCAATAATGTTTCTTGTAAAAATTTTATATTCAATTCAATAGCTTTTTCAAATGTTGCAGAAAGATTTTTTAGTATTTCATTTCTTTCCATTTTTTTAAATTCTATTAAATATTCAAGAAGAGCATTTTTGTTTCTGTTAATTACAAGATCAATTATCTTCGAATCAATATTTTCTTTTTCAGTTTCGTTCTCTAGAGAAAATAATTTACATCTAGATTTGATAGTTGAAATTATTTGATTTCTGTCATTTGTTAAAATTAATGCATATGTGTTTTTTGGAGGTTCTTCTAAAAATTTAAGAATAGCATTTGAAGCTCCCTCACTTAAATTTTCTCCATTACTTATTATGTAAACTTTATTTTTATTATTTTCAATACCAGATGAAGAGAACTTTACTATAAGTTCTTTTATTTCATCTTTAGATATTTTAGTTGTTCCATCACCAATAAAAAAAGTATTTAAATTGTTTTTACTAATAACTCTTGAACATCATTCGCAATCATCATTTTCCAATGAATTGTTTAAACAAAATATTTGTCTAACAACCTCAATAGAAACTTCTTCTAATGTGCTTTGATTTTCGTTTGAGATTATTATTGAGTGATAAAGTTTATTGTTCTTTATCAATTCATTAACAGTCTTAAATACTTCTATTTTTTTCATTATTTTATTGTTCTCTCGTTAAGTGCGTTATCAATTAAGAAATCGACTTGTTGTAAAACTTCATTTATTGGTTTTCTTGAATCAACTACTTTAATTCTATCTGAGTTCTCAGAAATTAAAATTTGGTATCCTTCATAAACAGCTTCATGGAATTTTTGATTTTCTTGTTCAATTCTATCAGCACTTCTTTTTCTGTTCATTAATCTAATTTGAGATTCTTTTGGTGTTATATCAAAGAATATTGTTAAGTCAGGTTTTGTAGAACCTAAAACTATATTTTGTAATTCAGCAACATCTGCCATACCAATATTTCTTGCGTATCCTTGATATGCTGAAGTTGAGTCCATAAATCTATCACAGATTACTATAGTTCCGTCTTTTAAGGCAGGCAAAATTATTGAGTCTAAATGTTGTTTTCTTGCAGCAACATATAAAAGAGTTTCTGCTCAAGGAGTTATTTTAGCTTTTTCATCTAAAATCATTCTTCTTATCTCTTCTGCCAATGGTTCTCCACCAGGCTCTCTTGTCAATAGAACTTTATATCCTTTTTGCATTAAATTATCTTTTATCATTTTTGAGATAGTTGTTTTACCTGAACCATCAATTCCTTCTAGTGAAATAAATAACATATTAGTAACCTCTTAAAATTTACATTTTCTTTCTATTTAAAATTGCATCATTTAGTGTTTCTTGATCTATATAATCAATTACTCCACCTAGAGGTATTCCTCTAGCGATTCTTGAAATCTTATCAGCTATTCCTTTCGCTTTATTTGCGATGTAGTTAGAAGTAACTTCACCTTCAAAAGTTAAATTTAAAGCTAGTAGTAATTCAATTCCTTTATTTATTCTAACAAATAATTCACTCATTTTTAATTTTTCAGGTCCTATATTTTTATTTAGGTTTATTTCTCCATTAAGAACATGAATCATGCCGTTGTAACTACTATCTAGAATTTTTAAAGCATCTAGTTTTGTAGACACAACACAAATTATATTTTTGTTTCTATTTTGATTATCACAAAATGAACATTTGTTGTTTTCTTTAAAAAAGAAACAGTTATCACATTCACTATATGTGGTTTTTATTTTGTTTATCATTTCACTTAATGAATCTAATTTTTCTTCATTAATTATTAAATCAAAAACTATTTTTTCAGCTGTCTTTTTACTTACTCCATCTAGTTTTTTTAATTCTTCTATTATTTTTTCCATTAATTCACAACCTTAATATTTTGATTACCTAAAAGTTCTTTTGCTCTTTTAAGATATTCATTTTCTTCTTGGTCACTTTCTAAAACTAATGTCTGGTAGAAATCTTTGCTTTCAACTTTTTTGTAAGCTTCAAGTTTGTTTTCTTGTTTTCTACTCATAAAGTCCACTTTAATTTCGGCTCATCTTTTTTTATCAATAGATATTATTTTTACATCTATACCGAAGTAATCAAAGATAGCTTGTCTTGTTTTTTCATTTTGCAATTTATTGTTTATTCATTTTGAAATTGTTCTTTCATCACAAACCAGGATCAACTCATCTTGACTAGCTGCAGTTATTTTTGAACCGTAAAACATAATAAAGTTTTCTATGAAGTTTTGATCACCCAACATTAATTGTGTCTGAAATATATCATTAAATTTGTTATCAAAATAATTTCTTGCTTCTTTATTAGCACCAACTAAAACATTTATTATTTGATCGTTTGAGAAATCAATTACTTTTTTATACATGTTAGATTCTGATATAAGAAGTTTCATTTGCAGTTTCAAGAATTTTGATTCATCATCAGAATTTAAAAATTCTTGAATATCATTTTCATTTCTTGATTCTAAACTTTCAACAGGTTGTTCTTCATTTTCTTTTTCTTCAATCTTTGGTTCTTCGATAATTGGTTCTTCGACAATTGGTTCTTCGACAATTGGTTCTTCGATCATTGGTTGTTCGATCATTGGTTGTTCGAAAATATTTTCCTCAATAACGTTCTCGTCATTTCTTTGTTCTTCTGAAACAACTTCTTTAATAACTGGTTCTTCAACAATTATTTTATTATGTACCTCTTGAATGTTTAAATTTTGTTCTGAATAAGAGTTTTCTTCTGTATTATTTGAAACACTTATAAGTGTTTCTTTGTTTACTGATTTTAATATATTTATAAGTATGTATTGAAAACTAATACTTGAGTTTTTTGATTTTGTATATGAGTCTGCTATATTATCAGAAAGCTCAAAAATTTTAGTTATTGGTTTATTTTCAAAATAAATAAACTCTTCTTCATTTAAATTATTTAAAAACTTTTTATCTCCTGTAAGTTTAACTTCAATTATTTCTTTTAATATATCAAGAAGACTAAGAGTCATTGTTTGAAAATCAATTCCTTGATTGTTTGCGTTTTCAAAATAAGAAATTATTTCTTTCGAATTACCTTCAATAACATTTTTAATTATGTTTATTTTTTCGTTTTTAGTAGCTATGTAAAATATTTTTTTAAGAATATCTGTTGTTACTTTTTCTGATGCAATAGTTAAAGATTGTTCTAGATAGTTTAATGCATCTCTTAAAGAACCGTCTGACATGTAGTATATTTCATTTAGAGCTTCTTCGCTTATCTCTTTACCTTCAAGATTACATATCTCTTTAATTTTGTCTTCTAAAGATCTTTGTGCTATTCTTTTGAAATTAAATAACTGACATCTTGATATTATTGTGGCTGGAATTTTTGAGAACTCTGTTGTAGCTAAAACAAAAAGAACATGCTTTGGTGGTTCTTCTAATGTTTTTAATAGTGCATTAAAAGCAGAGTTAGATAACATATGAACTTCATCGATTATATAAACTTTGTATTTAGAAAAACTTGGCATTAAAGAAACATTTGCTTTTATATTTCTAATTTCTTCTACACCATTATTTGAAGCTGCATCAATTTCAAAAATATCTGCATGAGAGTTATTGTTAAATTCCTTACAACTCAAACATTCGTCACATGGATTATAATTATCTAAGTTTTGGCAATTAACTACTTTAGAAAATATTTTTGCTATAGATGTTTTACCAGTACCTCTTTGACCAGAAAAAAGTAGGGCATGTCCAAAAGAATTTGATTTTATTTGAGATATTAATATTTCTTTTATACCTTCATGACCAGCAACTTGATCAAAATTTTTCGGTCTATATTCTCTATAAAGTGATTTTTTATTTTCCATTTTTTAATTCCTCTTGCATAAATATTTTACATAGTTATTTCCTTAATTGAGAAAAGAATTCCTTTAATTGTTTTTCGAAATATTCTGTTTCTTCAACACTACCTATCTTAACAAATTCAATGTTTGTAGTTAACTTATTATAATTACATTTTAAATTGTCTAAGTAGTACATAACTTTTTTTATATTAGCTTCTTCTATAACTGTTAAACACATTAAACAGGGTTTTAGTGTTGTAACTAATGTATATTCTTTTAGGTTTTTTGTTTTTAACTTTTTATAAATTTTATTTAAAACTTTAACTTCTGCGTGATCAGTGAAATTAAAGTTTTTTTGTCTTGTGTTGGAGTCTTTGTGAATTACTTCATTTTTATTATTTAAAATTAAAGCAGCCACTGGAACATCTTTAGTTTTAGAACACTTTGTTATTTCTTTATTTAAAACATTAAAAATATTATCCATTATTTTATCTCCCAAAAAAAACAAAAAAAAGTCATTGTACAAGGCACTAGATTCTTATGGCTGCTACCTTCCGGTCCTGACCAAATTCGAACGTCACCCTTACAATGACATTTATATAATAACATTTTTTAAGCAAAATTAATGTAATTTTGCTTTTTATCAAATTGTTTCACGTGAAACAATTTGATAAAAAAAATAATGTTTCACGTGAAACATTATTTTAAAAATTCTTCATTTCCAAAATATGGTCTTAGTACTTCAGGTAGAATTAGTTTTTCTCCATCGTAATAATTTTCCATTATTGCAGCAAATAATCTATCAACTGCAAGTCCTGATCCATTTAGAGTATGTACATACTGATTTTTTCCTTCGTCGTTTTTATATCTTGTCATAATTCTTTTTGCTTGAAAGTCTAAGCAATTTGAACATGATGAGATTTCTCTGTATTTGTTTTGATTTGGAAATCAAACTTCTAAATCATAAGTTTTTGCAGAAGAGAAACCTATATCTCCACCACACAACTCCACAACTCTATAAGGTAGATTAAATAATTGTAAACAATCTTCTGCATCTAATAACATTTTTTCTAACTCTTCATAAGAGCTTTTTGAATCTGTTATTTTTACCATTTCCACTTTATTAAATTGGTGTAGTCTGATTAATCCTTTTGTGTCTCTTCCTGCACTTCCAGCTTCTCTTCTAAAACATTGAGTGAATGCAGTTAGATACATTGGTAATTCTTTTTTATCTAGAATTCTTTCTCTAACAGTATTTGTCAAAGGTACCTCTGAAGTTGGAATCAGATATTGATCATCAACTTTATAAGCATCCTCTTCAAATTTAGGAAGTTGTCCTGTACCATACATGTTTTCTTTATTAACAATTAATGGTAGTCACATTTCTTTATAACCGTTTTGTGTATGTCTAGAAATTAATATATCAGTCAGAGCTCTTATCATTTTAGCTCCCTTGTTTGTATAAACAACAAATCTTGATCCAGATAATTTTGAACCTAATTCAAAATCTACTAGATTTAATTTAGAAGCTATTTCTCAATGAGCTCCTCCATTTGTTTTTAAATTGTCTGAGTTTCATTTTTTAATTTCAACATTGTCTTCTTCATCTTTTCCAAGAGGAATATTTTCATTTGGTATATTTGGAATATAGCTTAACTTTGAATTTAAATCTGTTTCAATGTTTTTTAAACTTGCATCAAGTTTTTCAATTTTATTATTTATTTCAGAAACTTCATTTTTTAATTTTTCAATTTCTTCTTTTTTATTTTCTCTTGCAAGTAATCCAATTTCTTTTGAGATCTTATTTTTTTCAGCTTTCAATTCTTCAACTTCAAAAGTGATTTTTTTTCTTTGTGAATTTAATTCTACTAATTCATTTAACTCACTTTTAAAATCTTTATTTCTTTTTGCTAAGTCTTGACTAACTTTTTCAAAGTCACTTTCGATTTTATTAATGTCTAACATTTTTATTCACCTTTATTTCATTCTAATGTTGATGCAGTAATTGTTTCATCTTCTTCTAAATTGAAACCTATTACTCCTGTTGAATTTCTTGATTGAAGATTAATGTCTTGCGCACCAATCTTTATTATCTTTCCTTTTGATGAAATCATAAGAATTTCATCTGTTTCTCTTATTGGTAAAACTGATTTAAACTTACCTGTTTTATCACTAAGCTTCATACCAACAACACCTTTAGCACCTCTACCAAAAATATTGTATTCACTTATAAGTGTTTTTTTAACAATTCCTTTTTCTGATATAGTTGCAACACATTCGTTTTTATAACTTGAACATGAAGATACAACTGAGTCATTTTTATCTAGACCCATACCTTTAACTCCACGTGAAGATCTAGACATTGGTCTGAAATCATTCTCATTAACTTTTATGATTTTTCCGTTTTGAGACGCAATTAAAATTTCAGTTCCTCCAACAGTTGGAATAACAGAAACTAATTTATCTCCATCATCTAAATTGATTGCAATTTTACCAAAATTATTTATTCTACTAAATTCATCAATTTCAACTTTTTTAACAATTCCTTTTTGAGTTACAAATAATAAATATTTATAAATATTCTTTTTATCTTTTAAAGATAAAATTGATGTAACTTTTTCTGAAGAGTTAATTCCTATGAAATTAATAACAGGAACTCCTCTTGCGTTTCTTGAAAATTGAGTAATGTTATAACCTTTGATTCTATAAACTTTTCCTTCGTCAGTGAAAAATAATACGTCATCTTTTGTTTTACCAACTTTAGCTATAACTATATTATCGTCTTGAGTTGAATTTATAATTACACCTTTACCACCACGTTTTTGTGTTTTGAAATCTTCATTAGACAATCTTCTAATGTATCCTTCTTCTGATAAAGTTATTAACATTTGTGAATCTTGAATTAATTCTTCCTCATCAATTTGAGTTTCATCTTCTTCAATGATTTTTGTTCTTCTGTCATCACCATATTTTTGTGCAATATCTTCAAGTTGTTTTATTAGAAGATCATCTTGTTTTTCTTTTGAAGCTAAAAGCTCTTCTAATTCAGAAATTCTAATTTCGATATTTTTAATATCTAATTCAACTTTTTCTCTTTCAAGTCCAACTAATCTTTGAAGTCTCATATCTAAAATTGCTTTAGATTGTTTTTCATCAAATCCAAATTTCTCAAATAATTTTTCATTTGCAACTTCAGTTGTTTTTGAGTCTTTAATTATTTTTATAATTTCATCAATGTTATCTAAAGTAATTCTTATTGCATTTAAAATATGTAATCTTGCATTTAATTTATTTTTTTCAAATACACTTCTTTTAACAATAATTTCAATTTGATGTTTAACATAAAATTTAATTATGTCTTTAATATTTAAAACAACAGGTATTCCATTATTTAGAGATAACATGTTAATTGCAAAACTTGATTGTAAGTTTGTATACTTATATAACTTTTTAATTATAAGTTGAGGATTTGAATTTTTTTGTAGTTCAACAACAATTCTAATTCCTTCATAGTTAGATTCATCTCTAATATCTGATATTCCACTTATCATTTTATTTTTATAAAGTTCAGCTATCTTTTCAACAATTTTTAATTTGTTTGTTTGATAAGGAATCTCACTTACAACAATTCTTTGATTTTTACCATTATCTTCAATATCGATTTTTGATCTAATGATTAAATTTCCTTTTCCAGTTTTATAACCATCAATCATACTTTTACCATTTGTCATTAAAGCTCCAGTTGGAAAATCAGGACCTTTAATATATTGTAAAATTTCATCAATTGTAATTTGATCATTTTTTATATATTCCACTATAGCTTTTGTAACTTCTCTAAGGTTATGTGGAGGTATGTTTGTAGCCATACCAACTGCAATACCTGTAGCTCCATTAACTAGTAGGTTTGGAAAATACCCAGTTAAATATTTTGGTTCTCTTTCAGATGCATCATAGTTATCTATGAAAGGAACTGTATCCATATCAATATCTTTCAATAATACTGATGCAATTTTTGCCAATCTTGCTTCAGTATAACGCATAGCAGCAGCTCCATCACCATCGATAGATCCAAAGTTACCATGACCTTCAACTAAAGGATATCTATATGAAAAATCTTGTGACATCCTTACCATTGCTTCGTAAACTGATGAATCACCATGTGGGTGATATTTACCAATAACTTCACCAACAATACGTGCTGATTTTTTGTGTGGTGAATCTGAAGTGATTTTTAAATCATTCATTGCATAAATGATTCTTCTATGAACTGGTTTTAATCCATCTTTTAGATCTGGAAGGGCACGACTTACAATAACACTCATTGAGTATTCTAAAAAATCTTTTTCAACTTCGTTCTTTATATCAATTTCTAAAATACGTCCATGTTTGATATCGCTCATTAAATTCACCTTCTTTATCTTCTAAATATCAATATTTTCTACAAACTGAGCATTCTCAGTTATAAATTGTTTTCTAAGATCTACATTTTCTCCCATTAAACTTGAGAATACTTCATTAGCTAAGAAAGCATCTTCAACTTTAATTTGAATCATAGTTCTTCTTTCAGGGTCCATTGTAGTTTCTCATAATTGGATTGGATCCATTTCTCCAAGTCCTTTATATCTTTGAATAGTATATTTTAAATCTTTATATTTTTCTTCTTTTAAAGTTTCTAACTCTAAATCATTGTATGCATAATCAACATTATTTTTACCAGCATCTATTTTGTATAGAGGTGGTTGAGCAATGTAAATATTCCCATTCAAAATAAGTTCTTTCATATATCTATAAAAGAATGTTAAAAGTAAAACTCTAATATGTGCACCATCGACATCGGCATCAGTCATTATTATTATTTTTCCATATCTTAATTTTTTAAGATTTATATCATTTTTAACTCCAATACCAACTGCAGCAATAATAGATTGTATTTCATTATTATCAAATACTTTTGATTGTTTAACTTTTTCTACATTTAAAACTTTTCCTCTTAGAGAAAGGATAGCTTGAGTTTTTCTATTTCTTCCAGTTTTAGCACTACCACCAGCTGAATCTCCTTCGACTAAGTATAATTCACATTCTTCAATATCTTTTGATTCACAATCTGCTAATTTACCGGGTAATGAAAAATTATCTATAGCAGATTTTCTTCTTGTATCTTCTCTAGCTCTTTGTGCTGCTTTTCTTGCCTTTTGAGAAACTAAAACTTTCTCAATAATTTTTTTGGCATCATTTGGATTTTTTAATAAAAATTCTTTGAAAGCTTCACTTAAAACTTCAGATACAGCTTCTTTAGCGTCGTTATTTGAAAGTTTAGCTTTTGTTTGTCCTTCATACAATGGATCTCTATGTTTAATAGAAATAACAGAAACTATTCCTTCTTTTAAATCATCTCAAGTAAATTTATTTCCTTTGAAGTTTTTTAAGTCATTCACATATGAGTTAATAGATTTTAAAAGTGAACTTTTAAATCCTTCTTCATGTGAACCACCTTCAGATGTAAAGATATTGTTACAGAATGAATAAACATTTTCATCATAAGTCTCGTTATATTGAATTGAAACTTCAACTTCAATATCATTTGAATTATCAGACACATAAAAAATTTCATCATGAACTTTTTCTTTTCCACTATTTATTTCTTTGATGTAATCTTTAATTCCATCTTCAAAAATATATGTTAAATATTTATCTGTTCTTTGATCATATAAATTTAATTTAAGTTTTTTATTCAAGAAAGCAAGTTGTCTAATTTTTCCTTGAATAACTTTGAAATCAAATTCTGTAGTTTCTTTAAAAATTTCTGGATCTGGTTTAAATTTAATTATTGAACCATTTGAATCAGAAACTCCTATTTCTTTAATTTGACTTGACTTTGTTCCACCTTCAGAAAACTTTTGGTGATATATTTTTCCATCTCTTGAAATCATAGCTTCAACATATAAAGAAAGGGCATTAACTACTGAAGCACCAACTCCATGTAGTCCTCCTGAAACTTTATAAGTAGATTCATCAAATTTACCACCAGCATGTAGAACGTTAAAAATTGTTTCCAATGTTGTTTTACCTGTTTTAGGGTGAATATCGATTGGAATACCTCTACCATTATCTTGTATTATTATTTCATTTTCATCTGTAATAAAAATAGATATTTCATTACAATAACCAGCTAACGCTTCATCCACAGAGTTGTCTAGTATTTCTCAAATCATATGATGTAGACCAGCTTTGTTTGTATTTCCAATATACATACCTGGTCTTTTTCTAACAGCTTCTAATCCTTCAAGAACTTGGATTTGACTAGCTCCATACTTATTATCTTCCATAATAAAATACCTCTCACGAACTTAATTATATCATTTAAGTCAGTGAAAGGTACTCTTCTTATAAGTTAATTTGAAAACATTGGCAATATTATTTGACTCAAATTCATATCTTCAGCAGAAGATATCACTATTGGTTTTTTTGAATCTATAAGATTTATTTCTATATTTTTTGTTTCAAATGTTTTTAATGAATCAATTAGATATTTAGAATTAAAACAAATATTTTGTTCATCTAATCCTTTTATTTCAAACTCTTTAAAAACTTCTTCAAAACTTCCTATTTGATGAATATTTGATTTAATAAAAATACTATCATCACTTAAAATTAAATTTACAACTGTTGATGCATTATCTTCACTTGGAATGTCTGCTCTTGAAATAAGTTTAAAGAATTTTTTATTGTCCATGTATAAAGTAGTGTTAAAGTCAGTTGGGAAAACTGCATTAACATTTGGAAATTGTCCTTCTAATATTGTTGTTTGAAAAATAGTGTTGTTTATAATAAAAGTCACATGACTATCAACAGAAACTATTTTACATTCACCTTTTTCAGGAAGTAATTTTATTATTTCTAAAATACTTTTATGAGGTATATTAGTTTCAAATTTTTCAGGTATATCTCCAAGAAGTTGAATTCTTTTTCTTGATACTCTAAAACCATCTGTTCCAGTTATATAAAATAAAGAATTATCTAAAGCAAAATTTAAACCAGCCAAAACTATTTTCTGATTTCATTCGTTAACTGAAATAATTGTTTGGTTCAAACTTTTTTTAAGATCAATGTTATTAACAGTAACATTATCTCCTTTTTCTCTAAAAGCAAAAGCAGGGTAGTCAACATAATTTAATATATTTAATGAAAACTCTGATTTTTCACCAGATAAAGAAACAAGATTCTCTTCAACGCTAGATATGTTTATAACATCATCATCCATTCTTCTTAAAATCTCTAAAAAATATTTACCTCTTATTAAGATACTTCCAGTTTGTTTAATTAATAAATCACTATTACCCATATCAATAGTTGTTTTTATTGACATAGAAGTGTTTGAAGATATTAAAGATATCTTATCAGTTTCAACTTCTAATAATATCCCAGATAAACTTGGTGTAGGAGCTTTAGGATCTATAATCCTGTTACACTTGTTAATTTCTTCAATAAACACCAATCTATTCACACTAAAGAACATTGAAATACCTCCTTATTTATTATTAATTATTTATATTATTATTATGCTCTTAAAATGTGGATAACTTTATTTAAGTCACAACAGTAAAGAGTTTTATAAAATAATTTTAACACTTAATGACAAGTTAGGAAATTAAGAAACAATTTCCTTTTTAATTTTTTTCAAAGTAGCTTTAAATATTTTATCTTCATTTAAAGCTTTTTTAATTTTGTTACATGCATTTATAACAGTTGTATGATCTTTACCACCAAATAATATACCTATCTCTGAATAGTTTTTTTTCATCAATTCATTTGTTAAATACATAGAAACATGTCTTGCTAAAACTACACTTGAAAACTTATTCTTAGCATCTATCGATTTCACTGTAACACCATAGTTTTGTGCAACAACATTCTTAATTTTTTGAACAGTTATTTCACCACCTGGGGCATATGAATAATCTTCAAGTAGTTTTTGGATAGTATCTAATTCAATAACTTCCCCATAAGTTTCTTTATCTTGTATTAATTTAAATTCTATTTTATTTATTATTCCTTCAATTTTTCTTACATCAGATCCAAAATGTGAAGCAATATATTTTTTAGATTCTTTGTCCAATTTTAAATTTGAAGCATTTGTTTTATAGTCTACTATTTTTAAAGCCGTATCTAAATCAGGTGCTTCAATTTTAACACTTAACCCTTGGTTAAATCTTGAGACAAGTCTTTTATCAAAACCATTTAATAACTCAGGAAATTTATCAGAAGTTATAACTATTTGTTTACCCTCTTCTATAAATGAGTTGAAAATGTTGAAAAAAATCTCATTTGTTTTACCGCTATTTGCTAAGAATTGTATATCGTCAATTAATAAAACATCTATTTCATTCATTTGGAATTTAGTTTGTTCTATTTCTTTAAAACCACCAAGTAATGAATCCAAGATTTCTTTTCTAAAATCGTTTGATGCGTAATATTTAACATTTAAATCTTCATCTACACTATTTAATTCATTACATATTGCTTTAAGTAAGTGTGTTTTACCTAAACCAGAATCTCCATATATAAATAATGGATTTCATTTATTTCCTAAACTGCTTATAACAGCTTTAGAAGCATTAAATGCTTCGCTATTACTTTTACCAGATATGAAACTTTCGAAAATGAACTCTTTACCCTTATTATTTTTTTTCTTCTTTATTATAATTTCACTAATTTTTTTCTCTTTTTTGAATTCTTCTTTTGATAAAAAAGTAATGCTTGTATCTTTTTCTAAGATTTCACTAATTTTATCTTTTAATTCAGAACCAATACTTTCTAAATAGTATTTAGAAAGGTCTTTACTAACTACTATAGCTTTTTGATTTTCTGAAAGATCTTCAACTGAAGCATTCTTTACATACTCTTCGTATACATTAGGTTCAATTAAGTCAGAAGATATGAGTCATTCTTTAATTTTTTTTCATAAAGCTACGTTTGTCAT